>CAZDGC010000071.1:0-39164 GCA_964504885.1 uncultured Opitutus sp.
CGACGTCGCCGCCTGGGCCGTGGCGGCCGCCGCGTGGCTTGCGTCGCACCCCGACGGCTGGGCCCGGCCCGCCCCGGCGGCCGCGATCCTGCGCGCCAACAAACCGCTGGCGAACGCCGCCGTGACCCTCGGCGCGGACGGTTACGCCGTGCCCGCGAAACCCCTCGCCCGGAACGACAGCCTGCAACTCACCCTGCAGCCCGGCGCCGGCCGTGTGGCGGCGGTGCGGGTCGAGGTCACCACAGGCACCGGCGGTGCGTTCGCCGGCCAGTACGCCAAGAACCGCGGCACCTTCCGCCTCGCCCTCAGCCGCCGCGACGCCGCTGGCAAGGTGCAGCGCCTCGCCGTCGCCCACGCCGAGGCCTCCGCCGCAGACCGCCGCTACAAGGACGGCGAGGAGGTCATCGGCATCGCGAGCGGGTGGAAACTGCCGGCGCTCGACGAAGGCCGGACCGTCGCCGGCGTGTGGCTGCTGGAGACGCCGGTCGAGTTCGCCGCCGGAGATCGGCTGGTGGCGGTGTTTTCCGGCGACGTGATGCTGCCGGTGCGCGTCGCGGTGAGCCCGTTGGCCGCGGGCGAGCCGCTCGACACCGCCGCGCCGGCCCTCCTCGCGGCCCTGCGCACGACTCCGGTCGGGCGCACGGCGGAGCAGCATGCCCTGCTCGCGGAAGCCTGGACCTTCAGCGCGGCGCCCGTGCGGGCGGCGGTGGTCCGCCACCACGAACTCGCCGCCGCGCTCCGCGAGACCCGCGGCGGCAAGGCCTGGAGCCTGGTCACGGAGGCGACCACGCCGCTGCCGGTGCGCGTCCTGCCGCGCGGCAACTGGCAGGACGAAAGCGGTCCGATCGTGCTGCCGGCCACGCCGAGCTTCCTGCCCGGGCGCCGCGAAAGCACGCCGGAGCAGCGCCTGACCCGCCTCGATCTCGCGCGCTGGATCGTGTCGCGCGACAACCCGATCACCGCCCGCGCCGTGGCGAACCGCCTCTGGGCGCTGTTTTTCGGCACCGGCCTGAGCGCGGTCGTGGATGACCTCGGTTCGCAGGGCGAACTGCCCTCCCACCCGGAGCTGCTCGACTGGCTGGCGGCGGAGTTTCGCGATGGCGGCTGGGACTTGCGGGCCCTGATCCGGCTGATCGTCACGAGCGCGACCTACCGCCAGAGCAGCGCGGCGCGGCCGGAGCTGCGCGACGTCGATCCCGCCAACCGCCTGCTGGCCGCCCAGAACCCGCGGCGCCTCGAGGCCGAGTTCGTGCGCGACAACGCCCTCTTCATCGCCGGCGCGCTCCACCTCGCGGAAATCGGCGGTCCGAGCGTGAAGCCGTATCAGCCGGCCGGCTACTACGCGCAGCTCCAGTTCCCCAACCGCGACTACGCCGCCTCCCGCGACGACGGGCAGTGGCGGCGCGGCGTGTACATGCACTGGCAGCGCACCTTCCTGCATCCGATGCTGGCCAACTTCGACGCCCCGGCGCGCGACGAGTGCGCGGCGCAGCGGGTCGTCAGCAACACGCCCCAGCAGGCGCTGACGCTGCTCAACGACCCCACCTTCGTCGAAGCGGCGCGTCTCTTCGCCGCCCGCCTGATCGGCGAACCCGCCGGCGACGACGGCGCCCGGCTGCGGCGGGCGTTTCAACTCGCCGTCGCCCGCGCCCCGCAACCCGCCGAGGTCGACGGCCTCCGCACCCTGCTCGCGGCCCAGCGCGACCACTACCGCGCGAATTCCGCCGACGCGGAGAAACTGCTCCGCACCGGCTTCGCCCCCGCACCGGACGGCGACGCCGCCGAACACGCCGCCTGGACCCAGGTCGCGCGCGTCCTGCTCAACCTGCAGGAGACGATTACGCGGTATTGAGGGAGTGAGGGAATGAGGGAGTAAGGGGGAATTCAAACGCCCATGCGCATGAAACCATCGGATACGTCCGCCCATGCGGGTCCTGCTCCCGAACTGCCGCTCCCCCGCTGATCCCCGCCCCCCGTTCGCTCACTCCCTCACTGCCCCACTCCCTCATTCCCTTACTCCCTTTCTCCTCCATGCCCCTCACCGCCCACGATCTGAGCGTCAACCGCCGGACCTTCCTCACCCAGAGCGCCTACGGGCTCGGCGGACTGGCGTTTGCGCTGCTGCAGCAGCGCCTCGGTGCCGCACCCGCCGCCTCCGCTGCCGGCGCGCGGCCGCCGGGCTGGAACGGCGCGCTCACCGCGGCGCACTTCCCCGTGAAGGCGAAGCGGATCATCTTCCTCTGCATGGCGGGCGGGCCCTCGCAGTTCGAGACCTTCGACTGGAAGCCGAAGCTCAAGGAGCTCCACGGCCAGCCGTTTCCCGAGTCGTTCACCCGCGGCCAGCAGCTCGCGCAGCTCCAGAACACCGAACTCAAGGCGCGGGGGCCCTTCACCGCGTTCCGGAAGCACGGGCAGGCCGGCATCGAGATCAGCGAACTCTTCCCCCAGCTCGGCACCGTCGCCGACGAGCTCTGCGTGATCCGCTCGATGCAGACCGAGCAGATCAACCACGACACCGCGCACGCGTTCATGAACACGGGCTCGATCATCAAGGGCCGGCCCAGCATGGGCTCGTGGCTGCTCTACGGCCTCGGCGCCGAGACGCAGGACCTGCCCGGCTTCATCGTGCTCACCTCGCAGGGCCGGTTCGGCCTGCAGCCGATCTCGGCGCGGCAGTGGTCGAGCGGCGTGCTGCCGAGCCGCTTCCAGGGCATCCAGTTCCAGTCGCGCGGCGACGCCGTGCACTACATCGGCAACCCCGAGGGCGTCTGCCAGAGCACGCAGCGCCAGGTGCTCGACGAGATCCGCCGGCTCAACGGCCTGCTCGCCGACGACGTGCGCGATCCCGAGATCGCCACGCGCATCGCGCAGTACGAGATGGCGTTTCGAATGCAGGCCAGCGTGCCCGAGCTCACCGACTTCTCCGGCGAAACTCCCGCCACCCTCGAGGCCTACGGCATCAAGGAGCCCGGCGACGGCAGCTATGCCTCCAACTGCCTGCTCGCCCGCCGCCTGGCCGAGCGCGGCGTGCGCATGATCCAGCTTTACCACCGCGCCTGGGACCACCACAGCGAACTCGAGCCCGGGATGAAAGCCGGCGCCGCCGAGGTCGACCGCCCCACCGCGGCGTTGATCAAGGATCTGCGCCAGCGCGGCCTGCTCGACGACACGCTCATCCTGTGGGGCGGCGAGTTCGGCCGCACGCCGATGGGCCAGGGCAGCGGGCGCGATCACCACATCCTTGGCTTCAGCGTGTTCCTCGCCGGCGGCGGCGTGAAGGCGGGCACCACCTACGGTGCGACCGACGACCTCGGCTATCGCGCGGTGGAAAATGTCGTCAACGTGCACGATCTGCACGCCACCCTGCTCGCGCTGCTGGGCATCGACCACCGGCGCCTCAACACCAAGTTCCAGGGCCTCGACGTGCGCCTCACCGGCATCGCCGGCGAGGTCGTGCAGGATTTGATGGCCTGAGCGCGGCTACGCAATCCGCGCCGCCGTCGCCGCCGCGGCGTACGTATCCGCCGGGGTGACACTACCAATGGCGCGACGCGGCGGGAGGCGTTACACTGTCCCCCGTTCGCCTCCCACCCCAGCGCCCTCCTCCAACCCTCAACCTGCTTTCGCCATGTACGCCCTCCTCACTTACCGCCATCACCTTCGCCATCGCATCCCGGGCAATGCCGGCCGCGATGCCGAAGGTCGATGTGCGGTCTGCCTCTTCGGCGGCGATCCGATGGTGTCCTACATGCTCGACCGCCTCACGCCGCAACACCTCGCCGGCAGCGTCCGCCGCGCGCGCCGGACGCGGCGCCGGGTGAAGGCGTAGCCTCGCGACCGCGCGGGCCGCCCGTTCAACGGGCCAGCCGCCGGGTCTCCGACTGGGATCCCGGCTCCTGACGCGACTGGGCAAAGAAATCCTGCGCCGCCGCGATCAGTCGGCCGTATTGATGGTAGTCGCCCGCCCACGAGTTGGGCACGCACAGGCGCTTGAGCACGCCCCGCCCCTTCCGGTCGGGGGCGCTCTCGTCGGGCGCCAGCTCGAGCGCAAACTTGGGATCCTGCGTGTGCACGACGTAGTGCCGCGCCCCCGCCCCACCGGGGTCGTCGCGCTCGATGCGCAGGAAGGCGGAGGAATCCATGGCGCGGTCATCGTGCCCAGGATTCCGCCCGGGGGCAACCGCGGGCGCGCGATTCCAGGCGGCGGGCGCGGCCGTTTTCCCCTTGAGCCGTCGCGCGGCGGGCCGCACAAACTCACCGCCGGTCGCGCGCCGCGATCGTCCGGTCCCTTGGCGGACGCGTGGAGGACACTGCGACGCAGCCGGGTTCCGACGCCCCCATGAAATCCTCCGACTCCCCACCTGGCCTGCCGACCTGGCTTTTTGTCGTGACGGACCTCGCGTTGATCGCGGCCGCAGCCGCCATCGCCGTCCTCAGCCCGGCGCCGCTCTCGTCGCAGGCGATGCTGCTGATCGTCGGTTGTGTCGGTCTCGGGGCCGTGGTCGGATTGCTCCCGCTCGTGGCGCGCTACGAACGGCTGAAGAACGCGGTCCTCGACGACCGGCAGCGTGCGCTGGAGACCCTGGCCCAGACCGTGCATGAGACGGCGCAGCAAATCAGCATCGCCACGGGCAGCCTGCATGAGATCGCGGATCTCGCGCAGAAGAACCTCCGCCATGCCGAACACCTGCCGCACAAACTGCAGGAGAAGATCGCGGAGTTCCAGGCGCAGCTCGCCGACGCCAATGACGCGGAGAAGGCCGAGCTCGAACAGGAACTCACAGCGCTCCGCAGCAGCGAAAGCGAGCGCTTGGAGGCGATTTCCACCCGTATCGCCAAGACCGCCGCGGAGTGGGGAAGACTCGAGGCCGCCTCCACGCAACACCTGACGGCGCTGCAGGAGGCTTTCGCCCAGCTTCCCGGCAAGACCGGCGCCGAATTCGCCCGGATGCAGAAGCACTCCGAGCAGGTGATCGAGGCGGCCGGTGGGATCGCCCTCAAGTCGCTGCAGCAAGCGGAAGTCGCCGCCCTGGGCCGCCTCGCCGAAGCCTACCGGGACAGTCTTGCCACGCTCGAGGCCAGGGTCGCCCAGCTCGGGGCGGAATATGCCGAGGCCACCCGCGCCGCCAGTGCGCGCGCCGCGGAGGAGTTTCGGGCGGGGACCGCCAGCACGATCCAGTCGTTGGAGGCCAGGATCGCCCAGCTCACCGCGCTTGCGTCCAGCCTTCAGGGCTGCGCCGAAAAGCTCTCCCACGAGCAGACGGCGGCCTCGCCGGCCACCGCGGGCACCTCTGTTCCCGCGCCTGCGCCCCTCGACGCAACTTTCGCGGCGGACGCGGCGCTGCCTGCCGCCCCTGATTCCTCCGCGAGCAGTGCGCCTGCTGTCCCGCCGGCCGTCGCGTCGCCTCCGGCCCCCAAGCGCCAGCGCCGGACGCGCAAGGAAGAGGCCGTGCCCACCCACCCACCGTTCGCCGTGCCGGCGGATTCGGAGTCTTCCGTCTCCTCCGGAGGCCCGGCGGGTGACACGGCGGCCGCGATTGAACCGGCCACGGCAGTCGTACCACCGCTGCAGAACACTCCCGCTCCGGAGCCGGCCGCCACGCCCACGGCGCCGCCCGACGACGAGCCGACGCCGCCAATCGCAGCGTCAGCGCCGGCCGCTTCCGCTCCGGAGTCAGACAAGACTCCGGCTCCGACCGACTCGGTCCCGCCGGCCGCGCCGCCGGTGCCGCCCGCGGTCAGCGACGAAACGAACGCGGCGTCCCCTCCGGCCCCCGTGCGCAAGCGCGCGCCCCGCAAGTCGGAGCCGCCGGCCGAGACCGGACTCGACCTCGGATTTGAGGATTTCGTGCCGGCACCCGGCTCCGGCCACGTGGAAAAGACACTGTCCTCGGATGGGGCGACGAGGCTGATCGCCACGGCTTACATCGGCATCGGCAACCGCCTCTTCATCCGCGGCGAGGGTCCGGGCCTGAGTTGGGAGCGCGGCGTGCCGCTCCAGTTTGTCTCGATCGGCAAGTGGCGCTGGGAAACAAACGACGCCACCGCGCCGATCCGCTTCAAGCTGTACAAGAACGACGAGCACGAATGCGTCGCGCTCGGGGAGAAAACCCTCGAACCCGGCCACCTGCACGAACTCGTCGCCGCGTTCTGATCCGGCGCGCGGTTGCGCCTGCGCCCCGTGGAGGAGGAGCCCACTCCCATCGACGCCCACGTCTGCCAGCGTGGCAGAGCCGTCCCGGCTCTGCTCCCGCCGGGCAAACCGGGACGGGACGCCGCTGCCACTCGCGCAGACGGACATCGGCTGCTGCTTGCGGGGCACGCCCTCGGGGCTCCCTTCGGTCCCCTTCGCTGCGATCCCGGGTTGCGTCGCGCCGCCGCCCGCGCGAAATCAAGCCTGCACTTCGCATGACCGATCCTCGACGCAACGAACGTCGTCCGCAGCCGCCGCAGGACCCGCGTGGACCCCGCTCCGCCAGCCCCCACTCCGGGGCGTCGCGCCGCGGCGCGGGTCCGCGACACGGACCGCACGGCGGCCGCGATTTTCCGGCCGGCCCCCGCCCGCCCCGCCCCGAGGCCCCGCCTCGACCCGCGCCGGTCGCCGCCGCTGTCGTGCAGGCCGGCGTGCCCCACGGTTCGCGCGAAGGCGGCTGGCTGCCGGACTGCGTTTACACCGGCGACCGGTTTGAGAGCGGCCTCGCCTTTTTCGCCGACGCCCTCGGGCGCATCACCCGCTTCTCCCGCGAACCGGCCGATCTCGCCGCGGCGCGCCGGCTGCCCGGCCAGGCCGCGCTGCCGGGCCTGGTCAACGCCCACTCCCATTCGTTTCACCGCGTGCTGCGCGGGCGCACGGAAGGCCGGAGCGGGGCGGGCGGGCCGGCCGCGGGGCGCGACGCGCACGATCGGGTGGTTGCGCGCCTGGGCGACGAGGACGTGTTTGACACGGCGCGTCTCGCTTTCCTCGAAATGCTGCTCGGGGGCGTCACCTGCGTCGGCGAATTCCATTACCTGCACCATCAGCCCGACGGCACGCCCTGGTCCGAGCCCGGGCACCTTGCCCGTGAAATCATCCGCGCGGCGCACGATGTCGGGATCCGCATCGCGCTGCTCCACGTCGCGCAGGTGCGCGCGGGATTCGGGGGGGAGGCCGGTCCGGCGCCGGCGCGCAGCCGTTGGGCGGGGGCGGAGGCCTTCATGCGGGAAACGGATCTCCTGCGGCGCGCGGTGGAGCGCGACTTCCCCGCCGACGAGGCGTGGATTGGCATCGCCGCCGACTCACTCGCCACGGTGCCGCTCGAGGCGTTCAAGACGATCGCGACCTACGCCCGCACCCAGCGCCTGCGGCTGCACGCGCATGTGGCGACGAGTGGCGAGGAGCACGCGGCTTGCGTGGCGGAATACGGCCGTCCGCCGATCGTGCTGCTGGCCGAACACGGGATCGTCGACAAACGCTTCACGGCAGTCGATGCGCCGCACCTGACGGACGACGAGGTGAAGCTGCTCGGTTCGGCGCGGGCCGCGGTGTGTGCGTGTCCGAGCAGCGAACAGGTGCTCGGTCGCGGGGTGGCGCCGGCGGACCGGTTGCTTGCCGCCGGGGCGGGTGTGGCCCTGGGCAGCGACACCAACACCCGCATCGACCTGCTCGGGGAGGCGCGGCTCCTGGAGCTGAGCCTGCGGGCGGGCGCGCGGGGGCGGTCAGGTCTGGCTGGCGAGCCGGCGGGTGCTGCGCTGCAGGCGGCGACGGCGATGGGGGCGCGCAGCCTCGGCGCGACCGGCGGGGCGCTGGAGGTGGGCCGGCCGGCGGATTTTTTCACGGTCAACCTGAACGATCCTTCGGTCGCCGGTGCGGAGGCGGATTCGCTGCTGGCCAGCATCGTTTTTGCCCTGGAGCGCCGCGCGATTCGCGACGTGTGGGTGGGGGCGCGGCAACGCCTCGCGGCCGGCCGCCATGTGAGCCACGGCGCGATCATCGGCCGTTTCATCGACCTGCAACGCCGCCTCTGGGCCGGGTGAGTTGGAAGCGAACAGAACGCCGCCGCAGAGTCGGGTCCTATCATTCCATGTTCAAGACACCCCGCCCGCTGCTCCCCACTCTGCTCCTCGCCCTCATCACCCTCGCGGCCGTTGCCCGTGGCGCCGGGGCGGACTTCCCGCTGGTGCCCGCGCAGGAGTGCCGGCCGCGCCAGGGCTGGCCCAATTTCCTCGCCCGGGCCGCCACGCCCGGCGCCGCGCTGAAGATCGCCTACTTCGGCGGCTCCATCACGGCGCAGCCCGGCTGGCGGCCGAAGAGCCTGGCGTTCTTCCAGAGCACCTTCCCCAACGCGAAGTTCTCCGAAATCAACGCCGCCATCGGCGGCACCGGCTCCGACCTCGGCGTGCACCGGGTGCAGGCGGACGTGATCGCCCACCGGCCCGACCTCGTGCTGATCGAGTTTGCGGTCAACGACGGTGGCGCCGCCCCCGAGCAGATCCTGCGTTGCCTGGAGGGCATCGTGCGCCAGATCCGCCGCGCCCTCCCGGCGTGCGACCTCGGGTTCGTTTACACCCTGACCGAGGCGCTGGCCCCCGCGATGCTCGAGGGCAGGTTCCAGCGCTCCGCCAGCGTAATGGAGCGCCTCGCCGACCACTACGGCCTCCCGACCATCCACCTCGCGATGGAAGTGGCGCGGCTGGCGCGGGAGGACCGCCTCGTCTGGCGGGCGCCGCTCCCCAAGACCGACGCCGAGCGCCAGGCCCTCGGGGACAAATTCGTCTTCGCCCCCGACGCCGTGCACCCGCATCCGGAAACCGGACACGAACTCTACCTGCAGGCGATCGTGCGCTCGCTGCCGGCGATCCAGGCGGCCTCGGGCCGGCCCGGCCCGCGCGACCTGCCCGCCCCGCACACCGCCGCCAACTACGAGCGCGCACGGCTGGTGCCGCTCTCCGCGGCGCGGCCCGGCCCCGGTTTCGCCGCCCTCGATTCCAAGGAGGATCCCCTCGCGCGGCGCTTCGCCAGCCGCCTGCCCGCCCTGCACCGGGCGACCGCGGCCGGCGCGAAGCTTACCTTCCGCTTCCGCGGCACACGCTGCGCGATCTACGACGTCATCGGGCCGGACAGCGGCCGGGTGCGCGTCACCCTCGACGACCGGCCGCCGGAGATCCGCACCCGTTTCGACGCCTACTGCACCTATCACCGGCTGAGCTCGTTTCTCATCGGGTCTGATCTCCCGGACGGCGAGCACACCGTGACCCTCGAACTGCTGCCCGACCGCCCGGACAAGGCGAAGATCCTCGCGCAGCGGAAACAGGTCATCGACGACCCGGCCCGGTACGAGCCCCTGGTCTTCGCGCCCGGGGCGATCCTGCTCGTGGGCGAACTGGTGCCGTAGGCGACTGCAGCGTCCAGCCGTGCTGGGATGAGGCCTCCAGCCTTGTGACCAACGAGGCAAGATGCCTCGTCCACCCTGGCCAGCAACGCCTCGTGACCGTGAGAATGACACCGCCGTGTGCCGGCACTGAAGCCGCAGTCGGCGACCGCGGCGACGCGGCGCTCAGAACTCGAACGAGTTCGTGATCGTCCACTTGTTGGGCTGCGGGATGCGGGCGCTGGCGACCGTGCCGTTGGGCTGGGCGGTGACGGCAACCAGATCGTCGCTGCCGAAGAGGTCGCGCACGTTGAACTGGACGCTCCAGCGCACCTTGTCGTTGAGCAGGCGTCGGCCGTAGCGCAGCCAGGCATCGTAGCTGATCTGGTCGCTGCCGTAGTAGGGGCGGGTGACGTCGTAGACCCAGGCGCCGGCGGCGTTTTGTTTCGCGGGAAAGCCGATCGCGACGCGGTCCTGCCAGCGGGCGGCGCCGCCGACGCTCCAGCCCTTGAGGCGGCCGCTGCGGAAGTCGTAGTTCGTGACGGCGTTGAAGCGCCAGCGCCGCAGCTCCTGGACCGGGGCGCCGTTGGCGGCGAGCGCGTTCAGGTAGGGCACGTACATGTTGATAATCGCGAGATTGCCGAGCTGCGAGGTGCCGAACGAGTTGAAGTAGATGATGTCCTCGAGGCCTTCCATCTGGCGGATGTTGGTGGCGAGCTGGCCGTTGCCGTCCTTCCAGAGCGGGAGGTTGCGGTTGATGAACTCGGTGAAGTCGGCGCCGACGTTGGCGCGCCGGGCCTCCTGCCGCGCGGCGTTGAAGGTGAGGCGCCAGTTGGGGGTGGGATTGAAGGTGCCCTCGAACTCCCAGCCTTCGGAGACGGTGTCGGCCACGTTGCCGACATTGGGCGGGCGGGTGGCGCTCCAGTTTCCGCCGTTGGGCGCCTGGGTGAAACCCCAGGTCTGGGCGAGCAGCGGGTCGACGGGGCGGAGCCACTCCTCGCGCGTGCGCTGGGTGAACCAGAGGTTGCGGGCGGCGGTTTCGGCGGCGGTGAGCCCCGGGTTGAGCACATTGGCCTGGGCGGGGTTGGTGAGGCTGGCGCGGAGCGGGAGGTAGCGTGGGTCGCTGGGGGTGAAGCCGAACCAGCGGTTGATCACCACTTCACTGGTGTTGGAGCCGCGCAGGCCGTTCATGGCGCGGACGACGTCGTTGCCGGGCCAGAACGTGTTGTAGAAGGTGGCGCTGTCGTTCGCCTGCGTCGTGCGGTAGCGGTTGACGCGCAGGGTGAATTTGCGGTCGAGGGCGGAGATCGTGACGCCGAGATCCTTCGTGCGGCCGGAGGGCGGTGCAAACGGGCGGCCGTAGACGTCGGCGATGGTGGAGGACGGGCGGAAATTCTGCGCCCGATTATAGGAGAGGCTGAGATCGGTGCCGCGCGGCAGCCAGCGTTTCACGAAGTCGGGGGCGTGCAGGACGCCGCTCCAACTGATGGTCTCGTCCTCGGCGTAGATGGTGGGCTTGGCCGGGAGCGTCCAGGCGGGGTTGAAGGGGTCGGTCTGGCCGGTGACGGAGGCGAGGCGGGCCGGGCCGGCGTCGCGCAGGTCGAATTCGTCCTTCCGCCAGCCGACGAGGCCGACGAGTTTGTCGGAGAGCAGGTAGCCCTGCCAGATGGCGGACTGGCTCTTGGTGGTGTTTCGGTTCTTGGAAGCGCCGGAGTAGAGCTTGCTGATGTCGCGTTCGTTGGCGGAGAGGGTGGTGACGGGGACGCGCACCATCTGGTTGACGCGGGCGTCGAAGAGGAGCGCCGTGCCGCTGGGCTGGGGGACATGGAGGGCGGTGATGCCGGAGAGGTTGGCGCCGGCCGGCGAGTTCAGGTTGGCGATGGAGGGCCCGAGGTAATGGATGGCGGCGTACGAGGGGTAGGTGGTGGCGGCGGGGTTGTTGGCGTAGACGTTCATCTCCAGGCCGTAGGAATAGCCATTGATGCTGCGGCTGAAGTTGGCGTTGCGCTGGTCGGTGTAGGTGCCGGTGAAGACATGGCGGCCGAGGTGGCGCCAGAGGCCGTCGTGGCGCCGCAGGTCGAGGGTGGCGTAAGCGGTGGCGCGCCGGGCCTCGCGGGTCGACTCGACGAAGTTGTTGCCGATCGAATCGGAGGCGACGTAGGGGCGGCCGAAGTTCGGGTTGGGGGCGCCGTCGACGAGTTTCGAGTTGATGTCGACGAAGAGCGTGTAGGCGTCGAAGCCGAAGACGCCGAAGTTTTCGCGGTTGTGGGTCTGGCGGTCATACGCGAGCTCGAAACCGACGAGGTCGCGGAGGAAGGTCTGGCGGAAGACGGCGTTGAGGGCGCGGAAGTCGGACTGCTCACGCTTGTTGGGGCCGTCGAGGAGGGTGTCGCGGAAGTTGAAGATCGAGGGGTCGCGGATCTCCTGGTAGCGCCACAAGCCGGTGAAGGCCTGGCCGGGCGGGGCGAACTGCTGGTTGAGGAAGAAATTGGGGTTGTTGCCCTGTGCGCCAAAGGCGCCGACGGCGTACCACGAGGTGAACGGCGTGCCGCCGCGGCTGATCATGAACGGGGGCACGCCAGCGCCGCCCTGCACGGCGGAATGGGGGTCGGTGAACACCGCGCCGACCTGGCCGAACCAGCGGCCGGGGGCGCCGAGGTGGGCGAAGAGATGCGGGTTGCTGGTGACGGCGGTCGGGTTGGTCGGGTCGATCGCGACCTTGTTGAGCACGTGGTACCAGACTGAGAGCCCGTCCTGGGGCGGGGTGGGGCGCGGGCGGTTGGACCGCGTGCCGCCGCCCTCGTAGCTCACCTGGAACTGGGTGAGGCCGTCGCGCACCAGGCGCGGCTCCCACTTGGCCGCGATAAAGATGCGGCGGTCGTCCTCGTGGGCCGGCCGCTGCTGGTACTTCTCCGCCTTGTTCAGGCCGATGACGCGCACGCCCAGCCGCCCCTGGACGATGGCCTGGTTGACGTCGAGGACCTCGCGGTGGGATTCGAAGCGGCCGAAGGTGTTCTGGAACAAGAACGAGTTCTTGTGGAGATTGGCCGACTTGAGTTGGTTGTTGATGATGCCGGCCGGGCTGCCGAGCCCGAAGAGGATGGCGTTGGCGCCGCGCGAAATGTCGACCCGCTCGGTGTTGTACGAGTCCAGCGGGATGTTGGTGAGGAAGAAATCGCGCGTGAGATCGGCGCCGGCGAGGCCGCGCACGCGGGTGGAGTTCTGCGGGCTCTGCAGGGTGGCCTCGGCGCTGGAAAAACGGTTGCCGGTGTCGACACCGGAGAAGTTGCCCTCGAATCCTCCGACCTCGGTGCTGGCCGTGTAGACGAGGAGATCGCGGGCGCTGGTCGACGCCGTGTCCAGCAGGAACTGCTGGGTCACCACCGAGATGGCGGCGCCGACATCGCGCAGGTCGGTGCGCAGCCGCGTGCCGGCCAGCGTCGAAGTCGCGGCGTATCCACGATCCTCGGACTCCGCGACGACGAAGGGGGTGAGCGTGATCGGGGCTTCGTCGCCGGGAGCGGCTCCGGGGCGGAGGGTCGTGCCGGCGGGCGCGACCTGGGCCGTCGCGGGGACGGCGAGGAGGAGGGCGACGGCAAGCGCCGGCGCCGGGAACAGGCGGGGGGAGGGCATGGTGCAGGGAGGTGCGGATGCTCCGTCACTGGACCGACGGAGCGGTGGGAGGGACGAGGCATAGGAGGGTTGGGGGGCGTTTGGCCAGCTTTGTCCCGCGCCACCCCGCGGCCGGCCGGGCCGCCTCCTTCGCGGCGGCCGTTGTCATCCCTTGGATGACAAACTATCCGGGGCGTGGCTGCGGAGCCGGGAGGGCTCCGGCCTCCTGTCATTCCTGGGATGACAGGGGCGTGGTGCCGCGGCGCGATTGCCAAGGGGCGTTGGGTTGCGGTAGAGATGGGGTGTCGGTCCTTTGTCCGCCTCAGCATTGCGGTACTTCCGCGCTTCGCGGCGCGGGTGTGAATGGAACTCCTCTCCTGGCTTCTCCTGCCCTGCGCCTACCTCCTTGGCGGCGTGTCCGCCGGCTACTGGCTGGTGCGTCTGCGGACCGGGGTGGATGTGCGCACGCTGGGCAGTGGGGCGACCGGGGCGACGAATGCGGGGCGGGTGCTGGGCGGCCGGGGTTTTGCCGTGGTGCTGGCGCTCGATGCCGCCAAGGGGGCGGTGACGGTGCTGCTGGCCTGGCTGGTGGGCCTGCCGCCGGCGGGGGAGTTTGCCGCCGGTCTGGCGGCGGTGGCGGGGCACGTCTGGCCGCTGCAACTGGGTTTCCGGGGCGGGCGCGGGCTGGGGCCGTTGCTCGGAGCCTGGCTGGTGCTGACACCGTGGGCGATGGCCGCCTGCCTGCTGCTGGCGGGCGTGGGGTGGGCGGTCACTCGGCGGCGGGTGTACGCCGGCCTGCTGGGAGCGCTGGTGCTGCCGCTGGCGGTCTGGCTCGAGACGCGGTCGGCCGCGGGCGCGGGGCTGACGGCCGGCGGGTTTGTGATCGTCGCGTTTGCGCACCGCGGCCACCTGCGGCGGACGCGGCCCGCCTCCCCGGCGGCGGGGCCGGCTGCGTCGTCCGATCCACCTTCACCATGAAGACCCTGCCTTCCGATCTGGTTCTCCGGATTGCCACCGAGCCGTGGGAGTTCGAGCTGATCCACCGGCTTAACTACCGCACCTTTGTCGAGGAGATCCCCCAGCACTCCCGCAACCCCGACGGGCGGCTGGTCGATCGGTTTCACGCGGATAACACCTACCTGGTGGCGCTCGCCGGCCGCACGCTCGCGGGCATGATGGCGCTGCGCCCGCAGCGGCCGTTCTCCCTCGACGCCAAGCTGCCCAACCTCGATGCCTACCTGCCAGCGGGGCGGCGGCTGATCGAAGTGCGGCTGCTCGCGGTGGAAAAGGAGTTCCGCCAGACACCGCTGTTTCTGCGGCTCTTCGAGTTCGCCGTCCGCCGCTGCCTGGAACAGGGGTTCGACCTGGCGCTCATCTCCGGGACGACCCGGCAGCTCAAGCTGTATCGCCATCTCGGATTCACCCCGTTCGGTCCGCTGGTGGGCACGGCGGAGGCGCCGTACCAGCCGATGTACCTCACGCTGGAGGCGTTCGGCCGCACGGTCGAAAAGAGCGCGGCGTTGCGCGGCGCGTTCACCGCCGGGCCGCCGCCGGCGCGTCCGGTCAACCTGCTGCCGGGGCCGGTGCGGACCAGCCCCGAGGTCGAGGCCGCGCTGGCGGCGCCGGCGGTCTCGCATCGCGGTCCGGTGTTCCTCGAGCAACTGGCGGCGCTTCGATCCGAACTCTGTGCGGCCACCGGGGCGCGCGACGTGCAGATCCTTCCGGGATCCGGTTCGCTCGGCACGGCCGTGGTCGCGGCGCAACTGGCGCTGCGGGGAACGACCGGGCTGGTGCTCTCCAATGGTGAATTCGGCGAGCGCCTCGCCGCCGAGGCCCGGCGGGCGGGACTGCGTTTCGACTGGCTCCGCCTGCGCTGGGGGGACGTCTTCGACCTCGAGGAGGTGGCGGCCTTTGTCGCGCGCGTGCCCCGTGGCGGCTGGCTGTGGGCGGTGCACCACGAGACTTCGACGGGTGTGCTCAACCCGCTCGACGCGCTCAAGTCGCTCGCGGTCGACCACGGCCTGCATCTGTGCGCCGACTGCATCAGCTCGCTGGGGGCGGTGCCGGTCGATCTGCGGGGCGTGCAGCTCGCCACCGCGACCAGCGGCAAGGGTTTGGGAGCCTTTCCCGGCCTGGCGCTCGTCTTCCACGACTATGCACCGCGGCCTGAACCGGACCGCCTGCCGGGGTATCTGGACCTCGGGCATTGGGCGGCTCACGACAGTGCGGCCCACACCCATCCGTCGAACTTGGTGGCCGCGCTGGCGGTCGCGGTACGGCAGGCCACGCCGGAACGGCGCCGGCGCATCGCCGAGAACGGCGCCTGGCTGCGGCAGGCGCTGCGGGCGCGCGGTGGCGCGGTGGTGGCTCCGGAATCCGCAGCTTGTCCGGCGCTGGTCACGCTTGCCGTCGAGCCGGCCGGGCAGGCGGTGCTGCTGGGGGAGGAATTGGAGCGCCGTGGTTTCTGGCTTAACTTTCGCAGCGGCCACCTGAAGGAGCGCGGCTGGATTCAGGCCGCCCTGCTCGGCGACCCGCCGCGGGCCGATCTTGAACGTTTCCTGCATGCGCTGCAGGTCGTGGATCCCCGCCCGGGAGCGACGGTGGGGGCTGCGGCAACGGTGGGCCAAGCAGGGTGATGGGCGCGTCCGCAGCGGCGTCCGGCGGGGGGGCAGGATGAGCATTTCTCGCCCGACGGTTAGGGTCGCTAATAAGCGAGACAGCCGGTGCGGGCTGCTTTACTTCGCCAGAGGCGTCGGGAAGGGTCGACGCGCCATGCGCGTTTCCACCCCTGGCAACTTCCTGCGATGAATCTTGTTGGCTTACTCTTCAGGTCCTCGATCGGCCGTAAACTCCTCATGGCCGTTTCCGGTCTGGTGCTCGTCGGGTTCGTGACCGGTCACCTCATTGGCAATCTGCAGATCTTCGCCCACCCCGACAAGATCAACGGCTATGCGCACTTCCTGCAGTCGCTCGGGCCGGCGCTGTGGGGCGTGCGGCTCTTCCTGCTGGTCTGTGTGGGTGTTCACGTGTGGGCCGCGCTGGCGTTGGTGCTGGAAAACCGGGCCGCGCGCGGACCGGAGCCGTACGGCGTGAACAAATGGCTCCAGGCCGTCGTCGCCTCGCGCTACATGAAGCACACCGGCGTAGTCGTGCTGGCTTTCATCGTCTATCATATCGCTCACTTCACGGTCGGGGCGGCGCAGGCCGACACGTTCAAGACCGCGCTGCCGAACTACACCATGGCCGGCGACTTTCATCTGCTGGGGCTCCCGCTCGTCGCCAAAGGCCAGGCGGTGCACGACGTCTACAGCATGATGTACCTCGGCTTCGCCAACCCGGCGGTGTCGATTTTCTACATCATCGCGGTGGCGCTCCTCAGCGCCCACCTGCTGCATGGCGTCGACTCGATGTTCCAGACCTTCGGGGTCCGCAACCACCGCTGGTCTGCATGCTTGCGCCGCGTGGTGGCGGTTTACTGCCTCGCCTACCTCGTGGGGAATGTGGCCATCCCGGGGGCCATCCTGACCGGCCTCGCGCAACCCGCCGCCGGCACGCACGCCGCCACCAAACTGGCTGCCGTCGCCACCACCACCTCCGTCGCCCAACGCTAATCCTCCCCGCCATGGCCAAACTCGAATCCAAGATTCCCTCCGGCCCCCTGGCCGACAAGTGGCGCAAGCACAAGGCCGACATCAAGCTCGTCAACCCGGCCAACAAGCGGAAGTACGAGGTCATCGTGGTCGGCGCCGGACTCGCCGGTTCCTCGGCGGCCGCCACCCTCGGCGAACTCGGCTACAAGGTGAAGTGCATCGTCTTTCACGACAGCCCCCGCCGCGCCCATTCCATCGCCGCGCAGGGCGGCATCAATGCCGCCAAGAATTACCAGAACGACGGCGACAGCGTGTACCGGCTTTTTTACGACACCATCAAGGGCGGCGACTACCGCGCCCGCGAGGCCAACGTCCACCGCCTCGCCGAGGTGTCGGTCAACATCATCGACCAGTGCGTCGCCCAGGGTGTGCCCTTCGCCCGCGAATACGGCGGCCTGCTCGCCAATCGCTCCTTCGGCGGCGCCCAGGTCTCGCGCACGTTCTACGCCCGCGGCCAGACCGGCCAGCAGCTCCTCCTCGGCGCGTATTCCGCCCTGTCGCGCGCCGTCGGCCAGGGTCTCGTCCAACTCGTCACCCAGCACGAGATGGTCGACCTCGTCGTGGTCAACGGCCACGCCAAGGGCGTCATCACGCGCGACCTTGTCACGGGCAAGCTGCACCGCCATTCCGGCGACGCCGTCATCCTTGCCACCGGCGGCTACGGTAACGTCTTCAACCTCTCCACCTACGCCCGTGGCTCCAACGCCACTGCCATCTGGCGCGCCTACAAGCGCGGCGCCTGCTTTGGCAACCCGTGCTACACGCAGATCCACCCGACCTGCATCCCGGTCTCGGGCGACTACCAGTCCAAGCTCACCCTGATGTCGGAGTCGCTGCGCAACGACGGCCGCATCTGGGTTCCGAAGAAGGCCGCGGACTGCAAGAAGGACCCCGCCTCCATCCCGGAAGAGGATCGCGACTATTACCTCGAGCGCATCTATCCGAGCTTCGGCAACCTGGCGCCCCGCGACGTCTCGTCCCGCGCCGCCAAACGCATGTGCGACGAGGGCCGCGGCGTCGGCGAGACCGGCCTCGGTGTGTATCTCGACTTCTCCGACGCCATCAAGCGCCTCGGCGAGGCCGGCGTGCGCGAGCGTTACGGCAATCTCTTCGACATCTACCACGAGATCACCAACGAGAACGCCTATCAGACGCCGATGCGCATCTACCCGGCGGTCCATTACACCATGGGCGGCCTCTGGGTGGACTATAACCTGATGTCTAACGTCCCCGGCCTGTTCGTGCTCGGCGAAGCCAACTTCTCCGACCACGGCGCCAACCGCCTCGGCGCCTCCGCCCTCATGCAGGGCCTGGCCGACGGCTACTTCGTCATTCCTTACACCATTGGCGATTACCTCGCGCAGCAGAAGCCGGGCTCGAAGCCGTCGACGGACGCGGCCGAGTTCAAGCAGGCCGAGGAAAACGTGGCGTCGATCGTGCAGCGCCTGATGTCCGCCAAGGGCAAGGAGCCGGTGAACTACTACCACAAGAAGCTCGGTCTCCTGATGTGGGAGGGTTGCGGCATGGCCCGCACCAAGGAGGGCCTCGAAAAGGCGCTGCAGGAAATTCCCAAGCTGCGCGAGGAGTTCTGGGCCAACGTCAATGTCCCCGGCTCGGCGGACAACATGAACCAGGCCCTCGAGCGTGCCGGCCGCGTGGCCGACTTCTTCGAGCTCGGCGAACTCATGTGCCGCGACGCCCTCACCCGCGAGGAAAGCTGCGGCGGCCACTTCCGCGAGGAGTACCAGTATCCGGACGGCGAGTGCAAACGCGACGACGAGAAATTCGGCCACGTCGCCGCCTGGGAGTACCAGGGCGAGGGCAGGGAGCCCCTCCGTAACGTCGAGGCGCTCAACTACGAGTTCGTGAAGATGAGCGTGCGCAGCTACAAGTGATCGTCGATTTACGATCTGACGATTTACGATTTCGGATTTTCAGGAACCTCAGGACCCTCCCATGACCGCGGAAGAAATTAAAAAGCGTACGAAGGCGTACGCGCTGCGGGTGATTCGGGTCGTGCAGGCTTTGCCGCGGGATGGCGTCGCGCGTGAGCTTGGGAACCAGTTGTTGCGGGCAGGAACGTCGGTAGGCGCCAACTACCGCGCTGCATGTCGTGGCAAGTCCCGGGCTGATTTCATCAACAAGCTCAAGATCGTGGAAGAGGAGTGCGACGAGTCACTCTTCTGGATGGAGCTGCTGGTGGAGAGTGAGTTGGTCCCTGCGCCCCGGCTGGCCCCGCTCCAGCAGGAAGGCTCCGAAATCCTCGCCATCGTCGTCGCCTCCCTGCGAACCGTCCGTTCACGGGAATCGTAAATCGTCAATCGTCCTAATCGGAAATCCCCATCTTCACATGGTCGCCGCATCTTCCACCCAGCTCATCTCCGTTACGCTTCGCGTCTGGCGCCAGGCCGGGCCCGGGCAGCCCGGCCGGTTCGTCGAATATAAGGCGTCGAACCTGAATCCCAACATGTCGCTGCTGGAGATGCTCGACGTCGTGAACGACGACCTCGAGCGCAAGGGCGAAGACCCGATCGCCTTCGCCCACGACTGCCGCGAGGGCATCTGCGGCACATGCTCGCTGGTGATCGACGGCAAGCCGCACGGTCCGCACCGCGGCATCGCGAGCTGCCAGACCTACATGCGCAGCTTTGCCGACGGTGCGACGATCACGATCGAACCGTTCCGCGCGCATCCGTTCCCGGTGATCAAGGACCTCATCACCGACCGCAGCGCCTTCGACAAGATCCAGCAGGCGGGCGGATTCATCACGGCCCGCACCGGCTCGGCCTGCGACGCCAACGCCATTCCGGTGCCCAAGGGCGACGCTGAGCTCGCGATGGACGCCGCCCAGTGCATCGGCTGCGGCGCCTGCGTGGCCGCCTGCAAGAATTCCAGCGCCATGCTCTTCGTCGCCGCCAAGGTGAGCCACCTCGGGCTGCTCCCGCAGGGGCAGGCCGAACGCGACCGCCGCGTGCTGGCGATGGTGAAGACGATGGACGAGGCCGGCTTCGGCAACTGCAGCAACCAGTACGAGTGCAGCGCCGCCTGCCCCAAGCTCATCTCGCACGATTTCATCGCCCGCATGAACCGCGACTACCTCGTCGCGATGATGCGCTCGACCTTCCAGCCCGAGTCCCTCGCCGCCGGCGGCGGCGGCGGCTGACCGCTAACTGGTAGAAGACTGGATCCTGCGGGATTGGGACGGGAGGGGTTTACTGGAAGGGCTGTTTCGCGGGTGTCGATGGCAGTCCTTCACCGCTGTGACGGCGGAAGAATTCTTGGCGCTGCGCGAGCAGTCGGGCCGTGGCGGGTGGCAGGCCAAACGCGTACTCTGCGTCGCGAAGGCCTTCTTCGATGCGCTCGTGATCACAGGGGGCTTGCCGGAAAATCCCTGGAGAGCAGTTCTGCCGATGGCTCGATCAACAACGACCTTCGAGAGCGGCGCACCGCCCATGCAGAACACAAATGTTTAGGCCTGACCCTTTTACTGGAAGGAAACTGGATCTTCAGGGGTTGGGCCGGGCGGGGGGTTCTGGCTTACCCAAAATCTGACGCGGGAAGCCTGGCGCTGGCGAAAGTAGTTCATGCCTGGGATTCGCTTCGCCCCGAGTTGCGGGCGGCGATCCTGGCGATGGTCAACGCTGCGGGAGGGGCGGGAAAATGACCCCGCTAAACGAGAGCGGCGCGGAAATTCACGTAAGCGACCGCCGGTCGGTTTGCGAACGCACGATCGTCGTCGCCGATGATGGTAAGCTGGGCCAGAGCCGCCGTGGCCGCGATCCAAGCGTCGTTCTCGCCCATCCGTGTGCCCCTCGCGCGCGCCCGCTGCTGCATCAGACCAGCGCGGGTGCCGTGGTGATGGTGGAGTCCCACCACCCGCGCCAAGCGAAGCAACTCGCGTTCAACGGCCGTCGCGTCGCCAGCGCCCTCGATCAATTCGGCAAGCGAAACAATAGAAACGCAAAGCTTGGATGCACCTGGCAACGTGGCCCGGAAACGTCGCGCAGGACCGATCGTGCCATCGGCTACCTCGTTGAAGTAGTCGATCAAGAACGAGGTATCGAGGAGGTAATCAGCCAAGGGAAATGCGCAGCCGGCGGTTACCCGAATTCCGCGCTTCCCACCCCGCGGCGTCGTCGACCGTCGGAATTTCGCGGGCGTGGATCCATTCCCTGAGCAGGGCGGCTTGGGACACACCCCGCCGGCGGGCCTTGGCGGCGAACTTCCTCAAATCCTGCTCGGCCAGACGGGCGTTGAACGTCTTCATATGCGTTACAGGTGCATTACCCGCCGCAGGAGTCAAGTTTCCCGGTGCAAGCCCAAGCTATGGGGTCGGCCTCTGTGGTATGTGGATGAACGATGGATCAAGGTTTTGGCTGGCTCCGCTGCCATCCGCAGAGCTTTCAAGGGGTCGAAGGGGTCAATGCGGCGGGGCGTGGTCGAGGGGAGGGCTATGCTTCCTGCCAGATTGCGGCCAAGGCAGGGTGTCCCGCGAAGTGGCGAAGGCGCGAAGCTGTCCCAGCCGACTTCGCGCCTTCGCCTCTTGCGGGAGCCCGGATGGGGCTGCCGGTGTTGCCCCACCCAGCCATAATCGCGCCCGCTCTCCGCTTCTCGATTACTGCGTGCTCTTTCGTGGGCCTCTGTCACCGCCGCCCCGGCGAAAGCCGGGGGGTGTCAAGAGTCAACCCCTGCCCCATTTGGCTTTGCCCGATCCTCGGCCAGATCCCATAGCCAGACGGCGCCATCCATCACGAGATAACCGTGCCGGGCCCGGCCCAGGCCCCGCCGCCGCCCCTCTGCTTCCACGACGGCGCCAATGTCCTCCGGCGACGTCTCCGGCGGGCAGGCGTTGGCCCGCCGCACGCGAATTCCGCTCCGATCGCGCGTTGGCCGGGGCTTTGGAGCGGTGAGATTTCCTGGTCAACGTCCGCCCGGAAACTCCGGAGCCGGCAGCCGGCGGACTCCGAGGATCTCCGATACCGTGTCAGGCTTCGGGGCTTGGGGCCGAACGGAGTCACGCGGTAGGATTTACAGACCCCAGGGCCGGACACCGTCGGTTCTGCCCAGGGCCGGTGTGCTCCCGGCGGGGGCATTGACTCCCGCTCTCCGGGATTTTCGCTTCACCCCATGAAAGCTCATCGTTGGCTGCGGTTCGCCCTTCCTCTCGCCGCGCTGGCTGCCACCACCGCCGTGGCCGCCGACCGGCCCCGGCTCGCCGTGCTCACCGACATCGGCGGCGACCCCGATGACCAGCAGTCGATGATCCGGTTGATGGTTTACGCGAACGAGTTCGAGCTCGAGCTCCTGCTGGCGAGCGCGGCCGGCACCCCGGGCGAGTTGAAGCAGGCGATCACGCGCCCCGACCTGATCCGACAGATCGTCGACGCCTACGGCGAAGTGCGGCCGAACCTGCGACGTCACGCCTCCGGCTGGCCGACCGTCGAAGAGCTGCGCTCGCGGATCGTCTCCGGCAACCCGCAGCGCGGCCGGGCCCACATCGGCGCCGGCCATGACACCGCCGGCTCCCGCGCGCTGATCGAGCGGATCGATGCCGGCGACGTCACGCGGCCGCTCAACCTTGCCATCTGGGGTGGACAGACGGATTTCGCGCAAGCCCTGTGGCGGGTGAAACAGGAGCGCGGCGCGATCGGGCTGGCGGCGTTCGTGCAGAAATTTCGGGTCTACGACATCAACGACCAGGATCGCCTCGCGGAGTGGATGCGCGCGGAATTTCCCGGCATGCACTACATCCTGGCGCACGCCTACCCCGGCCGGGACAAGCGTGAGGGCACGTATCGTGGCATGTACCTGACGGGTGATGAGTCCCTCACCAGCCGGGCGTGGATCGACGAGCACGTGCGCCGCCGCGGACCGCTCGGCGCGCTCTACCCGACGAAGACCTGGACCGCGCCGAACCCGCACGCCTGTCTCAAGGAAGGCGATACGCCGTCGTGGTTCTTCTTTCTGCCGCGCGGCGGCAACGATCCTGCCGATCCGAGGAAGCCGGGTTGGGGCGGGCAGTTCGCCCGCGAGCCCGATGGCTGGTACCGCGACCTGCCGGCCCGTCCCGGTTTTGAACCGCGCGAGGCGGTGAGCCGCTGGCGACCGGAATTCCAGCGCGACTTCGCGGCGCGAATGCGCTGGTGCGAGTCGGTTCCCTGACGGGCCTGTCTGCCCGGGCGACCACGACGGGTTCATATGACCCTGTCGGTTTTCGCGCGCGCGCGGCTTGCCCGCTGCGCCTGCGGAGTCTATGCCGCCGCCATGAAACTTCCCGTCCTTGCCCTGGCCCTGTTGCCTGCGATCCCTGCCGCCCTGGCGGCCGAAAAGAACCTCCCGCTGCCGAATGCGGGATTCGAGGACAAGCTCGCGTCCTGGAACAGCACGAACGATCACGGCATGAGTGTCGCCGTCCCCGAGGCCGCGCGCTCCGGCAAGCTCGGTCTCCGCGTGACGGATGCCAGCGACACCCTGGGATCAAGCCTGGCGGCGAAGCGGTTTCCCGCGACACCGGGCAAGTCCTACGAGGTCCGCTTCCAGGCGCGGATCGTGAAGGGCGAGGGCATCGCGGTGTATATCCGCTTCTACAACGCCAAGGGGGAGTTTCTCAACCGTCCCGAGCTGAAGAACCAGATCAACGTGGCGGTGCGCCGCTCGGACACGGAGTGGAAGGAGTTCACCAAACGCGGCGTCGCCCCGGCGGGCGCGGTGCAGGTCGAGGTTTGGGTGCACTCGTTCACCAAGAACGTCGTCACGGCGGATTTCGACGACTTCACGCTCGTCGAGCTGGTGGATTGAGCCGGGCGTGCCCGCTTGCGGCGGGCCGCGGTCAGGGCCGGGCGGAAGGTGGGCGCTTGCTCACGGGGGCTGCCCGGCGCAACGGGCAACCGCCGGGTTCTTCAACCGGCTCCGCCGGCGGGCGCGTGCGCAAAAAGAATCCCAAAGTCTTCAACACACTGCGGGAGTAGGTCTGCCGCCCAAGTTCATCCGCTGTTCATCTTCCGTTCATCTTCAGCGGATACGCTGGCCGGCATGGGCGATTCGCGTTTGGAAAAACGCCGGTTTGGAAGGTGCGCGGCGGACCGCATAAAACGCGGCCTCGACACCACTCTTGGGATGCTCGCCCCGCCCCTCCCGAACTGCGAAGTGCCTCCCGCGGTTGCGGTACGGCGCATCTTGCTCGTGAGGGTCAACTTTCGTCTGGGCAATACCGTGCTCGTCACTTCCCTGCTGCCGGTCCTGCGGGCGCGATTCCCCGCCGCAACAATCGACGCATTGGTGGCCGACAACACCGCTTCCTTGCTCGCCGGCCTTGGCCTCGAGCAGATTCATCGGGTGTCGCGCAGCGACACACGCAAGCCTTGGCGACTGGTGGCGCTGCTCCTCAGAATACGTTCGCAATCGTACGAAGTGGCCATCGACGGCGGGATGACCTCGTTTTCCGGCGCGCTGTACGCCGCTCTCAGCGGTGCCCGCTGGCGCATCGGCGCGGAAGGGTCTCATGCGCGCCTGCTTAACGTACGTCTTTCCCTGCCGCGGGCGGCTTCCATCTATCAAGAGTCGGAGCACATCGCGTCTGCCCTAGGCCTAACGATGAGACCAAGGCCCGACTACCGGGTCGCTCCCGCGGAAGCGGCGGCGGCCGAACAAATTACCAGCGACCTGCATGACTCGACCACCCGGGACGACCGGCCGGTCGTTGGCGTTTTTGTGGGCGGCCATGGGGCGAAGCGGTGGCCCTACGACTGGTGGCTCTCCGTGCTGCGTTGCCTCGCCGGAGCGGGCCTCCCCACGCTTCTTTTCGTCGGCCCTGAGGAGTGTGATTTTTGGACACAAGTCCCTGGCGATGACTGGACGACCATTCGGCTCGTTCCGCCCGGGCCTCTCCGCTCTTTCGCAGGCCTGCTGGCACGCGTCGCACTTCTCGTTACACCCGATTCCGGGCCGATGCATCTGGCGGCCGCCCTGCGCGTACCCGTGATTGCCGTCCTCCGCACCGAAGGGTCACAGTTTTACGCGCCGCCGGGTGAAGAAAACGTCGTTCTGGCCAATCCGCAGCCCCCGGAGGTGCTGGCAGCCGTGACAAGGCATGCCGCATTCCGCCGTGCCGGGAGCGGGGTCGAGAAGGGAGGGTCAGGTTCGGAAAGTGATCGTGCAAGGCCAACGCGGAACCAATTCCGGGGCGATGTAGGGTTGTTGCACCCGGTGGAGGGGCCGGGACTGCGGTAAGGTCAACGGCTCCCTCGAGAATCGCGCGCCTATTTCGCCAGGAACAGCGGCGCTCCCGGGCCCATGGGCAGGCCGAATCCGATCCAAGCCACCAGCAGGAGGGACCAGGCCAGCACGAATACGATCGAATACGGCAGCATCGTGGCGATCATCGTGCCGATGCCCGCCTTGGGGTCGTACTTCTGGGCGAAGGTCAGGATCAGCGGAAAATAGCTCATCAGCGGCGTGATGATGTTGGTCACGCTGTCGCCCACGCGGAACGCCCCTTGGACCAACTCCGGTGAGTACCCGAGCAGCATGAACATCGGCACGAACACCGGCGCCAGCAGCGCCCACTTCGCCGACGCGCTCGAGATCAGCAGGTTCACGCCCGAGGCAAAGACCACCAGCGCCAGCATCAGCAGGATCGGCATCTTCTCGAGGCCGAGGTGCGTGATGACGTCCGCTCCGCTCACCGCCAGGATGATGCCAAGGTTGGTCCAGTTGAAATAGGCGATGAACTGCGCCGCGAAGAAGGCCAGCACGATGAACGACGCCATCGACTTCATCGTCGCCGTCATCCCCGCCATGACCTGGTGGTCGCTGCGGATGGTCCCGGCCCCCACGCCGTACGCCAGCCCCGGGAGCAACCCGAACAGAAAGATCACCGTCACCAGCCCCCGCATGAACACCGATTGTTCGAAGTTGGGGTTGGCCGGGTTGCGGAGGAAGCCGTCCGCCGGGACGACTCCGGCCAGCGCGATTGCGGTGAGGCCCGCGACGGTGAGCGCCGCCGCCCACAGGCCGCGTTTCTCGGCGGCAGCCAGCGGCTTCAACTCCTCGCGCGGGGCGTCGCCGCGGTAGTCGCCGAGGCGCGGCGCCACGATCTTTTCGGTCACCCACGTGCCGGCGGCGGTGACCACGCCGGTGGAGACAAACATGAAGTACAGGTTGGCCGTCGCCGCCACGGTGTATTTCGGGTCGACGATATGAGCGGCCGCCTCGGAGAGCCCCGCGAGCAGGACGTCGACCGAGCCGATGATGAGATTGGCACTGTAACCGCCGGACACGCCGGCGAACGCCGCCGCGAGTCCCACCAGCGGGTGCCGGCCGAGGGCGTGAAACAACGCGGCCGCCAGCGGCGTGAGCAGCACGTAGCCGACTTCGCTGCCGGCGTTGGACATCACGCCGGCGAAGACCACCATCGGCGTAATCAGCCGGGCGGGCGACGCGAGCACGACGAGCCGCAGGCTGGCGCCCATCAGGCCGGAGTGTTCGGCGATGCCGATGCCGAGCAGGCACATGAGCGAGATGCCCAGCGGCGGATAGGCGAGGAAGTTGCGGGTGGCGTCGAGAATGATCCGGTGCAGGCCCTCGAGGGAGAGCAGGTTGACCACCGTCACCACCTTGCCGCTCGCCGGGTTGGTGACGGCGACGCCGGCGGCGTGGAGTATCCAGGAAAGAACGACGACCGCCGCCGCCAGCAGGGCAAACAGCGTCGCCGGATGGGGCAGGGCGTTGCCGGCGCGTTCGACCGTGTTGAGGAATCGCTGGATTGGGGAGCGCGGCTCCGGGACGGGCGCGGAAGTCATGCGTCGAGGAAGCGGCGTCACCCGCGACGCGGCAAGCGGAAGAACCCGGCTGGCAGCCCCTCGGAATGGGAGGACCAGGCGTGAGGTAATGCGCCAGGATGTGCGGACCCCGCGCCGGCCAACTCCGAAGGACTGCTAAGGTCCGTGCGAAGCAGCCAGGATGCCTTTCCCCAGTCCGACCGTCTGCTGGGGGGGGGCCGGCGGCCAACTTCAGGGGGGCACACCGGCAACGTTTGGAGTTTTCAGGCGTCTAACCTAATAGACCCCGACTGTCATGAAGCCCACCCTGAAGAACCTGTTGATTGCCTTCATTGTCGCGGTGCCGGTGGCGTTTATTCTGCTGCCGTATTCGTTTGAGCTGCTGGCAACGATTCTGTTCGGCGGCTTGTTCCTCCTGGTCGCGGCGTACGACCTTGTTCACGCGGACCATGTGCAGCATCCCGAGCATTACCACCATGCCCCGTCCGCAACGCATCGCGACGACAAGTCACACGGCGCGCGACCCGGCGGGCTGACCGCCTGAAGGTGAGACCGGTGGCCGGTCGGCACCCGGTCGCCCGTCAGAAGATCGAGAGTGCCCGGGCGCTTTCGAGCACCACCCACGCGCACCCGCCGGCCAGGGCGAAGCGGAGCGTGTGTTTCATGATTTTTCGGCCGCGCAGCACCGCGTCGTGAAGGTCGGAATCGATGCGGCGCCGATTGTTCTGCGCCATGAAGCTTACGAACTGCGGGTTCCGGAAACGCCCGTGCAACTCCGGCCGGAAGGGGCGGCGGGAGCGCGGCAGGGGGAGGAGGCGGAGCCAGGCGCGCAGCACGCCACGAGTCACAAAATTTGGGGTGGTTTTTTCAAGTGGAAAGCCGCTAGCGTCGCCGGTTTAACCAGTTTTTCAGTCCGTCCCATGCATCATTTCCGCTATTCCGGCTCCGATCTCACGTGTGAATCCGTCGATCTTGCGGCGGTGGCGAAGCTCTACGGCACGCCGACCTACGTCTATAGCGCGGCCACGATGGAGGACAACTACCGCCGTCTCCAAGCCGGCCTCACCGGGCTCGACGCGCAGCTCTGCTACGCGATGAAGGCGAACTCAAACCTCGCCGTGCTTCGCCACTTTGCGAACCTCGGCGCGGGCTTCGACCTCGTGAGCGGTGGTGAGGTTCGCCGCGTGCTCGCCGCCGGCGCCGACGTGAAGAGCAGTGTGTTTGCCGGCGTGGGCAAGACCGAGTCCGAAATCGCGCTCGCCCTCGAGCACGGCATCTACTCGTTCCACGTCGAGAGCGAACCGGAGCTCGGCCGCATCAACCATGTGGCGGGTCGCCTGGGCGTGAAGGCGCCGATCGCGATCCGCGTCAATCCCGACGTCGACGCCCACACGCACGCCAAGATCACGACGGGAAAGAGCGACAACAAGTTCGGCATCCCCCTGAAGCACGCCGCCGCCGCTTACGAGGCCGCGGCGAAGTATCCCAATATCCAAATCAAGGGCGTGCAGATGCACATCGGTTCGCAGCTCACCTCGGTGGCGCCGTTCGTCGAGGCAGTGCAGAAGGTCGCGCCGTTCGCTGCGGAACTGAAGGTGAAGTACGGCATCACGTACTTCTCGATCGGCGGCGGCATGGGCATCGTGTACCGCGACGCCCTCGCCAGCGGCCCCTCCGGCTGGTGGGAGGCGCTGCCGGCCGACCAGCGGCCGCTCACACCTGAAACCTACGGCGCCGCGCTGGTGCCGCTGCTGCAGCCTCTCGGGTTGAAGATCCTGCTGGAGCACGGCCGGTTCATGGTCGGCAACGCCGGCGTGTTACTCGCCAAGGTCGAGCACCTCAAGCGCGGCGCCGGGAGGAACTTCCTCGTCGTCGACGCCGCGATGAACGACCTCGTGCGGCCGGCGATGTACGACAGTTTCCACGAAATCGTGCCGCTGCACCGCGACTCCTCGCGCCGCGCCCTCGTGGCCGACGTGGTCGGCCCGATCTGCGAGAGCGGTGACTGTTTCGCCAAGGACCGCCAGTTGCAGGAGGTCGGGGAGGGCGAGTTGATCGCCTTCATGAGCGCGGGCGCCTATGGCTACACCATGGCGAGCCGCTACAACACGCGGTCGATGGCCGCCGAGGTGCTCGTCAAGGGCAGCGCCTTTGAACTGATCAACGCCCGCGAGACCTTTGAGCAGATGATCGCCGGCGAAAAGGTGCCGGCGTTTCTGAAGTGAGGAGGTTTTTGCTGCGCAAAAACCCTATGTTTTTCGCCACAGGCGAAAAACTGCAGCTATGAACTTTGTCGTCGTCGGCGCCGGGGCGTGGGGAACGGCCTTTGCGGTTCACCTCGCGCGGGTGGGGCGCCCGGTGGCGCTGGTGCCGCGGCGGCCCGAGCACGCCGCAGCGCTGCGGGCGGCGCGGGAAAACGTCGAGTACCTTCCCGGCGTCGCGCTGTCCCCGCAGGTGGAGGTCACCGCGGAGCTGGCGGCGGTGCTCCCCGCGGCGGACGTGGTGCTGCTCGCGTGTCCGACCCAGGCCTTGCGGGAGACCGCGGGGCGCGTGGCCGGCGCCCGGGTGGTGGTGAGCCTCGCCAAGGGATTGGAGGTGGGGACGCATTTCCGCCCCTCGCAAGTGATTGCCCAGGTGGTGGCGGGCGCCCGGGTGTGTTCCCTCGCCGGTCCGACCAATGCCCTCGGTGTCGCGCGGGGCGACCCCTCCGCCATGGTGCTGGCGGCGGAACCGGCCGCGGGAGGCCTCGAGCAGTTGCAGGCGGCCCTCAGCGGTTCGACGCTCCGCGTGTACACGAGCGACGATCTCGCCGGGGTGGAATATGGCGGGTGCCTGAAGAACATCTACGCCATCGCGGCCGGGTGCTGCGATGGACTGCGGCTCGGCGACAACACCAAGGCGGCACTGCTGACGCGGGCTCTGGCCGAGATGGTACGGGTCGGAGTGGCGCTCGGGGCGCGGGCGGAAACGTTCTATGGCTTGAGCGGCTTTGGCGACCTCGTGGCCACGGGTTATGGCGACTGGAGCCGCAACCACGAGTTTGGACGCCAGATCGGCGAGGGCAGGACGGCCGCCGAACTGCTCGATTGCCGTCGGACGGTGGTCGAAGGCTACCGCACCACCGAGTCGTTTGCCGGCCTCTGTGCGGAGCGCGGCCTCGATGCGCCGATCCTGCGGCAGACGCATGCGATTCTCTTCGAGGGCAAGAGCCCCGCGGCCGCGCTGCGGGACCTGATGACCCGCGGGTTGAAGCGGGAGTCGATCTGACGGCCGGTTGCCGGTCAGGGTGGCGGGTGGCGTCTTGCCGATGACCTCGGCTGGACCGACCTCGGCGCCTTCGACAGGCCTGCAGCCCCGGTCGCGGAGACAACGAGGCGGTACCGTTGCACCTTTGCATCGCGGATTCGGAATCGTCAGGGCGCGGCGTGTCAGCTAATCCTTGGGAATACTCCTCATGGAACGCGCCTCCAGCCTCGTCGAAGTCGCCCGGCGGGCGAAAGTCTCCATCTCGACCGTATCGCGCACGATCAACCAGACGGGCAAGATAAGCGCCGAGACCCAGGAACACGTGCGGCAGGTGATGCGGGAGCTGGGCTACAAACCCAACCGCGTCGCCCGCCGCCTGCGGGCCGGGGGCAAGTGTCATCTGCTCGGGCTCATCATCCCCAACATCCAGAATCCGTTTTTTGCCGACCTCGCGCGCGGGGTGGAGGATGTCGCGTACCGCAACAGTTTCGCGGTGCTGCTCTGCAACTACGATGAGGACGCCAACAAGGAGCGTTTCTATCTCGACGTGATGCAGCAGGAGTCGGTGGACGGCGTCATCCTTCCGCCCGTGAACGAACGCGATCCGGCCGTGCTGCGCCTGGTCCGAAGCGGCATGCCGGTCGTCTGCGTCGATCGGGCGCTCACTGAGGTGGCGGTGGACAAGGTGGAGATCGACAACCGACGCGGTGCGGTGGAAGCAGTCTCACACCTGCTCCAGCGCGGCCACCGGCGCATCGGCGTGATTTCCGGCCCGGCCGATTCCTCCACGGGCCGCGCGCGGCTCGCCGGGTGCCGCGAGGCACTGGAAGACGCCGGCTTGTCGCTACCATTGGAGTTGATTCGCTACGGCGACTACAAGCAGGAGAGCGGGCGCCTTCTCACCCTCGATCTCCTGGCGCGGTGCGAGCCGCCGACGGCCCTCTTTGTCGCCAACAACCTCATGACCATCGGGGCCATCGAGGCGATTCATGCGCGCCAATTGCGCCTCCCGACGGACGTGGCGTTGGTGGGGTTTGATGACCTGCCCCTGGCCGCAGTCTTCAATCCGCCGCTCACGGTGGTGCGCCAGCCGGCCTACGAGGTAGGACGGTCAGCCGCCGAACTGCTCTTTCTGCGCTTGGAGGATCCCCTGCGGCCCCCTGCCAGCATCACACTCCTGCCCGAACTGGTGGTGCGGGGGTCGAGTTAATGTAACTACATAATAGGTAACAATAAAACCTATGAAACCAGACCGGCTGCAATCGTTTGCCTTGACGACTGAAGTGCCTGGCTTCAAGCGTGGCCGGCCGTGGCGCATGGGCGCCGGTTGCCTCTGTCTCATGCTGTCCCCCCTGCGTCCTTACCTGCTGCTGCTGGGTCTGGCCGTGTTTGGCCACAGCCCGCAGGCTGCCAATCCGATCCGCGAAGCACCGACCAAAAGCGGAATCGCGGCGTTTCCGACCGGTCCCGAAGCCGCGAAAGCAGCCCGCCTCGATCCGCCTTCCGCGTCGCCTGCGTCCGCTGCCGGTCAAGCCGGTCTTTCTCCGGCTGACGCCGGCCGGTCCGCCGGCATGGGGAGCGACGCGGTGAGGCTCATTCTGGACACCGATATGTCCGGAGACGCCGACGACGCTGGCACCCTGGCTCTGCTTCACGCCCTAATGGACCGCGGCGAATGCGAGCTGCTCGCCACCGTGGTGAATCGCAAGGACAAGACCAACGCTTCGGCGGCCGCGGTGGATGCCATCAACACCTGGTACGGCCGGCCCGACCTCCCGATCGGCACGGACAAGGTGGGTCCCACCGATCTGCAGCGCACGAGCACGTACACCGAGGGCGTGCGCGACTCGGCGCCAAACGACATCGGCCCGGATGATCGCGCCCCCGATGCCTTGGACGTTTACCGGCGGGTGCTGGCGGCCCAGCCAGCCGGAAGCGTGACGATCTGCAGTGTCGGCGCCTTCTCAAACCTCGCGGAGCTCTGGCGGCGGGAACCGGATCTGGTGCGGACGAAGGTGAAACGGCTCATCGTAATGGGGGGCGATTTCACCGGTTCAAAGAAGCCGGAGACCAACATCCGCACCCACCGTGAAGCGGCGCGAGTGGTGGCGGAGTCCTGGCCGGGGGAGATCGTCTGGCAGGGTTTCGAGGTGGGCCGCGACATCATGACCGGCGAGCGACTGAAGGAGACTGCGGCCGGCAATCCGGTTCGCCGGGCCTATGAGTTGCGCCGCTTCGGAAAACGCGCGTCGATCGACGGCGGCCAGCCGAGCTACGATCAGGCGGCGGCGCTCTTTGCCGTGCGGGGCGCGGAGCCGCACCTGTGGGTGGTCGTCTCCGGTGGCCGCGTGGAGGTCGACGCCGAGGGTGTCACCACCTGGCGGCCGGATTCCGCTGCGCTGCACTCCCGCGTGAAGCTCGCGGTCGCTCCGGGGCGGATTGCCGCGGTGATCGAGGACCTGATGGTTGCGCCGCCGGCGAGACGGCCAGCCCGCGTCACACCGTGACCAACTGTTTCCGTTCCAACCTCCTTATGCCTGCCAACGCCATGCGCCGGTTTCTCTCCTCCCTGCTCCTCGCCCTCCTCGTCGGCGGATCCCACGCCGCGCCCGTCAAGCTGATCTTCGACACCGACATGGGCAATGACGTCGACGACGCCATGGCCCTGGCGATGATCCACAGCCTCCAGAAGCGCGGGGCGGTCGAGCTCCTCGCGGTCACGATCACCAAGGACCACCCCAAGGCGGCGGCCTTCGTCGACGCGATGAACACGTTCTACGGCTACCCCGATGTGCCGATCGGGGTCGTGCGCCACGGCGCTACGCCCGAGCCCGGCAAGTTCAACCGGCTCGCCGACGCGACCAACCCCGACGGCTCCCTGCGCTACCCGCATGACCTGCGCAGCGGCGAGCAGGCGCCCGAGGCGGTCGGGCTACTCCGGAAGATCCTCGCCGCCCAGCCGGACGCGAGCGTCGCGCTGGTGCAGGTGGGCTTTTTCACCAACTTCGCGCGCCTGCTCGACTCGAAGCCGGATGCGCATTCGCCGTTGGGCGGTCGCGAACTGATCGCGAAGAAAGTGAAGCTCCTCTCGATCATGGCCGGCGCCTTCCAGACCGTGAACTGGAACACCCGCCACCTGGAGTACAACGTGATCAAGGACATCCCGGCGGCCCAGGGCCTGGCGAAACGCTGGCCGACCCCGGTGATCTGGAGCGGTTTCGAGATCGGCGTCGCCGCCGCCTATCCGCACGTCTCGATCGAACGCGACTTCGAGTACGTGAAGCACCACCCGCTCAAGGAGGCGTATTACGCCTACAACCCGCCGCCGCACGACCGACCCACCTGGGATCCCACCGCCCTGCTGTACGCCGTTTATCCGGATCGCGGATACTTCGACCTCTCCCCGCCCGGCACCGTGACGGTGGAGGACAACGGCGCCACCTGGTACCGGACCAACAAGGAGCGCAAGGGGCTCCACCGCTTTCTGCTGATGAGCGCGGCCCAGACGGAACGCGTGCGCGAAGTCATCGTGCAGCTCTGCGTCGAACCGCCGGCCAGCCTCAATCGCTGAGGTTTCCCTCCCATGACCCGACTCCCGCTCCCCTGCCTCGCCGCCGCGCTGCTTTTCCTCGGTGGTTGTGGAAAATCCGACTCACCTTCCGGTGCACCGGCCACGGCGGCCACACCCCGTGTCGCCCTGGTGATGAAGTCGCTGGCCAACGAGTTCTTCGGCACCATGGCCGAAGGGGCGAGGAAACACGCCGCCGCGCACGCCGGGGAGTTCGACCTCATCGTGAATGGCATCAAGAACGAGACCGACCTCGCGGAGCAGGTGTCGCTCGTCGAGCAGATGATCGCGAGCCGCGTGAACGCGATCGTCATCGCGCCCGCCGACTCCAAGGCCCTCGTGCCCGTGCTCAAGCGGGCGCTCGCCGCCGGCATCGTGGTCGTCAACATCGACAACCGTCTCGACGCCGCGGCGATGAAGGACGCCGGCATCTCCATCCCGTTTGTCGGCCCCGACAACCGGGCGGGTGCCGCCGCGGTGGGTCGTGCGCTGGCGAAGCGTCTCCAGCGCGGCGATCCGGTGGCGATCATCGAAGGCATCCCGACCGCCGACAACGGCCGCCAACGCCGGCTCGGCTTCGAGGACGCCGTCAAGGAGGCCGGCTTGAAACTCGTCTCCACCCAGAGCGGCCAGTGGGAGATGGAAAAGGCCAACACCGTCGCCGCCTCGATGCTCAACGCCCACCCCAACCTGAAGGCGATCCTCTGCGGCAACGACAACATGGCGCTGGGTGCCGTCGCCGCGATCAAGGCCGCCGGGCGCGAGGGCAAGGTGCTGGTGGCCGGTTTCGACCACATCAGTGCGATCAAGCCGCTGCTCGTGAGCGGCGCGGTGGTGGCGACGGCCGACCAGCACGCCGGCCAGCTCGCGGTCTTCGGGATCGATGCCGCGCGCGAAATGCTGAAGACGAAGCAGACGGCGGACCGCGCCACGCCGGTGGATCTGATCACCCGGTAGAATCGTAGCCACGAGCCACGAGCGTGAGCGAGAGAACCGAACTCACGCCCGCGACTGCCACGCCGGCCATGCGACTCCAATGCCAGTTCACCGTCTCCAGATTCGAGCGCTGAAGAAATCGTACGGAACCAACGTGGTTCTGCGCGACCTCGCCTTCGAGCTCGCCCCCGGGGAGATTCACGCGCTGATCGGCGGCAACGGGGCCGGGAAGTCGACGCTCTCGAAGATTATCGCCGGTATCGAGACGCGAGACGCCGGCGAACTGACCCTCGATGGCGCGGCGTTCGCTCCGGCGAACCGGCGTGCGGCCCAGGCGGCGGGTGTGGTGATGGTGCTGCAGGAACTCAGTGTGTTGCCCACGCTCACGGTGGCCGAGAACCTGTTCCTCCACGCGCTGCCGGCGCGGTTTGGGGGCATCATCGATCGCCGCCGGCTGGAGGCGGCCGCCCGCACCGCGCTGGCGCGCGTCGGGTTGTCCGGCCTCGACCCCTCCACGCCGGCGGCGGCTTTGGGCGTGGGGCACCAGCAACTCGTCGAAATCGCCGCCGGCCTCGCGCAGGAGTGCCGTCTGCTGATTCTCGACGAGCCCACGGCGGCGCTCACCGGCGCGGAAATCGAGACCCTGTTCGCCCTGCTCCGTGCATTGCGCGGACGGGGGACCTCCATCCTCTACATCAGCCACCGGCTCGACGAAATCGGTCTGCTGGCGGATCGGGTGAGCGTGCTGCGCGACGGCCAGTTGGTGGCCACGCTGCCGGCGGAGTCGACGCCCCGCGAGCGGCTGATTGCGCTGATGGCCGGCGAAGCGGTCGCGCCCGCCCGGGCGACGTGGGGCGAGGGGGCGCAAGGGCCGCGGATTCTCGGGGTGCGTGATCTGCATGCCGGCACCGCAGTGCGAGGAGTTTCGTTCGACGTGCACGCCGGCGAAATTGTCGGCCTGGGGGGCCTGGTGGGGGCGGGTCGCACGGAATTGTTGCGGGCCATTTTTGGCGCCGATCAGACCCGGCAGGGGAGCCTGACGCTTGGCCCGGCGGGTGCGCCCTTCGTCGCGGCTTCGACGGAGGCCGCCGTGGCCGCGGGGCTGGCGTACGTGCCGGAGGATCGCAAGCAGCACGGCCTCCTGGCGCCGTTGGGGGTCGCCCTGAACGCGACGCTCGCCCGCCTGCCGCGGCGGCGCGGGTTGCCGGGTTGGATCGATCGCGCGGTGGAAGCGACGGACGCCGTGGATCTGCTCGCGAGGCTGCAGGTGCGTTATGCCGCGCCGGAACAGCCGATCGCCCAGCTAAGCGGGGGCAATCAACAAAAGGTCGTGATCGGCCGCTGGCTGCGGCGCGAGGCGCGGGTGTGGCTGCTCGACGAACCCACTCGCGGCGTTGACGTGGCCGCCCGGCAGGGAATCTACGAATTGCTGCGCGCGCGCGCCCGGGAGGGAGCCGCGCTGCTGGTGGCTTCGAGCGACTACGAGGAACTCGTCGCGCTGTGCGACCGCGTGATCGTGCTTTCACGCGGCCGCGTGGCGGGCGAATTCGCCGCGGCGGACCTGACGCCAGGAGCGTTCATGGCGGCGGCGTTTCGCGAACACACGGCCGGGGCGCCGAACTGAGCTTTCATGCACCGGTTGCGCGGCAGTTCCGAATTCCTGTTTCTCGCCCTCCTGCTGGCGGCGCTGGTCGGCTTGTTCAGCGTGCTCAGCGACCATTTCTGGTCGCTGGCCACGCTGCAGACGGTGACAAATCGCATTCCGGCGCTCGCGCTGGCGGCGCTCGGCATGACGTTTGTGCTCGTGGCCGGAGGCATCGACCTCTCAGTCGGTTCGGTGTCGGCGGTGGCGGGCGCCGTGTTTGGCTGGGGTGTCGCCGACGCCGGCGCCCCGGTGGGCGTCGCGGCCGCCGCCGGGCTCACCGCGGGCCTGGCTTGCGGGCTCGTCAACGGCGCCCTCGTCAATGCGCTGCGGATGCCATCATTCATTGTCACGCTCGGTTTGCTGGAGGGCGCGCGCGGGATCGCCTATCTCGTCACGAATTCACAAACCAAATACCTCGGCGAGCGCCTCGCCGTGCTGCAGGCCACGCCGGTGGGTGGACTGTCGGTGGCGTTCCTGCTCGCGGTGGGGCTGACCGGCCTGGCGCATTTCGTCCTGACGCGGACGGTGTTCGGGCGGCAGACCGTGGCGGTGGGCACCAATGAGGAGGCGGCGCGGCTGGTGGGAATTCCGCCAGTGCGGGTACGGACGGCGGTGTTCGCTGCGTCCGGGCTGCTGGCAGGTCTGGCGGGGCTCTGCCAGGTGGCACGCCTGGGGGCGGCGGATCCGAATGCCGGCTCCGGGCTCGAGCTCTCCGCGATTGCGGCGGCGGTGATCGGGGGTACCAGTCTCATGGGGGGCCGTGGATCGATGCTCGCGACCTTCGTCGGCGTGCTGATCATCGCCACGCTGGAGGCGGGCCTGGCGCACCTGGGGGTAAGCGAACCGATCAAGCGGGTGGTGACTGGAGTCGTGATCGTCGGCGCAGTGGCAGCCGAGGCCATCCGGGCGCGATTGATCGCGCGCTGAATCCTGTTTCCATGCACGCGGCCACTCGTCCTGCCTCCGCCCGCGGCCGGGTCACGGTCGTGGGGTCACTCAACGTCGACCGTATCTGGCGCGTCGCACGCCTGCCCCGCGCGGGTGAAACCCGGTTTGCGACGGGTACCCGGCTGGAGTTCGGGGGCAAAGGCGCGAATCAAGCGGTGGCGGCGGCACGGCATGAGGCGAGGGTGGCGATGGTGGGCGCGCTGGGCGATGATGCCGACGGGGCGCTCTACCGCGAACACTTGCGCCGGGAGGGCGTCGAGGATCGCTGGGTGGCGACGCTGACCGGGGTGTCGACCGGGGCGGCGTTCATCTGTGTCGATGACCAGGGGGAGAATCAGATTCTGGTCGATCCCGGGGCAAATGGCCGGTTGGGCGTCGAGTCAGTCGAGGCAGCGCTGGCGGCGTTGCTGCCGAGGACGGATGTGCTGCTGGTGGGGCTGGAGTGTACGTTGGCGGTCGCGGTGTCGGCATTGCGCCGGGCCGCGCAGGCGGGAGTGCGGGCGGTGTTCAATCCCTCGCCGGTCGTGGCCGGGTTTCCCTGGGCGGACCTGCCCATTGAGGCGGTGGTCGTAAACGAGCACGAGTGTGCCGAGGTGTTTGGCGCGCCTGAGCCGGCTGCGGCGGCGCGGCGCGGGGTACGCCACTTGATTGTCACGCAAGGGGCGTTACCGACTCTTTGGGTGGGGGTGGACGGGGTGCAGTCGATCGCCACGTATGCGGTGCAGCCGCGTGACACCGTCGGTGCCGGGGATGCGTTTGCGGGAACATTGGCGGCCCGCCTTGCCGAGGGCTCGGGCTGGCGTGAGGCGATCGCGGTGGCCAACGTCGCTGCCGCCCTCACGACACTCGGCGCGGGCGCACAGGCCCCGATTCCGCGGCGGGCGGAGGTTGAGGCCGTTTGATAAGAAGGTGTCGAAAAGGTCCACGATACCCGGTCGATGGAGGGCGCCGGTTCCTCGGCGCCGCAGGTAAGGTCGCGGCGGCGACAGAGCGCCGCCCTCCACTGATTGGACACCATCTAATCCCGGATTGCCGCTGCACTTGAGTGCAATGTGACGTGTGGCCGCTGGCGCACGCGGTGCGTCGCGGCCACCGGCAAGCCAGGCCGGTTGCCCCTTACCGGGCTCCCCGGCTTCTTTTCGCGGCGACCGCTTCCTTCGCTGGAGCCTGGAGCAGTTCACCCATTACGAGGGACGAAACTGGAATTCCGAGTTTCGCCGCGCGTGCCGTGTGTCGCGCCGCTTGTGCGGGATCGGACATTAGCTTCCGGTACTGGCTGGCGGCGGACTTCATTTTTTGCCGTTGCGCGAGTTGGGAGGGACTCCACTTGACCCGGCTCATGTCGGGTTTGCGGGAGAGCACTTTCCCGTAGGGGGTGCGGCGTACCACGAGGTTGTCGAGGCTGCCCCGGAGGTCGCGCAGGGCGGAATTGAGCTGAAGCTTTGCCATGGGACTTGAGTGGGGGGCACCGGGACTGCGGGACCGCACCTTCGTGGTGGCAAGCGCAATCCTTCGCTCTGCCTGGCTTCATCCTGGCACCATCCTGGGACCATCCTGGGACCTGTCTGGCTTCAGCCTGGCTTCATCCTGGCATCAAGCGGGCCGGCTGCTGGCAACCAGGTTCGTTCCCGGCCGGGAGTGGTGGCTGGGTGTCCCGCAGGGAGGCGGCCGCAGGGACCCCGTCCTTCTTCGTGAGTATCCAACCGGCGGTTACACAAGTGCCGCGGCGGGTGCAGGTGCCGCGGCGGAGTGGTGGCAGGAAAAAAAACCAAAAAAATCCTTGCATGAGGGATGGTGATTTGCACCGTCTTCCCTCCCGCCAGTTCGAAGGCAGTTGTAAACGATGCGACGCAAGCCTCCGGATAAGGAAGCGGGTTGTTCTTTTCAGTCGGCCTGAAAAAATTCTCAAAAATCTTGAGAATTCTAGTTGACGGTCGGCGGACAAAAAGTTCTGCTCGAAATCTTTCCACTATCGGAAAGGCTCTTTGAAAGTTACTTTGTGCGATTGATTGGGACCCCCAATCAAAATTCAAAATACGATGCCAGCGCAAGTTGGCATCACACTAGTAGTTCATGAATCACTAGGTTCATAACTCTCTTTTCGGAGAGTTTGATCCTGGCTCAGAATGAACGCTGGCGGCGTGGTTAAGACATGCAAGTCGAACGGTGTTTCAGGTGTAGCAATACATCTGAAACGCAGTGGCGAACGGGTGCGTAAGACGTGAACAATCTACCTCCAAGTGGGGAATAGCTCGCCGAAAGGCGAATTAATACCGCATACGGTGGCCTCTCGCATGAGAGACCTACCAAAGTCGGGGATCGCAAGACCTGACGCTAGGAGAGGAGTTCGCGGCCTATCAGCTAGTTGGCGAGGTAACGGCTCACCAAGGCTAAGACGGGTAGCTGGTCTGAGAGGATGATCAGCCACACTGG
>CAZDGC010000072.1:0-24622 GCA_964504885.1 uncultured Opitutus sp.
CCCCTCCGCCTCGTCATCGTCGGGGGCGTCGCCGCCGGCGCCTCCGCCGCCGCCCGCGCCCGCCGCCTCAGCGAATCCGCCTCGATCACCCTGGTCGAGCGCGGGCCCGATGTATCCTTCGCCAACTGCGGGCTGCCCTACTTCATCGGCGGCGAAATCGCCCAGCGCGACGCCCTCGCCGTCCAGACCCCCGCGACGCTCAAGGCCATGCTCGCCCTCGACGTGCGCACCAGCACCGAGGCCGTCGCCCTCGATCGCGCCGGCAAACGCGTCCAGCTCCGCAACCTTTCCGCCGGCACCACCGAGTGGCTGCCTTACGACAAACTCGTGCTCGCCCCGGGCGCCGTTCCGCTCCGCCCCGAGCTCCCCGGCATCGACGATCCCCGCATCTTCACCCTGCGCTCTCTCGTCGACATGGACCGCCTCAAGGCCGCCGCGACCTCGGCCCGCCGCGTCGCGGTCATCGGCGCCGGCTTTATCGGCCTCGAAATGGCCGAGCAGCTCGTGCGTCTCGGAAAAGCGGTGACCCTGATCGAGCTCACCCCCCAGTTGCTCCCGCCCCTCGACCCGCCCCTGACCCGCCTGCTCGAGGACGAAGTCCGCCGCCACCACGTCGACGTCATCCTGGGGGACAGCGTTGCCGCCTTCGAAGGGGGCGACGCCCTCACCTGCCGCCTCGCCTCCGGCCGCACCGTGCCCGCTGATCTCGTCGTGCTCAGCATCGGCGTCCGCCCGGATACCGGGCTCGCCCGCGACGCCGGCCTCACCCTCGGTCCGCGCGGCCACCTCCGCGTCAACGGCTTCATGCAGACGAGCGACCCCGACATCTACGCCGCGGGCGACGCCATCGAGACCGAAGACTTCATCTCCGGGGAAAGTGTCTGCGTTCCGCTTGGCGGTCCCGCCAATCGCCAGGGGCGCCTCGCCGCGGATCACATTTTTCGCCCGACGGAAACGAAACCGTACCACGGCTCCCTTGGCACCGCCATCGTGCGTGCGTTCGACGTCGCCGCCGGCCTCACCGGCTGGACCGAGAAACGCCTGCGCGCCGCCGGCCGCGCCTACCGCACCGTGACGGTGAACGACAATCACCACGCCGGCTACTTCCCGGGCGCCAAGCCGATCCTGCTCAAGTTGTGCTGGGATCCCGCCAGTGGTCGCGTGCTCGGGGCCCAGGCCACCGGCCTCGCCGGTGTCGACAAGCGCCTCGACGTCCTCGCCACCGCCATCGCCGGCGGGCTGACGATCGACGACCTCGCGCAACTCGAGCTCGCCTACGCGCCGCCCTTCGGCGCCGCCAAGGACATCGTCAACCTCGCCGGCTTCACCGCCTGCAACACCCGCGACGGCCTGGTGACCCCGGTCGACGCGCTGCCGGACGATCCCGCCGTGCAGGTGCTCGACGTGCGGCCGCCGCCGCTGGTGCAGTCGCACCCGGTGCCGCACCCGGGTCTCCGCAACATCCCGCTCGCCCAACTCCGCGCCCGCCTCGGCGAGCTCGATCGCACGCGGCCTGTCGTCACCGTCTGCGCCCTGGGCAAGACCGCCTACTTTGCCGCGCGCATCCTCGCGCAAAACGGTTTCCAGGCTTCCGCCCTCACCGGCGGCATCCGCGCCCATTTCGATCCCCGCAGCCCCGCCAAGCTGCCCACGCCGTGAAACGTCGCTTCCGCCGCGCCTCCCGGAGCCTCAGCGCAAGTGTAGCCGCGCTGCTATGAGCCGAGCGAAAGCGTGGCCGGGCGTGGGACCACGTGGTCGCTCAGCTTCCGCCTTCGCCAAGGCTACGGCGGACGGATCGCCCACGCGGCTACGAGATCCAGGGCTTTGTCGTAACACTCTCCCTCTTCCACACCCATGACTCTCACCCGCCATTGGAAATGGCTCCTGTTGCTCCTGCCGGCAGGCGCCGCACTTTACTTCCTCCGCTTCGCCCCGGTCGCGGCCGTGGTCCACACGGTCGCTACCGCCGACGTGAAAGGTGAGACCCTGGGCACCGGCACCCTGGAGGCGCGTTATTCCGCCTCGGTGAGCCCGCGCATCACCGGGCGGCTCACCGCCGTCCACGTCGACCAGGGCGATCGCGTCACCGCCGGGCAACTGCTGGCCGAGCTCGATGCTGTCGAAGCCCGCCGCCACCTCGAGGCCGCCGAAGCCGCCGCCACCGCCGCCGCCGCCACGGTCGCTCGCATCCGCACCGATGAAGCCCGCGCCCAGGCCGTTCTCGCCCGCGCCCGGCTCGATCACACCCGCGCCGTTTCCCTCACCGAAAGCCGCACCCTGGCCGAATCGGATCGCGACAAAGCCACCGAGCAGCTCCGCGTCGCCGAGGCCGACCTCGCCCGCGTGCGCGCCGCCATCGCCGAGGCGCAGCAGGCCCAGGCCGCCGCCGCCAGCCAGGTCGCCTTGCAGCAGGAACTGCTCGCCCACACCCGGCTCACCGCGCCCTTCGCGGGGCTCGTGATCCGCCGCGACCGGCACCCGGGCGACGTCGTCACCCCCGGCGGCACCGTGCTCGAACTCGTGGCCACCGAGGAGATCTGGATCTCCGCCTGGGTCGACGAAACCGCCATCGCCCGCCTCGCGCCCGACCAGCCGGCCCGGGTCGTCTTCCGCTCCGAGCCGGACACGCCCTACCCGGGCCGCGTCGCCCGCCTCGGCCGTGAGACCGACCGCGAGACGCGCGAATTCCTCGTCGACGTGCGCGTCGAGCGCCTGCCGGCCCACTGGACCATCGGCCAGCGCGCCGAGGTGTACATCGAGACCGGCCGCGCGCCCGGCGCGGTGGCCGTGCCGCCGGCCTTCCTTGGCGTGCGCGACGGTGTCACCGGCACCTGGATACTGCGCGACGGCCGCGCCCGCTGGCAGCCGGTCGAGCCGGGCTTGCGCGGCGCCGGCCTGGTCGAAATCCGCCGCGGTTTGCAGGCCGGCGAACGCGTGGCGCGCCCGCCCGCGCCCGGCGTTTCCCTCGACGGCCGCCGCGTCGCCGCGCCTTGATTCTCCCGCATCACGCTTCGGAACTTCAATCCCGCCACCCATCATGTCCGACCGAGCTTCCTCGATTCTGGTAGCCACGAGCGTGAGCGAGTGGTTCCTCGCCGACTCGCTCACACTCGTCGCTACACCGGGCCGGCCGAGGAGAACTTCGCACCACCGGATCCATTGCGAATGAACCTCGCCGCCCAGGACATCCGCCACAACGGTGGCCGCTTCGCCCTCACCGCCACCGGCATCGGCCTGCTGCTGATGCTCGTGCTCGGCATGGGCGGCATCTACTCGGGGCTGGTGTATGAAGCCACGCTGCTGGTCGACCGCCTGGAGGCCGATTTGTGGGTCGTGCAACGCGACACGCGCGGGCCGTTTGCGGAGCTGTCGCGCGTGCCGGCGAACCTCGTCTCGCGCGCCGAGGCCGTGCCGGGCGTGGCGCGGGCGCGGCGGTTCGTGTTTCACACCATCCAGCGCGAGCGCGACGGGAAGCCGTGGCGCTTCTCCGTGCAGGGGCTCGACTGGCCGATCGACCGCGGCGAATCCCTGCCGCTGATCGCCGGGCGGCCGATCGCCCAAGCGCACTACGAATTGATCGCCGACCGCGGCCTCGGCCTCGCCCTCGGCGAAAAGGTCCGGCTCGGCAAGGACACCTACACCGTGGTCGGACTCACGCGCGGCATGGCGTCGTCGTCGGGCGATCCGATGGCGTTCTTCACCCTGCGCGACGCCCAGGCCGTGCAGTTCGATCTGCCCGGCGAGGCCCTCCGCCTCGAACGCGAGGCGCGCCGCGCCCGCGCCGCCGCCGTCGATCTCGGGCAGCAACAACCCGCCCTGCTGGAGCGCGCCGGCCTCCCCTCCGTCGCACTCCCGGTCGTCGGCCCGCCCACCGTCAGCGCCATCCTGATCGACGTCGCCCCGGACGCCGATCCCGCGGCGGTCGCCCGCACCCTCGCCGGCTGGCCCGACGTTTCGGTCTACACCCAACCGGCGCAGCGCGACTTCCTCCTGCGCGGCAACGTCGACCGCGCCCGCCGGCAACTCGGGCTCTTTCGTGCCATTCTCGTCTTTGTCTCCGCCATCATCATGGCGCTGATCCTGTACACGCTGACCCTGGACAAAGCCCACGACATCGCGATGCTCAAGCTGATCGGCGCCCGCAACCGCGTGATCATCGGCCTCATCCTTCAGCAGGCTCTGCTGCTCGGCGCCGTCGGTTACGGCATCGCCTCAGTGCTCGGCCACTGGCTCTTCCCCGCGTTTCCGCGGCTGGTGGTCATCACCGGCGCGGATCGCGCGCTGCTGGCCGGCATCGTCCTGCTCATCTCCGTCGCGGCCAGCGCACTGGGCGTCTGGAAGGCGTTGCGGATCCAGCCCAACACCATCCTCTCGTGAACGCCGCCGACGCCTCCGCCTCCCTCCCCGCGCCGGCCGCACCCGAGGCCGACCTCGCCGCCGAGGTCGAGGATCTCACCAAGGTCTACGGCAGCGGCAATACCGAGGTCGTCGCGGTGCGCCAGGCCAGCTTCACCGTTGCCCGCGGCGAGGTGGTCGCGCTCCTCGGCCCCAGCGGCTCCGGCAAGTCCACCCTCCTGGCCGCCATCGGTCTGATCAACCCGCCGACCTCCGGGCGCGTCGCCGTCGCCGGGCGCGCGGTCATGGACGGCCCGCGCCCTCTGGTCGAGTTGCGCGCCTTCCGACGGCGGCATCTCGGTTTCGTCTTTCAGAAGGCCAACCTGATCCCCTTCCTGAGCGCGCGACAGAACGTCCAGGTCGCCCTCGAAATCAACGACGTCGTCCCCCGCGCCGCCCGCGCCCGGGCCGAGGAACTGCTCGGCTACCTCGGCCTCTCCGACCGGCTCAACAACCTGCCCTATATGCTCTCCGGCGGGCAGCAGCAGCGGGTCGCCATCGCCCGCGCCCTCGCCAACCGCCCCGATCTCATCCTCGCTGACGAACCCACTGCCGCCCTCGACGGCCGGCTCGGGCGGCAGGTGGTGGAGCTCTTCCGCCGCGTCGCCCACGAGCAGCGCGCCGGCGTCATCCTCGTCACGCACGACCATCGCTCCCTCGACCTTTGCGACCGCATCCTCGAGATGGAGGACGGCGTGCTGAGGCCCCATGTGCCGGCCAGTCCGGGCGCCTGAACCGGGAGCGGAGTCTCTCCGCAACGGCGCGGCCAGTCCCGCCACCCCGCAGCCGCGCTAATGCCCGGGCAAGCGCCCTAACTGACTGTGTGGACCAGGTGGTTGGCTTTGACTCCACCCTGTCTATTCGACACTCAAACGGTCGTTAGATGATTAAGATTTCTTCTGCTCCCTGCCCGGCGCTGCCCCCGAACCTAATTCCCTCCCTTCCTCCCATGCCCGCGCTGTCCCGCCGCCGCTTCCTCCAGATCTCCGCCGCCACCTTCGCCACGGCCGGCGCCGCCGGCAGCGGTCTCGCCGCCCTCGCCCGTCGCAGTGCCCCCGCCGCCCAGCCGGGGCTGCAGCAAATCCCGACCTTCTGCGATGTCTGCTTCTGGAAATGCGGCTGCATCGCCACCGTGCGCGACGGCCAGCTCTGGAAGATCGAAGGCAACCCGCTCGATCCGCTTTCCCGCGGCCGCCTCTGTCCCCGCGGCACCGGCGGCATCGGCGCCCACTCCGACCCCGACCGCCTCCGCACCCCGCTCATTCGCACCCACGAGCGCGGCGAAGAAAAGTGGCGCGAGGCCACCTGGGACGAAGCCCTCGATTTCATCGCGGAACGTATGAAAAAAATCGCCGCCACCCACGGCCCGGAGGCGATGGCGCTCTTCAGCCACGGCATCGGCGGCACCTTCCTCAAGCACACCCTCAAGGCCTACGGCTCGCCCAACATCGCCGCGCCTTCCTTCGCCCAGTGCCGCGGGCCGCGCGACGTGGGCTTCCGCCTCACCTTCGGCGAGGATGTTGGCTCGCCCGAGCGCACCGACATCGAGAACGCCCAGTGCCTCGTCCTCATCGGCTCCCACCTCGGCGAAAACATGCACAACACCCAGGTGCAGGAGTTTGCCACCGCCGTCGGCCGCGGCGCCACGATCATCGTCGTCGACCCGCGCCACTCCGTCGCCGCCAGCAAGGCGAAATACTACCTGCCCATCAAGCCGGGCACCGACCTCGCCCTCGTGCTCGCCTGGATGCACGTCCTCGTCGCTGAGAAACTCTACGACGCCGACTACGTCGCCAAACACGGCCACGGCTTCGACGCCTTCGCGGCCGCGCTCGCCCCTTACACGCCGGAGTGGGCGTATCCGGAAACCGGAATCGACCCCGCCGTCATCCGCGCCACCGCCCGCGAGATGTCGCGCCACCGGCCCGCCACCCTCGTCCACCCCGGCCGGCACGTGAACTGGTACGGCGACGACGCCCAGCGCAGCCGCGCGGTCGCCCTGCTCAATGCCCTGCTCGGGAGCTGGGGCCGGAAGGGCGGCTTCTACACGCCCGCCATCATGGGCCTGCCGGATTACCCGTACCCGGAATACCCGAAGGCGAAGCGCCCGAAGGTCGACAACCCCGGGAAGAAATACCCGTTCGCCCACGAAACCCTCACCACCGGCATCCGCGAGGCCACGCTCACCGGGCAACCCTACCCCATCAAGGGCTGGCTCGTCTACGCCACCAACCTGCTCCAGGCCCTGCCCTCCGAAGCCGAAACCATCAAGGCCATCCAGCAGCTCGACCTCCTCGTCGTCGTCGACGTCGTGCCGAGCGAAATCGCCGGCTGGGCCGATGTCGTCCTGCCGGAGTCGACGTATCTGGAACGTCATGACGAGCTCAACGTCGAGCTCTTCAAGGAGCCGTTCGTGGCGCTCCGCCAGCCGGTCATCGCCTCCCCACACGACCAGAAGCCCAACTGGTGGATCGCCCGCCAGCTCGCGGTGAAGCTCGGGCTCGAGGCGTTCTACCCGTGGAAGAACATCGAGGAGTACCTCGCCTACCGGCTGAAGGAGGCCGACCTCGATTTTGCCGCCCTCAAGCGCGACGGCCTGATCCGCGGCCCGCGCGAACCGATCTATTTCGAGGAGGGCGCGGCCGCCGAGTTCGGCACGCCGTCGGGGAAGATCGAATTCTACTCGAACCAACTTCAGGAGGCCGGCTTCGACCCCGTGCCGAAGTTCACCCGCCCCACCGCCGGCCCGCCCGGCGCCTTCCGCCTCCTCTTCGGCCGCGCCCCGGTGCACACCTTCAGCCGCACCCACACCAACCGGCTGCTCAGCGACATGATGGACGAAAACGCCGTCTGGGTGAACTCCGCCGCCGCCCGCCGCCTCGGTCTGCGCAGCGGCGACCGCGTCCGCCTGAAAAACCAGGACGGCGTGCTCAGCCATTCCGTCGCCGTCAAGGCCACCGAACGCATCCGGCCCGACTGCGTCTACCTCGTCCACGGCTTCGGCCACACCGCCCGCGGCCTGCGCCACGCCTTCGGCAAGGGCGCCAGCGACGCCCAACTCATCACGCGTTACAAGGTCGACCCGCTCATGGGCGGCACGGCGATGAACGTGAACTTCGTCACCCTCGAACCCGCAACCCAGGTCTGAAGATGCGCTACGTCATGGTCATCGACACCCGTCGCTGCGTCGGCTGCATGGATTGCGTCGTCGCCTGCAAGACGGAGAACAACGTCCCGGAGGGCTACAACCGCGACTGGATCACCGAGGAGGTGCGCGGCGCCTACCCGCACCCGCGGCTGGAGATCCGCTCGGAGCGCTGCAACCACTGCGACAACCCGCCGTGCGTGTATTGCTGCCCGACCGGCGCGAGCCACGTCCACCGCGGGGGTGTCGTCCTCGTCACCCACGAGAAGTGCATCGGTTGCAAGGCCTGCATCGCCGGCTGCCCCTACGACGCCCGCTTCACGCACCCCGACGGCTACGTCGACAAATGCACGTTTTGCATCCACCGTGTCGAAGAGGGGCTCCAGCCCGCCTGCGTCTCCGTCTGCCCGACGCACTGCATGCACTTCGGCGACCTCGACGATCCGTTGAGCGAGGTGAGCCGCCTCCTGCAATCCCGCGCGAACCACGCGCTTCTCCCCGAGGCCGGCTGCCGGCCGCACGTGTTCTACCTCACCTGATCCGCCGCCCGCCATGCCGCTCGAACTCACCACCACGCGCCACAACCCCGGCATCGATCCCGTGCTGCACGCCTGGGGCTGGGAGATTCCCGTGTACCTCTTCCTCGGCGGCCTCGTCGCCGGGCTCATGATCCTCGCCGGCGTGCGCCTGCTCCTCGTCCAGCCGAAGGAGCGCCAGGCCATGGTCTGCTGCACCATCGGCCCGCTCGTCGGCATCGTGCTGCTCTCGGCCGGGATGCTGGCGCTGTTCCTCGACCTCGCCCACAAGCTCTACGTCTGGCGACTCTACCTGACCTTCGAGATCGCGTCGCCCATGTCATGGGGCTCGTGGATCCTGCTGCTGGTCTACCCGGCCCTGGCCGCCAACGCCCTCACGCACCTGCCGGAGGCCATCCCCTCGCTCGCCCGCCGCTTCCCGGTGCTCGTGACGATCAGCGACTTCATCCTCGCCCGGCCGCGCCTCGTCGTGGGCATCGGCCTGAGCAACATGATCGTCGGCGTCGCCCTCGGGCTCTACACCGGCATCCTGCTCAGCGCGCTGCCCGCCCGGCCCCTGTGGAACACCTCCCTGCTCGCGCCGCTATTCCTGTTCTCCGGGCTCTCCACCGCCGCCGCCGTGCTCCACGGCATCCTGGTCCTGTCGCTCAAGGACGGCGAGCGGCCCGCCTTCGCCGACTTCCTGCTTTCCGCCCTCGCCCGTTGGTCACAAGGGCGCGCGCCCGACACCAGCATCGCCCCGATGCTCGCCAAGGCCGACAACAGCTTCCTCACCATCGAGCTCGGCCTGCTGATCCTGTTTCTCATCGGCCTGGTCAGCTCGACCTCCGCCAGCCAGCAGGGCGCCGCCCTCCTTCTGACCGGCCCCTACGCGGCGCCGTTCTGGGTGCTGGTCATCGGCACCGGCATCCTCGCCCCGCTCACCCTGCAGTATCTCGAACTGCAGAACCGCATCCGCCACACGCTCGCCCCCGCCGTGCTCGTCCTCGTCGGTGGCCTGGCCCTGCGCTTCATCCTGGTTTTCGCCGGCCAGGAGAGCCACTGGGTCCGCGTCGCCGGCGCGCAGTGATCCGGCGATTCTCCAACCATGAAGTTCCCCTCCCTTCGCCTCGCACCGTTTCACTCGGGGTTTGGGTCCGACGTAGCCGCGTTGGAGCACAGCGACAACGTGGTCGTAGGTACGCCCACGCTTTCACTGCGTTCAAGCGCGGCTACGCCTTCGCCTGCAGCCCTGAGCAGTGGATCGAAAACTCCGGCATAATCCCTCCCCTCCCGCCGCCATGTCACACCCTCCTTCCAGCCCCGCCAAACCGTACCTCAATCCGTATCTCGCCGGCTTCGGACTCGGACTGGTGCTGCTCGCGACCTTCGTCATCATGGGCCGCGGCCTCGGCGCCTCGGGCGCCCTGACCAGCACCGCCGCCGCCGCGGTCAACGCCCTCGCACCCGAGCACGCCCGGGCCAATCCCTTCTACGCCGACTACCTCGGCGACGGCACCATCAGCCCGTTCAAGGACTGGCTCGTGTTCCAGGTCATCGGCGTCTTCGTCGGCGGCCTGCTCTCGGGCGCGTTCGCCAACCGCCTCGGCGTCACGGTCGAGAAGGGGCCGCGCATCTCCAAGACGACGCGGTTCGTCTTCGCCTTCCTCGGCGGCGCGATTCTGGCCGTCGGCGCCAAGCTCGCCCTCGGCTGCATGAGCGGCCAGGCGCTCACCGGCGGCGCCCTGCTCAACGCGGGGAGCTGGGCCGCCATGATGTGCATCTTCGGCGGCGCCTACGGGCTCGCCTGGTTCGTCCGGAGGCTCTGGCTATGAACGCACCTTTCTACCGCTTCGGCGCCTTCAACGACGAGGTGTCGCTCATTGTCGCCTTCCTGCTCGGGATCGGCTTCGGATTCTTCCTCGAACGCGCCGGCTTCGGCAGCGCCCGCAAACTCACCAGCCAGTTCTATTTCAAGGACCTCTCCGTCCTGAAGGTGATGTTCACCGCCATCGTCACCGCCATGAGCGGACTGTACGTCGTCTCCCGCTTCGGCCTCGTCGATCTCTCGCTCGTGCACCTCACGCCCACGCTGCTGGCGCCGCAGATCGTCGGCGGCGTGCTGCTCGGCGTCGGCTTCGTGATCGGCGGTTACTGCCCGGGCACCTCGGTCGTATCCGCGGCGACGGGACGCCTCGACGCCGTCGTCTTCCTCGGCGGCATGTTCGCCGGCACCCTCGCCCTGGGTGCGGTCTATCCGGCCCTCGCGCCGTGGCTCGGCGTCACCGACTTCGGCCGCGTCACGCTGCCCGCCCTCCTTTCGGTCCCGTACGGCGCGGTCGTGCTCGCCGTCATCGTCATGGCCCTCGGCGCCTTCGTCGCCGCCGAGTGGGCGGAGAAGAGGTTCGGCGGCGTCGAACCCGGCCCCGGCTCCCTCACCGGCTCGCCGCGCCTGCTCAACCCCGCCCGCGGCCTCGCCGCCGCCCTGCTCGCCCTCGGCCTGCTCGCCGCCGTCGGGGGTAATCCCTACCGCGAGGGCCGCGTCACGCTCGACACCCGCGAACTCGCCCGCCTCACCGCCTCGCCCGCGGCCACCGTCACCGTCGACGAACTCAGCGCCTGGTTGGTCGAGGGCCGCGCCGACTTCGCGCTCCTCGATCTGCGCAGCGAAGCCGACTACGCGAAACACCGCCTCCCCGGCGCTCGGCACGTTCCGCTCGCCGCGCTCGAAGCCACCGTCGCCGCCCGCGACGAAAAGATCGTCCTCTACGCCCAGGACGACGCCCGCGCCGCCCAGGCCTGGGTGCTGCTCAAGGCCCAGGGCTTCCGCGCCGTCTATACCCTCGCCGGCGGCCTCGACGCATGGAACAACCAGGTGCTCTTCCCGGCCAAACCCGCCGAGGAAACGCCCGCCGCCAAAGCCGCCTTCGAACGTCGCGTCGCCGTCGCCCGCCACTTCGGCGGCAGCCCGCGCGGAGCCGACGCCCGCGGCGCCGGCACTCCCCCCGCCCTCACCCCGCCGCCCCCGCCCCCGCCACCTGCCGGCAAGGCCACGCCAACGACCGCGAAAAAGAAACGCGAGGGCTGTTGAACTTGACCCGCACATCCGGCGTCGGCGGGGCAGGCCCCACGAGCGGTCGCCTGAGGCAAGGTGGCAGGGCCGTCCCGACTCTGCCTCGGAGTCTGGCCAATCTCCACGGGGTGACGAGGCAGGATGCCTCGTCCACGTTGGCCGGCGGCACCATTCCGGCACCGCCACGTGCCTGCTCGCAGCGGCAGGATGCCGCGGCCACGTTGGCAAGAAGATGTGAGCGGGCGCCGATCGGGGCGACCCCGCCCCACGGCGACTGAGCCCCGGAACACGACGCGGGCGAGGTCGCCTTGACTCCAACGCTTCACTGAATGCCACCATGCGGACCTCGCTTGAATCGCCGCCGGGTCCATTCCCCGAAGCTTGCTTCGTGCTATGCGGCGATTCCACGAGCCCGACCCGCGCAGCGGTCGCCTGGCCATGATGCCCCGAGGCCTGCCTCGGGGTGGCCAAGCGAGGGCGAGTGTTCACTCGGCCCAGCGAGGAATCGCCGCCGCATCCGCGCGCGACATCGCCCTCGCGGCGTTTCTGCTCTGCAGCGTCACCGGGCTGGCGTTGCACGGCTCGTTCGACCCGCGCGATGCCACCCGCTCGATCGCGACCTGGTTGCTCGGTAGTCCGGGGCTGACCCTGCTGCGCAACCTGCATTACTGGTCGGCGCTGCTTTTCGCCGGCGCCCTGCTCGTCGCCCTCTGGCGCCACCTCGCTCCCGAACCCTCCGCGCCCGCGGGGCGGTTCGTGCGCGCCCTGCTCGTGCTGTCGCTCCCGTGCGCCGGCCTGCTCCTCGCCTCCGGTTTTCTGCTCCGCGGCGATGCCGACGCGCGCCTGCTGCAACCGCTGCTGGCCGAATTCGCGGCCGCCCTCCCATTCGCCGGCCCGCTGCTGGCCGACCGATGGTTGGGTCAGGTCGAGGATCTCTCGGCGGTGCTGCAACTCCACACGCTGCTCGCGCCCGGCGGCGTGGCACTCGCCCTCGCGCTGCTGCTGGCGTGCGCCCCCCGACCGCGGGCCGCCACCCTCGCCGCCACTGTGGTGACGGTGCTCCTCCTTTCGCTCCTCCTCGCCCCCGGCCTCAATGATGGCCTCGATCGGCGCACCGCGTTGCCCGGTGCCTTCGCCGGACTCGGCGCACTGCGCGGGTGGCTGCCGGGAGCGTGGGCGATCGTCGGCGGCGGGTTGGCCGTCCTCTGGTGCTGGTGGGCGCGGCCGCGTTTTCCGCCGCGGGCGGGTGGCTGGATCCGGCGCGGGACCGCGGGCCTCGTGGTTGGTTACGCCGCCCTCACTGCCGTCGAAATCTTTAGACCGCGGACTCCGGACTCGCGCGGCCTCGCCTGGCCCGATCAGCGCGGCGCCTGGCGCTTTCCGGGGCTGGTGTTCGCAACACCACCGCCGCCGGCCACCCCCACGTCGAAGCCGGCCGCGGTGCCCACGGTCCTCGGCCGAGTCGAAGGTTGCCTCATCTGCCATCAGGGCGTCACCGGGCTCGGCGACTCCCACCGCCCCGAGGCCATCGGCTGCGCGTCCTGCCACGGCGGCGACACCACCACCCTCGATGCCGACCGCGCCCACGCCGCCCTGATCCGCGTGCCGGGCAATCTCGCCGATGCCCCGCACACGTGCGGCACTGCCGGTTGCCACCCGTCCCTGATTCCACGGGTCGAGCGCTCCATCATGGCGACCTTCTCGGGCGTCATCGACGTCAACCGTCGCATCTTCGGCGAGACCGTCGATCCCGCCGCCCCGCCGACGCACGTCCGGGATTTGCAGCACAGCGCGGCCGACAGTCACCTGCGCCAGCTCTGCGTTTCGTGCCACCTCGGCACGGAAAAGGAAACCTGGGGGCCCATCGGACAGGAGTCGCGCGGCGGCGGCTGCAACGCCTGCCACCTCACCTATTCGCCGGCCGCTGCCACCGCGCTCGACCGTTACCTGACCGCCCCGCTCCAACTGCCCAAGTCCCCTCCGCCCGCCCACCCCGCGCTCACCGTCAATCCCGAGAACGACCATTGCTTCGGCTGCCACAGCCGCTCCGGGAGGATTTCCCTCAGTTACGAAGGCTGGCATGAACTGCGCGAAGCTCCGCCCGCGGCGGAACTGGCCCGCGACGATCCCGCCGCCCCGCGTTTCCGCCAGCTCGACGACGGCCGCCACCTCGAGCGCATCGCCCCCGATGTCCATCAGGTCCGCGGCCTCGACTGCATCGATTGCCACACCGCGACCGAAATCATGGGCAGCGGCCACGTCATCCGTCGCAAGTCCGAGGCGCTGCAGGTGCGCTGTGAGGACTGCCACGCGCGCCCGATCGCCTCGCAGCCACTCGCCTCCCTCGATGCGGAGTCCCAACAACTGCTCGGCCTGCGCCGCTGGACCGTCGATCCGGCGCAGCGCTTCGGCACCACGCGCTCCGGCGCGCCAGTGGTGAACGTATTCGTGGCCGCCGACGGCACCGGCACCCTGCGGCGCAAGCGCACCGGCGAGTCGCGGCCGCTCCGCCCGCCCGCCGCAGCGTGCCAGGCCGGCGCGGGCCACGACCGCCTCTCGTGCGCGAGCTGCCACACGGCCTGGGCGCCGCGGTGCGCCTCGTGCCACACCGGCTTCGACCCGGCCGGCGAAGGCTTCGATCACCTGGCGCAGCGGGAGGTGAAGGGGACCTGGATCGAGAAGTCCGGCGCCTTCGAGGCCGCGCCGCCGACCCTGGGCGTGCGTCTCGATCCTTCGGATACGGCGCGGCCGCGGGGCCTCGTCGACACCTTCGTGCCCGGGATGATCCTCGAACTCGACCGCAACCGGAGCGCCGGCGCGCCGCCGGATCCCGTTTTCCACCGGCTGTACGCCCACCTGGCAGCCCATACCATCGCGCGCGAGTCGCGCTCCTGCCGCTCCTGCCACCTCGATCCCGTCGCGCTCGGTTTCGGGCGCGGCGAATTGCGGTACGACGTCACGGCACCCGGGCGCGGCCGCTGGCGGTTCACGCCCGCGCTGGCCGCCTCGCCCCAGGATGGACTGCCGGCGGACGCGTGGACGGGTTTCCTGCAAACGCGGACCGGCCAGGTCTCGACGCGCGACGACGTGCGGCCGTTCGACGCGGACGAACAGCGGCGCGTCCTCACGGCGGGAGCCTGTCTAACCTGCCACGCGGACGAGTCGGCCACCATGCAAGCGGCGATTCGGGATTTTGCCGGCACGATCTCGCGGCGGCGGTCCGCCTGCGCGGTGCCCGACTGGCAGCAGTGAGGCCAACGGCACCCGGCAGCGCCCCCGGGAAGCACGGAGAATAAGGCCGCATTACCGGGGCTTACATTAGTGTAATAGATATCCTCGGTGCTCTGGTTCAGATTGCCTTATTATCAAATGACCGTTGTACCGTTTGTCTGTTTGAAAGCTGTGCCTCCGTCCGGTCCGACGGAGACACCAGCTTCGAACCCGAAGGCCGCGCTCCCGCCGGACTCCGGTCGCAGTCCCCCTTCGGGCCAGCCAATCGCCAACCCATGAGATCTCATCGCCTGAAACTCGCCGCCCTCGCCTTCGGGGCGGTCCTTTCCATCCCCCACTCCGCCTTCGCCGATATCCTCGAGGCCAACATGATCAGCCTCCAGGTCCAACTGCGCGGTCAGTTGCTGGCCGAAAACACCGACTACGGCAGCGGCACCGCCTTCGAGGGCAATCGCACCGACCTCCGTTTCGCCCGTTTCCGCCTCACGCTCACCGGCATGATGGACGAAACCTACGGTTTCCAGATCAACACCACCAGCATCTCCAGCTCCACCAAGAAGGGTATGACCGGGTACGGCGTCTCCGGTCAGGACACCGAGCCCGACGACGGCAGCATCCGCCTCCACGACGGCTACTTCATCGCCAACTACACCGACTGGCTGAATCTGAAGATCGGCCTGACCAAGATCCCGCTCACCCGCGGCAACCTCGATGGCTGCTTCGATCCCCTCGGCATCAACCGTTCCGACTTCATCTTCTCCGCCTATGGCACGGTTCCGGCCAAGACGAGCCGCGACATCGGCGTCACCTCCTGGGGCCGCCTCGCTGACAACCGGGTGGTTTACCAGGCTTCGGTGTTTCAGGGACGCGAGGGCATCACGCGGCTGACCCACCCTTTCTCTCTCGCCGCCGTGACCTCCAGCCCGACCCCGAACGAGAACTTCATGTACGTCGGCCGCGTGCACTACTCCTTCCTGGATAAGGAAGCTGCCTCCGGCTACGAGGGATCGTACCTCGGCGAACTCAAGGTGCTGACCTTTGGCGTCGGCGGCATCTACGAGCCGTCCGCCGTGTACAAGAACGTCACCGCCGCCGGCACCGTCCTCAACAAGGAGACCGTCGACTACACCGCCTTCACCGCCGACGTCCTGTTCGAGTACCCGACTCCCTCCGGAGTCTACACCCTGACCTCGGCGTACCTGAAGAACCACTTCGACGACGCCTACAAGACCAACTTCAACGCCGGCGACCGCCTCGCCAACATCGCCGGTATGAACGGTCAGAAAGAGGGCTGGTACGTGCGCGGCGGCTACATCCTTCCCTACACCATCGGCAAGAAAGGCAAACTTCAGCCCTATGCCTATTATGAAGATTGGGACTTCGCTCAAATCGCCGGCGTCACCGAGCAAAACATCACCCAAAAGGCCTTCGGCTTCAACTGGTACATCAGCGGGACCAACAACGTGCGCCTGACGGTGGAATATCAGCGCAACGAGTTTGCCAAACCCACCGCCTTCCCCACCGGCGCGGTCACCTCCTCCGTGGGCACCAATCGCGCCAACACCTCCCTCCGGACCATGTTCCAGGTCGCATTCTGATTCGCCCTCCCTTCCAACCTCCAACCCTCCCTCCCTCATGATCAAGAAACTGCTCACCACCCTGTTCATTCTCGTTTTCGGCGTCGCACTTGCGCAGGCCGCCGACGACGTCTCTGCCGCCAAGGTCACGACCATCAGCGGCAGCACCGCCAAATTCGAAATCACCGGCGATGTCGCCACCTGGATCAAGAAGGGCGCCTATGTCCGGGCCGTCACCGACAAAGGCACGCTCGTGCTCCGCGGCGCCAAGGTCACCGCCATCGAAGGCAAGGTCATCACCGTGCAGTCCGCCATGGCCAAGGACCTCAAGGTCGGCGACGGCTACAAGCTGAGCAAGGGCAAGCCCACCGCCGGCTGCTGACCGCGCGTCCGCGTCCCCGCTTCCAACCAAGCGCGATTGGTCTAACAGGAATTGGTTGGCCGGCGCGGCGTCTCCTCGGGGATGCCGCGCCTTTTTCGATCGCAGACTCGTTCCGCGAAACCGGCGTTTGACCTCCGCCGTCGATCCGATGCTCATCACCCTCATGCCCGTCACCAAGGCCGACGACCCCCAAGCCCCCTACGAGCTCATGGCCGCCCTGGGTCACGTGCTCTCCAGCCCGCAGCGCCTGCGGATTCTGCACCTCCTCTGTCAGTGCGACCGGACCGTCGAGGATCTCGCCAAGGCGATGGAGCAGCCGCTGGCCAACGTCTCGCATCACCTTCAACTTCTCCATAAGGTCAACCTCGTCGCCAAGCGCCGGCTGGGCCGCCACATCGCCTACGGCCTCGCCGACGAGTCGGTACGGGCTTTCTGGCTCCAGTATCGCGACTACTGCGGGACCCGCCTCGCCGAGCTGCAGCAGCTTTTCAACCAGCTCAATTCCCGGCGGAGCCAGCACGGCGGCACCGTCAACCGCGAAGTCCTGGCCGACCTCCTCAAGAAAGACGCCGTCGTGCTCGTCGATGTCCGACCCCGCGAGGAATTTGACGCCGACCACCTGCCGGGCGCGATTTCGATCCCGCTGGACGAGTTGATCCAGCGCGCTGGCGAACTGCCCAAGGACAAACTCGTCGTGCTCTACTGCCGCGGACCCTACTGCCTGCTCGGCGACACCGCCCAGCAACAGCTCGCCGCGAAGTCCATCCGCGCGCTCCGGCTCAACGAGGGCGTGAACGACTGGGCCGCCGCCGGCCTGCCCCACAAGCGAAGCCCCGGCCACACCCCGTTGCTGCAGGGCGCCGCCGGATGACCCTGGGACTGGAGCCGCGGCTCCCTCCGCCGCCCTCCCGCCCCGAACATTCCACCTGACCCTGATTGCCGCTCCGTTTCCTGCTCATGTCCTCCCCACCCTCCCCCCTCCCGCTCCTCCGCCGCGAGCGCTGGAGCCCCTACGCCGTCGGCGCCGGCATCGGCGTTCTGAGCTGGGTCGTCTTCTACCTGGTCGACAAACCGCTCGGCGTCACCACACCGCTCACCGGACTGGCCGGCGTGTGCGCGACACCGTTCCTCGGGGCCGACGGCGTGGCGGGCAACGCCTACTTCAAGACCCACGCCTTCAAGTGGGACTACAGCCTGCTCTTCATCGGCGGCATCGCGCTCGGCGGGCTGCTGTCGGCGCTGCTCTCGGGCTCCTTCCGCGTGGAAACGGTTCCCTCCGTCTGGCGCGAGCGCTTCGGACCCTCCGCCGGCAAGCGGATGCTCGCCGCGTTCCTCGGCGGCGCCCTCGTGATGTACGGCGCCCGCCTCGCCGACGGCTGCACCAGCGGCAACGGCATCAGCGGCAGCCTCCAACTCGCCGTCGGCGGCTGGACCTTTTTCCTCACCCTGTTCGCCGCCGGCATCGTCACCAGCCTGGTGTTGTTCGGCCGCGGCAAAAACCCCCAAGCCTGACCCGAATGGCGCTCGGATAAGCCCAAAGTGGCAGAGCCGTCCCGGCTCTGCGCGCAGCGGCAGGATGCCGCTGCGACTCGGAAAACCGACTGCGCTCACAGTCTCCCAATCCTGACCCCGCCGCCGCCATGATTTCCCCGCTTCTCGCCGCCGCCACGCCCGTCACTCCGCCCGTCACCGGCTCCGCCGCCCTCGTCGCCGCCGTTCTGCTCGGCGCCGTCTTCGGCGTGCTCCTGCACCGCGGCGGCGTCGCCAACTACAACGTGATCGTGAATCAGTTTCGCTTCCGCGACTTCACGGTGCTGAAGATCATGTTCACCGCGATCATCGTCGGCGGCCTCGGCGTGCTCGCGCTCCACTCGGCCGGACTCGCCAACTACCACGTCAAGGCCGCCAACCTGCTCGGGATCGTGCTCGGCGCGTCGATCTTCGGCGTCGGCATGGTGGTCTGGGGCTACTGCCCCGGCACGGGCATCGCCGCCGCCGCGTCGGGCAGCCTGCACGGCCTCGTGGGTCTCGCCGGCGCGATGCTCGGCGGCACACTCTACGCCCTGAGTTTTCCCTGGGTGGCGAAACACGTCCTGCCCGTGGCCGCCCTCGGCAAGGTGCGCCTGCCCGACGTCACCGGCGTGCCGGCGGGCGTCTGGTTCACCGCGCTCGTCGGTATCGCCGCAGTGGTGTTCACGTTGATCGAACGCGCCGAGCGGAAGGCGCGGGCCTGATAAGGCGTCGAAGCGTCGTTTTCGCCACCGCAATAGAAGCGTAGCGACAACGTGGTCTCACGCCCGGCCACGCTTTCGCTCCGCTCAAGCGCAGCTACCTTGCCGCCCGCGGGTGGCCGTCGATGGGGTCATGTCCGGAATCCGGCACCGGCCCGGCTCGGGCCGGCCCTGGCGGACCCGTCAGAAGCTGCCTTTGAAACCCAAGGTGAGCAGTCCGCCGATATCGGTGCGCTGGCGCAGCCGTGCGAGCGCCGGCGTGTCTGGGCCGGCGATTTCCGTCTCGTCCAGCGTGCCGGTGGCGTTGCGCAGGTTGGCGAAGAACGCCAGCCGCGGACGCAGCTGGTATTCGCCTGAAACATCGAGATAGAGCCGGGACTGCTGCCAGTTGTAGGCGCCGGCTCCGACACTGACGCTGGGGGCCACCGCGGCGGAGCGCTGCCGGGCGCGATAATTCCAGTTCAGGCGCAGGTTGTACCTTGGACGGGTGAGGCTGGCACCCCAACTCGCGCTGCGCGGCACATAGCCCGCAAAGTCGCCAGTCTCGTCGCCGAGCGCACGCTGTGAGCTGAAGTTCGCGAACACCTGTGCGCCCCGGGCCCACGCGGGCAGGAAGGTGAGGGCCTGCTTGTATTCCACCGAATAACCCTCCATCCGGACGCGGCCCGGCAGATTGTACTGCGTCGACACGTCGTAGCCCAGGTATTGGGCGGGCTCCAGGTCGTACAGGGCCAGGAACTCGGGCGTCGCGGCAAACACCGTGTTGCCGAAGAAGTTTTCGAACTGCCGCCGGAAGGCACCCACGGAGAACAGGCCCACGCCTTCGAAGTAATACTCGAGCCGCGCCTTGAACGTCTCGGCCTGCCAGGCCTTGATCCCGACGTTGTTCACCACGATCCGGTTGTTGTTGGCGGGGGGATTCTCCGTATCCGGCAGCGTGATGCCGCCGGCGTACTGGTTGAAGTCCGGGCGGCCGACCGACTGGTAATAGGCCGCGCGGGCCAGCAGGTTTTCGCGGATCTGGTAGCTGGCGTTCAGGCTCGGGAACCACCGCAGGTACTCCTTTTCGGCGCGCGCGCCGCGGTCGAGGTAGGTCAGCCGCGACACGCCCAGCGCATCGCTCGCGGGCACGATCGGCACCGGCCGGCCATTCGCTCCGAGCATCACCCGGCCGGAGGCATCGCGCTGGAAATTGCGGGTCGGATCGGTCAGCGGACCCTGCGCCTGGATGTTGGTCTGCTCGGCCCGCACGCCGCCCACCAGCTTGAGCCGCCGTTGCAGCAGGGTCGCATCGCCGCGCAGGTAGCCGGCGGACACCAGCTCCGCGATGTACTTCGATTGCGCGACCTCGTTGCGGTACCAGGTGTTCGCATTGATCGTGTAGGTCGCCGGCCGGCTCTCGTACAGGCGCCAGAGCTGCTCGTTGCTGGCCCATTGCGCGCGCGGATGGCCGAAGGGAGGCACTCGCTGCGAAAAGTGCGGATCCAGGTACGGCGCGGCCGCATCGTCTCCACTACTTGGATTCGTACTGGCCCGGCCGTCCGCACCCACGAACGTGAACGGCCGGGTGCCGCCGCGCAGATCGCGCGTCGCTTCGCGCACGTCGAGCCCGGCCTTCAGGCCCAATGGAATCCGACCGTAAAAATCGCGCCGGACGTTCGCGAAGGCACTCCGCTTCACGTCGGTGGTGTCGTTCTGCTGGCTGTTCGACGAGACGAGCGCGTAGGTGTCCAGCCGATACGGGTCCACCGGGGCGCCGGCGGCATCCGTGACCGTGAAGCGGCTCGGGCGCAGGTACGTGTTGCCCTCGAACGCCACGGTCACTTCGGTGCGGCGGGCGACGGAGGTGTTGAAGAAGCCCCGGTCGATGTCGCGGATGCGATTGGTGCCCTGGGAGTGTCCGGCCCCCGCCTCGGCCTTCCAGAGGGCGCCATCATGCCGCCAGACGAGCGACGGCATGGCCGTGCGATTGATTCGATCGCGTCCGCCGTGCGACAGCTGCAAATCCCCGGCGCCGACGGCCCCCCGCGTGAACTCCGGACCGAAATTCCCCGGCAGCACCCGGTTTACATTGAAGGTGAGGGCGCGGTTGGTGGTGTCGGCGTTGAAGGTGAAATACTGGAACGAGAACGAAATCCGATCCCGCGGCGTCAGCCGGTAATCCGTGGTGAAGCCAAACGATCGCCGGATCGTGTCCTTGGGCGCGTCGCGCACGACATAACTCGAGAGATACGGGCGATCGGGCGTGGTGTGGGGGAAGGCGTTGCCGTTGGTGGCCGCGCTGCTACCGCGCCAGGTCAGCGTCGTGCCGTCCTCGGCCGTGTACTGCCGCGCGGTGCCTCCGGTCAGGGTGAACCCGAAGCGCGGGTTGACCGGCACCAGGTACGAAAAGTCGACGCTCGGGTGCACCTTGCGGGTCTCCTCCTCCCGCGGACCGGGCGTGCGCCCCGTGTGGCGCGCGTTATCCCGCATGACCGCCGCCACCGTCAGGTTGAACACCGGCCGCGCCCGCTCGAAGGAACTGCGGGGGATCATGTTGACGGAGCCCGCCAGCGCCGCGCCCTGCGCCTCGGGCGTGGGGGAAAATGACACCTCCAGCCGGGCGATGTTGTTGATTGAGGCCATGTCCACCTGGACGGAGCGGTTCGTGTTGTTCGGGCCGCCCGTGCTCGCGAGATCGAAGCCACCGATCGTGATGGGAACATTCGTTGACGGCACGCCGTCGAGCGAGATGCCCCGCGCATAGCCACCGCCGTACTCCACCGTGACTCCGGGAAGATACTTGAGGAACTCGCCGACATTGCCCTCGGCCACGTGGCCGAACTCGTCGGTCGAGACGACGCTCTTGATGTTGGCCGCAAACCGTTGCTCGTTGATCGCAATCGCCGAGGCCTCCATTTCGCGGGAGGCGCCAACGACAAACTCCGCGAGTTTGACTGTGTCGTCGGAAGGCGCGGCGACGGCGGCCGTCAATTCCAGGTCGTGCTTCACGGTGGCACCCGGGTCGACGCGAAGCTCGCTCACCTTCGGTGCCAATCCGGTGAAGAACGCCCGCACGCGCACGGTGCCCGCCGGTACCGGGCCCAGCCGGAAATAACCGTCGCTGTCGGTGAACGTCTCCAGCAGGGAGCCCTCGAGGGCGATCCGCGCATTCTCGACGTACTCTCCGCTGCGGGCATTGAGCACGCGACCCTCGATCGTGCCGGTGCCGACCGCAGGGACTTCGGCCGCCCGCGATGCGAGTCCAGGAGTGAAGAGAAGCAGCGTGGCGAGGGCGAGGCGTCGCACCAGGCGGGCGATAACGGGGAGGCAAGGCAGGGATTCCATTCGAAGGAGGGGAGTTGAGAGGAACGCGCACCACGGAGGCGCGGACGACCTGGCGGAGATTGGCCGGTCGCCCCGCCAGCACCGTCGTCTGGGATCGGTCTGACGCGCGGCGGAGTCGAGCTCCAATCCGACTTCAACGGAACCCGCCCCCGGCCGTCCGCATTGACCGACGTCGCCCGTCGCGTTTGCTGCCGGGCATGTTTGCCGGTCGTTCCTCCCGCCACGCTTGGTCGCTTCCCCTGGCGGCGCTCGCGGGCGCGGTGCACCTGGCCGCCGCGGAGATTGGGGCCCGCACCCCCGCGACCGCACCGGCCGCGACCACCACGCCCGCCGCGCCGTTCGCCGGCGAACTCGGGCTGCCGCTGCAGCGGCTCTTCTCCTCCGACGACTACGATGGCTTCAGCCGCGCCACCGCGGTCGCCCACACCGCGGAGGGCTTCACGGTGTTCGGCACCTAACACGCCGCGATTCTCTACGACGGCGTGCTGCACTTCGCCGGCGACCGCGCCGAGTTTTTGCCCCTGCCGCCTGCGAGCCGGCCGCGACTGTTTGCCCTCGGCGGCCGGATCTATCTGCAGGACGCCCGCCGCGGGCTGCTGGTGCATGCACCGGACGGTTTCCGTCTGGTCGACACCGGGCGCGACCTTGTCGGCCGCGAACTCGATCTGGTGGAGCGGGACGCGACCCATGCGCTCTGCCTCATCGAAGGCGAAGGCCCGTACACGTTCGCGCCCGCCACCGGCCGGCTGGAGGCGCTCCCCACCCCGCTCGCACCGCTGCTGACCGGGCCGATGGTGCGCGGCTTGCGCCTGCCGGACGGTCGGACGGTGTTTGTCCGCGGCGACAACCGCGGGGTGATCATCGCCGACTCCGCGTTGCAGGGCGCCCAGTCGCTCGACGCCCGGACCGGGCTGGCCAACACCGCGATCCTCGACGCCGCCCTCGATGCCGACCGCGGCCTCTGGCTGGCCACCGCCAACGGCCTCCTGCGGCTCGATCTCGGCCCGGGGCTCAGCGTCTTCGACGAGCGCAACGCCTTCCCCATCGGCTCCTCCGGGTCGCTCGTCCGGCACGACGGTGTGCTCTACGCCGGCTCCACCCAGGGCCTGCGCCGCCTCGTGCCGGGCGATCCCGCGACCGGCCGGCCGGCGCGTTTCCAGCCCGACCCGCGCGTGCCGGAGATCTGCGACAACCTGCGCGATACCCCTGCCGGACTCCTGTTCAGCACCAACCAGACCGTCGAACTCCTCACGCCCGCGGGCCGCCGGCGCCTGTTCGAACCCGCCGCCAAGATTACCATGATCAAGGCGAACCGCCGCGCCCCCGGCCTCTACTTCATCGCCACCGACGACGGCGGGTTCCACGTGCTCGACCTGACGACCGGCAACACGCGCCGCGTGCTCTCGCTACCGCCGGGCGTGATCCTGTGGAACGGTGCCGAGGAGTCCGACACGGTGTCGTGGTTCGGCACGGCCGCGAGCGGGTTCTGGCGGGTCGCCGCGACGAGCGCGGACTGGCACGCGGCCGCGGCCGAACCGCACCCGCTGGGCCGCGCCGGCCTTCCCGACGGCAGAAGCTGGACCGGCGTGTTCACGCTGTTCGACGAACTCCACTTCCTCACGGAGACCGGCATGTACCGGCGGCATCCAGCGGGCGGGGCCTTCACCCTCGACACGCGTTACCGTATCGAGGGCGTCGAGCCGCTGCGCTTCATGCCCGTGGTGGCCGACGCCGCGGGGCGTGCGTGGGCCTCGCCCTGGCTCGGCACCGTCACCTGCGCCCGGCCGCTGGGATACTTCGAGGCCAACGGCCCGGCGCACTTCGCCTGGCACGACGCCCCCGCCCGCTGGCAGGCCGGCGTCGGCCGCTTCGGCGCCGGACTGATCCTCGTGGAAACGGAGGGCGGACGCACGGTGTTGTGGACCAAGAGCCCGACGAGCATCGCGCGCATCGAACTGGACACGCTGCCGGCCAACCGCCCCGCGACGCCGTGGCGTCCGGTGCTCCGGCGTTTCACGGTGGGGGAGCCCTCCTGGCCGGTCGCGACCCGCTCGACGCTGGACCTGCCCTTTTCGAACCAGCCCCTCACGCTGCGCTACGCCGCCCCCCGCTACCAACCCGGCGGCGCGATCCGCTACCAGACGCGCCTGCTCGGCTTCCGCGAGCAATGGTCGGCACCGTCACCCAGCACCGAAACCGTATTCACCAACCTCACCGGCGGCCCCTTCGCCTTCGAGGTGCGCGCGATCGACGCCGACGGCTTCGCGAGCGAGACCGCGCGGGTGTTCTTCAGCGTCGCCCCGCCCTGGCACCGCAGCGGGCCGGCGGTCGCGTTCTACGTCGCGGCGCTGACCGGCGCGGTCGTCGGGTTCGTGCGCTGGCGCCTGCGCCAGGCGGAGCGCGAACGCGTCCGGCTGGAACAACTCGTGGCCCAGCGCACCGAGGAGCTCCGCCACGCCAAGGAAGCCGCCGACGCCGCCAACCGCGCGAAGAGCGCGTTTCTCGCCAACATGAGCCACGAGCTGCGCACGCCGCTCAACGGCGTCATCGGCTACGCCCAGGTGCTGATGAAGGATCGCGAGCTCTCGACCCGCAACCGGGAGCGCGTGCAGATCGTGCAGACGAGCGGCGAACACCTCCTGCGCATGATCAACGAGGTGCTGGACCTCTCGAAGATCGAGGCCGGCCGGATGGAGCTCAGCCCGGTGGCGTTTCACCTGCCGCAACTCCTGCGCGACAGCGCCGC
>CAZDGC010000072.1:24722-38524 GCA_964504885.1 uncultured Opitutus sp.
GCTCGCCGTCGAGAGCACGCCGGGAGCCGGCAGCACGTTCTCGTTTGCCGTGCGCCTGCCCGCGGCGGCCGCCGGTGCGGTCGCCGCAACGCCACCCGCCACGCGCCTCACCGGCTACCGCGGCCCCCGGCGGCGGGTGCTGGTGGTGGACGACGTCGCCACCAACCGCGACGTCCTGCGCGAACTGCTGGCGCCGCTCGGCTTCACCGTGACCGAGGCCGCGACGGGCACCGAGGCGCTGGCCGCCGCCCGGGAGTCCCGGCCCGACCTGGTGCTGCTGGACCTGCAGATGCCGGGCATGGACGGCTTCGAACTGGCGGGCGCCCTGCGCCGGGAGGCGGAGGGCACGCCGGTGAAGCTGATCGCGATGTCGGCCTCGGTGCTGTCGTTGAAACGCCAGGACGCCTTCGACGCCGGCTGCGGCGATTTTCTGCCCAAGCCGTTCCGGGGAGGACGATCTCTTCGCGCGCCTCGGCCGGGCGTTGGCCCTCGAGTGGGTGAGCGAGGCCCCGGAGCCGGTCCGCCCCAGCCGATCCCCGTTCGCGGCCACGGCCACCCGCCTTTCGCCCGCGGAGCTGGAGGAATTGCTCGCCTGCGCCCGGCGCGGCGAGATCACGCAGTTGCGCCGGCGGCTGGCGGCGCACCCGGGCGACCCGTTGGCCGCCGCGATCGAAAGCCTGGCGCGCCACTACCGGATGGCGCAAATCCGCGAGCTGCTCGAACAGCAGGTCGCGCGCACTGGCGCCGCTCCCGCAGTGCCTCATCGGTTGCCATCCTCCGCCGCACCGCCCTACACTCGCGCATGTCCTCTGCGGTTTTCTCTCCCCTGCGCCCGGTTTCGGGCGTGTTCCGCCCCGCCCTGCGATCCGTCCTCGGCTTGGCTACCCTGCTCGCCGTCCTCTCCGCGGCTCCGCTCTTCGCCGCCTCGCCGTTCCCGGGCGAACGCGGCGCCGCCCTCGACACCGCGGCGCGCGACGACATCTGGGAGAACCCGCCCGCGGCGGAACAGGCGACCCCCAAGGGCGCCAAGGCCGGCAAGGCGGGCCGCGGGCCGGTGCTCGAGTTCCTCCGCGAATCGGTGAAGGTCCCGCGCGACCAGGTGGTGGCGTTCGCCCTCTACACCCATGACCACGGCGTGCTCAAGCTCTCGGCCCAGTTGTATCCGCTGAAGCGCGACGAAGCCCGCGAGGTGCGGCTCGAACTGCAGCGCGGCGGCACCTGGCGCGAGGTGGCGAAGGCGCCGGTGCGCTACCCGGGCTGGAATGCCCAGTTCCGCATCGAGAAGTGGGACAACACGCAGGACGTCCCCTACCGCGTGCGCCACGGCGCCGCCGCCGTCTTCGAGGGCCTGATCCGCAAGGATCCGGTGGCCAAGGAGGAGATCGTCGTCGCCTCCCTCTCCTGCAATTCCAACAACGACCGCGGCGGCCGCGAGGAGATCGTCGGAAAGCTGAAACGGCAGAATCCCGACCTGCTCTTCTTCGCCGGCGACCAAAGCTACGATCACCAGGAGCACACCGCCGCGTGGCTGCTCTGGGGAAAGCAGTTCCGCGAGATCATCAAGGACCGGCCCGTCGTCACGCTGCCCGACGACCACGACATCGGCCAGGGCAACGTCTGGGGCGAGGGCGGCATCGTCGCCGACTCCACCGCCGGCGACTCCGGCGGCTACTATTACCCGGCGGAGTACATCCGCATGGTTGATCGCTCCCAGACCTGGCACCTGCCGGACCCGGCCGACCCGCGTCCGATCGCCCAGGGCATCGGGGTGTATTTCACGCGGCTCCGCGTCGGCGGCGTCGACTTCGCCATCATCGAGGACCGCAAGTTCAAGAGCGGCCCGAAGGGCAAGATCCCGCAGATGGGTCCGCGCCCGGACCACATCCGCGAGGCCGGCTACGACCCGAAGAAGATCGACCTGCCGGGCCTGCAGCTCCTCGGGACGCGCCAGATGGCGTTTCTGCGCGGCTGGGGCCAGGACTGGCAGGGCGCGCGCCTGAAGGCCGTGCTCTCGCAAACCGCGTTCTGCGGGGCGGTGCACATGCACGGCTCACGCGAGAACCGGCTCCTCGCCGACCTCGACTGCAACGGCTGGCCCCAGAGCGGCCGCAACGCCGCCCTCGCCGAGCTCCGCCGCGCCCTCGCCAGCCACCTCTGCGGCGACCAGCACCTCACCGTCGTCGTGAAACACGGCATCGAGAATTTCCGCGACGGGCCCTTCGGCTTCACCAATCCCGCCATCATCAACAGCTACTACGGCCGCTGGTGGGAACCCGCCGACAAGCGGCCCGGCGCCAACCCGATTTCCGGCAGCCCGCTGCAGTGGACCGGCGACTACCTCGACGGCCTCTACAACAAGATCACGATGTACGCCTACGCCAACCCGACCTTCGACACGATCAAGGAGATGGCCGACCGCAAACGCGACCCCAAGGCCATGCTCGGCGACGGCTACGGGCTGATCCGCTTCAACAAGCAGACCGGGCGCACCACCTTCGAGGCCTGGCCCCGCTACGCCGACCTCGCCCAGGGCGACGCCGCCCAGTACCCGGGCTGGCCCATCTCGTTCCACTTTTCGGAAAACGACGGCCGGAAAGTGGTGGGCTACCTCGCCCCCATCGCGGTCGAGGGCGCCACCGACCCCGTCATCCAGGTCGTGCGCGAGTCCGACGGCGACATCCTCTACACCCGCCGCATCACCGGCACGACCTTCCGCCCGCCGGTGTATGCGCCCGGCACCTACACGGTGCGCGTCGGCCGCGACAAACCGGACGCCTTCATCGCCCGCGGCCTGGCCCCCGCTCCCGACGGCGCCCAGCCGGTGCGGGCGATCTTGCGGTAGGGAGCGACCAGTCGGAGGGGAATGGCGCTACGAGGGCGTAGAAAGAGCCCTGTTTTCGGCCTTGGATCGCAGTCAGCATCGTAGCCGTGCTTGCGATCAGTCCGCCGAAGCTATGGCGAAGGCGGAAGCGGAGCGAAAGCGTGGCCGGGCGTAAGCCCACGTTGTCGCCTTGCTCCAACGCGGCTACGTCCACTGCTCCACCGGCGCGTCAGCCGCTTCCTGGACGCCCTCTACGTTAACGCGGTCAGGAAGGTGGCAGCCGCATCTTGTCGCTGCGAACAGAGCCGGGACGGCTCTGCCACTTTGGGTTCAACATGGCGCCATTCCGCTCCGACCCGGTTCAATCGACCAGGGCAATCGTCTTGGTCAGCTTGAGGCGGCCCAACGGGTGTTCGCCGATCAACCAGACCTGCAGCGTGCCCTTCTTTTTCAACCGCCCGGCGGGCACGGTGACGATCCCCGCGCGGCGGTCTGCCGCGGTGAGGAAGAGCGGATGGCGTCCGTAGCTGTCCGCCTCGTTCGACAGATAAAGCGCGATGATCTCCATGTTCTCGGAAGTGAACTTGACCGGCCAATCTTCCGACCGGGAGACCTGGCCGGCCGGCAGGCGGAAATCGAGGTCGCACACGGCGAATTCGCACGCCTGGCTCGACGAGCCATCCGCCCGCACGACGTGGGCGGTGTAGTCGCCGCACCTGGCAAAGGTGCGCTCCTGCACGCCGGGGCCGTCGAGGGCGATCTCCTCCATGACCGCGCCGCCACGCCGGATCACCAGTGTCCTCACCCCCAGGGCATCGCGATCCATGACGTGGAATTTGACCGCCTGGCCCTTTTGATAAGGCACCCAGTCGCCGAGATCGAGCAGGAGCGCGCGATTGATCGTGGGCGTGGTGGCGTCCGCCTCGTAGTTGGGAAAGCGGAGAGCTCCGGCCCGGTTGGTGCCGCGCCAGGCGTCCAGGTTGGTGATGCGGAAGAGCTGCTTGTCCTTCGTGGCCAGGTGGGCGTCGAAGTTCGCCGCGCTGCGGTCGGTGGTCTGCGTGGTGGGCGGGCGGCTCTCCTCGACCCGCACCGTGGTCACCCGGCCCTGCTTGTCCCTTATCACCGCCGTCACCAGCTCCACATGCGATCCGGAGGTCGCAGTCGCGTGCGGGGTGTAGATGACGTCGCCCACCTGGGCGGCCTGGGCCGACGGCGGTTCCACCCGCACCACGCCCTCGCTGATCTCCGGACCGTGGCGGCGGCTGACCTCCCAGATCCCGCATTGCAGGGCATAGCTGGTGAACGAGGAGCAGACCGCGCCGTAATAGGCCGCGGCGTTCGAGACCTTGCCCGTCAGGTTCTCCGTGTAGAGCACGCTGAGCGGGTTCTCGACCGCGGCGAGAAAGGTGCGCAGGCCGATGTCGAAGCCGATATAACGCCCCACCGACTTCACGCTGGAGTAGGGGACCCCGGTGTATGGCCTGCCCTTTTCGAAGTAGCCGCCTTTCCGGTTGGGCACACTGCCGGCCACCGGCGTCCATTGCACCTGGGAGAGAATGCGGGCGTGCCCGGCGGCGCTTTCCTGCCAGGTCCGGGAGGTTGCGCCCGGCCGACCCGGCTCCGGCGCATCCGCGGCCAGCCCTGCACCGGACAACACCACGAGGCCGGCGGACGCCGCAATCCATCGCCCTGCCTGGGAAAGGAACGGGGTGGCGCTCATGGGCAGGAGTTGATCACAGCGAACGCAGGAACTCGAGGAGATCGTCGAGTTCCGAAGGCGTGAGGTCCCGGGTGCGCCCGCGCTGCTGCAGGGAGTTGAAGTCGGTGATCGTCTCCCGCAGCGTCAGGGCGTCACCGCTGTGCAGGTACGGCGCGGTGCGCCAGGCCTCGATCAACGACGGCACATCGTAGGCCACGCCGGAGCCCAGGCCGGGGTCGACCGTCTGCAGGTTGGTGTAGAGCGGCGGCGGGTGGCACTCGACGCAGCCGGCTTTGCCATGGAAGAGCGCCTTGCCGCGCCGGGCCGCCGCGGTCAGCACGCCCACCGGCTCGCCCGGCTCGTGACACTGCCCACACGAGGCCTCGGCCAACACCAACGGTTTCGCCCGGGCGGCGTCGAGGGCCGGCGACGGCACCGGCCGCAGCGCGCGCAGGAACGCCTCGATCGCCTCTGCCTGCCCGGCCGTCGGTTCCGCGAACTGGATGTGGCGGATGCCCGTGCGCACCGCCATCCCCGCGCTGCCGCGCACGCCGCGCCACATCACCGGCGGAGTCGCCGCGGAGAGGAGCAGGCTCTTCGTGTTCTTGGTGTTGCCCACTCCGTCGTTGAGCAGGTCCCAGTAAAGCGCGTCGCTGCGCGCGTCGGGATGGCAGCTCGCGCAGCTCTGCCACTGCTGCCGGCAGAGCGTGGCGTCGTGAAAATACTGCTCGCCCCGCCGCTCCGGCGATCCTGCCGCCCCGGGTCCGAGGACGGCAACGGTGCGCACCGCCGGCGCCGCCCCGCCCAGATCGACCCGCACCAGCGCATCGGAAAAAAACCCGGCCACGTGCACCCGCCCGTCGTGCTCGACCAGCGCCCGCGGCCCGCGCAACGGCAGTGCCACCCGCCCGCGAATCCCCGCGAGGAGCGCGCGGTTCCAGTCATCCGGCAGCCCGGTCGGCGGCGGGCCGGACGCCAGGCGATCCAGCAGCGCGGGAAATTCGATCGCACTCAGCTCATGCGTGCCGGCGTGCGTCACGAGCAGGTGGCGGCCGTCGCCACTGAATGCCACCGCCCAGGGGTTGGCCGCGCCCCGGCCGGGATCGTCGAGGATCACGGTCGCCCGCCACGCCTGCTCCGCGGCGTCGAGGAGCGTGACCGCGTTGCGGTTCATCGCGCCGTCGTCGATGCGCCACGTCGGCACCGTGTACCGGCTCAGCACGTGCGCGACCGCCACGTATCGGCCGTCCGGTGACACCGCGATCCCGCGCAGGCTGTGGCTGCCGTTGGGCAGTTCGATCGCCGCCACCGCCGCCCCCGCGCGCAGATCGATTGCCGAAACCCCGGCCGCGATCTCCGGATTTTCGTCGTCGAGGAACGGCCGCACCTCCGGCAACAGGTTGGCCACCCAGAGCGTGGCGCCGTCCGGCGACACCGCCAGCGCCGCCGGTTCGCGCACGACGTCGACGAGACGCGTCCGCCCGGTCTCGAGTTCGATCAGCCGGACGCGGTGCTCGAACTGGTTCGCCACTGCCAGCGTGCGCCCGTCAGGGGTCAACGCCAGCGCCCCCGGAAAATGCCCCGCCGCAATCTCCCGCTGCACGGCGCCCGTCGTCACCTCGACGGCCAGCACGCGCCCGAGCGGCCGAGCCAGCGAGACGTAGGCCGTCGTCCCCCGCACCGCCAGGCCTCCGGGCGCGGCGGGTAGCGCGATCCCGCGGATGACCGCGCCGCTCGCCGCGTCGAGCACCTGCAATTTCCGGTTCCACGTCCCCGCCACCATCAGCCGGTCGTCCCCCGTGCGTGCGATCGCCTGCGGACCCGCGGATTCCGCCGCGGGCTCACCACGACCGACTTCCCCCAACGCCAGCCACCCGAGCCCGACTACCGCGAGCCAGTGCGAACGCGGGCGCAGGCGCATGGCTCAAGGCGTACCGGCGGCCTCCGGGCTCTCGAAGCGCAACACCGACCCCGCCGCGGCCTGGTCGCACTGTTCGGGAAACTCGCGCCTGAACCGCGCGATCGCCGCCCACCCCGTGCAATGGAGCGGTACCAGCCGACGCACGCCCCAGCCCCGCAACGCCGCCACGGTTTCATCCATCCGCCGCGGACTCGCGTTCTCCAGGTGCATGCCACCGAGCACGGTGTGGATCCCGCTCGCGCCCGTCAATTCGGCCACCCGCGCCAGGGTGTTGACCACGCCGGCATGGGCGCAACCGAGCACCACCACCACGCCCTCGCGCGCCCGGAAAAACAACGCCTGGTCGTCGAGCAGCGGGTCGGGTTCCTGCAGGGAGGCATCGAGGAAAAACGGTCCGCCGGTGTCCTCGTAGTCGTTGGTGCGGGGAATTTCGCCCGTCACCCAGATTCCCGGCACCACCTCGTGCGGCTCGCAGCTCGCGATCACCCGGCGGGCGGGCTGCCGGAAACCCTCCCGCTCCACGTAGGGAACACTGATCCGCCGCGCCCCGACTGCGGGCGTCGAGCCGGAGAACTTCGCCTCCACCGCTCGCGGGTGCAGGTGCAACACCGCGCCGCGCGCCAGCGGCAGCACCGTCTCCAGTCCGCCCACATGATCGTAGTGCCCGTGGCTGAGCACCACCGCATCCGCCTGCGCCGGATCGAGACCCAGCACCGCCGCATTGTGCCGCAGAGCCAGGCCCTGGCCGGTGTCGAACAGCACGCGATGCGTCCCCGTGTCGATCCACCAGGCAAGCCCGTGCTCACCCAGGATGCGCGCCCCGCGCGCGGTGTTCTCACACAACAGCGTAAGGGTGATCATGTTTTGCCGATGCGAGCATATGCCCTCCATTATGGACCGTCAACGGCCGTTCGCGCCCGGCGGGTGACGCGCTCGCGGCGGCGTCATTCTGGCGGACACGAGGCGTTGCTGGCCGGCGTGGACGAGGCCTCCTGCCTCGATGGTCACGAGGCTGGAAGCCCCGTCCCGCCGGGAGAATGACACTGCCGTGGTGTCGCGCTGCCGTTTCACGGCCGGGCCTCGTGCGCCTTCCGGCCCTGCACCCGCTCGTAGGCGCGGCAAAACGGGCACACCCGTCCCTCGACCGCCCGCACGAACGCGAACGCCGCGCCCCGCTGCCGCCGCCGCGCCTGCCGGCAGACCGGACAGGCGGCGCACACCGCCGCCAGTGCCCGATCCCGTTTCGTGATCATGCTCACCGCGTGCCCTCCTGCCGCGCCGCCTCAGTGGGTGCACCCGCAGCCACCATGAGTCTGATGCGCACCCGAAAAATGACGGTCTCCGGAGCCGTCGCAGACATTTTCACCGGTCTCCAGCCGGCCTTCGAGCCAGGCAGCAATCAAAGCGTCCGGCGCGCCCGCCTGCACTCCCGTCAGCACCCGCACTCCGTGCTCGGCCATGTGCGCCCGCGCCCCCTGCCCCATCCCGCCCGCCAGCAAGAGATCCACACCGGCGGCGCGCAGGTACCGCGGCCACTGGCACGGCTCCGACGCCTGCGGCACCACCACCAGCCGGCGGCGCACCTCCCGGTAGGTCGGATCGACGTCGAAAACGGCGAACTTGGCGGCCGCGCCATAGTGCGGCGAGAATTCATCCGAGGCGGTGAGCGGCAGGGCGAGTTTCATGCGTGAGGATTGACATGGTGAGCGTATGCCCATTTCGTGCGCCGGCAAGCCCCGGATTTCAACCCCTGTTCCGCCGCTCCCGCCGCCATGCCCCGCCCACCCTGCCCCCGCCGCATCGCCCACCACCCGCCGTGCGATTTCTTCAAACCTGCCGGCATCCCGCTCTACGAACTCGAGGAAGTGGTGCTCGCCGCCGACGAACTCGAGGCGGTGCGCCTGGCTGACGTCGAGGATCTGTTTCATACCGACGCCGCGGCGCGCATGGGCGTCTCGCGCCAGACCTTCGACCGCATCGTGCGCCGCGCGCGCGTGAAAATCGCCCGGGCGCTGGTGCGCGGCCACGCCCTGCGCATCCTCCGGGCCACCGCCACCGCACCCGCCGCCTCCGTCAAGCGCACCCGGCCGCGGGAGGCCCAGGTACGGCGCGCCAAGTCAAGCAGTCGTTGACCCTGAATTTGGGGTAACGCCGCGGTTTCCTTCCGGCCGCAGCCGGCCAGGCTCGCGAACCACCCGCCCCCGGCACTTCGCGACCGGGCTGGCCGGCGGGTGGCGGCCTGCCCGTTGGTAGGCCGCCGCCCACGGCAATTCTCCACGCTGTCGACCCCCATGATTCCCCGGCCCCACGCTCCCCACACACCCGGATCCTCGCCTCCCGCCTCCCGCCGTCACAGGACCGGACTCCTCGGGCTACTGCCCGCACTTGGAGGATTCGCCGTCCTCGCCGCAATCCGCGGCCCGCTCGCCGCCCAGACGCTCGACACCGGCCTCAACGCCGGCGCCAACGCCGAAGTCCTCGCGGTCGCCCTTCAATCCGACGGGAAAATCGTCATCGGCGGCAACTTCACGACGATCGGCGGCCAGCCCCGCGCGCGCCTCGCCCGCTTTCACGCCGACGGCACGCTCGATCTCGCGTTCAACCCCGGCGCCAACGGCCCGGTCACCGCCCTCCTCGTCCAGTCCGGCAACCGCCTCCTCGTGGGCGGCAGTTTCACCACCATCGGCTCCGGCGCGACTCTGCGCTCGCGCCTGGCCCGGCTCAACAGCGACGGCTCCGTCGACACGGCCTTCTTCTCCGGCGCCAACCAGCGCGTCGCCGCCCTCGCCCAGCAAAGCGACGGACGCGTCCTCGTGGCCGGCAGCTTCACCCAACTCGCCGGCGCCACCCGGACCGGCCTCGGTCGCCTCAACCCCGACGGCTCGCTCGACGCCGAATTCAACCCGGTGGTCGCCGGCACCCTCAACGGCAGCGTGCCCTCGGTCGAGGCCGTCTTGTGGCTCGCCGACCGCCGGATCCTGATCGGCGGCAACTTCTCCTCGGTGAACAACCAATCCAGCGCGGGGGCGGCGCGGTTGAACTACGACGGCACGCGCGACGGATCCTTCACCCCCGGCGCCAACGGCGTCGTCCACGCCCTCGCAGTCGCCGCGGACGGGCGATTCTACCTCGGCGGCGAGTTCTCCCGCCTCGGCGCCGAAACCCGCCCCTACCTCGCCCGCTTCCTCGCCAGCGGCGCCCTCGATCCCACCGTGCCCCCGCCCCCGAACGGCGCCGTGCGCCGGCTCGCGTTTCAGTCCGACGGCCGCCTGCTCGTCGGCGGCATCTTCACCGAGGTCGGCCCGGTGCGGCGTTTCCGCCTCGCGCGGCTGCTCGCGGACTCGTCGCTCGATGCGGCCTTTTTCCACGACATCAGTGGCTCGCTCGGCGCCCTCCCGCCCGGCGTCTATGGCCTCGCGGTCAGCAGCACCGATCAAATTGTCCTCGGCGGCTCGTTCAGCTCCGTCGCCGGCGCGGAACGCAACGGCCTCGCCCGCCTGGGCTCGCCGTTGCCCGCCCTCCTCACCGCCCCGCGCAGCCTCTTCGCCGCTCCCGGGGCCAACGTCACCCTCTCGGTCGGCGCCACTGGCGAAGCCCTCGCCTTTCAATGGCGGCGCAACGGGGTCGATCTGGCTGGCGCCACCACGCCCACGCTGGCCCTTCCTTCACTCCAGGCTGCCCAGGCCGGAACCTACACCGTCGCCGTCAGCAACCCCCTCGGCACCCTGATCAGCGAGCCGGCCACCGTCACGCTCGGCGCGCCGCCTCCGACCCACTACACCGTCACCACCCACGCCGGCACCGCGGGTCTCATCGGGCGGGTGCAGGCCACGGGCCCGCTCGCTCGCTTTCAGCGGCCGCTGGGGATCGCCGCGACTGCCGGCGGCACGCTGTTCGTCACCGATACCCCCAACAATCTTATCCGGGAAATCTCCCCGCTTGGGTTCGCCGGCACCCTGTCTGGGATTGCCGGCTGGGGGATCGCGCTAGGGCCGACGGGCGACTTGTTCGTCGTGGATGCGGACGTGCGCGTCGCCCGCATCACCCGCTCCGGCGCGGTCAGCACTTACGCGGGCGGCACCACCGCGGGCGCCACGGACGGCCCCGCCCTGCAGGCGCGTTTTCGCGGACCGCGGGGCGTCGCCGTCGACGCCACCGGCGTGGTGTACGTCGCCGACAGCGACAACTACACGATCCGGAAAATCACGCCGGACGGCATCGTGAGCACCCTCGCCGGCACCGCCGGCGCACGCGGTCAGGTGGACGGCACGGGCGCGGCGGCGCGTTTCACGTTTCCCTGGGGCCTCGCGGTCGACCGGGCCGGCAACGTGTTCGTCGCGGACCGCACCAACGTCCGGCGCGTCAGCCCGGACGGCGTGGTGAGCACGCTGGCCCCCGCCGGCACGTTTTCCGAGGCGCTCGGCATCGCGGTCGACGGCTCCGGCGCCGTGTTCGTGGCCGACGCGAACCAGCACACGATCACGCGCCTCGGACCCGAGGGCGGCGTCGACGTGGTCGTCGGCCGGACCTTCGCCGGCGGCAGCACGGACGGGCCCGGCCCGGCGGCCCGCCTGCTGAGCCCGTGGGCGCTGGCCTTCGACGGCGCAGGCAACCTCTACATTGCTGACAACGGCAACAGTACGATCCGCAAGGCCGCGCCGGATACGCTGCCGCTGGCCCTCACGCTGCCTCCCGCCGGCCAATCGCCGGCCGCCGGCGCACCCTTCCACCTGCAGGTGGCCGCCAGCGGCGCCGCGGTCACGTATCAGTGGTTGAAGGACGGCGTGCCGCTGCCGGGCGCGACGGGCGCCGTGTACCGGGTCGCGCAGGCCGCGGCCGCCGACACCGGCTACTACACCGCGGTCGTGCGCAGCGGCGGGAGCGCGATCGAATCACGCCCGGCCCTCGTCGCCGTGGAGACGCCCGGCGGCACGGCGCGTCTGATCAATGTGGCCACCCGGGGCCTGGTCGAGTCGGGCGGGGCGCTGACGTCGGGATTCGTCGTGCGCGGCAGCGGAGCCAAGCGCCTCGTCGTGCGCGGCGTGGGGCCGACACTGCGCAACTTCGGCGTCGGCGGCAGCCTCCCGGATCCGCAACTGGCCCTGGCCCCGGCGGGCGGGGCCGTGCTGTTGGCCAACGACGACTGGGAAAGCGGCGGAGCTTCCCTGGTCGGCGCCACCACGGCCGTGGGGGCCTTTGCGCTCGGCGCCGGCGCGAAGGACTCCGCCGCCCTCGCGACCGTCGATCTCGCGCACGGCCGCGCCTACAACGTGCGCATCACCGGTCGCGAGGCCACCGAAACGGGCCTGGCGCTGGCCGAAGTGTACGACGCCGACCCGCTCACCTCGCCGGCGCAACTGGCCAACGTTTCGACGCGCGGGTTTGTCGGCGTGGGCACGCAGGCGCTCGTGCCGGGCTTCGTGATCGGCGGCAGCGGCACGCTGCAGCTCCTGATCCGCGCTGTGGGGCCCGGGCTGGAGCCGTTCGGCGTCGGCGCGCGGCTCGCGGATCCGCGGCTTGTGGTGCTGCCGCAGGGGAGCGAAACCCCGGTGGCCGCCAACGACGACTGGGGCGGCACGCCCGCCCTGCGGGAGGCGTTTGCCGCCGCGGGAGCCTTCGCGCTGCCCGACGGCAGCAAGGACGCCGCCGTGCTCGTGCGCCTCCCGGCCGGCGCCTACACGGTGACCGTCACCGGCGCGGGCGGCACCACCGGCACCGCCCTCGTGGAAATCTACGACGTGCGGTGAAGTTCCCCGGCGGGGCGCGGACGTATCGCCGCCGGCGATCGTCCGCCCGGCAGTGTCAAAATCCGGTTTCCGCCTCGGGATCGTTCTCTTTCCTCTTTCTCTCCTGCAGCCCATCCCCGACGACGAGAAAGAGTAGTTCTGCAGTTCGGACGCTTGGTCGTTGAGAACACAGAGAAGCAAACCGGAGATCACGGAGATGAATCTTGAAATCAATCGGCTCACGGAGGCGGTCATCGGGGCGGCAATTGAAGTGCATCGCGATCTTGGGCCAGGCTTACTCGAGTTGGCCTACCAACGGGCATTGGAGCACGAATTGACACTGCGAGGTGTTAGTTTTTCGGCCCAGAAGTGTTGCCCTGTCACCTACAAGGGCCTGCTGCTCGAAGGCGCGTATCGGCTCGATCTACTGGCGACGATCGGCTGGTCGTCGAATTGAAGGCGGTCGATGACCTTGCCGATGTCCACGAGGCGCAGGTCCTCACCTTCCTTAAGTTCAGCAACTGTCGGATTGGACTGTTGGTTAACTTCCGTGCCCGCATGCTGAATGACGGCTTGCGTCGTCTGGCTCTGTGATCTCCCGCCCGCCCTCTGTGTGCTCCGTGACCGGATTGGGCTGATTAGTTACAAGTGCTGAATAGTCACGAGACACATGAAGAGGAAGCGAAAGACTGGTGCACCGACTTTGATCCCGCCCCTCCCCGGATGCCGCGTCGCCGCCTCCTTGCCGCCTTGACGGCCTTCCAGGACATGGCCATTCTAGCTCGATGAAGACTGCCACTGTGACTGAATCGAAAAATGGACTCAGCGAACTGCTCCGGGCGGTCAAGGCGGGCAAGGGCGTGCTGATTTTCGACCGCGACGTGCCCGTCGCGCGCCTGGAGCCGGTGGCGGCCGACACGCTCGGGGACGACGTCCGGTTGCTCGCCCTGGAACGGCAGGGCCTGATCCGACGACCGCGCCGATCCGGGTCGGCCTGGGAGGGCCTGCGCGCCCTGCCGGCTCCGCGGTTGAAGACCGGGCGGAGTGCGGTCGTCGCGGTCCTGGCCGAACGGGAGGAGGGGCGGTGACCTTCTGGGACACCGCCGCGATCGTGCCGCTGCTGGTGGGGGAACCCGCGACCGCCACGCGCGAAAAACACCTGCAGGCCGATCCGGCGATGTTGGTCTGGTGGGGCACGGCCGTGGAATGCGCCTCGGCGCTCCAGCGTCTGGTGCGGGAGGGCGCCCTGCGCGCCGAGGACGAGAAGGCCGCCACGGCCCGCCTGCGCCAGCTCGAAAGCCATTGGGCCGAGGTGGAGCCGACGCAGACCGTGCGGACCCAGGCCGAGCGCCTGCTCCGGTTGCACCCGTTGCGGGCCGCCGACGCCCTGCAGTTGGCGGCCGCCCTGGTCGCCTGCCACCATGAACCGGCGACCCTGCCGTTTCGCACCGCCGACGAACGCCTCGCCGCAGCCGCCCGCCGCGAAGGCTTCGCGGTCGAGGAATAGGCACCGCAAGACTCCCGACTCAGTTCGCACAGTTAGCCCGAAGATTTTCCAACGCGGCACGGGGCCGCAGCCAAAGGACCCGACCGGCTGACATCGTTCCTCGTTCTCGTAATCGTTCCTCGTTCTCG
>CAZDGC010000073.1:0-30144 GCA_964504885.1 uncultured Opitutus sp.
CCCGTCATGCGCACGGTGTCGGCCACGTTGTGATTGGTCGCGACCTCATAGGGTCCGTAGGTGTTGGCATCGAGACCGTAGAGGGCGAGAAACTCCGGGGTCGGCAGGAAGACGACGTCACCGAAGCAGTTCTCGAACTCCCGGGGGAAGCCGCCGACGGAGATCTGTCCGACCCCCTGAAAATCTACCCGAGGCGGGCGCCCACCGTGCGCGCCGACCATGCCCTCGGCGACGTTGCCGAACAAGACCGCGGCGGAGCCGGACCAAGAGGGGGTTTACCGCGCGGGCGGCGGCGTGAGCTGGCTGCGGGTGAGCGTGAGTTCGTAGAAGGTGTTGCCCGCTTCGCCGATCAGCCGGAATTCGACCGTGGGATCCGGTCGCGTGGCGTCGATCGTGAACTCGCCGAAGGCGTACTGGTCGGCGATGCCGTAGAGCTGCGGCGCGCCGGCAATCGTGACGGGCGGGCCGCTGCGGCCGCCGAGGCTGGCCGCCTCGAATTCATAGAAGTTGAAGCCCGAGGGCCGCGGCAGGCGAAAACCACGCGCACCATGCCGGTCGCCGGAGATCAGCAGCACCCCGCCAATCCGGTGCTTTTCGATCAGGCGGAAGATCCGCTCCCTCCCCTCCGGATCCCACACGCCCCACGAGTCCTTGCCGTTGGAGACGTAGTCGCTCCACATCGTGCCGCTGGAAATGATGATGAACGGCCCGCGACAGGAGAGAAGCTGCGCCTCCAGCCACTGCATCTGGGCTTCGCCCAGGAACGCGTCCTTTTGTTTCGGCCGGGTGCGGAAATAGCGGCTGTCGGTCATGAGGATGTCGCACGGGCCAATCCGCGTGCGGAGGAAGACACCACGCCGTTCATCGCCGAAACCGTAGCTGGGGTTGTTCCACGAGTGGCGGAAGACTTCCCACACCCCCTCCCGATCCCGGGCGGTGTAGCCGGGCGGGAGGCCGGACTTGTCGTTGTCGAAATAATCGTGGTCGTCCCACGCGGCGTAGACGGGAACCGAGGCGACGAGACCGCGCCAGGCCGGTTGAAAGTCGCGGTGCAGGTAGTCTGCGCGGTGCAGGCCGAGGTGGTTGTTGCGGTCCTGCACCGCGATGTCGCCGATGGCCAGGAAGGCGGCGGGGCCGCGCCGGCGCATCAGCTCCGCCTGCCGCGGATTGCCGAGGCCCCAGCGGTGGTAACAACTGCCAAAGCTGATCCGCACCTGGCCCGGCAGCCCGCTCTCCGGCGCGGTCGTGATCGCGGCGTTCTCGGGGAGGGCCACCGCCTGACCGTCCACCAGGATCCGATAAGGATAGCGCGTGGCCGGCTGCAGGCCGGAGACCGGCACGACGGCCGCGAGATCGGTGGCGGCGGTGCTGAACACGGGGCCGAACGTCTTTTCGACGCCAGCGATCGTCACCCGCACTTCCACCGCGCCGGGCTGGAGCGTGCGGAGCCAGACGTTGACACTGTTCTCGGTGAGTGCGCCGAGCATGGGCCCGCCCAGGTGGACAATGCCGTGATCGCGGCAGATGCGCTGGATCTCCGGGTCGCGGCCGACGTCCAGAAACGTGGCGCCCGGTGCCGCCGCCAGGATCTTGTAGGCGGCGGTGTAGAGACGCAGCGCCGCCTCCGATGGTGGCACCCACTGCTTGAGCAGTTCCAGATTGCTCGCGAGATCGCCCTGCTTGTTGACCTTCCTGGGCGCCGGGGAGGCGGCGGCGTTCGCCTGCGCACGGCGGGGATTCTCCTTCGTGGGCGCGGCCAAGCCGGCCGCTCCAGCCATGAACGCGATGAACAGGAGGAAGACAGGTTTCATGGGGCAGCGAAACGGGGGTCGAAGGGTGATACCGGCAAAGCAGCCAGGGCCAGCTACAAATCTGTCGCTGCGCGCTCCGCGTGGGCGATCTCAATCTGATCGAGTTTTTCGAGGACGGCCGGCGTGAACTCTACGATCTGCGGGCCGATCCCCTGGAAGCCCGCGACCTCGCGGCCACCCGGCCGGACCTCGCGTACCGAATCCAGCGCCACCATCTTTGCCTCGCAGTGCCTCTTCGGCCTGCTGCTCGGGGTGCCGTCTGCGCTCCTGCGCTTCACGCCGCTGGCGACCGACGACTGGGCGCTGGTCGGACTGGCCGCAACCTGCGCGGCGGCGGGACAACTGGCCATGACGGAGGGATTCCGCTTCCTTACGGTCGCCGTCGGCGGTGCCCTCCAAATCGTCGTACCGCTCGTCGTGTCGGCGGGCGGCGTGGTTTTATTCGACGAACGTTTCACCCTCCTCCAAGCGGCCGGTGCCGGATTGATCCTCGCCGGCGCGCCCCTCGCACTCCGCCGCCAACCCCTTCCGTTCCGCGGGACGCCGCGCTCGCCGGGTCACGATCCCGCCGCCGTCACGCCACGGCCACCGCGGGGCGCGCCAGCAGCCGAGGGCGTCGCGCCGCTGGAGCAGTGCGGCCCGCTGCGCGTCCGTGGGGTTGATCAGCGCCGGCGGGATCGCCGGCCCCACCCGCCCAACCGCACCCGCCCACCCGCCACCTTGACGCTCCCTTGCCGGCGAGCAGAATCGGGGCACTTCGTCCCCCTAATGGCCTCCACCAAAACTCCCTCGCCACCGCCCTTCCAAAAACTGGATCCGGAGCGCTCCGTCCGCGGCGCCTCCCACCTTAACCGCACCGCGCAAACCCCGGATCCCTGGAAACTCTGCGCGACGCTGGAGTATGGCGGCGATCGCTCGTACGCCACCGCCGTGGAGCAGCTCATCGTGCAGACAGCGCCGAAGGACTGGCCGAAACTCGAAACCCAGTTGCTTGCGTCGCTCGCGCTCCCCGAATGCACCGCCGCCGGCCGCGCCTTCCTCTGCCGGATGCTGGCCCTGGTGGGTTCGGCGAAAGGCGTCCCCGCCCTCGCGGCGCTGGTGCGCGACCCGAAGACGGCGGACGCCGCCCGCACCGCGCTCGAGCTCATCCCCGGGCCCGAGGCCAGCGCGGCGCTGCGGGACGCGCTCGCGGCGCTGACCGGTCCGGCCAAGGCCGGCGTGATCGGGAGCCTTGTCGCGCGCCGCGACCCCGCGGTCCGGCCCGCCCTCACCGATCTCAAGGGCAGGTCCACCGAGCCGGCCATCGTGCGCGGCACCGCCGCCCGCGCCCTCCAGCACCTCCCCACCACCTGAGGCCTCCGATGAACTCCGCCGCTTCCGCCCATCCCGTCGCCAGCTCCGCCTCGGCCGCCGCGCTCCGGTCACTTTCCCGCCGCCGCTTCCTCCAACGTTCGTCCGCCGCCACGGCCGCCTTTGCCGCCCCGCAGATTGTCACGACGCCGCTGTTCGGCCAGGGCGCACCCAGCAACCGCATCACCCTCGGCCTGATCGGCGCCGGCAACATCGGCGTCGCCCACCTCGACACCCTGCTCGGCCTCAAGGACACCGTGCGGGTTCTCGGCGTCTGCGACGTCGACCGCGAGCGGCGCGAGTCGTCGGCCGCGCGCATCAATGAGGAATACGGCTCCCGGGACTGCCGCCCGTACGCTGACTTTCGCGAACTCAACCGCCGGCGCGAAATCGACGCCGTCCTCATCTGCACGCCCGACCACTGGCACGCCCTCAACGCCCTCGACGCCATCCGCCAGGGCAAGGATCTTTATATCGAGAAACCGCTGACGCTGACGATCGCCGAGGGCCGCGCGCTCGTGAACGAAGCGAAAAAGTACGGCCGCGTGGTGCAGCACGGCACCTGGCAACGCTCGATGAAACGCTTCCACGATCTCGTCGAATTCGTGCGCAGCGGCGGGCTCGGCAAACTCCAGTACGTGGAGTGCCTGATCGGCGCGAACAACCGCCACGTCGGCGCCACCTGGCAGCCGGAGCCCGTGCCGGAGGGCCTCGACTGGGACATGTGGCTCGGCCCCGCGCCCTGGCGTCCCTATACGTTCAACGGCTGCCACTACAACTTCCGCTTCATCGCCGACAACGCCTCCGGCCAGATGACCAACCTCGGCGCGCACTGCCTCGACATCGGGCAATGGGTGCTGGACGCCGACCGCAGCGGGCCAGTGGAGATCGAGGGGCACGGGGACTACCCTTCGTCCGGACTCTTCACCACCCCGACGCGCATCGACGTCACCTTCCGCTATGCCAGCGGCGTGCCGATGTACTGCCGCACCGACCTCGCGGTGAGCGGCAACAACACCTCGCGCTTCTTCGGCGAGCGCGGCTGGCTCGACATCGGCTACTCGAAGATGAGCGCCTCGGACCCCAACCTGCTGCGCGAGATGCAGGCGCCGAACAAGCGCGTGAAGGTGCCGTCCAGCAAAAACCACTACGACGACTTCTTCGCCGCCCTGCGCACGCGCCAGCGGACGATCGCGGACGCGGAAACCGCGCACCGCACCACCAGCGTCTGCAACCTCGGCCAGATCGCGATGGCCCTCGGCCGCAAAGTGCGCTGGGATCCCGCGAAGGAGGAGTTCATCGGCGACGAGATGGCCAACCGTCTCCGCTCGCGCCCGATGCGCGCACCCTGGTCGCTGGTCTGCGACCTGGCGTGAGCCCAGCGACGAGTGATTCAGCGGCCAGCGCCAAACCCCGCAGGCCTCACCCTTACCTGATCCACCCCAATTCGGGTGGAGGTGTGATCGGAGCGCTGACCGCTATCGTCGCCGCCGCCGCAGCCATGCCGACGCACCCCCCGGCGAGCGACGGACGGGGCCGCCCGAAGCCTAAGGCCGCCAGCACCCGGCAGCGCCGGCTCTACCGCGCCATCCGCGAGACCCTCCGCGCCATGGCCGGCCGCCTCTGCGCCACCGCCTCCTGCGAGGCGAAAAAACTCTTCGTCCGCCCGGCTGGACGCCGAACAGCTCAAACTCGCGCTCCGCGTGCGGCCGCTACTGCGGCCGGCGGTGCCGGGCGCGGAAACCGGCCGGCGCCTCGCCCGTCACGCGCCGGAACACCCGGCTGAAGTAGGCGCGATTCGGGAAGCCGCACTCCTCAGCGATCGTGTCGATCGTCTGCTCGGTCTGCAGCAAAAGGCGCGCCGCCTCACGCACGCGCATCTCGATGACATACTGGGCCGGAGTCGCGCCAAAGTGGCGGCGAAAGGCCCGGTTGAAGCCGGCGACGCTCAAACCCGCCCGGCGCGCGAGTTCCGTCGCGAGCAGCTTGGTGCCGTACTGGTTCTCGATATGCTGCCGCACCCGGAGCATCGGCTCCGGCACGGGCGGCTGCCAGCGCAGCTCCGGCCGCGACAGCACCACCTGCAGCAGGGCGAGGCTGTGGCGGTAAACGGCATCCGTCGGATCCCACTTCTCTTCGGCGGCAATCAACTCCTCCAGGTCGCGGATCAGACATAGCTCGGTGTCGCGCGGCGAAAGCAGGATGGGCACCTCCTGCTCCGGGTGCGGCCGCTGGTTGAAGCTGAACGCCAGCCAGAAGCTCGGCACCGGATTGCCGCCGAGGCAGTGGAACAGGCAGTGCGGCGGGATCAGCAGGAGGCGCCCCGGCGTCAGCTCGATGTCGCGCTCGCCGAAAAGCACGCAGTGCCCGCGCTGGCGGTTGTGATAAAACCGCCAGAACGGGCTGAAGACCGCCGGGAAGTTCCAGTCGTCGTTCGCGGGCAGAAAGCCGCTCTCGTGCAGGGTGATCCCGGTGCGGTCCGGCTTGACCCCCAAGGGGTCGAACTCGATCCCCACCCCCGAATACGGCTGGTCGTAGGCCCCGCGATTCACATGTCCCCTGAGCGAATAGGACATAACTTTGACAGGATCGGGCATAGCCAGAGTGCCCGTCAATCGCCTAAACTGGGCGGGACGGCGCACCACCATCGGCCCGGTTCGCGCCGCCGCACGTTGAGCGCTATGAAACCATCAGCACCCGGGGAAAACTCCCTCCGTCCCATCGCGACGCCCTGCTCCGCTCCCCTCCGCCGCCGGGAATTTCTCGGCGTGCTGGCGGCGGGTCTGGCTGCCGCCCACAGCCAGCCGTCCGCCGCCCGCGCGGCGGCCCCGGCCTCCCCCGCCGCTCCGCGCCACTGGATCGACCCGCGGTTCGCGACCCTGCCGCGGCGCCCGTGGCGGAAGATCCACCTCGATTTCCACAACACCGAGCACATCGGGAAAATCGGCGCCAGGTTCAACGCCGATGAGTTCGGCGACCGCCTGCTCGCGGGCCACGTGGACTCCGTGGTCGTGTTCGCGAAGGACATGCACGGCTACTTCTACTACCCGAGCCAGTACGGCCCGGTGCATCCGGGGCTGTCGTTCGACCTGCTCGGCGCCCAGGTGAAAGCCTGTCGCGAGCGCCGGATCGCCGTCTACGCCTACTATTGCACGACGTGGGACCACCACCTCGCGAACACGCACCGCGAGTGGCTCGTGATCAAACGCGACGGCTCCAATTACCTCCCCAAGGCCGGCCAGCCCCCCGGCTGGACCGCCCTGTGCCTGGCGCACGACGCGTATTTAAAACTCATGGACGACCACACGCGCGAGTTTGTCGGCCGCTACGAACTCGACGGCGCGTGGTTCGACATGGCCGAGCCCATCGCGCCCGAGTGCTACTGCCCGGAATGCCGCAAACAGATCGCCGCGGCAGGGAAGGATCCCCAGGACACCGGGGCCCAGCGCGCGCACAAGAACCGGCTCTTCCTCGACTGGCACCGGCGCATGCGCGACCTCGTGCGCGCCACCCGCCCCGGCTGCCAGGTGGATTTCAACGACATCGGCCTCTCCTGTGTAAGCCAACGCGCGGACCTGCTCGACAACATCGACATCGAGGCCCTGCCCACCGGCGCGGGCTGGGGCTACTTCTATGCGCCCATGCAGATTCGCTACCAGCGGACCTTCGGCGTGCCCGTCTACGGCATGACCGGGCGCTTCGTGACCGCCTGGGCCGACTTCGGCGGGCTGAAACTCCCGCCGCAGCTCGATGTCGAGCTCGCCAGCATCGTGGCCAACGCCGCCCGCTGCGACGTCGGCGATCAGATGCCACCGGACGGCCGGCTCGACCCCGCCGTCTACCACGTCATCGGGCAGTCCTTCGGCCGCATCAAGGCCCTCGAGCCCTACCTCGAAGGCGCGGCGCCCGTCACGGAGGCGGCGCTGCTGATTCCGGCGGTGCCCCTGGACCGGCTGCGCGAGGAGTACCTTTTTGGGATGACGAAACTCATGCTGGAGGCACGCCTGCAGTTCGACGTCGTCGAACCCGGTCAGGAATGGGAGCGCTACGGCCTCGTCGTGCTGCCCGATGCCTTCCGCCCCGACGCCGCCACCGTGGCACGCCTGCAGGCGTACGTCGCCGCGGGTGGCGCGGTCATCGTTTGCCACGAGGCGGGCCTCGTCGCCGGCGCGACGGCGAGCTGGCTCGAAAGCTACGGATTGAGCTACGAGGGCGCCTCGCCCTTCCAGCCCGCGTACCTGGTGCCTCAGGTGAACTTCACCGGCGATATTCCGGCCTACGAGTATGCGCTGTACGAGAGCGCCTCCCAATGGCGGGCGGCGGCGCCCGCGGTCTCGCTCGCCGCCCTCGGCGTGCCGAAGTTCCAGCGCAGCGGCAAACACTACACGAGTCATCGGCAGACGCCGTTCGACCACGTCACCGCCTTCACCGCCCTGGCGCGCAGCGGCCGCCTCGGCCTGCTCGCCTTCCCCGTGGGGCGAAGCTACTACCGCCACGGTTACTGGGTGTATCGCGCCGCGTTCGAGCGTCTGCTCAACGAAGTGATGCCGGTGCGGTTGGTCTCCTCCAGCGCGCCACGCTCGACCGAGATCACCGTCACGCACCAGCCCGCCAACCGCGCACCGCGCCGCCGCGAGCGCTACCTGATCCACGTGGTCAACTTCTCCCCCCTGCGCAAGGCGCCGCCGCACCCGGAGTTTCACGAAGACCCCATCCCCCTCACCGACGTGACCGTGCGGCTGCACCTGCCGCTGCGGATCGCCGCCGCCCGCGCGCTCGTCGCCGGGCAGACCCTGCGACCCCGGGCCGATGCCCGCGGCGTCGAGGTCACGCTCGCCCGCGTGCCCATCAGCGAGGTCATCTGCCTCGAGGTCGCCGGTTGAAACGAGGAACTGACGCGCCACCGCCCTTCCGCCCATGAGCATGTTCGATACCGTTGGCAAAAGCGCGGAGACCCCGGCACGGAAGCCTAATACCCGGCGCAAGCTGGAGCGTATGAACAAGGCGCTGAGGCACGAGGAGCCGGACCGCGTGCCGATCAGCGACTTCTTCTGGGGCGGCTTCACGCGCCGCTGGCAGCAGGAACTCGGCCTGCCGTCCGACGCGAATCCGTACTACCACTACGACCTCGACTGGATCGTCACGGTGCCGAACATGGACCCGTGGATCCGGCCCTTCGAAACCCTGCGGGAGACGCCGGAGGAGGTCGAGGTGCGCACCGGTTTCGGCGCGCTCATGCGCAAGCTCCACGCCCTGCCGATGCCGGAGATGCACGGCTGGACGACCGACACCTTCGAGAAGCTGCAGCAGGCGGAGTTTGACCCGCCGGACGATCGCCGGCGGTTCTTCCGCGCGGGCGACAACCAGATCGCGGGCGTGGGCGACGGTTTCCAGCGCAACTCGCCACCCTGGATCGAGACGGTGCAGTCGCTGCGGCCCGACTTCCCGGTCTACGGCAGCATGATCGAGGTGAGCGAGTGCCTCACCCGCCTCATCGGCCAGGAGAACGCCCTGCTCTGGATGGGCGAGTACCCGGAGGAGATGGGCGCGGTCATCAACCGGGTCGGCGCCTATTACCTCGCCATGGCCGAGGCGGAGCTCAAGGCCGGCGCCGGGCTGCTCGATGGTTTCGTGATCTGGGGCGACGTGGCCTACAAGAATGGCATGTTCTTCTCGCCTGCGTACTGGCGCGAGTACTTCAAGCCCTGGGTGGCGCGCATGACCGCCGCCGCCCACGCCGCCGGACTGCCGGTGATCTACCACGGCTGCGGCAACGTGAAGGCGATTTTCCCCGACTACATCGAGATTGGGGTCGACGCCTACAACCCGCTCGAGGTGAAGGCGGGGATGGATGCGGTGGAATTGCGACGCCAGTACGGGCACCGCATCGGCTTCTGCGGCAACAGCGACATGCAGGTCTGGGAGAGCGGCGATCGCGCGGCGATCAAACGCGAGGTGCTGCGCAAGCTTAACGCGGCCAGGGGCGGTGGGATGATCTTCCAGTCGGACCACTCGGTGAGCAGCAGCGTGGCGGGCGCAACCTACGACTACATCGTGAAGCTGGTGCGCGAGTACGGGCGCTATCCTCTTCAGCTCGGCGAGTTCGACGAACCGCTGCGGTGAGGCGAGCCGTGAGCCCGTCGTTTGACCGTTGCTCCCCTCTGCCAATCCCAGCGCCGCCAGCGCACCGAGCCTTTCCCATCATGAACCGACGCTCCTTCCTCGCCCGCCTCGGTGGCGCCGCCGTGGTCGGCGGACTGCTGCCCGCAGGCTGCGCCACCGCACGCTCGAACACGCCCAGCTTTCTGCGAAATCACGCCGACCTCCACGCCCGCGATCCACGGGCGGCCTCGCTCGCGTGGTTCCGCCAGACGAAGTTCGGGCTCTTCATCCACTACGGGCTGTACTCGCTCACCGGCAAGGGCGAATGGGCGCAGTTTCATGAACGCATCCCCATCGCCGAGTACGCAAAGCTGAAGGATCGCTTCACCGCGGTGAAATTCGACGCCCGCGCCATTGCGGAACTGGCGCAGGCGGCGGGCATGCGGTACATCACGCTCGTCTGCAAGCACTGCGACAGCTTCTGTCTCTGGGACACGCGCACGACCGACTTCAACAGCCTGAATTCCCCTGCGCGCCGCGATCTGGTGGCCGAAACGGCGGCGGCGTGCCGCGAGCGCGGGCTGGGCTTCTTCACTTTCTACGAGCACGGTTTCGACTGGCGGCACCCGCACGGGCCGGCGCCGTGGGACTGGCAGAACAAAAGTGTGCGTCCCCCGTACAACCCGCCCGATCCCTTTTATGCCCCGCGAGAGCAGTACGATTTCTCGCGCTATGTGCAGTACGCCTACGACGGCGTGAGCGAGCTGTGCGCGAATTACGGCCCGCTGGCGGGCGTGTGGCTCGACGGCATCGCCGTGCCGCTGAGCGGCGACAAGACGCGCTTCCGCGTGCCGGAGCTGTACGCCCGCATCCGCCAGCTCCAACCCCAGGGGCTGATCTGCTACAAGTCGGGACTGTATCCGGACCTCGAGGACTTCATGGCGCCGGAACTGCCCCAGATCGCCAAGGCCGAGGCCAACCGCGGCGGCAAGCCGATGGAGATCTGCCGCACCATGCAGAAGCGCAGCTCCCGCGCGCCCAAGGGCGCCCTCTGGGGCTGGCTCGAAGGCGCGGATCACGTCACGCCCGACGAGGTCATGCAAATGCTGGCTGAGGCCGAGTCGCGGGAAGCCAACCTGCTCCTAAATGTGGGCCCGCTGCCCGACGGCTCCCTGCACCCGGAGGATGTCGCGACGCTCCGCGAAGTCGGTCGCCGTCGCGGAGTCTCCCGCCTCCAATAGCGAATGCCCCGCCCGCGGTCGACCGCCTGCCCGCTCCGCAACTTCACTCCATGGAAGCCGTCGCCTCCCATCCGTTGCTCGGTGTCGCTCTGCATGCCGTCGGCGCGTTCTTCGCCGCGACGTGTTACACGCCCCAGAAGCGGGTCAAACGCTGGTCGTGGCAGACCTACTGGCTCACGCAGGCGGCGTTCTGCTGGTTCCTGCTGCCGATCGCCGGCGCGATGGCGACGATTCCCGAGCTGGCGGTGGTCCTGCGCGCGGCGCCGCGCGACGCGATGCTGAACTCCTTCCTGCTCGGCGCCGCCTACGGGATCGGCGGCACGGCGTTCGGCATCTCCATTCGCTACATCGGATTCTCGCTCACCTACGCGATCGCCGTCGGCCTCTCCAGCGTGCTGGGAACCCTGATACCGCCCATCGTCCGGGGCACACTGGGCGCCACGCTGAACAAGCCGGGGGCGGAGTGGATCGTGGCGGGCATCATGGTGGGGGCGATCGGGATCGCCGCGGCCGGCTGGGCGGGCCGGCTGAAGGAGCTCGACCTCACCGCGAAGGACAGCAAGGGCGAGTTTTCGCTGACCAAGGGCCTCGCGCTCTCCCTCCTGGCCGGGGTGCTTTCGGCCGTGTACGGCTTCGCCCTCGAGGCGGGCGAGCCGATCGCCGATGTCGCGACGGCGCACGGCGCCGGCGTGTGGCGGGGCAACGTCGTCTATATCTTCTCCAACACCGGAGCCTTCCTCACCACCGCGATCTACTGCCTCCACCTCCACCGCAAGCACCGCACGCTGGGCGAAATCGTGGAATTGCCGGCCGGGCCCGGGGAAGCGCGGCTGCCGGTCAACTGGGCGATGGCGATCATCACGGGCCTCTTCTGGTACGGACAGTTCTTCTTCTACAACCTCGGGCATGTGCGCATGGGGCACTACAAGTTCACGAGCTGGGCCATCCACATGATCATGCTCGTGCTCTTCAGCAACGTGGTCGGCATCGCCCTCCGCGAGTGGCGCACCTGCCGCCGGCTGACCCATGGCACGATCGCGTCGGCACTGGTCGTGCTCGTGGCGGCCGTGCTCCTGCTCACCTATGGCAATCACCTCGGCGATCTCGCGACCAAATGAGATCCCGCCGCGGAAAACGCCACGGCATGGGCATCGGCCTCCAACCCGGCCGGGTGGAGGAGTACCAGCAACTGCACCGTGAAGTCCGGCCCGACGTGCGGCGCATGATCCGGGATTGCGACCTCCGGAACCACTCGATCTACCTGCGGCCCCTCGACGACGGGCAGCCGTACCTCTTCAGCTCTATCGAATCCACCGGCGAAGACTTCGCGGCCGACCGGGCGAAGATCGCGGCCGATCCCACCACCCGGCGCGGGTGGGCCTGCTGCCAACCCTGCCCGCAGCCGCTCGCCGGCCGCGCCCCCGGCGAGTGGTGGAGCGGGATGCCGGAGGTGTTCCATTCCGACTGCCACCGCCGGCCGCGCGGTGTTTGGAGAATTATCGCATAAAAGCGAACGTCCTCGGCCGGCGCGATCGGGTACGCTGCCCCGGATGCAAGGCGCGCCGGGCCCGGATCCCACCGGCCTCACGCCCGGACCGCGCGCCCGCACCCTCCGCCATGCAGGGCAATTCCTTCGCCACCCTCCCCACGGTCGAACAGGCCAGCACCCGGCAACGCCGGCTCTACCGCGCCATCCGCGAAACCCTGCGCGCCATGGCCGGCCACCTCTGCGCCACCGCCTCGTGGGAGGCGAAAAAACTCCTCGCCCGCGATCTCTGGCTGGATGCCAACCACGCCGACACGATCCGCACCCGGATCCTCGAACTCCGCTTCCCCCGCGTCGATGCGGATGTCGACGCGGATCACTCCCTGCTGGCAGTGCTCGCCAAGCTGCCGTCCACCCGGTCCGACGCCGAGTTTCTCGGCGGCGTCTATCGGGCGATCAAGCCGGCGATCCTCGCCGCGGTGGAATCCTACCTGCGGCAGAGCGATCCGCTCGACGATGCCCCCAGCCACCGCGGGCTGCGCTTCGTCGCCGCCGAGTTGCGCGAACAACTGGCGGCCTTCGACGCCTGGTGGCACACCGTGCCCGCGGCCGGGCGGGCGGAGGCCGAGCCCTGGACCGACTGGTTGCGGGAGGCGCTGGCCGCCGCCGGCGGCGTGTGCGGCGATGATCGCGGCGGCGGCCTGCTGGAGCGCGCCGGCTGTTCCGACCGCCCGCGTTACGAGATCCCGTTGCTGCCGGCCCGCGACCCCGCCTGGAAACCGGGGGTCACCTCGGTCCCGCCGCGCCCGCCCCGCACCCCGCAGGAACAACAGGTGTGGGTGGCCATCGACCACCTGAACGAGTTGTGGGCCTGCGAACTCCCCGCGGCCCTCATCTGGCACCACTCCGGCATGGACTGGTCGCTCTACCGCGATGCCGCCCGCTGGGCTTATGACGAGATGCGGCACGCGATGATGGGCGAGCGGCGCCTGCGGGCCTATGGCTTCGAGATCGGCGTGGACGTGCCGATGGTGGCCGAACACTGGGTGGGCGTCGGCGCCACGCGCGGGCTGGAGGCAATGCTCTTCCTGGTCCATGGGCTCGAGCAGGGCGGCCCGAAGTGGAAGGCCCTGCTCACCGGGGAACTCTGGAAAATGGGCGACCCCGTGAGCTCGCTGGACTGCGACTACGACTGGGCCGACGAGGCCGGCCACCTCCGCTACGGCCAGGCCTGGCTCAAGGCCTTGTTTCCCCGCACGCCCAAGCAGGAACTCGTCCGTCGCACCCGCGAGGAAGTCGACCGCTGGAAGGAATGGATCGCGGATAAACACCGCCGCGGCTGTCACGGCTACGACGCCTTCCTGCCGCGCATCGAGGCCCGGTGCGCCACGATGCCCGCCCTGGCCCACCCCGAGCACTTCCAGCCGCTCGGCTCCAGCGCCGCCACCACCGCCTACGCCGGCGCCGGGCCCGCCTGACCACCCCGGACCCGTCCCGGACCGGATGAACTCCCGACACCTCGTCGCCGCCGCCCTCGCCGGCCAGCCCGTCCCGCGCCCCCCGGTCGGTCCGCTGGCGGTGCACTTCTGCGCCGGCCCGGCGGGGTACTCGCTGCGCGAATACACCACCAGCGCCGCCGCCCTCGCCGACTCCGTCATCCGCTACTACGAACGCTTCCGGCCCGACGTCGTCGTGGTTTCCACCGACACCTGGGTGAGCGCCGAGGCGATGGGAGTCCGGGTCGGCGCCGCGTCCGACCACCAGCCGTTCGGGGCGCTCGGCGGCCCGCAAATCCGCCGCGCGGCGGACATCGACCGCCTCCCCGCGCCGGATGTCGGCGCGCAGGGCCGGTATCCGCTGATGTTGGACGCCCTCCAGCGCGTCGTCGCCGCACTGGGGCGCGAGGTCTGCGTGGCCGCCTGTCTGGACCAGTTTCCCTTTTCGCTGGCGGCGGCGCTGATGGACATCAACGAGCTGATGCTCCGGGTCCACGACGACCCGCCCTTCGTCGAGGCCCTGCTGGAGCGCTGTGCCGAGTACGCCCTGGCCTACGGCACCGCCCTGGCCGCCGCCGGGGCCGACCTGCTCACCGGCGGGGATTCGCCCGCCGTGCTGATCGGGCCGGCGCGGTACGAGGAGATCGTGCTGCCGGCGGAGCGCGCCTTGATCGCCCGCCTCCGGGCCGCCACCGGCCGGCCGATCTCGCTGCACCTGTGCGGCGACACGACCGCCCTCCTGCCGCACCTGGTCCGCACCGGCGCCGACGTGCTCGAACTCGACCACGCCGTCGACCTCGCGGCCGCCTGCCGGATCGCCGGCCCCGCGATCGCCCTCTGGGGCAACCTCGATCCGGTCGCCCTGCTCTCCCGCGGCCGGCCGGATCGCATCCGCCAGCAGGCGCACGCCGCCCTCGCAACCGTCCGGGCCGCCGGGCACCCGCGTTTCCTCCTCGGCTCCGGCTGCACGCTCGCCGTCGAGACCCCGCCCGAAAACGTCGACGCCCTGATCCAGGCCGCCCACGCCGCCGGCGAAGCGCCCCCCGCGGCTGGTCACATAATCCGTGACGAACGGTAATCGCCCGGCGAGACCCGCAGGTAGCGCCGGAAGACGGTGGCGAAATACTGCGAGCTGGAAAAGCCCAGCTCGTGCGCGATGGTGGTGACCGGGCGGGCCGGCTCGCGCTCCAGGATCCCGGCCGCCTCCTCGATCTTGAGCCGCAGCACGTACTCCTTCGGCGTCACCCCGGCCACCGCCTTGAACTCCCGGAAAAAGCGCGCCTGCGGCAGACGCGACCGGGCAACCAGCTCCTCCACCCGGATCTCGTTCCGCAGGTTGGCACCCAACCACGTCATCACCTCACGGATACGACCCGCCGCATAACCCGGGCGGTCGCGACGATCCGCCCGTTCGCCAGCAAGGGCGGCCGCCAGCGCCAGCAGCAGCGCGGCCAACCGATGCCGGAGCAGCGCCCGCTCCACGGGCTGCCGGCGTTCGCCCCAACCCGCGAACACGCCCGCCAGCAATTCCGCCGTCAGGGGCGGCTGGGGCAGGACGAGCGGCCGCTGCGCATCCGTGAGGCGGCGGAAAACCTCCGCCGCCGCCGTCGCTTCGATTCCCATGTCCCGCGCGGTCGCGACCGGCTCGGGATCGAGGATCAGCCAGGCCACGGAGCCGCGTTGCTCCGGCCAGGGTCCGCTGCCGTAGCGCGTGCCCGGGAGCACCCGCAGCAGTTGCCCGGCATTCAGCAGCAGCCGGGCGTCGCCCAGCCGGTAATGCTGCGCCCCCTCGAGCGCGAAGATCAGGACCAGCCAGCGCGCGTGCTGCTGGTCCGGCAACGGCTCCGTGGCGCTGCGATACCGGAAGCGCCCGAGCGCCAGCAAGGGTCCGAAACCCTCGCCCCGGAGATCGAGAATCTCCCGCTCGTCCGTCGAGATCGTATCCAGCCAGCCGTCGTTGATGTGGGTCGTGCGCATGCGCGTCGCCTGCCGCCGGCCCATCCGACGCGCCGGGCGCCGGTCTGGCAAACCGATCCTGACGCACGCCGCCCCGGCCGCCACCCGGCCACGTGTGGAAAATTATCGCAGGAAAGCGAACGCAGCGACCGGTGTGATTCGCTTACCTTCCATTTCACTGGAGCTCCCCGCCAGCAGCCGGCCGATCCGGTCACGGCGCGGTCGCCGCTCCGGCACCCAGCACCATGGAGCTCACCGGCAGCACGTCCGGCTTCCCTGCCACCCCCCTGCGAATCGCCCGCCTACGATGAAAACTCCCTCCCCGGTCCTCCGCCTGCTCGTCCCGTTGCTCCTCGCCACCGCACCCGGCGCTTCCGCCCAGGGTGGCGCGACCACCGGCACCATCACCGGGCTCGTGCGCAATGCCGCCATCGACACTCCCCTCAGCCGCGCCAGCGTCGCCATTGAGCCCGGGTCGAAGCGCGTGCCCACCGACGACGATGGTCGCTACCGCCTGGCGCTGCCGCCCGGCCGCTACTCCGTCACGGTCGCCTACGCCGGACTGGATCCGAAAACCGCGGACGTGCAGGTCGCCGCCGCCGCGACGGCCCGGCTCGATTTCGACCTGACCTCCGACATCTACCGGATGGAGGAATTTGTCGTCCGATCCATGCGGGAGGACTCCGCCCTGTCGCTGCAGCAACAGCGGTACTCGGCCAATCCAAAAACCGTGCTGGCCACCGACGCCCACGGCGCCCCGGCGGACAACCCGGGGGAGTTGTTGCAGCGGATGGCGGGCATCTCGACCAACTTCGAACAGGGCGAGGCGGCGAGCGTCTCCATCCGCGGCATGGGGCAGCAGTTTGCCCGGATGACGGTCGACGGCGAGCCGGTGGCGACGTCGTTCGGCAATTTTCTGCAGGACGGACGCTCCTTCATCCTTACGGAACGCTCGACGAACAACCTCTCGCAGATCGAGTTGATCAAGGCCCCCACGCCGGACCAGGACGCCGACTCGATCGCCGGCACCATCAACCTCATCTCCCGCCGGCATTTCGATCGCGCCCCCGGTATCCAGATAAACACGACGCTGAGCGGGCTCCGGCGCGACGTCGGCGAAACGGCGCGGACGACGCGTTCCCGCCTCGGCCGCTACGGCCGCACGTCGCTCTCGTACAACGACTCGTTCGGAGTCCTGGGCGGCAGCAAGAACCTGGGCGCGGCGTTCGACGCCGCCTGGAGCCGGGTGCTGCGCACCGCGGAGGACACGGGCCCGCTGGCGGCAGGCACGCTGGACGCGGCTTACGTCAACGCCCCGGGCGGCCAGGTGCTGACCCGGAATTTCGCCACTGCGGAGGTCGGCGGTCCGATCGAGAAGTTCAATACCAGCGCCAGTTTCGACTACCGGCTGGGATCCGGCGGATTCCTCTTCCTGCGGACCAGCTACACCCTCCAGGATCGCGACATCGGGATCTACCAGGCGCGGACCATCAACACTGCGACGACACCTGCCGCCTTCGCCCCCGGGAGCACGTGGGAGAATACGACGCTCCTGCCGGCGGCGAACTCCCGGCTCGAAACCTTGTCCCGCAATTCGCTGCGTCGCAGCGAACAGTACAACGCGAGCCTCGGAGGGGATCTCCGCCTCTCCGGAGGCGACGGTACGCTGTCTTTCCTCGCGTCCTTCTCCCATGCCTTCAGCAGGAATCCGTACGTGTTGAATGCCACCGCCGAGGTGGGGGGCGTCGGTTTTCAGGTCGCCCGGCAGGGGGCGTCCTCGTTCAACCCCGAGTTCCGGCAGACGGCCGGCCCGTCCTGGAGCGACCCGGCGAACTACCGGATTCTGACGATCATCAACACGAGCACCCTCGGTGCGCCGACCGACGAATACACCTTCCGGCTCGACTACAAACATCAGCTCCGGACGCCGGTCCCGGTGCAGTTGAAGGCCGGGGCGAAGTACAACGATCAGTCGCGGTACGACCGGCGCACGCAGCAGCAGTGGACTTACGTCGGTGCGGACGGGGTGCCGAATTCCGGCGACGAGACCCTGGGCGCGCGGCTGGGAGATCGCTTCCGCATCGGCGAGCCGGGCTACGGCCCCTTCCCGTTCCTGCCGAAAGTCACAGGCCCGGAAGGCATCGCCCCCGCGTCGCATTGGCGGAAGACCGCCGCCCAGGCTTACACCGAACTCGCGGTGCCCCATGCCCGCGGCACCGACATTGCGGAGACGGCGACGGCCGGCTACGTCATGGGCACGATCGAATGGGGCCGGTGGCGATCGGTCCTCGGGGTCCGGGCGGAGCGAACCGAGCTGGACTCGATCTCCTGGCTGCGCAACACCACCGCCACCTGGGGCGGCAACAGCGTGGGCGGCGCCAGCGTCGATCCGGCGGTCGTCGCCGCCAACATCGCGCGGGCGGACCGATCCTACGTGCGGCGGCAACGCGTGAACTCCCGCCGGACCGAAGTGTTTCCCGGCGCCCACCTGGTGTGGGAGCCGCGTGACGCCCTGATCGTGCGCGGCAGCTACAACCGCAGCATCGCCCGGCCCAACATCAATCAGATCCTCCCCACCGGCAATGTGAACGAAGACGCCCGGGTGCTCACCATCGGCAATCCCGAGCTCAAGCCCTATCTCTCGGACAACTTCGAGCTCTCGATCGAACGCTACCTCGAGCCCGTGGGACTCGTGAGCGTAGGGGTCTTTCACAAGCACATCACGCGCTATTTCCGCAGCTTCAGCGACGTGGTCGGGCCCGAGGGCATCGACGGCGCCGGCACCTATGCGGGCTTCGAACGCACCTCGGCCCGCAACCTCGGCAGCGCGGAAATCCAGGGCGTCGAATTCGGCGTCCAACAGCAGTTCCGCCGCCTGCCCGGCTGGCTCTCCGGGCTCGGGGCCTTCGCCAACTTCACCTACCTCCGCACCGAGGGCGATTTCGGCAGCGCCACCGTCAGCAACCGCCTGCCCAACATGACACCGCGCACCCTCAACGCGGGCCTTTCGTACGTCCGCCAGCGCTGGCAGATTCGTCCGTTGCTCAACTGGCAGGATCGCACCTACCGCGGCACCTCCGGGACCACCGACTACGATGCGGCCTCCCGCACGCGCGTCGACTTGAAGCTGCAGTACGCACTCGGAAAACGCTACAACCTCGAATGCAGCGTCTTCAATCTCACCAACCAGCCCGACTTCGCCTACCTCTCCAGCGACCGGGGCTTGCCGTTCAGCCGGACCAAGCCGGGCACCGCCTACAGCCTGGGTGTCACCGGGAGGTTCTGAGGAGCACCACTCGCCCGCCCCCGGCTCCCTCGTGATCCACTTGCCTGCGCCTCGCGATCCGCCGCCGACCACACCAGGAGTGCACCATGCCCGCCTCACGCCCGACCACCCGGCGCCGGTTTCTCCGCCAACTCGCCGTTGCCGCCGCCGCGCCCGTTGCCGCCGCCTGCACGCCGGGCCGGCTGCAGGCGGCAGCCAGCGACGACGCGATCGACCTCGGTTCGCGCCGCGAGTTGTTCCTCGATGATTTCCTGATCCAGCGTCTCACCGGCGCGGAGTTGCGGATGCACGTCCCGCAGCCGCGGGAGGTGGTGCTGATGTGCGACGCTCCGTGGGAGGGCAACCTCTCATCCTACTTCACCCTGTTCCGCGATGAAGGACGCTTCCGCATGTACTACCGGGGCTGGGGCCAGGGCCGGCAACCCGTCACCTGCCTCGCCGAGAGCACCGATGGCGTGCGCTGGACGAGGCCCGAGTTGGGCCTGATCGAGTTCAACGGCTCGCGGCGGAACAACCTCGTGTTCAGCGGCCCGAACGAGGGCGCGGCTCACAACCTGACCCCGTTCAAGGACGCCAACCCCGCCTGCGCACCCGACGCCCGCTACAAGGCGGTGGGCCGGCTCAAACCTGCGGGCCGGTCCGTGGCGGGCTCCGTGCTGAACGCCTTTCAGTCCCCCGACGGCCTCCGCTGGACCGAGCGACCCAACAATCCGCTGCCGCTGCCGGGGGCCTTCGATTCGCAGAACCTCGTGTTTTGGGACGCAGCCCGCCGCCACTACCGCGCGTACTGGCGCAGCTTCGCCGGCGAGGTGCGCACGATCGCCACCGCCTGGTCGCGCGACTTCGCGCACTGGGAGGAAATCACGGACCTCACCTACGGCGACGCGCCCGCCGAACAGCTCTACACCAACGCCGTCCAGCCGTATTTCCGCGCGCCGCACCTGTATGTCGGGTTCCCGACCCGCTACCTGCCCGACCCGTCGCGGGGGGTGAACTTCGGCACGACCGAGCCCGTCTTCATGAGCAGCCGCGACGGCGTCCGCTTCCGCCGCTGGCCGGAGGCGGTGATTCCACGGACCGCGCCGCGCGACCGCGACACGAACCGTGGCAACTACCTGGAGTGGGGCCTCCTGCCGGCGCCCGGGCAGGACCGCGAGCTCTCCGTGTACGCCAAGGAGGGAGGCTACGAACTCGGCCCCTCCCGCCTGCGCCGCTTCACGTATCGCACGGATGGATTCGTGTCGATCCACACCGCCGCGCGCGGCGAAGCGGTGACGCGCCCCCTGCGTTTCACGGGGACGAAATTGGAACTGAACACCCTCGCCGCCGCGGGCGGGAGCCTCCGCGTGGAAATCCAGGACGCCGCCGGCCGGGCGCTGGAGGGATTCGCCGCGGCGGATTGCGCGCCGCTGCCGGGCGACGAAATCAGTCGCGTCGTCCGCTGGCGCCGGCACGAACACGTGGGCGCGCTGGCCGGTAAAGCGGTGCGACTGCGCTTTCTGCTCGAAGGGGCGGACCTGTTTGCGCTGCAGTTCCGACCATGAACGCCCGACCGGATCCCGCGGGATTCCTCCTCGTGCTGTCGCCCTCCCTGCGCCTCCTCCGCTTCGTCGCGGGCAGGACACGCGGACTGGCCGTGGCGATCACCACCCTCACCGGCGCCGCCTTCGCCGCCAGCCCGCCGGCCTCCCCGCGGGAGCCGCCGCCCCCTCCGCCCGCGTGGCTCCCGGAGTGGCAGCGGATGCACGCGTCGAAGGCGGCGGCCTTCGACGACTTCAACGCGTGCAAGTTTGGCCTGTTCATCCACTGGGGGCTCTACGCCCTACCGGGCGGGGTCTGGAAGGGCCAGCGCATGGAGGACGGCGGCATCGGCCCGACCGTGGCCGAGTGGATCATGCGCCGGAAATCGATTCCGCGCGCCGAGTACGCCGAGCTGGCGGGCCAGTTCAACCCGGTGCGTTTCGATGCCGACGAATGGGCCGCGCTCGCCGCCGACGCCGGCATGCGCTACCTCGTCATCACCGCCAAACACCACGACGGCTTCGCCTTGTTCGACTCCCGGGTGAGCGACTACGACGTCGTGGACGCCACGCCCTTCCAGCGCGATGTGCTCCAGGAACTGGATACGGCCTGCGCCCGCCGGGGCATCCGCTTCGGCGTGTATTATTCGCACGGCCTCGACTGGCGCGACGGCGGCGATCTCGGCCGCGCCCGCGCCACGACCGTGACCGGCCTGTCCAGGATCTCGCCCAACGACTGGGACCCCTCGCCGCGCCCGTTCGCCGACTACCTCCGCGGCAAGGCGATCCCGCAGGTGGCGGAACTCGCCCGCCGCCACCCCAACCTGCTTGTGGTCTGGTTTGATGCGGCCGGTTACCTGAACGAGGACGAGTGCCTCGACTTCTACCGCGCCATTTACCGCCATGCCCCGCGGGCGCTGGTGCAGTCGCGGCTCAGCGGCGAACACCTGCCGCGCAACCTCGGCGACTACCAGAGCGGACGCGACAACCACATCCCCGACCCGACGGAACTCGCCCGCGCGTACTGGGAGACCTGCGGCACGATGAACAATTCCTGGGGCTTCAAGAGCTACGATCACGACTGGAAGTCGCCGCTCGAGGTCCTGTCCTGGCTGGTCGACGTCGTGAGCCGCGGCGGCAACTACCTGCTCAACGTCGGCCCGACGGGTGAAGGTGTGATCCCCGCGGAGAGCGCGCGCATCCTCCGCGAGGTGGGGCGCTGGCTGCAGGTCAACGGCGAAGCGATCTACGGCACCCGCGCGTGGAGCACGTTCCGCGAAGGCCCGACCGTCCTGAGCCGCCGCGGCACGGGACACCGCGAGAAACAGGGCTTCACCGCCCGCTTCACGTCGGAGGACTTCTGGTTCACGAAAAAGGGAAACGCCGTCTACGCCCTCGCGCTGGCCACGCCCTCCGACGGCCACGCGCTGGTGCGATCGCTCAAGGACCTGCCCGTGACCGCGGTGCGTCTGCTGGGCTCGACGGAGCCCGTGGTCTGGGAACAGACACCTGCCGGCCTGCGCGTGACGCTGCCCCGGCGGTTCCCTTCGGCCCATGGCTACGCCCTCGAGGTGAAGACGAGGTAGTCCCCGCTTCCCGGCGCCGACGAAGCGGCGCCCTCCGCTCTCACGATCCCGCTTTCCCTCGGAGAGCTGCGCTCCGCCGCCACCGCCCTGCGCCCGGCACGTCGAAAATATCCATCAAGTTACCAGCTCCCTCCATTGTCCGCCACGTGGGGTCGGGTATGCTCCAACCCGCCTCACCCCGCCGCGATCGCCACCCGGATTCGCCTTCCGGCCGACGGCCATGCCCCGCCCAACCCCACCATGCCAAACCGACTGCTTCCCCGCGCCGCCGCTTTTCTCTGGTTCGTCCTCGCCCCCGCCCTGCCCGCCCAACCCGCCGCCACCGGCACCATCGAGGGCCGGGTGCTCCACGGCGGCAACGGCGAGTACCTCGAGAACGCCCGCTTGACGCTGGAGGGCACCGCGCTGGAAACCGCCTCCAACGCCGACGGCTCCTACCGCCTCACCGGCGTCCCCGCGGGTGCGGTGCAACTGCGCGCCTTCTTCACCGGCCTCGCCACCCGCACGGTGCCGCTCACCGTCGCGCCCGGGCAGGTGGTGCGCCACGACTTCACCCTCGAACCCCTCACCCGCGCGCCGGGCGCCCGCCCCGAGGACGCTCCCGTCAAACTGGCCGAGTTCGTCGTCGGCGCCTCCCGCGAAATGGAGGCCTCCGCCATCGCGATCAACGAGCAGCGCTTCGCCCCCAACATCCGCACCGTGGTCTCCACCGACGAGTTCGGCACCGTCGCCGAGGGCCACGCCGGGGAATTCCTGAAGTTCCTCCCGGGCGTCACCATGGAATACGCCGGCGGCAACGCCCGCGAAATCTCCCTCAACGGCGTCCCCGCGGCGAACGTACCGGTGACAATCGACGGCTTCAGTCTGGCCAGCGCGGTGTCCGCCAACACCAGCCGCGCCGCCGCGGTCGACATGGTTTCGATCAACAGCCTCGCGCGCATCGAGGTGTCGCTCTCCCCCACCCCCGAATCGCAGGGCTCCGCCCTCGCCGGCTCGGTCAACATGGTGCCCCGCAGTTCGTTCGAGCGCTCGCGACCGGTGTTCAACGGCAGCGCCTACGTGATGATGCGCGACCACCTGCGCAGCCTGCGCGCCACCCCCAGCCCCCGCGAGGACCGCACCCGCAAGGTGTATCCAGGTTTCGACTTCTCCTGGGTCGTCCCGGTCAGCCCCCGCTTCGGGTTCACCGTGTCCGGCGGCCGCACCCGGCAATACGCCGGCCAGGACTTCTCGCAGAACGCCTGGCGCGGCGCCGGCGCCGCCACCAACGGCGCCGCCTTTCCCCACACCACGCCGGACCGCCCCTACCTCACCAGCTACGTGGTGCGCGACGGCGGCAAGGAGACCACCCGCAATTCCCTCGGCGCCACCCTCGACTACCGCCTCTCCGCCAACGACCGCCTCTCCTTCTCCCTCCAGGTCTCCACCTTCGAGGAACGCTTCAACCAGCGCGCCCTCACCTTCACCGTCAACCGCGTCCTGTCCGGCCAGTTCAGCCCCACCTCCACCCGCAGCGATACCGGCGCCGGCACCCTCCAGCAGGCCAACAACGGCAACGACCGCCTCAACCGCACCTTCATGCCGGCGCTCACCTGGCGGCACAACGGTCCCGTCTGGAAGGCCGACGCCGGCGTCGGCCTCTCCCGCGCCCGCGACACCTCCTACGACATCGACCGCGGGTTCTTCAACAGCGTGACCGCGCAGCGCGCCGGCGTCACCCTCGCCTTCGAGGACATCTTCTACCTCCGTCCGCGGGGGATCGCCGTCACCGATGCCACCGGCGCGCCGGTGGACCCGTACCAGATTTCCTCGTACGCGCTCACCGCCGCCACCAGCAACCTCCTGGAATCGAACGATCGCCAGCGCACCGCCTTCGCCAACCTGCGCCGCGACTTCCCGACCCGCTGGCCGCTCAGCCTCAAGGCCGGGGTCGACCTGCGCGAGGCCACCCGCGACCTCCGCGGCGGGAACGCTCCGTACTCCTACGTGGGCGCCGACGGTCGCGCCAGCACCACCCCGGTCGGCAGCGACGACACCGCCGCCCCCTTCTGGGCGCCGGAGTTTTCCGAACGGCCCGCCCCGTGGGGCTTCCCCATCGTCGAGTGGCCGGGTCAGCGCCGCGCCTGGAGTCATTACCAGGCCAACCCCACCTCGTTTGTCCTCAACGCCAACAACGCCTACCGCAACTCCGTCACCCAGTCGAAGCGCACCCAGGAACTCGTCTCCGCCGCCTACCTGCGCGGCGACCTCGCACTCTTCGACCGCCGGCTCAAGCTGGTCGGCGGACTGCGGGCGGAACAGACCAACATCGAGGCCGAGGGTCCCCTGACCGACGCCACCCGCAACTTCCAGCGCGACGCCGACGGCCGCGTGGTCCTCGGTGCCAACGGGCGGCCCGTGCCCATTCTGCCGGCCACCGACGCCCTCGGCGTCTCGCAACTCACCTACCTGGATCGCGGCGCCCGGACGGAAAAGGAATACCTCCGGCTCTTCCCCAGCCTCAACGCCATCTGGAACGTGCGCGAGAACCTCGTCGCCCGCGCCGCCACCTACACCTCGGTCGGCCGGCCCGACTACAACCAGTACGCAGGCGGCATCACGCTCCCGGATACGGAGAGTCCTCCGTCCAACTCCAACCGCCTCGTCGTCAACAATGCGGGCATCAAGGCCTGGAGCGCGCGGACGGTGAACGTGCGGCTCGAGTACTACTTCGCCGGGGTCGGCCAGCTTTCCGCCGGCGCCTTCCGCCGCGACTTCGAGAACTTCTTCGGCGGCGTCGTCTTCAACGCCACCCCGGAGTTTCTCGCCCTCTACGGCCTCGACCCGGCGCTCTACGAAACCTACGACGTGTCGACGCAGGAGAACCTGCCCGGCCGCGTGCGGATGACCGGCGTCGATTTCAGTTACAAGCAGGCGCTCACGTTTCTGCCCGCCTGGGCCCGCGGCGTGCAGGTGTTTGCCAATGCGAGCGCGCAGCGCGCGACCGGCCAGGCGGCGGAAAACTTCGCCGGCTACATTCCCCGCAGCGGCAGTTGGGGCGTAAGTCTCACGCGGGAGAGGTACAACGCGCGCCTCCTGTGGAATTATCGCGGCCGCCAGCGCCGCGGCCTCGTCGCCGCCGGTCCCAGCATCGAGCCCGGCACCTACAACTGGGGCTCCAAGCGGCTCTATATCGACGTGTCCGGCGAATACCGCTTCACGCGCCGGCTCTCGCTCTTCGCCAATCTGCGCAATATCGGCGACGCCACCGAGGACCTGGAGATCGCCGGCCCCCGCACGCCGCCGCACGCCCAGTTCCGCCAGCGCCTCGACTTCGGCTCGCTCTGGACCTTCGGCCTCAAGGGCACGTTCTGACGCCTCCTCGGCGCACCGCCCGGACCTCCTCCTCCCCTCTATGCCATCAACCACCCTGACCCGTCGCTCCTTCCTCACCACGCTCGGCAGCGCCACGGCCGGGCTTGCCCTCGCCCGCCCGGCCGCTCACGGCGCCACGGCCACCACCGTGCCCTCGTACCTGCGCTCCCACGCCGCCCTCTACGCCAGGGATCCCCGGGCGGCCGCGCTCGCCTGGTTCCGCGAGGCGCGCTTCGGGATGTTCATCCACTACGGGCTCTACTCGCTGGAGGGCCGCCATGAGTGGCTGCAGCTTCGCGAGAAGATCCCGGTGGCGGAATACGCCAAACTCAAGGATCGGTTCACCGCCGCGAAGTTCGACGCCGACGCCATCACCGACCTCGCCCTCGCCGCGCAGATGAAGTACGTGAACCTCACCACGCGGCACCACGACAGCTTCTGCCTCTTCCGGACCAGGCAGACGAACTTCCAGAGCCTCAACAGCCCGGCGAAACGCGATCTCGTGGGCGAACTCGCCGCCGCCTGTGCGAAGAAGGGTCTTGGGCTCTGCCTCTACTATTCGCACGGCCGCGACTGGCGACACCCGCACGCGCCGAACAACGACCAGTGGGGCGGCCAGGCCCGCCCGCAGTACGAACGGCCCGAGCCCACCTACGCCACCGGCGCCGCGCACAACCTGCAAAAGTACCTCGACTTCATGACGGCCCAGATCACCGAACTGCTCACGCAGTACGGCCCGATCGCCGCCATCTGGCTCGATGGCATCGCCGTGCCGCGCTCTCGCCCGGAGCGGCTCGCCGAATGGCGCCTGCCCGAGCTCTATGCCCACATCCACAAGTTGCAGCCCCAGGTGCTCGTCTCCTACAAACAGGGGCTCATCGGCACGGAGGACTTCCTCGCCCCCGAGCGCACCTTCAGCGAGAAGACCGACAAGCCGCTCGAACTCTGCGACACCCTGCAACCGCAGGGCTGGGGCTACCTCAAGGCGGATGACGGCCACCACAAGACTCCCGACCAGGTCATGACCATGCTGGGTAAAGCCGCCGGCAGGAACGCCAACCTCCTGCTCAACACCGGCCCGCTGCCCGACGGGTCGGTCCATCCGGAAGACGTCGCCACTCTCACGGAAGTGGGCCGCCGCCTCCGCACCCAGGGCTGGCCCGCCCCCATCGCCCCGACCCCCGAAGCACCGAAGCAAAAGAAAAAGAAAGGCGGCAACGCGGCTCCGTAGCCTGGAATTGTCCCAACGCGGCAACCGATTCCGAATAACCGTCGCCAACCCGGAGAATTCCCAACGCGGCTTGGAGCCGCAGCCAGGGAAATTTCGTCCGGGTAGGGCGGCCACTCCGCCGGCCGCCGCGGGGAAGCATGGGAAAACGGATACGAAAGTGCCGGCGCGGAGCGGAGTCCGCGCCCTACCCTCACCCGAAAATCGTCGCAAAACCGCCCGAAGTGGATCGACGGTGAACCGTACAGCAGCAGCTTTTCCGAGCAACATCCCCACCCCCATGAACCCAACCCTGCCCCTGCCCCTCCGCCGCCATCGTTCCCTGCTGGCCGCCGGCGCGCTCGCAGTTTCCGCCGCCTTCGCCGCCACCGCTCCAGCTCCTTCCACCGCGCCCACGCGCGCCGGCGCGGCTCCGGCGGGCACCCAGGACGATCCGATCACCCTCACGCCCTTCGAGGTCACCGCCGATGGCGACGTCGGCTACGAGTCGGCAACCGCCATGAGCGGCACCCGCACCAACGAGTCGCTCGCCAACCTCCCCAACTCGATCTCGGTCATGAACTCGGAGTTCCTTTCCGACCTCGGCGTCACCGACTTCTTCCAGGCCGTCGAGTTCGCCGTCGGCGCCGACAACGTCTACAACGACAACATGCAGGTCGGCGCCCCCGTCGGCTCGAAGTCCGGCAACCAGATCAACTTCCGCGGCCTGCCCTCCGTCCGCCAGCTCAAGGACGGCTTCCCCACCTACACGCCGCAGGACACCTTCAACACCGAACGCATCGAGATCGCCCGCGGCCCCGGCGGGATCGCCTACGGCGACACCGACGCCACCGGCGTCATCAACCTCACCTCCAAGCGCGCCCGCTTCCGCCACGACGCCGAATTCCAGGTGCGGACCGATGATCGCGGCTCGCTGCGCCTCACCGCCGATCTCAACCGCGTCCTGATCCCGCAAACGCTCGCCCTGCGCCTCAACGCGGTCGATTCCGACCTCGAGGGCTGGCACGAAAACACCGCGCGCAACCTGCGGGCGGTCGCCGCCGCCGTGCGGATCCAGCCGTTCAAGAACCCGAACACGATCCTCGACTTCACCTACGAGGACGGCCGCCTCCGCAGCTCCATCAGCCACGGCCCGCTGCAGGACATCACCGCCGCCTACGTGCGCGGGTCCGGCACCGTCGCCCGCGACGCCAACCCCGCTCTCGCCGGCATTCAAAACAACGGCGTCGGCATGGCCCGCCTCGCCGCGCCCCGCACCGCCAACGCGGACAACCACGCGCTCATGTTGATCGATGACCGCCTGGTCAGCCTGCAGACCATGGGCAACACGGACGCGTTTCCCACCTACCGCATCTCCACCATCGTGCAGGGCGCCAACGCCACCAGCGCCACCGATCCGCAGAATCCCGCCCGTATCCCGTGGCTGCCCATCCGCAGCGCGCAATTTCCGCTCCACCAGGACTGGGCCGGCCCCGACGCCCGCGTGCGCTACACCTACGACGCCGCCAACGTCTCGCTCCAGCACGCCTTCTCCCGCCGCACCAGCCTCTGGCTCGCCGCCAACCGCCAGCGCGAGCTCACCGACCAACAACTCACCCGCAACGGCAATCTCGCCGGCTCCAACGCCCGCTCCGTCTTCATCGACGTCAACCCGCGCCTCCCCGATCCCGCGTATCCCAACGACCCCACGCGCACGATCCCCAACCCGAACTTCGAGCAACTCTTCATCCCCGGCGCGATCCAGCGGCGCTTCGAGGACCACGCGATCGATTCGGTGCGGCTGATCGGCGTGCACTCGTTCGACCTCGGCAAGACCACCCACCGCGTGATCCTCAGCGCCAACCACCGCGAGGAAATCTACCGCATCAAGGCCTACCTCTTCGGCCTCACCAAGGAGGAAATCGACCGCCGCGGCTACACCGGCGTCGGCGCCCGCTTCTCCAACAACGTCGTCAGCCCGTGGTACTACTTCAAGGACGGCAACGGCGACGCGCTGCGCATCCCGCAGCGGCCGGGCGTGCTCGACTACTTTGTCAACGGCCAGAACGGCCTGCAGTACTTCGACCAGTCGCTCAGCACCGGAGTCTTCCAGCATCTCGGGACTTTCTTCCAGGGCCGGCTGCGCACCAGCGTCGGCCTGAGCCGCGACCACTGGCAGCAGGCCCGCAACCTGGCCACGCGCTCCTTCGGCGACTACCAGGAATGGCGTTTCGTCGACACCGCCGGCAACCCGCTCGATGCCGACGCTTCCGACATCCCCACCGAACCCAGCGCGGACAACTGGCGCACCAACTCGTCCTACGGCGCCGTCTGGCACGTGACCGACTGGGTTTCACTTACCGGCTCGTACCAGGAGACGGCGCTCTTCACCGATAACGTCGGCACCGATCTCTCGGGCAACCCGCGCCGCCCCACCACCGGCTCCGGCGTCGACGTCGGCCTGCGTTTCAACCTCCTCCGCGGGCGCGTCAACGCCTCGATCATCCGTTTCGAAAACACCGCCGAGAACAACCCCACCGGCATCGGCGCCACCGTGCGCGACGAGGTCAACGCCGCCCTCGACACCGGCCTGAGCAGCCCCTCGCCCGATCGGATCCTCGGGCTCTCGGACTCCAACGATCGTGAGACGCGGGGATGGGAGCTCGAACTCACCGCCAACCTCAACCGGCAATGGACCTCGCGGCTCGGCTTTTCCACCTCCCAACACCAGCGGGCGTCGTCCGTGCCCCAACTCCGCGCCAAGGTCGCCGCGGCGGAGGCCCACCTGCGCGCGCGCGGCTTCTCCGCCGGCGACATCGATTCTGCCCTGACCGCAAGCCACGACTTCCTCGAAGTCCAGAGCAGCGACGACAAACAGCCACGAAATCTCCGCGCCAGCTTTGTCACGCGCTACGAACTGCGCGAGGGGCCGCTGCGCGGCCTGGGGATCGGCGGCTCCGCGCGCTGGGTGCGCGGCAGCGTGCGCGACCCCAGGGGTCTTTCCATCACCGGTGTCCTCGTCGTGCCGGAGCGGCGCAACGCCGACGAGTTCATCGTGAGCCCGTTCCTCAAGTACTCCGCCAAGTTCGGCAAGGTGCGCTGGACCGGCCAGCTCAACGTCGACAACCTTTTCAACAACGTCACCAACCAGGGCCGCATCGCCCGCTACGCCCGCTACACCGAGCCGCGGCTGATCACCCTGACGAACTTCTTCCGGTTCTAAACCCGGCCCGACTCGCCATGCTCCCCCCCTCTCCCACTCTCCCCCTCTCTACCTCTCTCCGTCTCTCTCCCTCGCCCCGTCTCTCCCTCTTCCTCCCGCTCGCCCTGGGCCTCGGCGCCGGTCTCCCCGCGATCGCCGCGGCCGCCGGCGCCACCGCCGCGCCGCCCAACCTCATCTTCCTGTTTTCCGACGACCAGACCGCCCGCGCGATCGGCTACGAAAACCCGCAGGTGATCACGCCGCACCTCGACCAACTGGCCCGCGAGGGCATGCGGTTCACCAATCACTACAACACCACGTCGATCTGCATGGCCAGCCGGTGCAACGTGCTCACCGGCCTCTACGAATACCGCCACGGCTGCAACTTCGACCACGGCGACCTCGAACGGCGTTTCCTCGAAAAGTCCTACCCGGTGCTCCTGCGGCGCGCCGGGTATTACACCGGCTTCGCCGGCAAGATTGGCTTCGACCTCCAGGGCGAAAAATTCGAGGCCCTCGCCTCATTCTTCGACCAATGGGCCGGCGG
>CAZDGC010000073.1:30244-37621 GCA_964504885.1 uncultured Opitutus sp.
CAGTCGCGCACCAGCCGCGCCGCCACCGGCTACCGCGAATGGATCAACGACTATGACCACGCCGCCGCGGTCTACTACGCCCTGATCACCGGGGTCGATGCGGCCGTTGGCATGATCCGCGAGGCGCTCGCGCGCGAAGGCCTCGCCGGCAACACCGTCATCCTCTACACCTCCGACAACGGCTACAGCATGGGCGCCCACGGCTTCGGCGACAAGGTGCTCCCCTACGAGGAAGCCTCAAAGTCGCCGCTCATCATCTACGACCCGCGCCTGCCGCGGACGCACGCCGGCGCCGTGAGCCACGCCCTCACGGCCAACGTCGACATGGCCGCCACCCTCCATGCGCTGGCCGGCGTGCCCGCCCCCGCCGGCATTGATGGAAGGAGCCTCCTGCCCCTGCTCACCGCCCCGCACGGCCGCGTGCGCGACGCGCTCCCACTCTTCAATTTCTGGGGCGCCGCCTCCGCCCAGTCGATGGCCATTGTCGCGCCCGGCTGGAAATACATCTACTGGTACCACGGCGGCGACGGCCTGACGCCGACCGAGGAGCTGTTCGCGCTCTCCGAGGATCCGTACGAAATGAAAAACGTGGCCGCCGACCCACGCCACGCCGCCCAACTGGCCACCATGCGCCGCGCCTACGACACCGAACTCGCCGCCCTCCAGGCCCGGCTCACCCCCGGCCACGACTACGAAAAATACCCCGTGCTCTTCAGCCGCACGATCCCCTGGGGCGAAAAACCCGCCCCCGCGCGCCCGGCGCCCAAGGGGAAAAAGAAGGGTGGGAATCCTCGATGAACCGAAGAGCTCATGCTCATCGGAGCATGACCGACACCGTGTAGCGGGTTTCCTGTCCGCCGAAGGCTCGGCAAAGGCGGAATCCCGCGACCGCAGCATACGATCCCTCGTTTCCACTTCCTCGCGGGGTAAAGCCGCTTACAGAATCTCACCAGAAAGCTACTGCCCCGCCTTTCCCCGCCCCGCCGGACACCCACCTCCGCTTCACCCATGTCCGCCCGCCTCCTCCGAACGGCGCTGCTCTTCTCCTGCGCGTGGTTGGGCTGCGCGACCGCGGCCGAGTACTTCGTCTCGCCCGATGGTCGGGACGACGCTCCCGGCACGTCACTCTCACAACCGTTTCGCACCCTCGGCCGCGCCGCCGCCATCCTCCAGCCCGGCGACACCTGCTGGATCCGCGCCGGGGTCTATCGCGAGGCGATCACGCTCACCCGCTCCGGCCGGCCGGGCGCACCCGTCACCTTCGCCCGCTGGCAGCAGGAGCGCGTCATCCTTGATGGCTCCGATCCTGTATCCGGCCCCTGGACACGACTGGACAACGGCGTCTGGAGTGCCTCGATATCCGCACCCGCCGCCATCGAGGCGGTCTTCTGCGACGGCCGGATGATGAGCGAGGCCCGCTGGCCGGACTGCGCGTGGGAGGACAACTGGCACCCCGATCGCAAATGGGCCGCGACCGACGAAGGCACCGCCCTCGGGCGCATCCACAGCATCGCCCTCGCCCGGGCCGGCGTCGACCTCTCCGGCGGGCTGCTCTACCTCAAGCTCGGCAAGGGCAACAGTTGTCACACCCGCCCCATCACGGGGCATCGCGCCGGTGCCACGGCTCTGCACTACGACCGGGCCGGCATCGAGGGCCGCGCCTGGCGGGAGGATTCGATGCCGGAGCGGCTCGCGAAACACGGCTTCGTGCGCAACCGCTTCTTCGTCGTGGCCCGCGGCGCCCTCGACGCCCCGGGCGAGTGGTGGCACGACGCCTCCGCCGGCCGCCTTCTCTTCATCCCGCCCGCCGGCGTCGATCCCACTCGCGCGGAGGTGACCGTGAAGGCCCGCACCTCCGCCCTCGCCGGCACCGGCGTCGCCGATCTCATCTTCGACGGCCTCGAATTCTTCGCCTGCAATCTCCGCCTGGAGGACGCGCGGCGCGTCGCCGTGCGCCGCTGCCGGTTCCTGTACCCTGCCACGCCTCGCGTCTTCCCCGACGCGGAGACCGAACGCCTCGCGGCCCGCAACCTTCGCCTCGCCGGCGAGGACAATGTGGTGGAACGCTGCGAAATCGCCTGGGCGGTGGACGACGCCCTCGAAGTCGAAGGCGCCGGCAATCGCGTCGAGCAGTGCATCGTCCACGACAGCAACCTCCACGGCCGCCACCCCGGCCCGGCCCTCCGCGTGCACGGCACCGGCCGCGGGGGCAATCTCGTCCGCCACAACACCGTCTACAATCTCGGCAGCGTCGGCCTCTACCTGGCGGGCCAGGGCCCGGCGACCGCCAGCCACAACCATGTCTTCAACGCCGGCCTCTACTGCGTGGACGTCGCCGCGGTTTATGTGCCGGTCGGCGCCGCCATGCAGGGCACGCGCGTGCACCATCACTGGCTGCACGACCTCAACGGCCTTGGCTTCCGGGTGGATATCCAGGGCCGCGACCTGACCTTTCACCACAACCTCGTCTGGAACGCCTCGACCGGCTGCAAGCTGCAGGGGTATCAGTTGACCGCATACAACAACACCGTGCTGGGCAGCGGGCCGCGCAGCGCGTTCCTCGTGGTGTTCGAACCCGGGGCGACCGCCGCCGAGCGCGCGGGCTGGCGGGTCCAGCACAATGTCGCTTACGCCTTTCTCGACCGGCTCTCGCTGCGCGCCGATCCGCGGCGGGGCCAGCGGCGCAATCTCCTGCCGCTCGCGCCCGAACCCGGTGCCATCGAGCACAACCACGTCATCGCCGCCGGGGAGGAGGCGCAGCTCTTCGTCGACTTCGCGCACCACGATTTCCGCCCGCGGCCCGGTGGCCCGCTCGACGCCACGGGCGCGACGCTTCCCGGCCTCGCCGCAGGCACCGCCGGCCGTCCGCCCTCGCCCGGCGCCCTCGAAGCCGGTGTCCCGCCCTGGACCGCCGGCGCCGACTCGCTGCCCGCCGGCCGCACCGCGCCCCTCTCCCCCGCCGCAGCCAGCGCACTGGCCCGCCACCTGCGCCCGCCGGCACTGGCCATCGGTCACCCCAGCCCCGGATTCGATGAGCCCTGATCCCCCCCCGCGTCCTTCTTCGCCCTGTTTTTAACGGCCGTCGTGATGATACGATCGTATCACAAATGTGGCCGTTGGGTTGAGGGCTTGCAGAGTCCGGCGACGTCACGACACGTCACGCGAAGAGGACTCCGCGTGGCGCCGGAAGCATCATTCCGGGGGCGATGGAGATTCGGGCCGTGACCCGCGGACCCTGCTGGAACCGCGACCGGACACCGCCGGCGACGACCCTTTCCTCTTCCGTTTCGCCCCCGCCTGACTTCACTCGGACCAGCCCCCTTCTCCTGCTCACCGCGCGCGGTTTGACCATGTCCCTCCACCCTGCCCTGGCTGCGGCTGTTCCGGTTCTGCGCCTTCCCCTCGGCCTCCTCGGCCTCCTCGCCGGGCCTCCGATCGCTTCCGGACAAGCCCTCGCACCGGTCGCCGCCCGCCCCGGCGACCCCGGCGCCGCCGCAGCCGCGGTCGAACTCTCGCCGTTTGTGGTGCACGAAAGCGCCGCGGGCTACTACGCCGCGCAGACGCTCGCCGGCAGCCGGCTGCGCCAGGATCTCAAGGATCTCGGTGCGTCGATCCAGGTGGTGACGAAGGATCTGTTGAACGACCTCGCCGCCACCGGGCTCGACGAACTTTTCCAGTACACGACGAGCACCGAAGTGGGCGGCATCGGCGGCAACTTCACCGGGGCGATCGACGGCGGCACCGGCGATGTAAGCACGGACAGCGCCCGCCGCGGCGGGGCCGAAGGCGCCACCCGCGTGCGCGGACTCGCCGCTGCCTCCCGCTCGCGCAACTACTTCCCGACCGGCATTCCCTTCGACTCCTATAACGCCGACCGCGTCGACATCAGCCGCGGCGCCAACTCCTTTCTTTTCGGTCTCGGCTCGCCCGCCGGCCTCACCAACACCAGCCTGGTGAAGGCGCGCTTCGGCGACACCACCGAGTTTGCCACGCGGATCGGCAGCGGCGGGCGGAATCCCTCGTACCGCGGCTCGTTCAACCTCAACCGCGTCCTCCTCAAGGACACGCTCGCGGTGCACGGCGCGCTGCTCATGGACCGCACCCAGTACCGGCAGCGGCCGACCTACGAGGACGACGACCGCCAGTACGCCGCGGTCACGTATCAGCCTTTCAAGCACTCCCGCACCGTGCTCACCGCCCACGTGGAGAACGGCCGGATCCGCGGCAACGCGCCCGATGTGCTCCTGCCGGTGCAGAACCTCGATCAGTTCCTGTACGATCCGGCGGTCGGCCGCCTCTCGGTCGCGGCCTGGGCCAACCTCCAGCGCTTCGCCAACGCGGAAGGCCCGACGCAGGCGCAATGGAACAATCTGCCGGCCGCGGAGCGGGCGCGCTACCGCGTGCGCGACCTGCCCACCCCCAACAGCCTCGCCGCCCTGCCCTGGGCGGCGGGCTCCTACGGCCTGGTGTACGACGGCACCAACGGCCGCCAGCCGGCCTTTGCCTACACCGATCAGTATCGGGCCGCCGACTACGCCGCGCGCGATCCGTTCTTCGGGCCCGGCCGGACCACCAAGGGGGCGCCGGCCAGCCCCTACCACGGCAACCGCGCGGAGATCATGGGGACCGGCTGGCTCGATCAGGGCTTCACCAACCTGAAGACCTTCGACTTCAGCCGGGAGCACCTCGCCTGGGACAACGACTACCACACCCGCGATTTCGTGAACTACAACGTCGCCCTCGAGCAGGTGCTCTGGGGCGGGCGGGCCGGTTTCGAGCTCACCTACGACCACGAGGACTTGTTCCAGCGCTCCTTCAACGCGATCAACTTCGCCAACGCCCGGGTGATCTTCGACATTCAGGAGACGCTCTGGCTGCCCACCGATCCCAATTACCGCACCTCGGGCGTCGTCGCGCCGCAGCCCAACCCCAACTATGGGCGGCCGTTTGTCCTGGCCCGGGGCTCCCCCGCTTCCGTCGACGCCCAACGCGGTGCCGCCCGGTTCACCGGCTTCGTGAAGTACGACTTCGCCGAGCGCCTGCGCCGTCACTCCTGGCTCGGTCGTCTCCTCGGCCGGCACACCCTCACGCTGCTCGCCGACCGGTCGACCGACCGCGCCCGGGTAACCGCGTACAACCTCAGCTCCTTCGCCGACCCCGACCCCGCGCTGCACATCGGCAACGCCAACGCCCGCGTCACCGGCAACGCTTCCCGCAACGTCCCGCTCATGGTCTACGTCGGGCCGCCGCAGTCGCAGGCCTTCACCGATCCGAACTTCCAACTGCGCGATTTTACCCTCGCGCCCGCGAAGTACCAGTTGCGCCCACCCGCCGGCTACTCGATTCGGAAACTCACCTGGAACCTCGGTCCCGACTCGAACAACGAGAACCTCGGCCTCGACACGCGCGCCAACGGCAACGAGGGCTTTGTCTGGGCCGACTTCACGCCGCGCGACGTGCCAAACAACAACTGCCAGGCGCAGGAGACGCGGGTCTCGTCGTTTGCGCTGAACGGCCAGTCGATCTTCTGGAACCACCTCCTGGTCGTGAACACCGGCTACCGCGTCGATACGGTCCGGAACTGGCTCAACGTCGAACCGCCGCTCCGCGGGCTTGATCAGATCCCCGATATCTCGCCGGCGGCCTTCCGCGCCGTCGACGGCACCTTCACCCGCATCAAGAATAGCGTGTTCGGGTACGGCGCGGTGCTCAACCTTCCCCGGCGGCTCCTGCGACTCCCCTCCACGGCCAACATCGCCCTCCACTACAACCAGAGCGAAAACTTCGTGCCTTCGCCCAGCCGCGTCGACGAACTGCGCCGCCCGGTCGAGTCGCCCGGCGGGCTCAGCAAGGACTACGGCCTCAGCCTCTATCTCTGGGATCAGAAGGTGGTCGCACGCTTCAACTGGTACCGCTCCAGCCTGCTCCGCGCCACCTCCAGCGTGAGCACGCTCTTCCACCAGACGAACGCGAACCTGTTCAACCACTACGGCTTCATCAATGCCGACCTCCGCCGCCTCGACGCCAACCACGACGGCCGGATCGACGACGCCGCACTGGCCCAGATCGCCGTCGACCCCGCCACCGGCCTGACGCCCGAGGGCCTGACGCGCGACCAGGCCGCCCGGCAACTGTGGCCCAACCTCGCCCGCGCCCGCGAGGCCATGGGAGCCATCGCCCCGTATCTGACCGACGAACTGAAAGCCGCCGTGAACTACCGGATGCTGCCGGACGGCACCGTGCAGGTGAACAACCCCGGCGCCATCACCGACACCAACGACCTCGAGGCGCGCGGGTTCGAAGCGGAGCTCACCCTCAATCCCACCTCACGCTGGCGGATTTCGTGCAATGCCGCCCAACAGGAGACCATCCTGACCAACATCGCCCCGCGACTGACGCGCGTGCTCGAGCAGGTCTGGCTGCCGCACCTCGCGAAGTATGGCGATCTCGACTGGAACGAGCCCGTCGGCGTCGTCAGCGGCACGACCGTCGCGCAGCAGGTCAACGATCGTCTGCTGGAGTACTTCGCGATCAAAGGCCAGGAGGGCCGGCCGCAGATGGAGCAGCGCACCTGGCGCTTCAACCTCGTCACGCGTTATGCCTTCAGCGAGGGGCGGCTGCGCGGCCTCTCCGTCGGCGGAGCGGTGCGGTGGGAGGACCAGTACGCCGCCGGGTATCCGATCTTCCGTGACGAACGTGGCGTGATTCAGCCGGATCTCCGGAACCCCTGGTTCGCCCCGCCGCAGACCAGCTACGATTTCTTCGTCGGCTACCGCCGCCGGGTCCTGGGGAACCGGGACTGGACCGCGCAGCTCAACGTCCGGAACCTGCAGAATCTCCTCAGCGACAAGGTGACGGCCAGCCGCTACCAGCCGGACGGCACCGTGGCTCGCGTGCGTTTCGATCCGCCGTTGCAGATGTACCTCACGAACACGATCCGGTTCTGAGAAGGTGTCCAATCAGTGGAGGGCGGCGCCCGGTCGCCGCCGCGACCGTCCCTGCGCACCGAGGGACCGACGCCTCCATCGACCGGGCATCGTGGACCTTTCCGTCCCGATCTAGGCCGGCACCCGCAGATTCGCAGCCACGCTGCGCGAAGCGAAAACGTGGCCGGACGTGTTCCCATCGTTGGGTCAGTTTTCGGAATGTGATGTCGCAGGTGTGGCGTATCACGACCTCGGGGGATTGCGGGATCACCTTTTTGAGGCAAAGCCCGGAGTCATTTTCCAATGACGCCAAGCCAAGGCCAAAGATGGCAGAGCCGTCCCGGCTCTCTTCGCAGCGGCGGGACGCCGCTGCCACCTTCAAGACCGCCTCATCTGAGCCGTATCCATTCAGTAGAAATCGGCTTTTCGCGCGCACGATGGCGCGGTCGCC
>CAZDGC010000074.1:0-36573 GCA_964504885.1 uncultured Opitutus sp.
GGGGCGCGCGGATTGAAACGCTCTCCTTTTGTTAGCTGCAAGCACGTATCTCCCGTCGCGCCCCCCGCGGGGCGCGCGGATTGAAACTTACAGCACCGGAGGTCACAGCAATCCAGCGTGAGTCGCGCCCCCCGCGGGGCGCGCGGATTGAAACTTCCATCCCGCCGGGAACGTGGCCATAACGTATGTCGCGCCCCCCGCGGGGCGCGCGGATTGAAACAATCTCTCCGCTTGCTGCCATTAGTGCCATGGTGCGTCGCGCCCCCCGCGGGGCGCGCGGATTGAAACGTCGGTGGTGGTCATTTGCCCTCCAGCGCCCGTTCCGTCGCGCCCCCCGCGGGGCGCGCGGATTGAAACCGTATATCGAAAACATGTGGCCTTTGATAGACCGTCGCGCCCCCCGCGGGGCGCGCGGATTGAAACCAGGCGCGGATCGCGAAATAGACGGCGGCGACCGTCGCGCCCCCCGCGGGGCGCGCGGATTGAAACGGCGGCGGAGTCGGCGGCTGCGGGATCGGGCTGTCGCGCCCCCCGCGGGGCGCGCGGATTGAAACTGGCACTGGCGTCGGCGGCACAAGGTGCCGATGTGTCGCGCCCCCCGCGGGGCGCGCGGATTGAAACCGGGTACAGTGCACGATGAGCGCAGGCTCCACCGAATACACCCCTACGGGTCCGCCGCATTCCCTGCCGAGAGCCTGCCACAGTCGCAGCGCTAAAACGACACGGTCGCTGCGACCGCGGGATCGAGGCTCTCACCCTCGCTTTTCGCGAGCGTGGCAGCTCCTTCCCGATGCGAGACGGCGACGCCCCTGATGCTGTCGATCGGGCCAGCGTGCAGGAGCGGGTGGCCCTCCTCCAAGCCCCGCTCCGCTCCTCCGTTGCTCGGTTGCTCAGTGGCTCAAGGTCTCACCGCGGATCACAAAAGCCCCGATCTGTGCCAAACCGCCCCACGGTGCCGGCGCGCTCACGGCGGGCCGACCGCATCGATGTCGACCTCGGCCAGGCTTGCAAAGTCACCCCGGTGACTCGCCCGCACGCGCACGACCAGGGATCGGAGGGACACGGGCGCGGGGAGCGGAATCCGGAAGCCAGCCGCATCGGGCGGCACGCGGCCGCGGACCAGCGAGCGTCCGTCGCCCAGTATCTCCACCTCCGCCACCTGGCCGTTGGCGTTGCGGTCCTGCCGCTGCGTCAACCGCACGGCGGCGACGGTCACCGGCTCCGGAAATCGCAGCGTCAAATCATGCGGCGGCTTCGGCGTTTTCGTCCCAAACGGGGTGTGCCAGAGGGTGGAGGGATCGTCGTCGATCGCCGCCTCCGCCGGGTACCGCGGCTGGGCGCTGGACGCGGTCGCGGTGGCGTTCCGGCGCAACACCTCGGCCACGGGCCCGACCAGTTCCTCCAGGTCGGCCGCCGCGAACGTGTCGCGCGGGGCGAACCGCTCCGACTGCATATAGGTCAGCAGCGAGTGCAGCAGTTGCCGCGCGCCCGGCCCGGCGGACGCCCGGGTGAGGTCCGCCCCGCAGGCGAGGAGCCGGCCGGGGCCGACCCGGGCCTCGAAGACGTATCCGAGCTTCCGATTCGTCACCCAGTCGTCGATGATCTGGACGATCGGCCGGAACTCCCGGTGCCGGGTGAGAAGGAACGGCCGGGCCTCGCGCTGGACGTCCCACCACTGCCAGTTGCTGTGGGTGTCGGTCGGGAAACGCGCCAGGGCCGGATGCGCCGGGTCGCAGAGGATCCCGAGGGTATGGGGCGGCTGCCAGTTGGTCCACGCCGTGTTCCAGAACATGGGCGAGAAACCGGCGATCAGGCGGCGCGCCGGGTCGTTGCGGATGCTCCGGACCGGGGGCAGCCACAACACACGGTCGCCCCGGGCCAGCGCGGCCTGCGCCACCGCCAGTTCGGCCGTGACCGTGATTCCGGCGGGAGGCGTCGTGTCGATCTCCCTCGGATATACAAACACGTCCCAGGCATTGGTCGCCTCCGTGCCCTCGAGCCGCACCGCGAGCGTCAGCTTCGCCGGGGCGGGCGCGCCGGCCAGCGGCGCCTCGATCCGGCCGAGCCGGTGCAGTTCGCCGGCGGCGAGGTCGCGCGGCTCCAACCGGCCGGCGGCGACGATCCGGCCGCTCGCGTCGGCCAGCGACCAGGAGGCCACCGCGCCGCGGAGATCGGCCGGGCCGAACTGCGCGAGCTCCAGCTCCGCCGCAAGCGTCTCGTCCGCCGTGAAGACCAGCTTCGCCAGCCGCGCGAGAGGCACCACCGGCCCGCAGAAGCGCCGGAATTCCTCCGGGCGTACATAGCCCTTCTCCTCCCAGAAGGCGTCGAGCACGCCGACCAGCGCCGTGCCCTGGCCGGGGAAATCGTGCAGATCGAGCAGTTGGAAACCGCCGAAGCCCGGCGTGCGCAGCGCGGCCTCGATGTCGTGCTTGTAGGCCAGCGCCTGCCAGCGGCCGGAAGCTTGCAGGAAGTCGCGCGCCTGCGGCAGCAGGCCGTGGCGGCGCGCCGTCTCCCGGAAGATCTCGAAGTTCCGCGCCCGGAAATAACCCGTGTACTTCGCGATCTCGTCGAAATTCGGATACACGCACCACTGGCCGATTTCGTGGGAAACCACCGGGGCGGCGGGCATTTCGGCGATGATTTTCGCCCAGTCGAAATCGGTCCGCGGCGGCTGGGCGTTGAGCAGCGACTTCAGGCCCTCGCCCCACGCCTGGATCCGCGGCTTCGGCGAGCTGTGAAAGTCGCTGCCCGGCCGCACCGGCCAGCCCGCGCCCGTGGTGTAGAGCCGCCGCGGATCCTCCGCCTTCCGCCGTGCCACCCAGGCCTCAAGCCACGGCACGTGCTGCGGACCGGACGGCTCGTTGCCATAGGCCATCAACAGGAAGGACGGATGATTGCCGTACGCCGCGAGCATCCGCCGGCTTTCGTTCTCGATCCAGGCATCGAGCGGCTCTCCACTGCCGATCCGCGCCCCCTGGTTCGCCCACGACGACACCTCGACCTGAAAATAGAATCCGAGTTCGTCCGCCGCGATGAAGGCCGCCCCGGGCGGGCACCAGGAGTGAAACCGGAGGTGGTTCAGCCCGTGTGCCTGGCAGATCCGCACGATGCGCCGCCACGACTCCACGTCGGTCGGCGGGTGTCCCGTGAGCGGAAAGATCGCGCACTCCAGCGTGCCGCGCAGGAAGAGGTTCCGGCCATTGAGCGTGATCCGGCCCCCGCGCGTGCCCACTTCGCGGAAACCGAAGGGGGTTGTTTTCGTATCCACCGCCGCGCGACTGCCGACCGTCAGCGCCGCCGCCAACCGGTACAGGGCTGGGTCGAATTCGCTCCAGGGCCGCGGCTGCGCGGCCAGCCGGCCGCTCACTTCGACCTCGAACCGGCCATCCGCCTGCCGCTCCAGCGGTGGCGAGCGGAGCCCGGCCGGCACGCCCTCCCCCTCCAGTTTCAGTTCCACGAACGCCGCCACGTCCCCCCGCGCCAGCCGCCCCGCGATCCGCACCCGCGCAGTGCCGTCGGCCGATGGAAAAACCTGGAGCTCGTCGATGCGGTCCACGGGCCGCCGCCGCAGTTCGAGGCGGCCGACCACGCCGTTCCAGTTGCCCTGCGTGTGGTCGGTGACGCTGTGGCTGAGCGGGCCCACGTTCACGGGCGCCAGCCGGTTGTCGATTCGCAGCGTCAGCCGGTGCCGACCGGGCGCCAGCGCTCCAAGCGCGAATTCGTGCGGGGTGCCGAGCGAATCCCCCCGGCCGACCTCGCGACCGTCGATCCACACGGTGCTCTGCCAGTGGACGCGTTCGAGGTGCAGGACCGTGTCGAAGCCCCGCCAGTCGGCCGGGATCTCGATCTCGCGCTCGTACCAGGCCGCCCCGACATAATGCCGCGGCGGCTGCAGGAAAAAGGGGAACTTGAAGTTCCCGTCGGCCTGCCACTCCCGGAACAGCTCCGGGTAGCGCCAGCCGTCGCCCGTCCACCGGGTGCGGAAGTTCGGCGCGTCGCCGAAGCCCTGCGCCGTGAGCATACCCGGGAGCCGGATACGGTCCGGCAACTGCGGCTGGTCGGGGCCGGCGTCCGCCCTTTCCTCCCGGGGATCGAGCGCGAACCGCCATTCGCCGGCGAGGTCGAGCGTCTGGGCCTCAACCGGCAGGCCGCCGAGCAGGGGGAACAAGCCAATCCATCGTGGAGTTTTCATCGCGAAATTGCCGGGGCCGCGGAATCAAAGCCGGAGGTCGCCGGCCGACACGATCAAAGCCCCTCCGAGCGCAGCGTCCTGGTTTCGCCCTGGACGCGCACCTGCACGGGCCGCGGGTCCGCGGAGGCGATGCGGTAGCGGGTCACCCGGCCGTCGCGCCAGTCGAGATCGACGGTAAAGCCGCCGCGGGCGCGCAGGCCCTTGACGCTCCCGCTCGGCCAGGCCGACGGCAGGGCGGGCAACAGCTCGATTTCGCCCGCGTGCGATTGCAGGAGCATCTCGGCGATCGCGGCGCACCCGCCGAAGTTGCCATCGATCTGGAACGGCGGATGCGCCGTGAACAGGTTGGCGTAGGTTCCGGAGCCCTTGCCGTCGTAGGTGCCCACCTGCTCGCCCGTCAGGCGGAGCAGCGCCCGCAGCAGGGTGTGCGCGCGGTCGCCGTCGCCGAGTCGCGCCCAGAGCCCCGCCCGCCACGCCAGCGCCCACCCGGTGCTGCGGTCGCCGCGACGATCCAGCGAGGCGCGGCACGCCGCCGCGAGGTCGGGGGTGCCGCGGAGGGTGATCTCATAACCTGGATACAGCCCGTACAGGTGCGACGTGTGGCGGTGCGTCGGCTCCGGCTCCGGATACGGCTCGAGCCACTCCTGCAGCCGGCCGTCGGGACCGATCTGGTTGGGAGCGAGGCGGGCGCGTTTCTCCGCGAGTTCGCGCCGCAGGTCGGCGTCGAGTCCCAGGATCTCCGCCGCTCGCGCCGTGTTGCCGAAGAGTTCGCGCAGGAGCTGCATGTCCACCGTCGGCCCCAGGCAGACGTGGGCGACGCCGCCGTCGGGCAGCTTGAAGCGGTTTTCCGGCGAGTTGGAGGGACCGGTGACCAGCCAGCGGCGCTTCGGCTCCTCGAGCAGGTTGTCGAGGTAGAAGAGCGCCGACTCCTTGAGGATCGGGTACGCCCGGCGCAGGAAATCGCGGTCGAGGGTGAAGGCGTAGTGTTCCCAGAGGTGCTGGCACAGCCAGGCGGAGCCGCTCACAGTGGCTCCCCACGAAGCCTTTTCGCCGGGCGCGGTGAAGCCCCACGCATTGGTGATGACATGCGCCACCCAGCCGCGGGCGTCGTAGTAGGCCTGCGCCGTGCGGCGGCCGGGCTCGACCAGCGACGCGATCAGCCGGTGCATCGGCTCGTGCAACTCCGAGAGGTTGCAGACCTCGGCCGGCCAGTAGTTCATCTGCACGTTGATATCGAGGTGCCAGTCGCCGTTCCACGGGGTCTGGATCTCCTCCGCCCAGAGGCCCTGCAAATTGGCCGGCAGGCCGCCCGGCCGCGAGCTGCTGATGAGGAGGTAGCGCCCGAAGTTGAAATGCAGCGCCGCCAGCGCCGGATCCGGGGCCCCCTGCGCAAAACCGGCCAGCCGCGCGAGAGTGGGCAACGCGCTGTTGCTCGTGGCCGGCAGGTTCAGTTGGACGCGGTTGAACCACCGCCCGTGGTCGGCCCTTTGCGCCGCCTGCAGCGTCGCGAAGGGCCTGGCCGCCGCCCGGCTGAGGTCATCGCGGGTGGCCGCCAGGGGATCGGTGAGCTGGCGTCCGGCAAACCCGCGGTAATCGGTCGCCGCCGCCAGCAACAGCACGACCTCATCCGCGCCTGCGACGACAAGCGTGTCGCCTTCGGCGCGCACCTCGCCGCCCCGGGTGCGCACGAGCAGCCGTGCGACATAGGTCACACCCGCGCCGCCGCGGCCGTCGTTGAGCGTGCCGGTCATCAGCAGTTCGTTGTCGGCGGGCGCCGTGGTGACGAACCGTTCCGGGCGGTCCAACGCGAGGGTCAGCGACAGCGCCCCCGGCCGGTCCGCGGTGAGGCGCGAAACAAAAACCTCGTCGGGGGCGCTCGTGAAATGCTCGCGCGCGAAGTTCACGCCGCCGCGCCGGAAGCCGACGCGCGCGACCGCCGCCGCCAGATCGAGTTCACGGCGGTAGTTTGCGACCTCGCCGGCGGCTCCGGCAAATTTCAGTCGCAGGTTGCCGAGCGTCTGGTAACAGCCGAACGGCAGGTTGGCCCCACGCGCCCGGCCGGAGCCCGGGCCCAGGCAGGTGAAGTTGGCGTCGACCAGCTTCTCCGCCTCGACATTGCGCCCCTCGAGGAGGAGCCGCCGGATTTCCGGGAGCGCCTGGTGCGCCTCCGGGCGGTTGGCATCCTCGCGCGAGCCCGACCACACGGAGCTCTCGTTGAGCACGATGCGTTCTTCGTCGACGCCACCGAAGATCATCGCGCCGAGCCGCCCGTTGCCGAGCGGCAGCGCCTGCTGAAATTTCGCCGCCGGCTGATCGTACCACAACACTGTGGTGGGATTCACGGCGCCGACGACAGGCGTGAGTCCAAGCAGGGCAAGGCCAAGGATCGTGCCGCGGCGAGGCGGGAGGGGAAGCGGTTTCATGGATGGGGCAGCGTCGTCCGGTTCAATTGCCGCCCGCACCGGGCGGCGGCCACAATTGCAGCAGCCGCGCAGCCATGGCGGCAACCTTTTCGGGATGCGTCGCGGCGAGGTTGTTGGTCTCGCCGGGATCGGCCGTGAGAGTGTACAAATGCGTTTCGGTGAACACCGTGTCGGCCAGCTTGGCGACCGTCGGCCGCGGGGTGCCCGGCGGGCGGTTGGCCGGGATGTATTTCCAGTCGCCCTGCCGGAGCGCCAGGTTACCCATGCCCTGCAGGACCAGCTCATGGCGCGCCTCCGCTCCCGGCGCTCCCAGCAGCACGGGCAGCAGATTCAGGGCGTTCGCGGGCGATCGGTTCCTCTCGTAGCGGGGTGCGGTAGCTCACGCGGATGGGATCCGCCGGGTCCAGGCCGTACACGCGATGGTTCTCGATGTAGACGCACGGCACGCGATCGACGGTCGCCGGGATGAAGAAGGCCGAGTCGAAGCCCACCTCGAGCGGCCCCGGGGCGAGGTGGCCGTTGAAGTCGACCACCCTGCCCTGCTCGCCCAGCCCCAGGTGCCACTTGCCGACCAGCGCGGTCACATAACCCGCTTCCTTGAGCAGCGCCGGCAGGGTGCGCCGGCCGGGGTCGATGGCGAGCGGCGCATCGCCGGCCAGCACGTTGGTGCGTTTCGCCGGCTGCCGCCAGGCGTACTCTCCCGTGAGCATCGCGTAGCGCGTGGGGGTGCAGGTCGAGGCGGGCGCGTAGGCCTGGGTGAAACGCCGGCCGGCGGCGGCCAGACGGTCGAGGTTGGGTGTCGCGATTGCCGCGGGCTTGGCGCCATAACAGCCGACGTCGCCCCAGCCGAGATCGTCGGCCACAATCAGCACGATGTTGGGTCGGGGCGCCGTGGTCGCGCCCGCCGCGGGAAGATCATTCGCGGCCGGCGCGAGCCCAGCCGCAAACGTGCCGGCAACAAGGGCGAAGGGAATCAATGGAACCTGGCTCATCAGATGGAAACGAAAAGCGGGAATAAGAGCGGCTCGAGCGGCTCGACAGGAACCCTGCCGACAACATGCGCCGGCCTTTTCGGCTTCTTTCGCTCCTTTCGGCGCCCTCCGGGCAGTGGCCGAAAGAAACGAAAAGGTGCGAAAAGAACCGAAGTCCCAGGGTCCCGCGGAGCCGCGGCATCCCTGAACATCTTGTTTCCCTGCGAGCAAACGACGAAATCGATTCCGCCAGCTCCAATCCCTCGACCGAAAGGCCACTGCGGCCAAGCCAGAGAACACGGAGGGTCTTGCGTAGTGGCGCGCGAGTTGCGCCTCTGTGCCCTCCCGTTTGGCCTCCGTGAGCTCGGTGACCAGGATTGAAAGCATCCCTTCGGCTGCTGCTGCGCCGCGCTGGGAAATCTCTGGTTGGTTGGTGCTGCGGGAGATAGGTTCATCGAAGGTCGGGGCTCAGCCGTCTGTCGGCAGTGCATCGACGGGGACGATGTCGATCTCCGCGGCGGAAACGAAGCCGCGGGCGGCCGTTCCCGCCCGCAGTTCGAGTTTCAGGTAACGCGTGCGGCCCGGCTGGCGGAAGTGCACTTCCCTCTCCTCCGCATGGTTCGCCCACCGGCCCTTCGCCACCGGTTCGCCCCAGCGACCGGGATCGTCGCTGGCGTAAATCGCAAATTCGATCGGGCGGCCGCCGGCGTTGTCCTGCCGCGGCAGCACGCGGAGACCCTTCACCGCCGTCGGCCTCCGCAGATCGATCGTGACGACGTGCGGCGGGGCCACCGCGGCCTCGCCCCAGGGGGTGTGCCAGATCGTCCGGTCGTTGCCATCCGTCAGATGCGCCGCCGGATAACCCTCCGCGGCGGAACTCACGGTCACCCCCGCGCCCATTTCGCGCAGCCGGTTCCGCCGGCCCGGCGCGAACAACGCCGTCACCGCCTCCCACGACACCTCGTCCGCGGGCCGGAAGTCCGCCGCTTGCAGGTAGCGGAGCAGGCTGGCGCGGAATTGCCGCGCCACCGGGCGGGTCGCGAGGTCGTGCTCGAGGTCCATCGAGCAGAGGGCGAGCCGCCCCGGGCCGACCCGCGCCTCGGTCACGACCGCGAGCTTCCGGTTGATCTTCCAACCGTCGATCATCTGCACGAGCGGCCGGTGCGCCTTCGGCCAGGGCGCCGCCCGGCCGGGCTCATCCAGGATCATCGGGCTGGCACGGGTGAGGAGCTCCCACCACTGCCAGTTCGTGTGGCTCTCGGTGGGGAAATCGCGAAGGAGCGGATGCGCCGGATCGCACAGGAGCCCGGCGGCGGACGACTGGCCGCCGGCGTGGCCGAAGGTCGTCCAGTAGAACGTCGTGAAGCACATCGGCAACTGGCCGGTGAGGTCCGCCCGGCGCGGCAGCAGCAGCACCGTGCCGCCGGCGGCCAGCCGCGCCCGCACCGCGGCATCGGGAGTAGGTGCGATCAGGATACCGGAGGACTCCGCCGCTGGCGGCGCCACGGGGTAGACCCAGAACGCCCAGCGGTTCCGCACTGCCGTGCCGGGCAGCGCCGCGTGCAGCGTGTACCGGGCGGGCGCCGGCAGGCCGGCGAGCGGCACCGTGAGGGCACCGGCGGGCTGGGCCGTCCCTCGCGGATAATCCCGCGCCGCCAACTCCGTCCGCCACCGCTCGCGTCCGTGGGCGTCGGCAATCGTCACCACCACCCGCTGACCGCGCAGCTCCGCCTCGCCGTAGTGGGTGAGCTCGATCCCCGCCTCCAGGGTGTCGCCCGCCAGCCAGACGCGCCTGGGCAGCCGCGCCAGCACGACGGTCGGCCCGCAGAACTCCCGAAACCGCGCCGGCTCCGCGTAGGACTTCCGCGTCCAGGTGGCGTCGAAGAGGCCGACCGGCGCGGTGTTCTGCCCGGAGAAATCGTTGAGCTGGAGCAACTGGAAGCCCGCCAGCCCGGGCGTGCGCAGCGAGGCCTCGATTTCCTCCTGGTACAGCTCGATCTGCCACGCGCCGCTCGCCCGCACGAAGTCCGGCACCTGGTCGAGCATCCCACGCTCGCGGAGCTGGTCGCGGGCGATCCCGAGGTACGACGGCTTCAGGTATCCGGTGAAGCGCGACGGCTCGTTCCGCACGTCGGGATAGGCGCAGAACTGCCCGGTCTCATGCGCGATCAGCGGTTTCGGCGATTTCGCCACCCCGGCGCGCCAGTCGATCGTCGTCTGGGGCGGCTGCGCCTGCAGCAGCGTGTTCAGCGGCTGCGGCGGCCAGTTGCCCTGGTAGCGCACCCGCTCGCCGAGCTGTCGCGGCGTGCCCCCGGTGTGGCGCACCACCTCGAAGTCGATCTCCGGCGGATTCGCCACCGAGTTGGCCTTGATCGTGTACACCCGGCGCGCGTCCTTTTTCCACTCCGCCAGCAGGCGGGAGAAGATCGCCTTGTCGCCCCCGATTTCGTTGCCGAGCCCCATCATCACGAAACTCGGGTGGTTGCCGAACCGCCGCAGCATGGCCGCAGACTCGCGGCGGAAAAAGACCTCCTGCTCGGGCGTGCGCACCCACGACCACTCGCTCACCTCGGGCGCGAGATAGATGCCGATCTCGTCGGCCGCGACCAACGCCGCCTCGGGCGGGCACCACGAGTGAAACCGCGCGTGGTTGAAGCCCCACTCCTTGTAGATGCTCCAGATTCTCCGCCACGCCGCCACGTCCATCGGCGCGTATCCGGTCTGGGCGAACACGGCGCAGTCGGTGTTGCCGCGGAGAAAAACCGGCCGGCCGTTGATCGCGAACTGCTGGCCGGCGGCCGTGAACTCCCGCAGGCCGAACGTCGTTTCGCTCCCATGTCTCCCCTCCCCGCTCTCCAAGGTGGCGGCGAGCCGGTGCAGCGCGGGCGTGAACTCATCCCAGAGCGGCGCATCGGCGCCGAGTTCGAGCTCGGCCGCGAAGGCGGTCCCCGCGTCCGCCGGCCAGCGCACCGCGAGGATCTGCGCCCCCCGCCGCGTGCCATCGGGCCGGATCGCCTCCAGCCGCACCCGGCCCTGCCCCGCCCGGCCGGTCGCGTTGCCCACCACGCCGCGCACGGTGATCGTGCGCGAGGCCACGCGCGGAAACACCTGCACGTCGTCGAGCCACACCCGCGGCGTGGCGCGCAACTCGATCCGCCCGACGATCCCGTTCCAGGTGCCGGCGGTCTGATCAGACACGCTGTGCGCCTGGCCGCCGACCTCGACGATCTCGCGGTTGTCGACCCGCACCACCAGCCGGTGGCTCCGGCCGGGGATCAGCCGCGACGTGAGATCGTACTCGTGCGGCGCCGCCAGGCTGTCGGCCCGGCCCGCCTCCGCCCCGTCGATCCACACCCGGGTTTCCCAGTGGCAGCGCTCGAGCGAAAGCACGATCCGCCGCCCGGCCCAGTCGGCCGGCACCGCCACCTCGCGCGCGTACCACGCCGCGCCGAGGTAGTGTTTGTCCGGGAGCAGGAACGCGGTGATGCGGTAATCCTCCGGCCGGTTGTACTGCTCGAGGAACGGAAACTCCGGGGCGAGCGTGGCGCGGCGCTGCGGGCCGTACCACCACACCGTGTCCGGCCCCGGCGTGAACCCGTGCCCCTGCTCCTGGAGCGCACCCGGCAGCCGGACGGTCTCGGGCAGGGACTCCGCGAACCAGCGGGCGGCGACGCCCTCGTCCCGCGGATCGAGCCGGAACTGCCAGCGGCCCGCCAGGTCGAGCGTGGCGCCGTGGCCGGTTGCCAGGGCAAGGATCCCAAGCAGGAGGGAGTTGAACCGCTTCATGGTGAAACTTCTTTCGCCGGCTCCGGCGCCAGCACGCGCGCGAGGTCCGCGGCGTGCATATCCGCGTTGGTGAAACGCTGCACGGCCAGGAGATGCCCACGGGCTTCGTCGCGGAGGCCGAGCCCATGCGCGCCGAGGGCCGCCAGCAGGTGATGCCCGGCATCGCGCCGGGCCTGGAGATCCTCCTCGAAGACGAGCAGGTTGGGCAGGGAAGTGGCAAAGTAGTCAATCTGCGCCGGCCGGCCGATCCCCGCGCGGCCGTGCGCCCGCAACCCGGCGAACACCCGCCGCGCATCCTCCTCGCGGCCGAGCTCCCGCAGCGCCAGGCCGCGAAAGTAGCTCAAGGGGCTGTGTGCGGTCACGGCCATCTCGCTGAAGTCGCCGCTCTCCGCGGCGCCCGCCTCGAAGCAGCGCACGGCCTCGGACTCCCGCCCGAGCGCCCGGAGCGCCCGCCCGAGCCAGTAGTTCACGTCCGCCCGGGCCTGGAGTGGGTGCCAGGCCTCGCCCAGGTTGGGCGGCGCGTCCATCGCGTGCTGGAAATGCTCATACGCTTCCGCAGGGCGGCCCGCGGCCAGCGCCTGTTGGCCCAGTTGCAGCCGGGCCGCCTTGTACTCGCGCAGCACCGCGCCCTCGCCGCCCTCCCAGGGATGGAACCGCCGGCCCGCCAGCAGCGCGAGGGCCTCCGCCGGCTGGTCGAGCAGGTTGTGGAGCGCCGCGAGCTCGACCGAGGCGTCGTCCCGCTCCCGCACCAGGGGGCGCCGCGCTTCGAGGGTGGCGCGCCGCTCCGCGAGGGGCTCGTTCAGCTTCTTGCGCAACTGGTCGAATTCGTACAAGAGCCGCGCATCATCCGGATCGGCCACCAGCGCACGCTCATAGGCGGCCCGGGCCCCGGGGCCGTCGCGCCGGACATTCCAGTAGCCGATGCCCAAATTGCGGTGCACCGTCGCGAACCCGGCTCCGTCGGCCACGCTCCGCTCCCAGTGCGCGATCGCCTCCTCGTGCCGGCGGCGATTGAACAGCAGGTTCCCCAGGGCGCAATGGGCGACGGGATCGGGTCCCGGCTGCGTCACCGCCCATTCCAGGACGAGCTGCTCGTGGAGCCGCGAGGGGAAGAAGTAGTCCGGCGGCTGCGCCCGCGCCGCCGCCAGCTCTGCCGCGACCACCCCGGCCGCCGCCCCGGCCTGCGCCTGCAGCCAGGCGAGCGCGTATCCGGTCGACGGCGACCGCCCGAGCGGATTCGGCACCGCCACGGGCGCGGTGAGGTGCGACCGATGCCACTCCAGCAGCGCAATCGCCTCGGGCCAGCAAGCGGCGTCGGCGTAATCGAAGGCCACGTCGAGGATCGTCTGCGCGTCGTTGCGCGACCGCTCGAGCCACCGTCGCCGATCTCCCTCCAGCAGCGCCTCCTCATGCCGGGCCCAGTAGTCGAGCGGATCGACCCGCAACAGCGCGGCGAGGGCGTCGCGGGCCTCCGCCGTCCGATCCAATCGCCGGAGGAGCGCCGCCCGCAGGACGAGCGCCCGGTTGTGCTGGCGGTTCGTGTCGAGGGAACTTTCCAGATGCGCCAGTGCCGCGGCCCAATCGCCCCGCCGGCACGCGAGGTTCGCCAGTTCGAAATGAGCCGCCGCGCGCCAGGCATAGTCCCAGGTCGCCTTGGAGAAAAGCGCGTGCGCCTCCGCGAGCCGGCCCTGCCAGCGCCGGACCAGCCCCAGGTGGTAATGCGCCTCGCCGGTGAGCGGATTCGGATGCCGCGCGGTCAACCGTGCGATCGCCTGCTCGCAGTGCTCCGCCGCCGCGGCGAAGTCGCCCCGGCGCAGCGCCCGCCGGCCGAGCGCCAGGTGGGCCCGGGAGTCCCCGGGATCACGCCGCAGCGCCTCGCGCCAGTAAGGCTCGGGCTCGCGCGTCGGATGCCGGTACTGCTCCAGATGTTCGCCAATGAGGAAGAGCTCGTCGTTCGAAGGTGTTGCCGTCGGCGGCGGCGGCTCCTCCGCCAGCGCCCGGCCGCGTCGCGCCGGGTCGGTCGCCACCGGGCGGTACTCCAGCACCAGCCGGCCGGCCGCATCGAACAGCCGCAGCTCGAGCGCCGCCGGTTGCTCGCCCTGCCTTCGCCAGCCGCGCTCGATCCAGGGGGCCGCCGGGGCGAGGTCGACCACCGCCTCGTGTATCACCCGGCCGGATTCAAGGAGGACGACGCGCGCCCCCGGCAGCGGCGCCGGCACCGCCGCCCCGAGATCGAGCGATTGGTCGGCGCCCACGACGAGCCGGAGCGCCGCCCGCTCGCTCGCCACCTGCAGGGGCCCGAGCCGCTGGAATGGCCACCAGTATTGCGAAAACACCTTCGTTTCGCCCGGCGCCAGGTAGCTGAAGTCGGGTTGATTGTCAGTGTAGACCCCCGCCATCAACTCGATGTAGGGGCCGCCCGTGTCCGTCAGCTCCCGATCCCAGGCGTGCCCAAAGGCGTGGTCGCCCCAGGTCCATTGTTTTTTGCCGGGCGCGAGGTGCCGGTCGGCCACGTGGACAAACCCGCCCTCCGCGTCGTGATCGTAGCCGCCGAAGAAGTCGAAGGCGGTCTCGCAGACCATGTAACTGGTCGGCACCGGGATGTTCCGGTACCAGCTCAGGTCGTTGGCGCCCGGCCGCCGCCCGTAATCGACCCCGTAGTAGGCCCCTTGCGCCACCGGGAAGCCCGACTGCGCCCGCACGGCGTGGTCCGCCACGTAATGCACGTCCGGGGGGAAGAATGACTGGTAGCGGTCGTGGACCCGCGCCGCCACGTTGGCCCACCAGAGGAAGGTCTGCGTGAGCGGCGTGCGGTTGTGCAACCGCACCCGCAGTTCGATCAACGAACTCCCCGGCCGCAGCCGGAACCCATGCGCCCCTTTCAGCCGGTGGAGCGGATCGTGATCGCCCATCCACACCGTCCGCGCGCCGTCGGCCTCCTCCTCGATCCAAACGTCCGTTGGCAGGAAGGTGCCCGGCCGGTGGTGCTGCGGCCAATTCAGTTCCACCCCGCCGGAGATCCACGGGCCCGCCAGCCCGACCAGCGCCGGCTTGATCACGTCCTGCCGGTAGAAGAAGTCGTAGTCGCGGTTGGTCTTGTCCTGGGCGATCAGGAGCCGGCCGCCGATTTCCGGCAGCAGCACCAGGCGCACCCCGGCGTTCTCCAGCCGCACCGCCCGGTACTCCACCGGCCGCGGCTCGTCGCCGACCCGGTCGATGAGCGGCACGGGGTAGACCTTGCCGTCGGAGCCCTGGTAGACGCGCTTCTCGAAGAAGACCGGGTGCTTTTCCGGAGTCCCGACCGGATAGGTCGGGAGGAGGCGATTCTCGAAGCAGGCGGTGACGGGGTCGGACATGGGTCAGCGGAAAAAGAGGAAGAGCGCGACCACCCCGACGAGCACAGCCGCCCCCGCCAGCTTCACCACGGGCGCGGTCGGCACCGCCATTTCCGGCCGCTCCGGCAGCCGCCGCGGCTCGGCCAGCGGCCGCCAGCGCGCGATCAGCGCCATGCCGAGACACAGGACGAGGAACACGAGGAAAACCTGGATCAGGAAGTGGATCGAGTGCCCGCCGGGCCGCGCGGCCGACCGCTGCGTCAGTTGCAGCAACCCGTAGAGCAGCGGCCCGCCCACCAGCGCGAACACGCCCGCCGCCGCCGGCGCCCGCGGCAGCGCGAACGCCATCACGAACGCCGCCACCACGCCCGGCCAGACATAACCCTGGAACTGCTGGATGAACTGGAACACCCCGCCGAACTTCGGATCGGCGAGTTGTGGCGCCGTCAGGCAGCCGATGATCACCGCGAGCAGGGTCACGACCCGGCCGACGCGCAACAGCGTGCGCTCCGTCGCCGCCGGCTGCAGCAGGCGTTTGTAGACGTCCATCGTGAAGACGGCCGCCGCGGAGTTGAGCAGCGAGCCGAGCGTCGACACCACGGCGCCGGCGATCGCCGCCAGCAGCAAGCCCCGCATGCCGGCCGGGATGAGTTCGCGAATCAGCGTGGGGTAGGCCCGGTCCGGCTGGCCGCCCAGTTGCGGCCCGTAGAGCTGCCAGGCCATGATGCCCGGCATGACGATTGCGAAGGGGATGAGCAGCCACAGGCCGCCCGCGAAGATCACGCCGAGCTGTCCGTCCTTCAGCGAACGCGCCGCGAGGTTGCGCTGCACGATGAACTGGTTCAGCCCGCAGTAGTAGAGGATCACGATCCACATGCCCGAGGCGACGCCCGTCCAGGGCAGGTCGGGATGATCCGCCGGCAGGAACATGTGCAGTCGGTCCGCGTTCTGCGTGGCAAACGCCTCCCAGCCGCCGCAGGCATGCAGGCCCAGGAAGAAGGTGGCCACCCCGCCCGCCAGCAGGGCCAGGCCCTGCACCAGGTCCGCCCAGGCGATCGCCGTCAGCCCGCCGTAAACCGTGTAAATCGTCGCGATCACCCCGATGGTCCAGATCGCCGGAGCCAGCGGCACGCCGAAGATCGTGTGCAACGTCAGCCCGCCCGAATACAACACGGCCGCGAGCATCACCCCCACGTAGATGATCAGCGTGAGGATCGCCATGAGACCGCGCGCCGCGGCGTTGTAGCGGTACTCGAGGAACTCGGGCATCGTGTAGATCCCGGCGCGCAGAAACCGTGGCAGCAGCGTAAAGGCGATGATCACGATGCCCGCCGCCCCCACCAATTGCCAGGCGCTCACGGCCAGCCCCACCGTGCCCGCCCCCTGCCCCGCCATGCCGACAAATTGCTCGGTGGAAATGTTGGCCGCCACGATCGAAATCCCGATCAACGGCCAGGGCAGGTTGCGCCCCGCCAGGAAATAACCGGCGCTGCCCGCCTCGCGCCGGCTCTTCCAGACGCTCAGGCCAATGACAGCCGCAAAGAAACCCGCAAACATTAGGTAATCGGGCAGGGTAAGCTTCATGGGGCGGCGGCGAGTTTACTCCTCGCGCCGGCCCCCCCGCAATGGACGTTTGCAGGAAAGACATGGACGATCCAATGGTTTGACATGAGCGCACCCACCCTGCGCCTCGCCGATGGCTTTCCCGGCGAGCGCCTCACCATTTTGCCCACCGCCGTGATCCGCCGCGCCCGGGTCCTGCCGGTGTGCCGCGACCTTTGCGTCACCCACCTCGGGCGCTTCGATCGCGTGCAGGGGCACTACGTCGACCGCCCGCACGGCCGGCCGGAACATGTCCTGATCGTCTGCCTCGCCGGCGAGGGAGTCGTCCATCTCGGCCGCCACCACCACCGCCTCCAGGCCGGCGGCGGCGTCATCCTCCCCCCCCGCGAACCGCACCGGTACGCCGCCGATCCCGCGGCGCCGTGGACGATCTTCTGGTTTCATTTCATCGGCCGTCGGGCCGGCGACTACGTGGCCGCGCTGGGCCTGCCGCGACGCCGGCCGGTGTTCCAGGCCCGCCACGTGGAGGTCGCCGCCGAAGCCTTCGAGGACTGCTACCGCCATGTCCTGGGCGGTTACACCGACGGGGAACTCCTGGCGTTAAGCACCGCCTTCGCCCGCCTGCTGGGCCTGTGCCGCCTATATGCGCAACCGGCCAACTCCCGCCGGCGCGAAGCGGAGGAACGGGTGCTGCGGGTGGTCCGCTACCTGCGGGAGCATGCCGATTGCACCCCGACACTCGACTCCCTGGCCCGCGAGGCCGGGCTGTCGGTGCCCCACTTCAGCGTCCTGTTTCGCCGGCAGATGCGCTGCTCGCCGATCGAGTTCCATCTCCGCTGGCGGATGCAGCGGGCCTGCGAACTGCTCCACTCGACCGATCTCACCATCCGCGAAACCGCCGCCCGGCTCGGCTACGAGGACCCGCTGTATTTTTCCCGCATCTTCCGCCGCAAGGTGGGCGTGCCGCCGCGGGTCTATCGCCGGTCGGCCCAGGGTGCCGGTTCCGGACGTGCGACCGCCGGACCTGGCGGCGCGCGCTAGCCCCGGCCGCAGTCAGCGCCAACCGGGAGCCCCCCATCTGCGCTGACTTGAGCCAAACGTGGCAGAGCCGTCCCGGTTCTGTCTGGCCCGTCGGCACAACGGCGAGACGCCGCTGCCACTCTGACAGGCCATCTCTGTGCTGGGGCCGATTTGTGGGGCAAGCGCAGAGCTAGCGTAAGCGCGTCGGCGGGCCGCCCACTCCGCAGGAAATGCCTTCGCCCGGATGCTTTCTCCGCCCCCGCTTTGTCCGGCCGCGAGCGTGGCGGCCCGGAACCAAACTGGCTTGTGATCGCAGTCTCGCAAATAATGCGGAGCGAACGGCAAAGCGTGCGATGCGCCCGACCGCCGCTCCCTGCCATTATCACTCCGCTTCCCACGAGCATCCTACTCTTCCTTTTCATTTTCCATTCATGACTGAAGTCCTCAAAGGCGACCTGATTTACGTAGCTGCCTTCTGCTTCGGGGGATTCGCGTTCGCGCTCGGACCGTTCGTCCTCGTCTACTTCCTGGCCCCGCGCTGGACCCGCACCACCCTCGACAAGACCGGCCAGGCCATCGAATGCGGCATGGACCCGATCGGCGACGCCTGGATCCGCTACAGCGCCGTTTACTACCTCTACGCCCTCGTCTTCGTCGCTTTTGCGGTTGACGTGCTCTTTTTGATCCCGGTCGCCCTCGTCTACGGTCGGGAGTTTGTCATCCGCGACTTCGTCGAACTCGTCATGTTCGTCGGCATCCTGTCGCTCGTCATCGTCTACGCTTGGAAGAAAGGAATCTTCGAATGGAAACGCCACTGAACGGCAGCGGCCAGTGTCCGCCGCGGTCCGACGTCCCGGTCGAGTGCTCGCAAATCGTCAAGTTCGCCAAACTCGACGACCTCCTCGCCCTCGGCCGCGCCAACTCCCTCTGGCCCCTGACCTTCGGGCTCGCCTGCTGCGCCATCGAGATGATGGCCGCCGGCATGGCCCGGTTCGACCTCTCCCGCTTCGGCGCCGAGGTCTTCCGCCCGTCGCCTCGCCAGGCCGACGTCATGATCGTCGCCGGCACCGTGAACAAGAAAATGGCCCCGGCCGTGAAGTTGCTCTACGATCAGATGCTCGAGCCGAAGTGGGTCATCGCCATGGGCAACTGCGCCCTCTCCGGCGGCCCCTTCAAGTATGAGGGCCAGTACGCGGTCGTCGAAGGTGTGGACAAGCTGTTCCCGGTCGATGTCTACGTGCCCGGCTGCCCGCCCCGTCCGGAAGCACTGATCGAGGGCATCCTGCAACTGGAGGAGAAAATCACCGGCAAGCGCCGCTTCCCGGTGGCCCAACTCAAGGAACAGCAGTCATGAGCCTGACGCTCGAGCAACTCGGCGCGGAGTTCGAGCGCCTCCTCGCAACCCGCGCCGCGGACCATCCGCCCCCTGCCGCCGACGTCCCGGTTGCCAGCCAACCTGCAGCCGGACTCGCGGGGGCCGTTTCCCCGGGGTCGGCAACCCCGGCTACCACCACGACCGCACCCGCCGCCGCCCCCAAACTGTCGGTCCAAGTCGTCGACCACGCCCTCAAGGGCTACCACCTCGACGTCACGGTCGCCCCCGACCAGGTGGTCGCCGCGGCAGAAATCGCCGACCGGGCCGGCTTCGGGCTCGACGCCATCACCGGCGTCGACTGGCTCGCCCAGAACGAGATGGAGGTCGTCTACGACTACTTCCATCCGACCGCACCGCTCCGCCTCGTCGTCCGCACCCGCACCCCGCGCGCCACGCCCGAGGTGCCGACCATTCTCGGCATCTTCCCCGGCGCCAACTGGCACGAACGCGAAACCCACGACTTCTTCGGCATCCGCTTCGCCGGCCACCCGAACCTCAAGCCTTTCCTCCTCCCGGAGGACGCGGACTTCCATCCGCTCCGCAAGGACTACCAGCCGTGATCGCGCCCAAGGAATCCCTCTCCGCCGCCCCATCCAGTCAGGGCCCGCAGGAGACTTTCACCCTCAACCTCGGCCCGCAGCACCCGGCCGCCCACGGCGTGCTCCGCGTCCTCATGACGATGGACGGCGAGTGGATCCAGCGCGCCGAGCCCGTCATCGGCTACATCCACCGGATGCACGAGAAGATGGGCGAGAACCGCACCTTCGCGAAGTTCCTGCCCAACACCAGCCGCATCGACTACCTCTCCGCGATGCATTACACCCACGCCTTCGTGGGCGCAGTGGAGCGCGCGGCGAAGATCGAGGTGCCGCTCCGCGCCGAGTACGCGCGGGTGATCACGTCCGAACTCAATCGCATTTCGAGCCACATGGTCTGGTGGGGCGCGCTGCTCCTCGACCTCGGCGGCTTCACGCCGATCCTGTACGCCTTCGACGACCGCGAGAAGATCCTCGACCTGCTCGAGGGCCTCTGCGGCGCCCGCCTCACCTACTGCTACTACCGTTTCGGCGGGCTCTACAACGACGTCGACGACGCCTTCCTCAAGGGCACGCGCGACTTCGTGCAGCACATGAAGCCGCGGCTGCAGATGTACCGCGACCTCGTCACGGACAACATCATCCTCCGCAAGCGACTGACCGACATCGGCCCGATTTCCGCCGACATGTGCCGCCGCTACGGGGCGACCGGCCCGGTGATCCGCGGCGCCGGCGTCGCCTACGATGTCCGCCGCGCCGAGCCGTACTCGGTGTATCCGAAACTCGAATTCAAGATCCCGACCTATCCCGAGGCCGACTCGATGGCGCGCTACCTCGTGCGCATGGACGAGATGGAGCAGAGCCTGCACATCATCGAACAGGCCCTCGACCAGATCCCCGCCGGCCCGTTCATCGGCAAGGTGCCGCGCGTCCTCAAACTGCCGCCCGGCGACACCTGTTACGCCGTCGAAGCCGCCCGCGGCCGGTTCCTGGTGCGGCTGGTGTGCGACGGCAAGGACACCCCCTACCGCGTGAAGCTCCGCACCCCGTCGTTCTCCAACCTCAGCCTCTTCGAGGAGGCCAGCCGGGGCATGATCCTGCCCGATGCGCTGGCCATGATGGGCAGCCTCGACCTCGTCATCCCCGACATCGACCGCTGAGCCTGCATTCTGCGCCACTCTGCCGTGCCTGCCACACCTCATATCCTTCAATGCACCCTTCCGCCACTCGGGTCCAACCCGGGAATGCAGGCTGATGCAAAACCGCGACGCGGTTTTGCCTACGGGCCGGAAACCCCTGCGGGGAACGACTGCCGGCCAGGTGAGCGGGAGCGGCCGCGCGTGAATGCCGGACTGAGCCGCAAGTTTCCGGGCCGCCCATGAGTTTCCTCGCCGCCGAACCTGTCCGCATACTGCTCTACCTCGTCGGCATCTGCGCCTTCGTCGGGGGCAACGCCGCCTACCTCGTGCTCGCCGAACGCAAGGGCGCCGGCCGCATCCAGCGCCGGCCCGGCCCCAACGAGGCCGGCTGGGGCGGCATTCTCCAGCCGTTGACCGACGGCCTGAAGCTGCTCGCCAAGCAGGTCATGGTGCCGCCGGGCACCGACGCCCTGCTCTATCGGGCCGCTCCGCTGATGGTGATGGCGCCGCCGCTGATGTGCCTCGCGACCATCCCGTTCGCCGACAACCTCGTCGCGCGCAATCTCAACATCGGGCTGCTCTTCGTGTTCTCCTTCGGCTCGATCAATGTCATGGCGCTCATGCTCGGCGGCTGGGCCTCGCGCAACAAGTATTCGATCATCTCCGCCGCCCGCGTCGTCTCCCAAAACGTCGCCTACGAAATCCCGATGCTGCTCGTCGTCATCACGCTCGTGATGATGAGCGGCACACTCGATCTCAACGAGATGATCCGCCAGCAGGCCGGCTGGTTCTGGAACTGGAACCTCTTCAAGGTCTGGGTGAACCCGCTGATGCCGGTAACGTTCGTAATCTTCTTCACCTGCATGCTCGCCGAAACCAATCGTGCGCCCTTCGACATGGCGGAGGCCGAGAGCGAGCTCGTCGCCGGCGCCTTCACCGAGTACGGCGGCATGGGCTTCGGCGTCTTCTTCATGGCCGAGTACGCCAACATCGTCGTCGGCTGCTGTCTCGCCAGCATCCTGTTCCTCGGCGGCTGGCAAAGCCCTTTCGGCGCTCTCTCCAGCGGGCTCTGGGGCGCGCTCTGGTTCCTGGCCAAGACCTACGCGCTCATCTTCACCGTCATCTGGATCCGGTGGACCTTCCCGCGCACGCAATTCTACACGCTGCTCAACCTCTCCTGGAAGATCCTCATCCCCCTCTCGCTGTTCACGCTCCTGCTGACCGGCGCGATGATGAAACTGCCGCTGCTGTTCCGGTAAGACCCCGCCCACCCACATGAGCCTCAAGACCGCAGTTCGCGACACCCTCGTCGGCTTCAAAAGCCTCCTGACGGGCATGCGCATCACCGCCCGCGAGGCGGCCAAGCCCATCATCACCGTGCAGTACCCGCACGAGACGCTGCCGATGCCCGACCGCTTCCGCGGCCATGTTCAACTGATCATGGACCCCGAGACCGGCAAGTCGCGCTGCACCGCCTGCGGCCTCTGCGTCCGCGCCTGCCCGAGCGACTGCCTCGAGGTCGACGGGATGAAGAAGGAGGGCGAAAAAAAGAAGTCCGTCTCCCTCTACAAACTCGACTTCACCACCTGCAGCCTCTGCGGCTCCTGTGTCGAGGCGTGCCCCAGTGACGCCATCGAATACTCCAAGGCCTACAACGTCGTGAGCCGCAACCGCGACGACTTCGCCAAGATGGATCTCATGCAGGATCTGGAGAAACGCTCGCAGGCCTGGGCCGAGAAGAATCCGGAAAAAGCCGCGGCGGCGGCCGCCGCCGCCGAAGCCGCCAGAGCCGAGGCCGCCAAAGCCGCGGCCGCGAAGGCCGCAGCCGCGGCCAGACCGGCAGCGGCCACACCGGCACCCGCTCCGGTCCCAGCCCCAGCACCCGCCGCCACGTCCCCCGCCGCCCCGGCGCCCGCCGCGACCGCGGACCCCACCCCGTCTTCCTCCTCCCGCAACGCCGTCGTGCCCGCGGGCACCGCGGCCGGGGCCGCCCCTCAGCCCCAGGATTCGAAGACGACATGAACGCGTTCCCGTTCGCCGATTATCTCATCACCGCCCTTTTCGCCCTTGCCGTCGGCCTGACTCTCGCCGGCGGACTCATCGCCGCCCTCAGCACCCGGATCATCCGCGGCGTCTCCGGCCTGATGATTTGCTGCATTGGTCTCGCCGGGCTCTACTACTTTCTCCACAGCCCGTTCCTCGCGCTGATGGAAATCCTCATCTACGTCGGCGCCGTCTGCATCACGATCATCTTCGGGGTGATGCTCTCCGAGCCCGATGAACCGGTCACCCTGGAGCCCCGCCGCCACGCCCTCATCTGGGGCACGCTCGCCGTCCTCGTCACCACGGCCGTCTTCGCCGGAGTTGCCTTCCTGAGTCTCGGAGGCCCCTGGTCCGAACCCGCCGCGCGCGTGACGGACGGCTCCGTGCGCGCCATCGGCATCGCCCTCCTCACCACGTACAGCCTGCCGTTCGAACTGATCTCCGTCGTGCTGCTCGTCGCGATCCTGGGCGCCCTTGTGATCGCCCGCTCCGGGAGGACCAAGGAATGAACCTGCTCCAACTCCACGAACGCCCCGCGGTGTACCTCGTCGTCGCTGGCTTTCTGCTCGCGGTCGGCATCTATGGCCTCATCCGCCGCCGCACCCTCATCGGCATGCTGATCGCCGGCGAACTCATCTTCTCCGCCGCCGCGCTGAATTTCATGGCGGTGAACCGCTTTTTCGCCCCCGATCCCGCCGTCGGTCAGGTGTTCGTCCTCTTCATCATGGGCCTCGCCGCCGCGGAGGTGGCCGTCGCCCTCAGCATCATCATCGCGGTCTACCGCAACTACCGCTCGATCCACTCGACGGACCTCTCGGAGTTGAAGGGCTGATCCATGGAACCCTCCTCCGACTCCCGTCTCCTGCTGGCGATCCTCGCGCCGCTCATCGGCGCCGGCCTCGTGATGGCCTCCGGGAAACGTCCCAACCTGCGCGAGGCCTGCTCGCTGCTCTCCGCAATCACGCTTTTCGGCCTCGTCGCCTCCCTGGTGCCCGACGTCCTCGCCGGCAAAAAGCTGCACTGGACGCTCTTCGAACTGCTGCCGGGCCTGAGCTTCTCGCTGCGGGCCGACGCGCTTTCGATGATGTTCGCCGTCGCGGCATCGTTCCTCTGGATCCTCACCGTTTTCTACGCCGCCGGTTACATGCGCGGCCTCGAGGAACACGCCCAGACCCGCTTCAACACCTGCTTCGCCCTCGCCCTCTTCGGCGCCATCGGCTGCGCCTTCTCCGACAACCTCCTCACGCTCTACCTGTTTTACGAGATCGTCAGCGTCACGACGTATCCACTCGTCGCCCACCACCAGGACGAGGAGGGCTACGAGGGCGCGAAAAAGTACCTCATCTACCTCACCACCACCGCCAAGGGCCTGATCCTGCCGGCGATGGTGCTGATCTACGTGCTCTCCGGCACGCTCGACTTCGCCACCGATGTCCGTCCGGGCATTTTGCCCGCCGGCGTCCACAACGGCGTCATCATCGCCCTCTACGTCTGCTGCATCCTCGGCTTCGCCAAGAACGGCGTGATGCCGCTGCACCACTGGCTCCCCGGCGCCATGGTCGCGCCCACGCCCGTCAGCGCCCTGCTCCATGCCGTCGCCGTCGTGAAAGTGGGCGTCTTCTCCACCGTGCGCGTGATGCTGCACGTCTTCGGCGTCGACCTGATGGACCGCCTCAACCTCGGGTTGCCGACGGCGTACTTCGTTTCCTTCACCATCCTCGCCGCCTCCATCATCGCGCTGAGCAAGGACAACCTGAAGACCCGGCTCGCCTACTCCACGGTCAGCCAGCTCTCCTACATCATCCTCGGCGTGGCGCTCCTCACGCCCACCGCGATCGAGGGCGGGCTCGTCCATATCGCCAACCACGCCTTCTCGAAGATCACCCTCTTCTTCTGCGCCGGCGCCATCTACGTCGCCTCCCACAAGAAGAACATCTCCCAGATGAGCGGACTCGGGCGCGCGATGCCCTGGACGTTCGGCGCCTTCGCCGTAGCCGCCCTCAGCATGATCGGCGCCCCGCCCGTCGCCGGCTTCATCTCGAAACTTTACCTGCTGGTCGGCGCCCTCGACGCCCACGCGATCGGGATCCTCTGCGTCCTCGTCGCCAGCACCCTGCTCAACGCCGCCTACTTCGTGCCGGTCGTGTACCACGGCTTCTTCGGCACGCCGTCCGCCGAGGACGCCCACCACCACCACGGCGAGGCGCCGCTGGCCATGGTCATCCCGCTCTGCCTCACCGCCGCCATCTCCGCGCTGCTCGGGTTCTACCCCGACTTCTTCCTGCAATTCGCCCAGGCCGTCGTGAAGTAATACGCCCGGGCAAGTGCTCCACGAATACTCCCCATTCACCCAAATAGACTGATGAAAGAGAAAGACGAATCGGCGCTTTTTGAGAAAGCTGCAGCGGAAATTGGCGCCGGAACGCCGGAGCGCGGCCTTTTCGCCAAGGCGTACAGCGAGGCCCTGGGGGATGAAGCCAAAACGCGGACCTTGTACATCCACTATCGCGTCGAGCAACTGAAGCGGGAAACGGCAAACGCCCTCGAGGATGCTTCCCTCGCCCATTCCAAACCTGAGGCACGACACGACACCGATGCAGATACTCCCGGTCAGAGTTTTTCAACCGGGCGATCAGGAGAAGGTGCCAGCCTTCTCCTCCTCATCGAATTTCTCCGCACCCGCCTGAAGACGGTCATCCGCCTCTGCCTCGCGCTGCTCGTCCTGCTCGTCATCGCCGACGCGCTCCCTTTCCTCGTCGACAAGCATCACGCCCACACCAAGGCCGAGCACCTTCCCGGCTTCTGGTCGGCCTTCGGCTTCGTCGCCTGCGTGCTGATTGTGATCGTCTCCAAGGCCTTCGGCAAAGCCGGCATCATGACCCGGGAGGACTACTACGATGAGTAGTCTGCTGCTCTCCGGCCTCTGGCCCCTGGCCGCCGCGACCCCACCCGTGACCACCGGCGGCTCCGGTTTCTGGCTCCATCCCTCCCTCCTCCTGATCGCCGGCGCGCTCCTGCTGCCGCTGGTGCCAGCCGGCCGGTTGCGCCAGGGCTGGCTGCTGCTCGTCCCGATCCTCACCTTCGCGCGCATCCTCGGCACCTCGCTTGGAACCTTCGGCCAGGTGGAGTTCCTGCAGTTCACCCTGGTGTTCGGGCGCATCGACGCCCTGAGCAACGTCTTCGCCTACATCATGGGGCTGATGTGCATCCTCGGCTCGCTGTACGGGCTGCACGTCAAGCGTGCCGCCGAACACGTCGCCGCGTGGATCTACGTCGCCGGATCGCTCGGCGCGATCTACGCGGGCGACCTCGTGACGCTGTTTCTCTTCTGGGAGCTCATGGCGCTCTCGTCGGTGTTCCTGATCTGGTTCCGCGGACGCCAGGAGTCGCTCGGCGCCGGCTATCGCTATCTGCTCGTGCATATGGCCGGCGGCGTCGCGCTGCTCGCCGGCATCATGCTGCACTACAAGGCGACCGGCAGCATGGCCTTCAACGCTTTCGACGTGAAGCACGCCTCCCTTGGCGCCTGGCTGGTGATGATCGGCTTCATCCTCAACGCCGCCGTGCCGCCGCTGCACGCCTGGCTGCCCGACGCCTACGGCGAAGCCACCTTCAACGGCTCGGTCTTCCTCTGCGCCTTCACCACCAAGACCGCCGTCTACGCCCTCTGCCGAGGCTTCGCCGGCATGGAAATCCTCGTGGCGCTCGGCGTCATCATGGCCCTCTACGGCGTCGTCTACGCCGTGCTCGAGAACGACTGCCGCCGCCTGCTCGCCTACCACATCGTGAGCCAGGTCGGCTACATGGTCGCCGGCGTCGGCCTCGGCACCGAACTCGCCATCAACGGCGCCTGCGCCCACGCGTTCGCCCACATCCTCTACAAAGGGCTGCTCTTCATGGGCTGCGGCTCCGTGCTGCACATGACCGGGAAGAGCAAATTCACCGACCTCGGCGGGCTGTACGTGAAGATGCCGTGGACCTTCCTCTTCACGCTCATCGGCGGCCTCTCCATCTCGGCGTTCCCCTTGTTCAGCGGCTTTGTCAGCAAGTCGATGATCGTCGCGGCCGGCTTCGAGGACCATAAACTCTGGGCCGCCTTCCTGCTCATGCTGGCCTCGGCCGGGACGTTCCTCCACACCGGCCTGAAGGTTCCGTATTTCATCTGGTTCGGAAAGAACCACTGCTCGAAGGAAACCTGGGAGCGCGCCGCTGAGCCGCCGGGCAACATGATCGCGGCCATGGCGATCACGTCTTTCCTCTGCATCTTCATCGGCTGCTACACGCCGTACCTGTATAAGATGCTTCCCTACGCGGTGGCGTACGAGCCCTACACCTCGTACCACGTCTCGGAGACGCTCCAGGTGCTGCTCTTCACCGCGCTCGGGTTCTTCCTCCTGATCAAGAAGCTCGAACCCGAGGCCAAGATCAGCCTCGACCTCGACTGGCCGTATCGCAAGGGCGGCCAGGCCTTCCTCTGGCTCTCGCAGCGCCCCATCCAGGCCATCGACAACCTCGTCGGCGAACTCTACCGCCTCGCCGGCCTCGTGCCGCTGATGGTCTCCGCCCGGCTCTCGGCCGTCTTCGACCAGCGCATCGTCGACGGCGCAATCGACGGCTTCGCCGCCGCCTTCCGCCGGGCCGGCGGCCGCCTCCGCGGCGCCCAGCGCGGCGCCCTGCAGGAGAATCTCACCGTGGCCTTCGGAGCGGCCGCTGCCGCAATCATAGCCTTCGTTTTCTTTTTCTGATCAGGCGATGAACCATCGAGCCACAGCGCGGCAGAGCCGCAACCCATCAAACCTCTCAAACCTCGTCACAGAGGTCACTGAGGGCGATCCGGAGGTCACAGAGGCAGAATCCGGCATCGAGCACCGGAAATGCTCCGTGTCCTCCGGCTCGGTCTCTGTGCTCTCTGTGTCGAGGGCTTGGCTCAGGGACGCCTGCGCTGGGTTCTCGGTGCCTCCGTGTCTCTGTGGTTCAACCGGAAAGTCCCGATGAATCCCGCCACCACCAGCGACTTTCCCTTCCTCAGCGTGCTGATCTTCAGCCCGCTGATCGCCGCCGCCGGCGCCGCCCTCCTGCGCGACGAACGCGCCCTGCGTTGGTGGACCCTCGCCTGCACCACCGTCGTCGCCGTCCTCTCGCTGCCGCTCTGGTGGCGCTTCAACCCCGACACCGCCGCCTTCCAGTTCCGCGAGCAGCACGCGTGGATTCCGTTCCTGCAGATCAACTACTCGCTGGGCATCGACGGCATCAGCCTGCTGCTCGTGCTCCTGACCACGCTGATCATGCCGCTCTGCGTGCTGGCCTCCTGGAACTACATCACGAAACGCGTGAAGGAGTTCATGATCTGCCTGCTCGTGATGGAGACGGCGATGATCGGCGTCTTCTGCGCGCTCGATGCGATCCTGTTCTTCGTGTTCTGGGAGGCGATGCTCATCCCGATGGCGCTGCTGATCGGCGTCTGGGGCGGACCCCGCAAAATCTACGCCGCGATCAAGTTCTTCATCTACACCATGGCGGGCTCGGTGATGCTGCTGGTCGCGCTCATCGCCCTGCGGCTCAAGACCGGCAGCTTCGGCATCGAGGGCATGATGGGCCAGGGCTTCGCCCCGCAGTTCCAGCTCTGGGTCTTTGCGGCCTTTGCCCTGTCGTTCGCCATCAAGGTGCCGATGTTCCCGTTCCACACGTGGCTGCCGGCGGCCCACGTCGAGGCCCCGACCGCGGGCAGCGTCATCCTCGCCAGCGTCCTCCTCAAGATGGGCACCTACGGCTTCCTGCGCTTCTGCCTGCCGATCACCCCGCACGCCACCCACGTCTTCGCCCCCTACCTCCTCGCGCTCTCGGTCGTCGGCATCCTCTACGGTGGCTTGACCGCCCTCGCCCAGAGCGACCTGAAAAAACTCGTCGCCTACTCGAGCGTCGGCCACATGGGCTTCGCCACGCTTGGCATCTTCGTCCTCAACCCCCAGGGCATCGAGGGCGCGGTGCTGGTGATGATCAACCACGGCGTCACCACCGGCGCGCTCTTCGTCTGCGTCGGCCTGCTCTACGAGCGCCTGCACACGCGCGAACTCGACGCCACCGCCGGCCTCGGAAAGTTCATGCCGGTGTTCGCCGGGTTCTTCGGCCTCTTCTGCCTGTCGTCCCTCGCCTTCCCCGGCACCAACAGCTTCATCGGCGAATTTCTCGTGCTCGCCGGCAGCTTCGCCCACTCGAAGACGATGACGATTCTCGTCGTGCCGGGCGTGATCCTCGCCGCCGCCTACATGCTGCGCATGCTCCAGCGCGTCGCCTGGGGCGGGACGAACAACCCCAAGCATCACGATCTCTCCGACCTCAGTCTCCGCGAAATCGTCACCCTCGCCCCGTTGCTGCTCTTCGTCTTCTGGATCGGCCTTCATCCGCAGCCGTTCATCCGCGTCATGCACGCCTCCGTTGTCCACCTGCTGCAGCAGGTCGGCACCACCGCGGCTGCCCTGCCCTAGTCCGCCATGTCCTCCTCACCCTTCCTGGCTTTTCTCCCCGAACTGGTGCTGCTGGCGGGCGGGCTCGGCCTCTTTTTCGTCACGCTCGGCGAATCGCTCGCCACTCGCGCGCGCCGCGTCGCCCTCGGCACCGCCCTCGCCGCCACGGTCGCGGCCGCGCTGTGCCTCGGCCAACAGGAGGTCCTCTTCAGCGGCGCCTACCGGGTCGACGCGTTCTCGCAGGTGCTGAAGCTCGTCTTCACCCTCGGCCTGACCGCCATCCTCCTCCTCAGCGGCGGCCTGCCGGACATCCGCGCGAAGATCCAACCGGAGTATTACCTCTTTCTCACCCTCAGCGCCACCGGGCTCGTCATGCTGGTGAGTTGCGTCGACGTGATCGGCCTGGTCATCGCTCTCGAGCTGTCCGCCTTCCCGCTCTACCTCATGGTCCCGATGCGCCGCGAGCGCGAAGGCCAGCGCGCGCAAATGGAGTCGGCCATCAAGTACATCATGTTCGGGGTGGCGGCCAACGGCGTCATGCTCTTCGGACTGAGCTACCTTTTCGGCCTCACCGGCACGACCTCGCTGCCGTTGATGGCGGAGAAACTCGCGCCGCACCTCGACACCCCGCTGGCCGTGGGCGGCCTCGCGCTGACGTTTGCCGGCCTCTACTACAAGCTCGCCGTCTTCCCCTTCCATTTCTGGACCCCTGATGTCTACCAGGGCGCCTCCAATGAAACCGCCAGCCTGATCGCCTCGCTGCCCAAGATTGGCGCCGTGGCCGTGCTCGTACGTTTTGTCTCCCTTGCCTCTCCCCAAAACAACGCCGTCGCCGCGCTGCTGACCGGCCTCGCGATCGCCTCGATGTTCTACGGCAACCTGATCGCGCTCGTGCAGACCGATTTCAAACGCCTCCTCGGTTTCTCGGGCATCGCCCATGCCGGCTACACCGTGGTCGGTTTCGTCGCGCTCAGCGACGCCGGCTTCGCCTCCGCCCTGTATTATATCACCGGCTACCTCTTCATGGTGCTGGCCTGTTTCGTGGTCATCTGCCGCGTTTCCCGCGACGGCACCAACGTCGCCATCGCCGAACTCGCCGGCCTGCACCGCCGCTCCCCGCTGCTGGCCGCGACCCTCATCGTCGGCGTCTTCGGCCTCGCGGGTATCCCACCGTTTGTGGGGTTCTTCGGCAAACTGTCCCTGCTGACCGCCGCCCTGGGCAAAGGCCACCTGCTGCTCGTGGTGGTGACGATGCTCAACGCCGCCATCGCGGTTTACTACTACCTGCGAGTCGTCAAGGAAGCGGTCTTCGGCGATCCCGCCGAGGCGGCCGCCGCTCCCATCGCCCTCGACGCCCCGACCCGCGTCCTCTGCGTCGCGTTGATCGTCGTCATCGTCGCCCTCGGTGTCGTCCCCGCCACGGTCATCGACACGGTCTCCCAGTCGCTCACCGGCCTGAACCTCCCGATCGCCGGACTGGCCGCACGTTAAAGCGCCGTCGCGCGAATCTTTTCACCTGCCGGGTCACTTCCGGCGGGAGTCAGACGTCTGACCTCGCTGGCTCGCCTTGATATTGGTTGTCCGGTCCATCCTCCCCCGCCTCCTGCTTGCCGCCTTCGCACCGGCGCAATCGCCCGACCCCGGCGGCGTGAAAGTGTCGCTGGATCGCTATCGAGGTCAGGCCACTGTCAGCGCGATCAGTTTGGACAGGTTTCGGCTGCGCGTGCAGGTCGATCGCAGGGGCGAATCGCAGCCGCTGAACGTGCGCGTAGCGCTGCCGAACTCCGATCGCACTGTCTGGCCGGCGAACGAGGCGGAGGTGCTTGATGAAGCCGGGCGACATGGAACTGGCGAACCACTCCGCACATCATCGCGGCGCGAACAGCGACGAGGACATGGATCGCGAGATCGGCAGCGCCGCGGAGACGATCTGGAAACTCCCTCCTGGCCGGAGCAAGCTCCTGGCGCTCAATCTCGGCGGTGGCACCCACTGGGAGACCACGTGCACCTTGCGCCACAAGCTCGACAAGTATCAGACCGAGCGCAACAGCGCACAGCTCACGCTCGTGAAGTCGGACGCCACCGAACTCACCTTCCGGATCGACTGCGCCAACGCATGGTCGAACCACTCCAAGTCGTAAGCCGGCGCCGCGCCTCTTTCTCCTGTCGGTCACGAGTACGATGCCGGCGCCACCGACCAATGTGACCGCGGATTGCAGGGACCTTCACGGTTCGATCCCTGTCGCCATCCGTGCCCAGCCGAGTTCATCCGCAGTCGGCTTGGTCGACTGACCCCGTTGGCTCCCCCCCCTTTGGGTCACGCCCGGTTCAAATTGTCACGGAACCAGGGATTCCGGCGTCGAAGGTGGCGAGCGTGAGTCCGGCCGCGGCGGCCAACTGCACGAGGTAGGCATCCGAGGTCTGAGAGGGCTTGGCCGCCCACGTCGCGAGCTGGGGGGCCGGCGCTGCAGCGATGAATCCCCCGGTGTGTTTTTTCATTTCAGCGAGCGCGGTCTGTGCTTCGACCAGCGTGAGCGAAAAAACCTGCATCGACACCCGCAGGAAACCGAGTTCGGAGTGGGCGCAGGTTGCCAGCGCTGAAAACCCCTCCCGCGTGGCCCACACGTGAAATCGCTCGTGACCGTTGGCCGTGACATGGCGCCACGCGATCAGGGCGTTTACATCGAGGAGGTACTTCACGGAAACTCCCTCAAAGCTTCTTTGATCTGTTCGAGCGTGACCGTCGGGCCGCCCTCGTCGGTGGCATCGTAAGGCAGGCCGGAAATAGGATGCCGCTTGATTACGCGTTTGCCACGCCGTTTGACCTGCTGGGGCAGAACCGCGGCACGAATGTGGGCCGAAAGCGTCTTCCCGGTGCGCCGGGCTTCGGCGCGTAGACGCTGCGCATCCTCGGGGGAAACCTTGAAGGTGATCGCAACCATGATGGGTCTTACTGTCTTACCGACCTCAGCCGAGTCAAGGTGGCGCCGGCAGGCCGCGACCTCGAGAAACTCGCCGGGCCACTCCGGCGTCTCCGTCCAATCAGTCGCCTGGGAATTCGAGCTGCCCCCGCCGCCGGCAGGCTCCCCGGCAAAGTCCGGCAGGGCGAACTCTTCCGCGACGGTTACCCCCAGCCCGATGCTATCGAATCCGAACCGGTGTTCTGTTCGGTGGACGGTGGGCCAACCTTCCCGGACGACAATTTTGCTCACGCCGACCTGTCTGCGTGCCGCGCACAGGCAGACGCACCGGATGGCGCGGACTACCGAACTCCCACTTGACCGGGACGGCAGCTTTGCCGGTCAGAAGCGGAAGTTCAGGCTGAAACGCACCGGCATATAGCTCAGGGCGCCTTCGTCATTGAGCGTGTCGGGCATTAAACAGGTTCATGACTGGGTGGAGGGGATGAGAGGTAGTGGTTGGTGCGTCTCACGCCGATGAATTGAACAGGAGTGAATGATGCCTCCCTTTACGCACCTAAAACGGATCCGGATGCAGCCGAGGGGCTGAATGTGCCAGGCTCCGGGCTCATCCGGCCAGGTTTGGTGGGACGCGGCCGATGAGGTCCGTTGATTGCAGTGTCGGAGGCCGCGCCCCGGCCATCCGGAACTTGCCCACGGCGGCGCCGCCGCCAGCCTCCGAGCCCATGCGCTTTCGCCTCAGCCTCCTCTCCGGACTGCTTCTCTCCGCCCTCTCCCTTCCCGCCGCCGACGCCAACTGGGGCACCTACCTCGGCGATCACGCCGGCACCCAGTATTCGCCGCTCACCCAGCTCACGCCGGCGAACATCGGTCGCCTCGAGGTCGCCTGGACCTACCGCGCGGGCGGACTCGATGGCCGCAACCGCACCCAGATCCAATGCAACCCGCTCGTCATCGACGGCGTGCTCTACGGCACCACGCCCGACCTGCAGGTCTTCGCCCTCGACGCCGCCACCGGCGTTGAGAAGTGGCGCTTCAATCCGACCAGCATCAAGGGCCTCACCAAGGTTGGCGTGAACCGCGGCCTCGCCACCTGGACCGACGGCCGCGAGCGCCGCCTGTTCTACGCCAGCCACCACTGGCTCCATGCCCTCGACGCCACCACCGGACGGCGCATCCCCGGCTTCGGCCGCGACGGCACCGTCGACCTCTACGACGGCCTCGGCCGCGACGCCTCCAACCTCTCGCTGCAGGTAACGAGCCCGGGCATCGTCTACCGCGATCTGCTCATCATGGGCCTGCGCGTCGGCGAAGGCCCGGCGCCCTCCGCCCCCGGCCCGATCCGCGCCTATCATGTCCGCACCGGCGAACTCGTCTGGCGGTTCAACACCATCCCGCAGCCCGGCGAGCCGGGGCACGAAACCTGGCCGCCCGACGCCCACCGCCACATCGGCGGCGCCAACGTCTGGGCCGGCTTCGCGCTCGACGACAAGCGCGGCCTCGTTTTCTGCCCCACCGGCTCCGCCGCCTTCGATTTCTGGGGGGGCAACCGCATCGGCCAAAACCTCTACGCCAACTGCCTGATCGCCCTCGACGCCGCCACCGGCCGCCGCGTCTGGCACTACCAGTTCGTGCGCCACGATCTCTGGGACCGCGACCTGCCCTCGCCGCCCGACCTTCTCACGGTCACGCACGGCGGCCGGCGCATCGACGCCGTCGCCCAGACCACGAAGTCGGGGCACGTCTTCGTCTTCAACCGCGAGACCGGCGAACCGCTCTTTCCGATCGAGGAGGTGCCGGTGCCGCGCTCCGACGTGCCCGGCGAGTCCACCTGGCCCACCCAACCCCTGCCGGTGAAACCCGCGCCGTTCGCCCGCCAGCTTCTCACCCACGCCGAGCTCACCACGCGCACGCCCGAGGCGCACCGGGCCGTGCTGGAGAAATTCGCCACCCTCAAGCCGCACGCGCCCTTCATGCCGCCGAGCCTCCAAGGCACGATCATCTTTCCTGGCTTCGATGGCGGCGCGGAATGGGGCGGCGCCGCCACCGACCCCGACGGCGTCCTCTACGTCAACGCCAACGAGATGGCCTGGATTCACCAGCTCGTCGACGCCAAGACCCCGGCCGGCCCCGGCTCCGCCAGCGGCCAGGCGCTCTACACGCAGATCTGCGCCGCCTGCCACGGAGTCGACCGGAAGGGCAATGCCGCCGCCAACATCCCGTCCCTCGAAGGCGTCGATACCCGCCTCAAGCTCCCCGATGTCCTCGCCCTCCTCCAGACCGGCAAGGGCGTGATGCCCTCGTTTGCATTTCTCTCCCCGGCCCAGCGCACCGCCATCGCCGGCTTCCTCCTCGGCCTCGAGGCGCCCTCCGACCCGCGCAACGACGCCGGCAGCGCCCCGGGCGACGCCGGGCGCAAGCAGGAGCTCGACGACGGTCCGGACGCCCTCGGCCGCATCCCGTACGCAACCACCGGATACAACCGCTGGCTCGATCCCGACGGCTACCCCGCCGTCAAGCCGCCCTGGGGCACGCTCCACGCCATCGATCTCAACACCGGCGACTACCGCTGGAGCGTGCCGCTCGGCGAATGGCCCGATCTCGCCGCCCGGGGTATCCGTAACACGGGCACGGAGAACTACGGCGGGCCCATCGTGACCGCCGGCGGCCTCGTCTTCATCGCCGCCAGCCGCGACGAACACCTGCGCGCCTTCGACCGCCGCACCGGTCGCGAGCTCTGGAAGGCGAAGCTCCCCGCCGCCGGCTACGCCACCCCCGCCACCTACTCGGTCGGCGGCCGGCAATACGTCGTCATCGCCGCCGGCGGCGGCAAGATCGGCACGAAGAGCGGCGACACCTACGTGGCCTTCGCCCTGCCGCGCTGACGGCGGGCGCCCCGCCCGGCGCGCAGTCCAAGTACGCCCGCCTGGAGGGCTGCGCTCGGCCGCAGCCGCCCGCCGCCAGCGTCGCCCGGTCCGTTCCTCCCGGCGCCGGACAAGCGGCGCCCTCCAGGATTGCAGCCGCCGGCCGGCAGGTGCGCCGGTCCGCCCCCGCAAAGCGACTCGCGTTTCCCGCGCGCCGGGATAGGTTGCCCTTGCTCCCCTCCCCGTGAGCCCGCGCCTTCCACGCTGGAGCCTGGCCCTGGCCGTCGGACTGGTCACTCCCGCCGGTCACGGCCCCGCCGCGGTGCGTGCCGCCCCCTCCGCGGAGCCGGGCCCGGGGTTTCCGGTCGCGTTCTTTCCCCCGGCGCCTCCCGTCTACGGCGCGCGGATCGCCGATCGGCCCACCGGGACTCCGTGGCTTTTCAATGGCCGCCGCCTGCTCCCGCCCGGCGGATTGGGCGACTTTGTCGGTGAGACGTTTTACCCGCCCCTCAGTTCGCACCTGTATGCCGGCACGCTCAGCCGGGAGCTCGAGACGCGAATCGAGCAGTATCGCGCGCACCGCAACCGCCTCGTCAATGAACTCCTCGACCAGGCGGTCCTGCTGCAAGCGGCGGCCGAGGCGGCCCGCGAACAGGGCTGGCGCCAATTCGCCGCGCACCAGACCCCCCGGATTGTCGCGCTGGAGGCCGAGGCGGAGGAGTTGCGCCGCGGCCTCATCCGGAACGGGCCCGGGAGCGGCGTGGACTGGAACTCCCAGCGTCGCTGGAAGCTCGAGTCCTTCCCTCCTTCGCGCGAGTGGGCCAACCGCGAGGCGGAGTTCCAGGTCGTGCGCGCTGCCGCGTTTTATGAGGACGGACTCGTCGCCGCCCAGCGCGGACTCCTGCGCGAACTCGCGATCGAACTCGCCTCCGCCGCCCGCAAGGCCCGCGGCGAACCCGGCGACCGGCTCGACAGCGATGCCCTGTTCTTCTCCCCGGAGACAACGCGGCTCCGCCTCCCGTCCGATCTTCCTCCCGCCGTCCTCGCGCGCGTCGCCGCCTTCAACGCCCAGCGCGCGCGGCTGAAGCGGCAGCTCCGCGAACTGGTGCACGCCCAGGACCAGCAGCCCCGCGAGGTCCGTACCGCCGCCTTCAACCGCCTCGCAGAGGAACAGTGGCCCCATCTCGGCAACCTCGAAACCCTCGCCGAAGAGATTCGCCGCGATCTCGCCCCGCACTTCGAGCCCGTCGCTCCGAGCCGGCCGCCCGCCATTCCGGCGTGGCTCGTGGCCGTGATCGAGCAGTACAATGACGAGCGCGACTGGTACTTCGCTGACCTCCGCCGCGCCGTGCAGGAGGCGGTCGGCGGCGTGCTCCGGCCCTCCCGGGTCGTCGACCCCGAGGAGCAGGCGCGGCAGGATGAGGAGTTCGAACGGCTTCGACGCCGGGTGCAGCACCGCGCCATCATCGAGTTTCAGGAGCAAAACGCCCTGCGCTTTGCCGATCTGGACCAGCGGCAACAGGCCATCCGGAAGGCGCTCGAAATCATCGCCGCCTCCACCACGGATCCCAGCACCGGACGGACACTGAACGTGGACGGACTCCTGCGCCAGCATCTGGCCGTGATGGCGGAGTTCGAACGCTACGGCCGGACCTCCACCCTTTACGGCAACTACCGCCTCGCGATGCTGCAATCCGGACTCTCGCCGGAGCAGCGGCGGCTCCTCCTCAGCCACACGCTCGCCGCCCTCGCGCAACCGCTCCCCCGGGGGGAACCGCTCCCGCGCCGCCTCGCCAAGGGCCCTCTGCCCCACTGAGCGCGCGTCGCAAGAGTCGGATTTCTGGAGGGCGGCGCTCCGTCGCCGCCGCAGTCCTGCGAGCGGCGCGGACGGAGCCTACACCTTATACGGAGCTTTTTTCGATAGCCAATACGGCCTTGGGG
>CAZDGC010000075.1:0-27630 GCA_964504885.1 uncultured Opitutus sp.
CACCACCGCCACCGCGCCAACCCAGCAACCCGGCCACCGCCGCGCCCGCCACCACCACCAAGAGCCCCGGAATCCGTTCCAGATCCTGGGCCATGCCGATGCCGAGCGCCGAGCCCACCCAGCCGGCCACGGCAAACACCAGCGCCCCCAACCCCGCCCGCCCGCTGCGCGCTGGATACTCCACCAGCGCGGCCGAATACAGCGACACCCCCGCCACATAACACCCGCCGGCCGGCACCACCGGCGGCAGCACTCCGCTCAAAATCAGGCAGGCCGCCGCCAGCAGCCCCGCCGCCGTCGCCAGCACCGTCCGTCGCCCGCCGCGATCCAGCCACACCCCCGCCGCCAGCGCCGCCGCCAGATGTACGGCCGCGTTGCCCCACAGTTGCCCCGCTCCGCCCCATGTCGCCGCCCGCAGCGCCGGCGCATGCTGGATGACATAAAACGCCGCCGAATCCATCCACACCAGCGCCAGCAGCACCCCCACCCCGCGCACCACGCCGCCGCGATCGTAATCGGGCGGCGTCGTGATCGGCTCGACCCGCGCCAGCACCATCAGCCGCGGCAACGCCGACGCCGCCAGCGCCACCGCCGCCGCGACCCACGCCTGCACCGCCGGAGCGGCCTCGAACATCCCCGGCACGTTGCACGCCGCATATGCCGCTCCCGTCCCGGCGCCGATCGCCACGCCCAATCGCAACCCACCCGTCGCCGCGCGCAACACCGCCGCCAGCACCACGGTGAGAAATCCGAGCGCGAGCCCAACTCCCGCCGCGAGTGGCACCGCCAACCAGTAGGAGTGCACTGTTGGTGCCACCGCTCCCGTCACCGCGCACGCGCGAAACCCCCACGCCAGCATCCGGCGCCGCCGGCCGCGCCGGAACCTGCGTCCTGCCGCCACCGCCCCGAACACGCCGCCTGCACCCAGTGCCGCCATCACGAGGCGCAATTGCCCCGGCTCTCCTGCGATCGCTCGCGCCAGTTCCAACCAGGCGAATTCGGCGAAGATCAGGAAATAGAAGTACGTCGCCGCCACCGCCCCCACCGCGGCCCACCACGAAAGCTGCGCCTCGGCGTTACGCATGGCCGCCCACCCCTCGACGCAAGATCCAGACCTGCACGGCCGCGCACCCGAGATCCGTCGCCGCGACGATCAACCAGGCCCGATCAAACCATCCCGCCGCCACGCCCACGGCCGCGGCACCACCCGCCGCCAGCCGCGCCAGCGCGGTGAATTCCAACGCCCCCCGCAGGCGACCCCCGCCGCGCCGCAGCAACGCCAGGAGGTAGCTCGCACCCACCGCCGCGACAAACGCCCCGCTGAACCGCACGTAGGCCAGCGCCTCCGCCCTCGGCACCGCCGCCCCCATCCGCGCCAGGGTGAAACCCGGCGCCAGCATCAGCCCCAACCCCGTTGCGGCATCCATCAGCCCCACCGCCAGCGCGTACCGCCGCACCCCGCGCAACGAAAGCGGCGGCTTCATGCGCGCCCCCTCCCGGCCAGCCAGCGCGCCGACGCCACCAGCATCGCCAACCCCGCGACCAGCCGCAGCCCCAGCAGCGCCTGCACCCACGCTTCGCCGCGAAACAGCTCCGCCGCGCGCGCCGCCTCCCCCACCCCGAGCGCCAGCAACGCCGCCACCATCAGCCCACACCCGCCCTGCCAGAGCGCAAAGACCCCGCGCGGGGACGCCCGCCCTGTCAGCGTCGCCAGCACCGCCCCGTTCACGCTGATCACGAAGCCGGCCATCGCGAGGTGCGCATGCGCCACCAGCCCGTGCGTGAACTTCAGCGCCTCCGAAACCCCGGGCAGGAACGAAACCCACCCCGACCCCACCAGCAGCGCCCACCACGCCGTCGCCGCGCGCCGCCAGGGCCGCGCCGCGTCCGGCCATGCCCGCTCCGCCCAGGCCGCCGGCAGCAGCAGTATCCAGATTCCGAGCACCGCCAGTGCTGCGATCTGCGCCGGCGCATGGTGCGACACATCCCCGCGGTCGATGACGCCGAAAACCACCCATGATCCCGCCAGCGCCAGCCCGGCGCGGCGCGCCCAGCGACCGGACCTGTAACCCCGGCGCCCGCACCGGCCGAAGGGGGCCGCGGTCTCAGCGCCGCTGAGCACGGACCGGGGGTGGTCCCCGGAAGGCGGCTGCGACGGAGCGCAGCCCTCCGAAGAAACGAAGTTCGTTCTATCGGAGGGCGCCGCTCCGTCGCCTCCTCCCTCCCGCCACCCCAGCCCCAGCAGCGCCGGCAGCGCGAGGTAGATCGTCACGATGCCCAGCGTCGAGCCGAGCAGGGCCGCACCAGTCGCGCCGCCGCTGTCGGGGTTGACCGCCGGGTAAAACTCCCGCCCCGCCGACCAAAAGAACACGGTCGGCACGATCAGCAGTCCCGCCAGGATCGCGACCCGCGCCACCCGCCCGCCCGCCGCCAGCCGCGGCCAGCGCCACCAGGTGTGCGCCGCCAGCAGCGACCAAAGCACGTGCATCGCCGCCGGCAGCAACGGGCGCGTCCAGCCGTGCCAGTCGAGAAACAGTTTGCCGCTCGTCGTGCCGCCCAGCCACGCCGCCCCGCCCAGCGCCAGCGCGAGCGACCAGGCCGCCAGCCCGCCGTGAGCGTGGCGGCCCGCGTGCGGGTGACCCGCATCGAAACACCACGCCAGCAGCGCGCCCACCAGCGGCAGCGCACACGCGCCGTAAAGCTGCCAATTGAGGTGCAACGGCGCCCAGCGTCCGTAGGAAAGCGGCGCGAGCGCGTCGCCCGCCGCGGGCCAGAGCAGCAGAATCGCCAGCCATACGCCGATGAGATTCGCGGCCAGCATCCACCCAAGCGTGTGGGCCGCGACCGCCCGGCCGACGACCGAGGCCGCCGTTGCTCCCCCCGCGCTCATGCCGCGATCTCGTCGATCCGCCCGTCGCGCACGCGCACGATGCGATGGCAGGCCTCCGCAAAACGCCGCTCGTGTGTCGCCAGCACCACCGTCAGGCGCTCGCGTTCGGCGAGTTCCTTGATCAGCGCGAACACCGTCGACCCCGTGGTCTCGTCGAGCGACCCGGTGGGCTCGTCGGCGAGCAGGAGGCGCGGGCCGTTCATCAGCGCACGGCAGATCGCCGTGCGCTGGCGTTCGCCGCCCGAAAGATCCTGGATGCGGTGGCGCAACCGGTGGCCGAGGCCGACGCGCGCCGCGAGTTCGCGGATGCGCGCCGCCGTCTCGCGCCACGGCCGGCCGATGGCCATCGCCGGCACGCGCAGATTTTCCTCCACCGTGAGGTCGGGGATCAGGTTGTGCAGTTGAAACACGAAGCCGAGCTCGCGCCGGCGCAGCGTCAGGCGGCCCGCCTCCACGCGCGGATCCAGCCCGCACACCGTCAGCTCCCCGCGGTCCGGCACGTCCAGCCCGCCGAGCAGGTGCAGCAGCGTGCTCTTGCCCGAGCCCGAGGCGCCCCAGAGCGCCACCAGTTCGCCGGTGGCCACCGTCAGGCTCACCTCGTGCAGCACCGGAATGCGGCCGTGGTCGTAGCTCTTCGACACCCGCCGCGCCTGCACCACGATTTCGCGCGCGTCGTTATTCATAACGCATCGCCTCCGCCGGTTCGATCCGCGCCGCAAACCGCGCCGGATAAATCGCCCCTCCCGCCGCCGTCACAAACGCCGTCACCACGATTCCCGCCAGCACCAGCGGCTGCACCGTCGACTGCACGTAGCCGTGGAACTGCGGCACCTGCTCCAGCACCGCCAGCAACACGAAACCCAGCCCCATCCCGGCGGCCACGCCCAGCGCCGCCACCGCCGCCGCCTCGCCGAAGATCAACCCCGCCACCTGCCCGCGCGAAAACCCGCACACCCGCAGGATCGCAATCTCCCGGATTCGCGTGAAAACCGACAGCAGCATCGTGTTCGCCACGCTCAGCCCGCCGAGCCCGAACGCACACACGCCCACCGCCCACCCCGTGAAGTTCAGAATCTTGAAGCTGTTGTAGGTGGAGTTGAATTCGCGGTTCTCCAGCGCGATCACCGCCGGCTCCGCCGCCTCCAGCGCCCCCTTGAACCGCGCCCCGTCGCCCTCGTCGCGCAGCTTCACCGTCACCACCGAGGCCGCGTCGCCACGGTGGAAAAACTCCTGCGCCTCCGCCAGCGGCAGGAACACCCCGCCGTCCTCGAAGCCGTTTTCCGTCTTGAACACGCCGCCCACGCGGAAACTGCCGCGCCCGATCGCCAGCGTTTCCCCGGCCCGTGCGCCGAGGAACTCCGCCGCCCGCGAACCGAGGAAGATCTCCCCCGTCCGCGCCCCGAAATCCTCGCGCCGTCCCGCCCGCCACTCCGCCTTCCCCAGCCGCGGATCGCCCGGCTCGATCCCGAAGCAGGTGATCACCGGATGCGCCGGCGCCGACACGATCCCAAACAGCACCGGATGCGCCGCCCGCACCTCCGGCCGCGCCCGGATCGCCGCCACCTGCGCGCGCGTCACCGAACTGAAGAAGAGATCCGAGACGTTGCGCTCGAAGACGAGGTAGTGGCTGTCGCTCGCCAGCAGGCGCTGGAACATCCCGATCGCCCCCGTGATGATCGCAAGGATCGTCAGCATCGCCGCCACCCCGAACGCGATGCCCGCGGTGCCGATCAGCGCGCGCCAGCGATGACGCGTGAGATTGGTGACCACCAGGGCGAGCACCTGCAGGTGAAAGCCGATCGCATCGGGCGGGCGGGAGGGCGCAGAGGAGGAGGATGACACGGTGAGTCGTCAGGCGGGAAATTCCACGTCGCAGCCCTCCGCCCCGGCGGTAGCCGCGCTTAAGCGGAGCGAAAGCGTGGCCGGGCGTGAGACCACGTTGTCGCTGCGCTCCAACGCGGCTACGGGGTCCGGAAAGTCGTGAGGAAGCATCGTCAATCCGTTTCGCGAGCGTGCGCTCACGCTGCGTGCAGCACCGCTTCGGGCACGATGAGGAGACAGTTCAACCCCGCCGCCGCCTCCCGCAGGTAGCCCCAACGGCGCGCGCCACCGCGATGTTCGAGGACCGCGAGGGCGCGTTCCGCCTGCGCCGCGAGACGCCCGATGCGTCGCCGCGCCGCGGGCAACCCGAGCGCCAGCACCAGGTTCGGCCGCGCCAGCGCTGCGTCCCGCCCCGTGGTCTTGCCGGCCTCGTAGGACGTCGCGAGCACGTCGCGCAGGTCGTCGGTAATCTGGAAAAGCTGCCCCCAATAAACGCTCAGCGCGCGCAATGCCCGGCGCTCGATCGCGTCCGGCCGCGCCAGCTCCGCCGGCAGCAGGAGGGCGAGGGCGAAAAGCGCCCCGGTCTTCTGCTCCGCGATCCGGCTCACCAGCCGCGCCGGGCGCTCCGTCTGCGCAAACGCCAGATCCCACGCCTGGCCGCCGACGAGACCGGCCACCCCCAGGCTGCGCTCGACCGTGGCCCACGCCCGCGCCTGCACCCGCCGCGGCTGCGCCGCCAGCACCTCCGCCACGAGCGCATACGCCCGGTTGATCAGCGCCAGGGACGTCAGAATCGCCGTCGCGTCACCATGCTGCCGGTGCACACAGGGCAGCCCGCGCCGCATAATCGCGTCGTCCATGCACGGCAGATCGTCGAGCACCAGCGACGCCGCATGAAAACACTCGACCGCGCTCGCCAGTTTCTCCGCCGCACCGCGCCGGAGACCCGCGCGGCGCGCTCCGGCGCGGGCCAGGGCGGCGCGCAACAGTTTTCCCGGCCGGCCCAGCACCTGCCGCAGCGCCGCCGCCAGCCGCGGTTCCATCGCCGCGGCCGCCGGCGCGTGCCGTTGCAGCGCCGCCGCCAGGGATTCGAAATTCGAGGACGTCATGGTCGTCAGCGCCCCGCCCGGCCCTGCAGATGAAACCGCACGTGCACCACCGGGTCGACCTTGAGCAGGCCCAGCAGGCGGATGATCGGGAGCCCGAATTCGCGCACGTCCACCGCCGCGTCTCCGTCGATCGCATACACGTCGCCGTCGCGGATCACCGAGGCTGGAAAGCGAATCTCGCGCGTCACGCCATGCAGGGTCAGGCGGCCCACCGCCGTCGCGGCCTCGCCCGGAACCGCCGGCGGCGTGAGGGCGGCGAGCTGGAAGACCGCGTCGGGAAACTTCTCCGTTTCCTGCCATTTGTGCATCGCCTGGTCGCGGCCGTCCTTGCCCGTGAGCACGTCGCGGAAATGAAACGCCAGCCGCGCCGACACCACCTGGCCCGCGTCGTCGACGGCGATCGCCGGTTCGTACTGCGCCAGCTTGCCGGTGAAGGAATCGACCGTGGCCTTCACCGCGACCTCGATGCGCGACTGGCCGAAATCGACGGCCAGGGGCCGTTCGCCCGCCGCCAGCGGCGCCGCCAGCGCCGCGCAAACAAACACCAACGGGAAACCGCGTGGGATCATGCCCCCACTCCTACCTCCCCCGCATGAACGCCCCGTGAATCGAAGATGAATTTCTTTTCATCCCACGGCACGCCGGGAGCGCGGACGAATCGCCGCCGGCGGTCGTCCCCCCAATCTTTCTCGTTCCTCTTTCTCTTTATCTTTCCCCCCGCTCACGCTCCGGCCTTGCTCCGCGAAAAGGAATCGCTCCCATGAGGCACGATCATGTCCGCCGCGCGCACCTCCACCCGCCGCCGGCAGTGGCCGTTCTGGCTGCTGCTCGCCGGCTGGCTGTGCGCCCAGAGCCCGCAGATTGCCACCTACGCGCTGCTCACCTGGATCGACCACGCCCGCTCCTTTTCGCACCAGCACCGGCTCAAGGCCGAGGTCGCCTTCCTGCTGGGCGGTGAAGCCCGGCCCGACGCCGTCGCCCACGCCGGCGTGAACCGCGAGGCGCCGCCACCCCCGCCCTGTCCCGCTGACGCCGTGCTGCAGAAGATCGTGCTCGGCCTCGAACGCCCGGGCGAACTCGTCGCCGCCCCGATCGCCCCTGCTCCGCTTTCATCCTGCGATCCCCTCCGGCCCGCCGCCCGGCGCGACGCCCCGCCTCACGAGCCGCCGCGCACGGCCTGAGCCCGATCGCGCGACCCCGCTGCGGGTCGCGACCCCACCCGTACCCAAGGACTCCGCGGCGCACGTATCGCCGGGAGTGTCGGACGTTCCTCACTCGCGGCCCGCCCGGGCCCCCGCACCCGCGTGTGCCGCGCCCTTCCAGCACCCTCCCTCATCATGTCCCTTTTCTTTCCTTCCCGCACGTTGCTCCTGCCTCCGCTCCTCGCGGGCTTCGCCGGCCTCCCCGCCGCCGAACCCGCCGCCGCCGAGCCGCCCCTCCGCGCCGACCAGCTCGTCGTCACCGCCACCCGCCTCGCTGTGAGTCCCGCCGAGGCGCCCACCGTCCTCCACGTCATCGACGCCGCTACCCTCGAAACAAGCCACGCCCAGCGGCTCGGCGACGCCCTCGCCGCCACGCCCGGGCTCTACGTCCGCGGCAGCGCCTTTGGCGACACCACCCCGGGCTCCGGCCTCGGCGGCATCTCGCTGCGCGGTATCTCCAACAGCCGCACGCTGCTGCTCGTCGACGGCCAGACCCTCAACGGGGCCTACTCCGGCGCCATCAACTGGTCCGCCGTCCCGCTTGACGACGCCGCCCGCATCGAAATCGCCCCCGGCCCGTTCTCCTCCCTCTACGGCGGAGCCGCTATGGGCGGGGTCATCCACGTCCTCACCCGCCCGCCCGAACGCCGCGAGTTCACCGCCCGCGCCGGCACCGGCAGCGGTGCCGGCACCGAACGCTCCGCCAGCTTTGTCCTGCGCGACACCCCCACCCGCGGCTTCGCCTTCAGCCTCGGCGCCGGCTGGCGCGACCACGACAGCTATCTCGGCGACTACGTGATCAAGAGCCCCACCGCCGGGACCGCTGCCGGCACCATCGCCGTGACCGGCGCCGAGCGCACGCTCTCCCCCGCGGGCCTCACCTCCTACAACATCGGCGACAAGGGCAGACGCCCGTGGGAGCAGCGCCACGCCTTTGCCAAACTGCACTTCGATCTCGGCGCCGCCGGCCGCCTCACCACCGGCTACGCGTACGATCGTTTCGATACGCACTACACGCCGTTCACCTCGTACCTCCGCGACGCCGCCGGCCAGCCAGTCACCCGCGGCACCGTCAGCTTTGCCGATCCCGCCCCGCGGCGCTTCAGCGTCAACGAAACTGACTTCCTCGTGCTGCAACCGTCGGCCGAGGACACCCGCCGCGTCCACGCCCTCTACGAACTCGACCTCGCCCCCCGCACCCAGCTCCGCTTCAGCGCGGGCCACGCCCGGTTCGGCACCTACTTCGTGTCGCCGCGCACCGGCGTCGCCACCTACGACGCCGGCCCCGGCACGCTGTCCGACTCGCCCTCCACCCGGGCGGATTTCGAGGGCCAGCTCGCCGCGCCGTTCGGCCGCCGCCACCAGCTCGTCGCCGGCCTCGCGTTCCAGAAGACCGACCTGCACCGCGAAAACTGGGACCTCGCCGCCTGGCGCAACCCGCGGGCGAAGCTCACCCGCTACTACGACACCACCGGCACCGCCCGCACCTGGGCCGCCTACGCCCAGGATCGCATCCGGCTGACGGATACCCTGTCGCTCTACGCCGGCGCCAGGTTCACCCGCTGGGAGACCCGCGGCCGCGCCACACAGACGCCCACGCCCGCGCAACCCGCCCTCGCCCCCGGCGCCAGCGTTTACCCGGCCCGTCGCGAGGCCGAGCTCAGCCCCAAGGCCTCCCTCGTCTGGCGCGCCCTCCCGGCCCTCACCCTCCGCGCCTCCGCCGGCACCGCCTTCCAGACGCCCACGCTCTTCGACCTCTACGCGCCGTCCTACGTCGCCAAGACCGGCCCCGTCGGCATTCGGATCACCGAGGCCGACCCCAACCTCAAGCCCGAGATCCTCCGCAGCGCCGAGGTCGGCGCCGAATTCGCCCTGCGCTCCGGCGCCCGCGCCACGCTCACCGGCTACGTCAACGACCTGCGCGACCTCATCTACCAGCAGACGATCGTCACCGGCACCGCCAACGACCTCAACCGCAAGGTCAACGCCGGCTCCTCCCGCGTGCGCGGACTCGAGGCCACCGTCGCCGCGCCGCTCGGCGCCGGCTTCTCCGCCCACGCCAGCGCCGGCTACACCGACACCGAGATCCTCCGCAACGATATCTCCCCCGCCACCGTCGGCCGCCGCCTCGGCGACGTCCCGCTGCTCACCACCGCCGGCGGTCTCGCCTGGGCCCGCGGCCGGTTCGACGCCCAGGTCTCCGCCCGGTATGCATCCCACGTCTACACCCGCAGCGACGAACTCAACGCCAACGTGATCAACGGCGTCTTCGGCGCCTACGACGCCCACGCCGTCGTCAACGCCCGCGCCGGCTTCGCCTTCACCCGCCACCTCCGCGCCAGCCTCGCGATCGAAAACCTCCTCGACCGCGATTTCTACGCGTTCTACCGCCAGCCCGGACGCCGCTGGTTCCTTGAGCTCGTGACCCGCTTCTAAACCCATGACCGCCGTCGACCAACTCCGCGAACTGTTCCACGCCATCGCCGCCGTGCTCGTCTGGCCCGTGCTCCTCGGGCTCCTCGCCCTCGGCGCCGCGATGCTCGTCTCCCTCGGCGCCTTCGCCCGCGAAGCCTGGGACCGCCGCCGCGGCCGCCACCGCACCCTAGACGGCGATCGCGCCGCGCTCGCGGACGCCGCCGCCCAGCCGGCAGCCGAGCCGCTCGACCTGCGGCTCGAGGACTACCTGCAGTCGGCCGAACGCCGCCGGTGGCGCGCGCTCGGCCGGCTGCGCCTCGCCGTCCGCGTCGGCCCCTCCCTCGGCCTCATGGGCACCCTCATCCCCATGGCCGACGCCCTCCAGGGCCTGGCCGACGGCAACCTCCCCGCCCTCGCCACCAACATGGTCACCGCGTTCGCCGCCACCGTCATCGGCCTGACCATCAGCGTCGCCGCCTACCTCCTCGCTGCCGCCCGCGAGAGCTGGGTGCGCGCCGATACCCAGGCCCTCGCCTTCCACGCCGAGCGCCTCCTCCGCTCGGCCGCCACCAAGGACTGAATACGCCATGACCGCCCCGTCCGCCTCCCGCCCCCCGGCCCTGCGCTTCGTCCACCGCCACCGTCTGTCCGCCCACGGCGCCGCGCCGGGCGAGGACGACGATCCCCTCGCCGGCATCGCGAATCTCTTCGACGTCAGCGTCGCCTTCATCGTCGCCCTCCTTATCGCCCTCTTCGCCCTCTTCTCCACCGGCACCCTGCTCGACAAGAACTCCCGCGTCACCCTCGTGAAGCAGACCGACGGCGGCGAGATGGAGATCATCGTGAAGGACGGCGAGCGCATCACCGTGCAGAAGGTCTCCGACCGCACGCTCTCCGGCCAGGGCACCCGCCTCGGCACCGCCTACCGCCTCGCCAACGGCCAGATCGTCTACGTCCCCGACGAAGCCGGCAAACCGTGAGCCCGACCCGACCCCCATCCGCCCCCCCGCCCCCGGCCCTGCCTGCACCTCTCCCCGCCATGCCGCCCGCTCCTGCCCCCCCCGCCGCTTGTCACGTATTGCGTGACAACCTGAATCGGCAGGCGGGCCAAGGAGTTTGTCACGTAATACGTGACAAGAGTCGGTTCACTGCCCTCGCGCCACGCCCCCGGTGGGGCGGCCGCTGCGCGGCGCCGGCAAACGTTGGTTGTCACCTCCGGTGTGGCACGAGGGCCGGGCGGGGCCGGGAGGCTTGCGGACCGCTGGGAACGATTGTGGCGATCCTGCTGCTGGCCACGCTCACCGCGACGCCGGAAGCCCGGGCTGCGGCCGCGGAGGCAACCGCGCCGGTCAAGGTTGCGCTGCTCACGGGCGACGTCCACTCCGCGCCCGCGCTGGCGGCGCTGGCGGAACTGCGGCGCGATCCGGCGCTGCGCGATGTCACCGTGCGGATCTTCGCCGGGCCCGCGGTCACCGAGGAGGATCGCCGGTTCGCCCGGTCGTGCGACATCGCGATCGCCTACACGCGCTACGGCGCCCTGCTGCGCGCCCTTGAGCCCGAGCTCCGCGCGGCCGGTGCCCGCGGTGCCCTGCTCGCCGGCGTCGGCGGGCCGCTCGATCCCGAATTTGCCGACCTCGGCTTCCGGCGCGATCCGGCGCTCGCGGCATACTTCGCGGCCGGCGGTCCCGCCAACCTGGCCCACCTCGTCCGCGCCGCCCTCGCCCGCCGCCACCGGCCGGAGCTCGCGGCCGCCCCGCCCTCGGAGTTTCCCGAAATCGCCTACTTCGACGTCGCCTCCGGCCACGCCTTCGCGCACTTCACCGATTACGCCGCCGCGGTGCTGGCGACCCGCCCGGCCGCCATGCGCGACCGGCCGTGGGTCGGCGTCTATTTCTCCCGCGACACCGCCACCTCCGGCCAGACGGAGCTGCTCGCCGCCCTTGGCGCCGCCCTCGAGGCCCGCGGATTGAACGCCCTCTTCGCGTTCGGCTACCCGCCCGACACCGCCCTGCCGGCGCTCTTCCTCGACGCCCCCGGCGCCCCGCGCATCGAGGCCCTCGTCGCCCTCTCGCTGAAGATCGGCGTCGTCCCCTCCAAGCTCGGCCCGTTGCTCGCCCGACTCGACGTGCCGGTGCTCAACGCCATCGCGCTCAACCGCCAGAGCCGCGCCGAGTGGGAGGCGTCGCCCGCCGGCCTCGACGCGATGGAGCGTTCGTGGCAGCTCGGCGGCGCCGAACTCGCCGGCGCCCTCGCCCCCACCGTCGTCGCCGCGAAGGAGACGCTCGTCGATGTCGTCACCGGGCTGCCCTACGTCGCCAGCCTGCCCATCCCGGACCGCATCGAGCGACTCGCCGATCGGGTCGCGGGCTGGGTGCGCCTGCGCCGCGAACCGCCAACCGCGAAACGCGTCGCGTTGATCTACTACAACTACCCGCCCGGCCGGGAGAGCATCGGCGCCTCGTACCTCAACGTCCTGCCGCAATCGCTGCTCCAGATTCTCGGCCGGCTGCGCGCCGACGGTTACGCGCTCGACGGCGCGCCCGACGACCCCGATGAGTTGTTCGCCGCCCTCCGCACCTTCGGCAGCAACCCCAAGCCGGGTCCGGAGGCCGCCGCCGCGATCGACGCCCTCGCGCGCTCGGGACGCGTCGCCCTGCTCCCGGTCGCCGCTTACCGCGCCTGGTTCGACGCCCTGCCCGCGGCCCTGCGCGCCCCGATCGTCGCGAAGTGGGGCGAACCCGAGGCCACGACGATCATGGTCTGGCGCGACGACGCCGGGCGGCCGCACTTCGTCTTCCCCGGCCTGCGCTGGGGCAACGTGCTGCTCGCCGCGCAACCCACGCGCGGCTGGGACCAGGATCCCGCCGCCGCCTACCACGACCTCACCCTGCCGCCGCACCACCAGTACCTCGCGTTCTACCTCTGGCTGCAGCGCGGTTTCGCCGCCCACGCCGTGGTGCACGTCGGCACGCACGCCACCCACGAGTGGCTGCCCGGCAAGGAGGCCGGCTTCACCGCCGCCGACCCGGGCGAGGTCATCGCCGGCGCCGTGCCGCAGTTGTATCCGTACATCGTGGACGATGTGGGCGAAGGGCTGCAGGCGAAACGCCGCGGCATGGCCGCGCTCGTCAGCCACCTCACGCCGCCGCTCGACCGCGCCACCCTCAACCCCGAGCTGCGCGGCCTCGCCGCCCTGATCGGCGACCTGCACTCCGCCCGCGAAAAGGCCTCGCCCGCCCTCCCCGGCCTCCGCCGCGACTTCGCCCGCGAATGCGCCCGCCGCGGCCTGTTGCACGATCTCGGCCTCGCCCCCGGCCCCGACGGCCTGCTCACCGACGAGCAGGTCGAGGAAATCGAGCACCACCTCAAACGCATCGGCGAAAAGCTGACTCCGTTCGGCCTCCACACCTTCGGCGTTTCCCCCGGCCCGGAGGCTCGCGCCGCCACCGCCGACGCCATTCTCTCCCTCGAGCCCGATCTCGCCCCGGCCGAACGCACCCGCCGGCAGCAGGCGTTGGAGGAGACCCTCGCCGCCGCGGGCGCCGCCGAGCTCGACGCCATCGCCGCCGGCCTCGCCGGCCGCCACGTCGCTGCCGGTCCGGGCGGCGACCCGGTACGCAACCCCGATGCCCTCCCCACCGGCCGGAACCTCTACGGCTTCGACCCTTCGCGGATGCCCACCGCCGCCACCTACGCCGCCGGCGCCCAGCTCGCCGCCGACCTGCTCGCCTCGTATCGCCGCCGCCACGACGGCCGCTGGCCGGAGCGCCTCGTCTTCAACCTCTGGGGCGTCGAAAGCAGCCGCCACGAGGGCGTGATGGAGGCGCAGATCCTGGCCCTCCTCGGCGTCCGTCCGGTTCGGGACGCCCGCGGGCGCGTCACCGGCGTGGCCGTCATCCCGGCCGCCGAACTGGGCCGGCCGCGGGTCGACGTCACGATCGTCCCCTCCGGCCTCTACCGCGATCTCTTCCCCGGGCTGATGCGTCTGCTCGACGACGCCGTGAGCGCGGTGCTCGCCGCGCCGGAGGAGGACAACGCCCTCCGCCGCCACACCGCCGCGGCGCGGGCCGAGCTGGAGGCGCGCGGCGTCCCGGCCGCCGAGGCCGCGCGCCTGGCCGCGGTGCGACTGTTCAGCGTGCCGTCGGGCGCCTACGGCACCGGCCTCGACCATGTGATCCAGAAAGAGGATTCCTGGCAGGACGAGGCGCAGGTGGCCGACGTCTATTTCCGGCGCATGAGCCACCTTTTCGGGCAGGGCTACTGGGGCGCGCGGCCCACGCAGGAGGGACGCGACCCCGCGCTCGCCGCCGACCTGCTGCGCGGGGCGCTCCGCGGCGCCGCCGGCGTCGTGCACAGCCGCTCGTCCAACGTCTATGGCGCGATCGACAGCGACGATTTCTACCAGTACCTCGGCGGCACCGCGCTCGCCCTCCGCCGCGTCAACGGCCGCCCTGCCGAAACCCTGATCGCCGACCTGAGCAACCCCCGCGCCGGCGAAACCGTGACCCTCGAACGTTACCTCGGCCGCGAGCTGCGCGCCCGCTACCTCAATCCGAAGTGGATCGAGGCGATGCTGAAGGAGGGGTACTCCGGCGCACGCGTCGTGCGGCAGGTGATCGACAACCTCTGGGGCTGGCAGGTGACCGTGCCGGACGCCGTCGACGCGACCCAGTGGCAGGAGTTGTTCGAAACCTGGGTGCAGGACCGCCACCAACTCGGCCTGCGCGAAAAGTTCCGCGCCGCGCAGAACCTCGGTGCCCTCCAGGCGATCGTCGATCGCATGCTCAGCGTCATCGCCAAGGGCTACTGGCAGGCCGCCCCCGAAACCGTGGCGCAACTCCAGGCGGCGCGCGCGGAGCTCGCCCAGGCGGTCGCCGCGGAAACCGCTGCGCTCGCCCGGCGCGCCGACCTGCAGCCGGCCCCCGCCGCGACCGCCGCCGCGGTGCCCGCGACCCCGCCGCAATCGGCAAGCGCCGCCCCACCGCCCACCGCCTCCTCCACCGCCGCACCGACCGCCGAGGTGAGCGGCCGCGTGCTGGAGGAGAAGCCTCGTTCCTCCCGGACCCCCGCCACGCGGGCCTCCGCGGGAACGAATGCCCGGGTCGGCCTGACCACGCTCGCCGCCCTGCTGTTGCTTATCGCCGGCTGGTGGCATGAAGGTCGCCCTTTGCCATCCCGGCCCTGCGCCCTCCACCCTTCCAGCAATTCCCTCCCTCCCTCTCCAAACCGCGACGATCCTGCCCATCGATGAAATTCCTGCGCGAACCCCTGGTGCACTTTCTCCTCCTGGGCGCCGCCCTGTTTGCCGCCTTCGAGCTCGCCAAGTCGCGGCCGGACCGCCCGGGCTCCGGGCGGCGGCTGCACGTCACGCCGTTCGTGGCCGAGCGGCTGGCGGCCGATTTCCGCGCCCGCACCGGGCAGCCGGCCACCGCCACCGAACGGGAAGCGTTGATCGCCGCGCATGTGCGCGAGGAAATCCTCGTGCGGGAGGCGCGCGCCCGGGGCCTCGATCGCGACGATCCGGTGGTGCGGGAGCAACTGCGGCGGCGGATGGAGGCGGCGGCGACGGACGGCATGACCCTGCCGGCGCCCGACGACCGCGAGCTGGCGGCGTTCCTGGCCGGCCAGGCGGCCCGGTTCCGCGCCGCGGACGGCCGGGTGCCGCCGCTGGAGGAGATTCGCCCCGCCGTCGCGGCGGCCTGGCAGCAGGCCCGCCGGCAGGAGGTGATCGATGCGGCGTATCGGAAGTTGCGTGACCGTTACGAGATCGTGATCGAGCCGCCGGCCGCGGCCGCGCCGGTGAAACCATGACGGAAGGATCCGTCACCCTCCGCCGCCCTGCCTGATCCCCATGTTCCTGCAACTCGGCATCGAACACATCCTGACCGGCGTCGATCACCTCCTGTTCGTGCTCGGCCTGCTGCTCATCGTGCCCGATCGCTGGATACTGCTGAAGACCATCACCGCCTTCACGGTCGCGCACAGCCTCACGCTGGCGGTGGCGACGCTCGGCTGGGCCGACGCCCCCGCGCTTCCGCTCAACGCCACGATCGCGCTGTCGATCCTGTTCCTGGGCCCGGAGATGATCCGCGCCCGCCGCGGCGAGACCAGCCTCGCCCTCCGCCAGCCCTGGCTGGTGGCCTTTGCGTTCGGGCTGCTCCACGGCTTCGGCTTCGCCAGCGGCCTCACCGCGCTCGGCCTGCCGCGCTCCGAGATTCCGCTCGCCCTGTTGCTCTTCAACGTCGGCGTGGAGCTGGGGCAGCTCCTGTTCGTCGGTCTTTTCCTGCTGCTCGTGCGCTCTTTCCGGCTGCTGGAAATCCGCTGGCCGGGATGGACGCAACTGCTGCCCGCCTATTGCGTCGGCTCCCTCGGCGCCTTTTGGACCCTCGACAGCCTCGCGAAACTCATCTCCGCCCTTACATGAAATTCCTGCTCCGCCTTCCGTCGCCGCGGTTCGTCGCCACGGCCGCGCTCGTGTTCTTCGCCGCCTGCCCGGCTGCCCACGCCCATGCCAACCACGGTCACGCCGCGGGCTTCGGCAGCGGATTCGCCCACCCCTGGGGCGGCCTCGATCACGTTGCCGCGATGATCGCCGTGGGTCTCTGGGGGGCACAGCTCGGCTTGCCGGCACTCTGGCTGCTGCCGGTCGCGTTTCCACTGGTGATGGCTGTGGGCGGATTTCTGGGCCTGATGGGCATCCCGCTGCCGGGCGTCGAAATCGCGATTGCGGCTTCCGCGATCCTGCTCGGCGCGCTCGTTGCCGCGGAGGTGCAGACCAGGCGGCTGGCGTGGCCTGCCCTGCTGGTCGGCGCGTTCGGCCTGTTTCATGGCCACGCCCATGGCACCGAACTGCCGGCGGGCGACAGCGGACTGCTCTACAGTTTCGGCTTTGTCACCGCCACCGGCACGCTGCACGGCCTGGGCATCGCGCTCGGCACGATTCACCGCTGGGCGGCCGGCCGGCAGGCGCTGCGGGCGGCCGGCGCCGCCATCGCGCTCGGCGGCGGGTTTTTCCTCTGGCGGGCCCTGCAGCCGGAAGCCGAGGTCGCGCCTGCGACCGCCCCGGCCGCTCCCGCCGCGCCGGCCAACCCGGAGAAGTGAGGCCGTGACAGAGTCGCGCTCAATCAGCCTCATGACACCTCACGACGTTTCTTCAGATCTCGTAGCCGCGTTGGAGCGCAGCGACAACGTGGTCTCACGTCCGGCCACGCTTTCACTGCGTTTCCGCCTTCGCCAAGCCTATGGCGGACTGATCGCAAGCTCGGCCACGACCCCGGTGGCGGTTTCGAGCCGCAGCGTGCCCCGTCACGTCTGGATCCGCCGCAGCGCGGCAACGGCCCTGCTGCTCGCGGCGCCGCGGGCCGAGGCCCACCTCGTGACTACCGGAATGGGCGCCGTCTACGACGGCATCGGGCACTTCCTGCTGTCGCCCGGCGAAGTGCTGCCGGCGATCGGCCTCGCCTTGCTGGCGGGCCTGCGCGGGCCGCAGGCCGGTCGACGGGCCCTCCTGCTGCTGCCGCTCGCGTGGATGGCCGGGGGCGTCGCCGGCCTCGCCGCCGGCCTCCCGCTGGTCTCCGCCACCGTCGCCGCCGCCGCCGCGCTCCTGCTGCTCGGCGGGCTCATCCTCGCGGATGTGGCGTTGCCGCGACCGGTGATCCTCGCCCTGCCAGCCGCCGTCGGCGCGAGCCTGGGTTACCTGAACGGCATCGCCATCCGCGAGGCCGGCGCCTGGCCGGCCCTGCTCCAGCTCGCCGGGGTGAGCGGCGTGTTGTTCGTGTTCACGGCCATCCTCGCGGGACTGGTGGTGTCACTGCGCCAGGCGTGGATGCGGATCGTCGTGCGCGTGGCGGGGAGCTGGCTGGCCGCGATCGGCCTCCTGCTGGTCGGCTGGACGCTGCGCGGCGGCGGCCAACCTTGAGCGAACTCAAGGCCCCGCCAAATCGCGCTTGCCAGTCCCTCGAACCTGGACACTCGTTGCCGCCTCCCACGTGCGGAAACCGCTCCCCAGTCTCGCCCTGCTTTTTGCGTGGCTATGCGCCAACGGCGCCCTGCTCGACGCCGTGCAGGTGTTCGCCTGGGCGAAGATGTTCACCAGCTACGCCGAAATCATGAGCGTCTCGACGGCGCTGCAGAAGACCTTCGACCCCACCCAGCGGTGCGAGATGTGCCTCGGGGTCGCCGTGGCGCGCGAGTCCACCCAGGGCCAGATGCCGCAGGCCGTGGAACACACCACGGAGAAGCTCCTGCTCGCCCTGCACCGTCCGGCGAAGATCGTTTTCACCCCGCCCGCCGCCGACTGGCCGCCCGCGCTCGCGAGCGCGGCACCCGCCCGCTGCGAAGACGTGCCCGTGCCCCCGCCGCGCGTCGCCTGACGCACCGTCGAACCGGCACACCGCGGCCCAGGGTGACCACACCCCTTCCCGTCGGCGTGCGCAGCCGTGCACCGCTGCGCGCATCTCGATCGCGGGCCCATCGCTTCCCCACACACGGGGCAGGATGCCCCGTCCACTGGACCGGCACCGACGCCACCGCGCCTGGGCGCACCTCGCTCCCTGTCTCCCCCTCTCTCCCCCTCTCCCACTCTCCCTCTTCGTCTCTCCGTCTGCCTCGCGCCATGTCCCTCTCTCCCACTCTCCGTCTCTCCCTCTCTCTCTCTTTCCTGCTCGCCGCCAGCGACGCCGCCCTCCGCGCCGCCGACCAGGCGGTGCAGCTCGAACCGGTGGTCACCACCGTCGGCCGCGGCGACTCCCCGCTGCGCGTCACCACCGATCCCCGCGCCCCCGCGCAGCCCGCCCCGGCCCACGACGGCGCCGACGTGTTGAAGAACGTCCCCGGCTTCGCCGTCATCCGCAAGGGCGGCACCGACGGCGATCCCGTGCTGCGCGGTCTCGCCGGCTCGCGCCTCGGCGTCCTGATCGACGGCGAGTGCATCTTCGGTGGCTGCGGCAACCGCATGGACCCGCCCACCGCCTACGTCTTCCCCGCGGCCTACGATCGCATCACGGTCGTCAAGGGCCCGCAGAGCGTTCTCCACGGCCCCGGCAATTCCGCCGGCGTGGTGCTCTTCGAACGCGACACCCGCCGCGCCGACGCCCGCGAAGCCGGGCTCTTTGCCTCCGCCACCGCCGGCAGCTTCGGGCGCTTCGACGCCGCCCTCGACGCCCGCGCCGCCGCGCCCGCCGCCCAGGTCCGCCTCACCGCCACCGCCACGCGCGCCGATGACTACGCCGCCGGCGACGGCCGCCGCGTCCACTCCGCCTACGAACGCTGGAGCGCCAACGTATCCGCCGCCTGGACACCGGACGCCCGCACGACACTCGAGTTCACCGCCGCCCGCAGCGACGGCGAGGCCGCCTACGCCGACCGAGCCATGGACGGCGTCAAGTTCGCCCGCGACAACCACGGCCTCCGCTTCACGCGCACCCAGCTCACCCCGCTCCTCGCCGCGGTGGAGGCGCGGTTCTACCGCAACTACGTCGACCACGTGATGGACAACTACAGCCTGCGGCCGTTCGCACCGACGGCGATGATGGCGGGCCGCGCCGTCTCCAACCCGGACCGCCTCACCTCCGGCGGGCTGCTCCAGGCCGTGCTCACCCCCGCCGCCCCGCTGCGGCTCACCACCGGCCTCGACGCCCAGCGCAACCTCCACACCGTCCGCAACACCGCCAACGAAACCGCCGCCCCCTACGCCGCCAAGGGCCGGCTGCGCGACGCCGCCTTCCGGCAGATCGGCGCCTTCGTCGAGGCAGCGCACACGCTCTCGCCGGCGCAGCGCCTCTTCGCCGGCGCCCGCCTCGACCAGTGGCGCGCCACCGATCACCGCACCGCCGTGGCGCTCTCCATGATGAGCACGGCGCCCAATCCCGACGCCGGCCGCACCCGCCGCAGCGAACTCGCCAGCGGCTTCGCACGCTACGAACACGACCTCGCCCTCCCCGGCGCCGCCGCGGGCCCCGGCGCCACCACCCTCTTTGCCGGCCTTGGTCGCGTGCAGCGTTTCCCCGACTACTGGGAGGCGTTCAAGAACGAAGCCGCGACCCGGGTGAGCGCGCTCGCCAGCCGGCCCGAGACGACAACGCAGCTCGACGCCGGCGTGCTCCACCGGCGCGGCCCGCTGCAGGTTTCGCTCTCGGCCTTCGCCTCGCGGTTCGACGATTTCCTCCTCGTGCAGGGCAGCTTCGCCAAGACCTCGCCCGCGACCGGCGGAATGGGCGGCATGCCCGCGATGACGACGCGCCTGACCACCATCACCCGCAACGTCGACGCCTCAACCTGGGGCGGCGAGGCCGACCTCGGCTGGCGCTTCGCCGAACGCTGGCGGGCCGACGCCAGCCTCGCCTACGTGCGCGGCGACAACGACACCGATGGCCGCCCGCTCGCCCAACTGCCCCCGCTCGAAGCGCGCCTCGGCCTCACCTACACCGCGCGCGCCTGGTCCGCCGGCGCCCTCTGGCGCGCCGTCGCGGCGCAGGATCGCGTGGCGATCAACCAGGGCAACATTGTCGGCCAGGACTTGGGGCGCACGGCCGGGTTCGGGGTCGTGTCGCTCCATGCGAGCTGGCGCGCTGCCACGCACCTGCGCCTCACGGCGGGCGTCGACAACCTCCTCGATCGCCTCTACGCCGAACACATCAGCCGCTCCGGCGCCGCCGTGGCCGGCTTCGCGCAGACGACGCGCGTCCCCGAACCCGGCCGGTTCCTCTGGCTGCGATGCGATCTTTCGCTCTGATCTGCGCCAACGGAATGAACACGATCCGCCTGACTTTCTTCGATTCGGGCCGATCTCTCGAACCTGGTAGGGCGCGGACTCCGCTCCGCGCCGCGGATTTCGTGTGCCCCTTCTTACGCCCGGACGGCGGCCAGCGGAGTGGCCGCCCTACCTCTCCGCAGTTCCCTCGGTTGCGGCCTCCGGTTGTGGCATGTAGCCTGGACGCTTACACCTCCGCCGTCGCGCCTCTCGCCCTCCTCCCATGTTGAACCGCACTTTCGTCTCCCACTCCCTGCGTGCCTCCGCGGTCGTGCTGCTCGCGGCCGGCCTCGCCGGCTGCTCCCGCGACTCCTCCAAGTCCGCGGCGGCGCCCGCGGAGCCGAAGCGTTACGAGATCCGCGGCGAAATCGTCGGCCTCGAACGCGACCGCCGCATCCTGCTCGTGCACCATGAGGAGATTCCCGGCTACATGCCGGCGATGACGATGGAGTTCGGCGTGCCGGGGGCCGACTTTGGCTCGTTCCGCGAAGGCCAGCGACTCGCCGCGCGAATGTACGAGTCGCCCCCGGGCGAATTTCAGCTCGAGGGCGTGCGCATCCTCGATCCGGTGAAGGATCAGATCGTGGACGCCGCCGCGAAAAAGCTCCGCGAGGACACGTTTGTGCGCGGCAAACACGCCTACCGCGAAGTGGGCGAGGAGGCGCCGCGGTTCACGCTCTACAACCAGCTCGGCGAGGTGGTGGCCTTCGATCGCTTCCGCGGCCAGCGCGTGGTGCTCAATTTCATCTTCACGCGGTGCCCGGTCGCAACCATGTGCCCGGCCTCGACCGCCAAGATGGCGACGCTCCAGCGCCTCGCCCGCGAGCGCGGGATCCCCAACCTGCAGCTCGTCTCGATCACGCTCGATCCGGCCTACGACACCCCGCCGGTGCTCAAAGCCTACGCCGAAGGGCGCGGCCTCGACGCGTCGAACTTCAATTTTCTCACCGGCCCGGAGCCGGCGATCCGCAGCCTGCTCGCGCAATTCGGCGTGATCGCCGAACCCAGCGAGAGCATCTGGAAGCACACGCTCGCCACCCTCCTCATCGACGGCGACGGCAAGATTGTGCACCGCATCGACGGCTCGATCTGGGAACCGGAAGACTTTCTCAAGCGGCTGTAACTCCTCAGTGGTAAAACGGCGTCGAACCGCCGGCCTTCCCGCGGGCGGCGCTCGATCGCCGCCGCGTCCATACCTGCGGCGCCGAGGGACCGCCGCCCTCGATCGACCGGGCGTCGTGGACTGGTTCGACAACCTGAAAGTCCGCGCCCCGGCCGGTCACCGCGACGCGGGGTTGCTCCTTCCGGCACGCCGTGCCCGCACCGGCAGGAGGCGCCTCCGAAGATCGCGGCGCGCCGCTCACCCCACCTGCGTGGCGACGAGGCCGCTGCGGCCATCGATCGGAGCAAGCACCTGCTCGCACACCGGAATCGCCGCCCGCGCCGCGAGCAACGCCCGCGCGGCGTCGTCGAGCCGCATGAACTCGACGGCGCCGCGGCGGCAGCCGGCCAGGAAGTCGCGCCACACCCCGCGCCGGCCCAGGCCCTCGATCTCGGCATGCAGCGTGAAGACATTGAGCCGGTCTGGACGCAGCAGAGAAAGCAGGTGCGCCGCGAGCACGTGGTCCGGAAACTCCGGCCGACCCATCAGCTCGTCGAGTGTCGGCAGGGTGCTCGGGATCTCGAGCGTGCGGAACGTCTGAGCGCCGATGCGCGGAAAATACGGGGTGCGTCCGCGCGTATCGCTGGAGTAGAGCAAACCTGCGCGGTCGTAGGCCGCCCGGCTGCGCGCGTTGCTCTGCCAGCCGGCGGCGCCCGCGGTCTGCGCCTCGCTCCCGAAGATGCGGCGGAACTCCGCCCGCGCCGCCGCGAATTCCGCGTCCACCTCGGACTCCGGCAGCCGGTGAAGGTGATCCTGCCAGCGGTAGTGGTTGTAGCAGTGGATTCCAACTTCGAAGCCGGCGTCGCGCACCGCGCTCATCGTGGCCGCGTGGCGGCGCCCGAGATGCGGCGCCGGCAGCAGCGTGCCCTGCAGCAGCGTGCGGAGACCGTAGATCCCGACCACGCTCGTGCGGCGCACCTTCCGGAGGAACCCCGGACGAAAGATCCGCGTGATCGCACGCCCGGTCTGATCGGGCCCCAGGGAGAACAGAAAGCAGGCGGGCGCGGCGAAGTCGCGCAGGTCCGCGACCAGGTTGGGCACGCCTTCGCGCGTGCCGCGATCGGTGTCGACGTCGACTTTCAGCGCGAGGCGGAGCGACATGGCGGCGGCGTCACTCGAGACGGTTCTGCTGGTGGGCGAGGTGGTAGTCGAGCGTACGCCGGATCGCTGTCCGGAGATCCACCTTCGGCGCCCAGCCCAGGTGCCGGCGGGCGGCCGCGATCGAGGGCACGCGTTTCGCGATGTCCTGATAGTAGGGTCCGAAGTACTTTTCGGCGCGCACGACCGCGGTGCGGGCCCGAGCCGCCCGGTCGGCAAATTCCGGATACTCCGCGCAGGCCGCGATGATCAGCTCGGCGAGGCGCGCCACGCTGACCTCGTTGCGGGGGTTGCCGAGGTTGAAGATGCGCCGCGAGGCGCAGCCGCGGCGGTTCTCGATGATCCGCAGCAGGGCGTCGATGCCGTCGTCGATGTAGGTGAACGAACGCGTCTGCCGCCCGCCATCGACCAGTTGCAGCGGCCGGCTGAAGATCACGTTGGAGATGAACTGCGTGAAGAGGCGCGAGCTGCCCTCCTTCGCCGCGAAGACATCGTCGAGCCTGGGACCGATCCAGTTGAAGGGCCGGAACAGCGTGTAGTCGACGCCGTCGCGCAGGCCGTAGGCGAAGATCACCCGATCGAGGAGCTGCTTGGAGCAGGCGTAGATCCAGCGCTGGCGGTCGATTGGACCGTAGACCAGCGGGCTGCGGGATTCGTGGAGCCGCCGATCCGGTGACATGCCGTAGACCTCGGAAGTGGAGGGAAACACGATTCGCTTCCGGTGTTTCACGCACTGGCGTACGACGGCGAGGTTGGCTTCGAAATCGAGCTCGAACACCCGCAGGGGATCGCGCCCGTACTGGATCGGGTTCGCAATGGCCACGAGCGGGATCACGACGTCGCAGCGCGAGACGTGATATTCGATCCACTCATGGTTCACCATGATGTCGCCCTCCAGGAAGCGAAACCGCGGGTGACCGAGGCTGTCCTCCAGCTTGTGGCTGGCGACATCCAGGCCGAACACCTCCCAGTCGTGGCGGGCGAGGATCGCCTGGGTCAGCGAGCTGCCGATGAAACCATTGGCGCCGAGGATGAGGATCTTCAGGGGCATGGGAGCTAAAGGAGTTGCCCAGTAGGTGAGGAGCGGCGCCACGGCAGTGTCATTCTCCAAGTTGACGAGGCCTCCAGCCTCGTGACCAACGAGGCAAGATGCCTCGTCCACCTTGGGCAGCGACGCCTCGGGGCCGCGAGAACGAAACCGTCGTGGGGGCGGCGCGCGGTCGCCGCCGCGAGTGCACGTGCGGCCCCGAGGAACCGGTGCCCTCCAGCCTCCGGGCATCGCGGGCAGTCTCGACCCTTCCTATAACAGGCCCGCCTCACAACACGATCCCGGGGTGCAACGCCGGTGGCGGTCCACCGCGCCACTCGGTGCGGACGAGTTCGAGCGCGCCGTCACCCGTGGCCACGATGAGCGGGTCAGAGGCCAGCACTTCGCCGGGGCGGCCACGCCGGCCGGCGGTCGCGGGGGAGTCCGGTTCGGCCCACCACACCATCAGGCGGGCGGAGCCAACGTCGGCGAACGCGCCGGGGTAAGGATCGGTGACGGCACGGATCAGGTTGAAAATCTGGCGGGAGCTCCGATTCCAGTCGATGCGGCCATCCTCCGGACCGCGCCCGCCGAAGCAGGTGGCCTGTGATTCGTCCTGCGGCGTCTCCTGCGCAGTGCCGGCGAGGAGGGCGTCGATCTGGCGTGCGAGCACCCGGCGTGCGCAAGGCAACACCTTGCGGTACGCCTCCGCGGCAGTGTCGCGAGGGCCGAGGTCGACGCCTTCTTGATCGACGATGGGCCCGGCATCGGCCCGCCGGATCATGCGGTGGAGAGTCATGCCCACGCGCGGCTCCCCGTGGAGCACGGCCCAGTTGATCGGCGCGCGGCCGCGGTATTTCGGGAGAAGGGATCCATGGAGGTTCCAACCGCCGAGGCGCGCGAGGTCGAGGAGGCGGGTGCCAATCATCCGCCGGTAATAAGCGGACAGAATGAGGTCCGGCTGCAGGGCCGCGAGTCGTTCGCGCCAGTCGGGCGTGTTGATTTCGGGTGGCGCGAACACCGGGATGCCGTGCTCCCGCGCGAGCGTGGCCGGCGGCCGGAACCAGAGCTTTTCGCGCGGATCATCCTCGTGCGTGACGAGCCCGACGATGTGGTCGCGACGCTCGAGCAACAGCGCCAGGCAGTCGTGACCGACCGCGCTATAGCCGAAGAACAGGATGCGGGGTGCCATCATGGAGGTGCCCGGCGGGCGAGGATCGCTTACTTGCCGGGGAGTTTGACCTGCACCCCGGCCGCCGGTTCGCCCGGCTTTGTTTCCGTCGTCGCGGCGGGCGCCGGAGTCGCCGGGAGGCTGGCGCGGAGCGACATCGCCCGCTGGGTCCAGGGGCTGGAGACATCGAGCTGCATGAGTTGATCGACGAGTTTTTGCGCCTCCTCGGCGTTCTTCGCATCGACCGCCAGGCTGGTCAGGTGGTAGGCGGCTTCGGCGCGGACGGCCTTGAACTGCCGGGCATCGTCGGCGATGGCCTTGAGTTCCTTGCCCGCCTCGGCGGTCTGGCCGGTATGGAGTTGGGCGAGGGCGCGTCCGATCCTGGCCCGGGCCACGAGGGGCCCTTCCTTGAGCGCGGTGATCGCCTGGTCGTAACCTGCCAGAGCCTCGGCGAATTTGCCGGCCTTGTAGGCATCGTCGGCCAGCCGGATGCGAGCCACGCCGCCGAGCGGGTGGTCGGGGTGTGCCGTCGCGAAGGTCTTGAGCTGCTCCGGAGTGGTGGCCGCGGCATAGTCCTTGCCGACGGACGCCTCCTTCTGGCGGACCAGATAGTCCCAGGCGCCCTTGGCCACGATGGCGAGGGCGATGCCGACACACAGGCCGGTGACCGCGTTGCGATTCTTCTCCCAGAATACGCGCAGCTTGTCCTCAAAGGTGACCGCGGTCGTCGCGTCGACCGCGACGAGGTTGCGATCGTCACCGGCGGAGGGCGGGGAGGGAGGAGTGGCGGGCTTGGTCATGCGGGCGGAAAGGGTCGGATGGAACCGCCGACGAGAGCAAATGCCCGCGGCCATGTAAATGCCGGAAAACTCAGTCGAAGACCACGGTCTTGTTGCCGTAGGCGAGGACGCGTCCCTCGAGATGCCAGCGCACGGCCTGGGCGAGGACGACGCGTTCGAGGTCGCGCCCGAGCCGCACCAGGTGCTCCACGTCATGGCGGTGGGTGACGCGCCGCACGTCCTGGTGGATGATCGGGCCCTCGTCGAGATCGCGGGTCGCGTAATGGGCGGTGGCGCCGATGAGTTTGACGCCGCGGGCGTGAGCCTGGTGGTACGGCCGCCCGCCGGCGAAAGCGGGCAGGAAGGAGTGATGGATGTTGATCACCGGCACGCCGCAGCGCTCCAGGAAGCCGGCCGAAAGCACCTGCATGTAGCGCGCGAGCACCACGAGGCCGACGCCATGCTCCCGCAGGAGGTCGAGCTGGCGGGCCTCGGCGGCGGCCTTGGTTTCCGCCGTCACCGGCACGTGGAGGAAGGGCAGTCCGTAGCCAGTCGCGGCCGATTCGAGATCCCGGTGATTGCCGACGATTGCGACGATGTCGCCGGGAAAGTCGCCGGCCTTCCAGCGCAGGACCAGATCGTGGAAGCAGTGGTCCGCCTTGGAAACGAAGACCGCGATCCGGGTGCGGTGGGCGGAGGAGACGACCTGCGCCTGCATGCCCAGAGAGGCGGCGAAGCGCGTGAATTCGGACGCGGCCTCCTCCGGGGTGCGGGCTCCTGGCGCAGCCCCCGGGGCACGCCCCTCGCTCGACGCGGCAAAACTTGGCACCCACTCGACGCGCTGAAAGAACACGCCCGCTTCCATGTCGCGGTGCTGGTCGGCGTGGAGGATGTTGCCGCCCCGTTCGAAGATCCAACCGGCCACGCGAGCCACGAGGCCCGGCTGGTCGGGTCCGTGCAGGAGGGCGATCAGGGTCGCAGGCGGTGAATCCATGGCGGCGCGGAAAAATCAGTTGCGCGGCACCTGCAGCTCCATGCCGACCTCGAGCGTACCGTCGGGCCCGAGCCGGGCGCGGTTGGCGTCGTAAATCAGCCGCCACTTGGAGGAGTCGCCGTAGAAACGATCGGCGATCTTCTCGAGCGTGTCGCCGGCGCGCACCGTGTAGCGCGTCGCGCTGCGTCCGCCGGAATTGCCGCGTCCGGCGCCCTCGGCCTGCGCGGTGAGCTTGTCGGCGTTAAGGCCGGCGTCCGCCATGGCGCGGGCGATGGTGCGGAGCTGTTCGCGCAACTGCGAGGCAGCCGCTTCGGCCTCCTCGCGGCGGCGACGCTCGGTCCGCAGTTCGTCCTCGACGCGGGTGAGCGCTGCCCTGGCCTGGCGCGCCTGCTCCTGCGCGGACTTGGTGTCGGCGCCGGCCTCCGCCTGCGCCTTCTTCAAACGCTCCAACTCCGTCACCAGCCCGGCGATTTCCTTCCGAAATTGCCCGTACGAGCGGAGGCTGGCGGCGAGGCGTTCCTCGGTCGGGTCGGCGCGGCTGGCGGCCTCCTCGCGGGCCGGAGCCCCGGCGCCGCGTTCACGCGCGGCGCGGAGCCGGGCGTTGGCGGTCCGAAGCGTGGCGAGTTCGCGCGCGGCCTCGTTAAGCTGGTCGACAAGCTTCGCCATCTCGGCCGGCGTGCCGCCGGCGCTGTCACCGGCGGCCCGGCGGGCAGCGACCGCCGCCTCGGTGGCGGTCACGGGCCCCGCCGCGGCATCGGCCTCCGCGGGCGGCGCGGTTTCGGCTTCAGTGGATTCCTGGGACGAGATTCCGGCGCAGCCCGCGAAGCAGGCGAGCAGTCCAGCGGCAGACGCGGCACGAAAGAATGAGGAAGCCATGGGGGGGAAGGAACCGAACGGACGGAAAACCGGCGCCGGACCGTCGCGGGCGGGCGCGGGAGAGGACTAGACGAAGTTTACATTGCCCCGATAGCGCTGGATCGGGCGGACGCCCACATGTTTTTCGCGCAGCGCCCGGATGCCCTCCACGGCGGCCTTGGCGCCGGTAAGCGTCGTCATGATACAGACGTTGTGGGCCAGGGCGGCCGCCCGGATGGCGTTCTCGTCGCGGCGCGGGATCATGCCGGCGGGAGTGTTGATCACGAGTTGGATCTCGCCGTTCTTAATCAGGTCGATGGCGGTGGGGCGGCCCTCCTGGATCTTGGCGAGCTTGCG
>CAZDGC010000075.1:27640-36339 GCA_964504885.1 uncultured Opitutus sp.
ACCTCCACCCCGGCCTCGACGAGGGTGCGGGCCGTGCCGCTGGTGGAATAGAGGGTGAAACCGAGCGCGACCAGGTCGCGGGCCAGAGCGACCGCGCGTGGCTTGTCGGCATCTTTCACCGACAGGAAGACATTGCCCCGCACGGGCAGCCCGGGCCGGGCGGCGGCCTGGGCCTTGGCGAAGGCGACCCCGAGGTCGTCGTCGAGCCCCATGACCTCCCCGGTGGAGCGCATCTCGGGGCCGAGGGCGATGGTCGCGCCGGGGAAACGGACAAAGGGGAACACCGCCTCCTTCACGCACCAGTGCTTCGGGGTCTGCTCACGGGTGAAGCCGAGGTCCTTCAGCTTCGCGCCAGTCATGACCTGGGCGGCGAGCTTGGCCAGCGGTACGCCGATGGCCTTGGCCACGAACGGCACGGTGCGGGACGCGCGGGGGTTGACCTCGAGTACGTAGAGCTGGTGGTCCTTGATCGCGAACTGCACGTTCATCAGGCCGACGACGTTGAGGGCGCGCGCCAGGGCGTAGGTGGCCTCGCGCACCGTCGCGAGCATCGGCGCGCCGAGGGTGTGGGGCGGCATCACCATGGCGGCGTCGCCGGAGTGCACGCCGGCGTACTCGATGTGCTCGAGCATGCCGCCGATGACCGACGTCTCACCATCGCTGATACAATCGACGTCCAGCTCGATGGCGTCCTCCAGGAACTTGTCGATCAGCACGGGCTTGCCGGGCATGACGTCGAACACCTGCCGCACGACGGCGCGGAGTTCGTCCTCGCTGTAGAGGATGAACATGCCGCGGCCGCCGAGCACGAATGACGGGCGCACCAGCACGGGATAGCCAATCTCGCCCGCGGCGGCGAGCGCCTCGGTCTCGCTCAAGGCGGTGCGGTTGGCCGGCTGCTTCAGGCCGAGCTGGTTGAGGATGTTGACGAAGAGCTTCCGGTCCTCGGCGATCTCGATGCTCTCGGGCGAGGTGCCGATGATGTTGACGCCGTTCGCCTTCAGGGCGGTCGCGAGGTTGAGCGGGGTCTGCCCGCCGAACTGCACGATCGCGCCGTCGCACCCCTCCTGGCGGTAGATCTCGAGGACGTCCTCCAGGGTGAGGGGCTCGAAGTAGAGGCGATCGCTGGTGTCGTAGTCGGTCGAGACGGTCTCGGGGTTGGAGTTGACCATCACGCTCTCGCAGCCGATTTCGCGGAGGGCAAAGCTGGCGTGCACGCAGCAGTAGTCGAACTCGATGCCCTGGCCGATGCGGTTGGGGCCGCCGCCGAGGATCATGATCTTTTTCCGGCCGGTGGGGGCGAGCACCTCGTTCTCGTCGCCGTAGCTGGAATAATAATACGGGGTGAAGGCCTCGAATTCGGCCGCGCAGGTGTCGACCAGGCGGTAGGTGGTCCCGAGGGCGAGTTCGCGCCGCCGCTGGCGGACGGATTCGCGGTCGGTGTTGAAAAGGTGGGCGAGCTGCACGTCGGAGAAGCCGAAGGACTTGGCCCGGCGGAGCAGATCGGCGTCGACCTCTCCGATCGCCAGCCCGGTGAGCGCGCGTTCCATCTGCCAGATTTCCTGCAACTGGTGGAGGAACCACGGATCGATCTTGGTGAGCTCGAAGATGCGTTCGACCGTGTACCCGGCGCGGAAGGCGTGGCGGAGGTAGAAGATCCGCTCGGCGTTGGGCGTGCCGAGGCGGGCGTTGAGGGTGGTCTCGTCGACGGGGTCGTCGCCGCCATGGCGTCCACCGCCTCCGAAGCCGCGCGCGCCAGTCTCCAGCGAACGCAGGCACTTCTGCATCGACTCCTTGAAAGTGCGGCCGATGGCCATGGCCTCGCCGACCGACTTCATCGCCGAGGTCAGCGTGGGGTCGGCATCCGGGAATTTCTCGAAGGTGAAGCGGGGAATCTTGGTGACGACATAATCGATCGTCGGCTCGAAGCTCGCGGGGGTGAGCCGGGTGATGTCGTTGCGGAGTTCATCGAGCGTGTAGCCGACGGCGAGCTTGGCGGCGATCTTGGCGATCGGGAAGCCGGTGGCCTTGGACGCGAGGGCGGAGCTGCGGCTGACCCGCGGGTTCATCTCGATCACCACCATGCGACCGGTGGTGGGGTCGACGGAGAACTGGATGTTGGAGCCCCCGGTCTCGACCCCGATTTCGCGGATGACGGCGAACGACGCATCCCGCATCACCTGGTACTCCTTGTCGGTCAGGGTCATCGCGGGGGCCACCGTGATGGAGTCCCCGGTGTGGACCCCCATCGGATCGAAGTTCTCAATCGAGCAGATCACGACGCACTGGTCCTTGTGGTCGCGCATCACCTCCATCTCGTACTCCTTCCAGCCGATGAGGCATTCCTCGACCAGCACCTCGTGCACGGGCGAGAGATCGAGCCCGTTGGCCACGATGCGCTCAAATTCCTCGCGGTTGTAGGCGATGCCGCCACCGGAGCCTCCGAGCGTGAAGGAGGGTCGGATGATGAGCGGAAACATCGCCAGCGCCTCGGCCGCGTCCCGCGCCTCCGCCATCGACTTGACCGTGCGGGAGCGCGCCACATCGAGGCCGATCTTGAGCATCGCCTGCTTGAACAATTCGCGGTCCTCCCCCTTGGCGATGGCGGCCGGCTTGGCGCCGATCATCTCGACCCCGTACTTTTCGAGCACGCCGGCCTTGTGCAGCTCCATCGAGAGGTTGAGTGCAGTCTGGCCGCCGAGGGTTGGCAGGAGCGCATCAGGGCGTTCGGCGGCGATGATTTTCTCCAGAAATTCCAGCGTCAGCGGTTCGATGTAGGTGACGTCCGCGAACTCGGGATCCGTCATGATGGTCGCCGGGTTGGAGTTGACCAGAATGACGCGATAACCCTCCTCCTTCAACGCTTTGCAGGCCTGCGTGCCCGAATAGTCAAATTCGCAGGCCTGGCCGATCACGATGGGGCCGGCCCCGATGATGAGGATGGATTTCAGGTCGGTGCGCTTGGGCATGGGCGTGGATTCGGGCGAGGGTTGTGCCCGCCCAAACGCGCGGCAAGCGGGAAAGCGGCCACGCCGCGATCCGTCTCAACCGAGGCGGCCGGCGTCGACGCCCAGGACCTTCGCCGCCGCCGCCTTGTCTCCCCGGCAGGCATGCAACACCTGATCGATGTACTGCTTTTCCTGACCGGCCAGGAAGTCTGTCAGGCTCGGCCAGTGCTGTAATGCCCGCAGGCGCAGGGGCAACTGCTGCGAGGTCACCATCCGTGTCTCGGTCGTCGCGGCAATCTTTGTGACGATTTGCTGGAGTTCGGTGAGGTTGCCGGGCCAGTGATAGGAAGTCAGCACGGCGAGCGCGTCGGGCGTGAATTCGATCAGATTGACGTCAAAGAGCGGATTGGCGGCCTGAGTGGCGTAGTGTTTCACCAGCAGCGGCACATCCTCGAGGCGTTCGCGCAGGGGTGGCAGGTGCACCGGCAACGAGGCCACACGATAGAAGAGTTCGTCGTGAAATCGGCCTTCGTCGACCAGCAGTTCGAGATCCGCGCCGGTCGTCGCCAGGAGACGGAAGCCGTGGGCGTTGTTGCGCAGGACGCTGACAAACTCCTTCTGCACCGACTCGCTCAGGCGTTCAATCTGCTGGAGGAAAAGGGTGCCCCCCTTGGCCTGCTTCACCCAGGCGCCGCCCTCGCCGTTGTGGCCCAGCAGCCCGTCGCGCAAGTCCTGCTCCGAGCACAACGCGCAATCGACCCGCACCAGACTCGTCTCCGGCGCCCCGCTGGCGGCGTGCAGGATTTCGGCCACCTCGCTCTTGCCCGTGCCACTCTCCCCCATCAGCAACACCGGGGTCCGGACTGTCGCGAGCTTCCGGACCTGCGCAACCAACCGTGAGAGGCGGGAACTCTTTCCGATCAGGCGGGCCTCGATATCGGCCGCCTTCACCCCCGCCACGGCCCCGGCCGCGGCCCGCTCCGTCTGCAGGGTACGGAATTCGAGCCCGCGCCGCAGCGTGCCGATCAGTTCATCCACCCGGAAAGGCTTCTGCAGGTAATCAAACGCGCCGTATTTCAGCGCCTGCACCGCACTTTCGGTCGACGCGTAGGCGGTCATGATGATCACGACCGCGTTCGAATCGTAGATCTTGAGCTGTTTCAGCAGCGTGATGCCATCCATCGGCTTCATGTCGATGTCGGCCAGGACCACGTCGAACTTCTCCGCTTTGTAGCGGGCCAGGGCCTTTTCGCCGTCGGTCGCGAACGCCGTCGCAAAACCCGTGGGCTGGATCACAGCCTCGAGCATCTCGTGAATGGACACGAGATCGTCGACGATGAGGACGGAAGGCATGGCGGGAAAAACTCAGCGTCGACGCTCCGGGAGCGGGAGCGCGATGTCAAACGGCGCGTGCGGCGCGGACCTCAAAGGCCGCCGGCGACTGCCCCAAGTTGGAAGATCGGCAGAAACATCGCCATGACGATGCCGCCGACGACCACGCCGAGAAACACGATCAGCATCGGCTCGATCAGGGAGGTCAGCGCCGCCACGGTCGCCTCGCATTCCACGTCGTAGAAGTCGGCAATCTTGTTCATCATGCCGTCGACGTTGCCGGTGGACTCACCCGCCTTGACCATGTGCTTCATCATTGGCGGGAAGAAGGGATTGGCCGCGAGCACTTCGGACACCTGGCCGCCCTGGCTGACATGCTTGGCGATTTCCTCGCAGGCATCCTCGATCTGCACCTTGCCGCTGGCGGCGGAAACAATCTCGAGGGTGCGCAGGATGGGCACGCCGGAACGAATCAGAGTCGCGTAGGTGCGGCAGAAGCGGGAGAGCGCGATCTTGTGGATGAGGTTGCCAAAGATCGGCGCACGCACGAGGAAGTTGTCCTTGGTGCGGCGGCCGTTGGGGGTGGCGGTGAACTTGCCGAGCGCCCACCACGCGGCGTAGGCGCCGATGCCCAGCGCCCACCAGTACGCCTTCATGAAGTCCGACAGATCGATCAGGAACTGCGTCGGCGCGGGCAGCTTGGCCCCGAAGTCCGCGAACATCGCCGCAAACACCGGAATCACGAAGATGAGGAGCACATTGACCAGCGCGACCGCGAGGCCGATGACCGCGATCGGGTAGGTCATCGCGGACTTCACTTTCTTGGTCAGCTTGACGGTCGATTCGAAGTAACCGGCCACCTTGGCCAGAATCTCGGCCAGGCCACCGCTCGCCTCGCCCGCCTCCACCATCGAGACAAAGAGCGTGTTGAACGAATGCGGAAACTTGCGCACCGCCGAGGAGAACGAGTTGCCTTGGGAAATGTCCGCCCGCACGTCGCGGATGACGATGCGAAAACAGGGATCCTCGGTCTGGTCCTGCAGCGCCTCGAGGCATTGGACCAGCGGCAGACCGGCGCTCAGCAACGAGGCGATCTGCTGGGTGAAGATCGCCAGTTCGCTCATCGGGAGCTTGTAGGTCTTGGACTTTTTCTCGAGCGCCTTCTGCTTGGCCAGAGCCTGGGCGGTTGCCACACCGCCCTTCTTGAAGGATGCCGTACCAGATTTGGCCGGGGTGGAGGCCGGCGAAGAAAGCAATGCCATGGCCCGGAGGAATAGCCGGCCGCTCCGGAGTCGCAACCCCGATTTCGAATCGTGCCTTCCGGAATCAGTGTCCCCGCCCGTCGCGCCAATCCCGCCCCGGCACTGACACCTGCCTCCACCTACGCCACCACGGCATCCGCCACCGCACTCTCGATGGGCTTGACATACATAACAGCTCTAGGCATAGATGCGCTATGCAAGCTCAGTCCGACGATGGCGACACCCAGCGGAGGTGAACTCATGGATTTCAACAAAGACCTGATCGCCGCATCCTCCACCCCGATCGTGCTGGCGATCCTCGCCGACTCCGACAGCTACGGGTACGCCATCCTGCAGCGGGTGCGGGAGCTCTCGGGTGGGCGCATCGAATGGACGGACGGGATGCTGTACCCGGTACTGCACCGGCTCGAACGGCTCGGTCATATTGAGGCGCGATGGGAGGTCGCCGAGAGCGGTCGCCGTCGCAAGTACTATCGAATTACCTCCCAAGGGCGGGCGCAGCTCGCAGACGAGCGTCGGCAATGGCAAGCCGTGGACGCCACGCTGCGCGAACTCTGGCGGGAGCTTGCGTTTCCCCGTCTCATGGGTGTCCGGGCGTCGCGCGGGCCATTGCCCGCAGGAGTCTGAACCATGGCCCCCCCCGCACCCTCGTCCTTACTCGAGGAACAGATTGGCCAGTGGCGGAGCTTCCTGCGGCGCCGACAGGCGATCCAGCCGGTTGACGTGGCGGAGTTGGAGGACCACCTCCGCGAGCAAATCGCGGGGCTGACGTCCGCAGGGCTCGCCGCGGATGAAGCGTTTCTGGTGGCGGTCAAACGCCTGGGCAGCCTCGATGCCCTTTCGCGGGAGTTCGCGCGCGAGCATTCCGAGCGACTGTGGAAGCAACTGGTCGTGTCTTCCTCCGCCGCCGGGGAGCCGACGAGTGTGGCGCGGCGGGACGCGTTCGTCGCCTTCGGGTTGGCCGTGGCGGCGGCCCTGGTCGTGAAGACACCGGCCCTCTTCGGCGTACCGATGGACGATGGACACGAGGGTTTCTATGCCCGCAACGCCGGTCTTTTCGTCCTGCCCCTGCTGACCGCGTTCTTCGCCTGGAAGCGGCAGGTTGACCGCCGCACCGTCGGCTGGTTGGCGGCGGCGTTTGCCGTGGCGGCGGCGTTCGCCAACCTGTATCCGTTCACACCCGCGGGAGCCACCGAGGCGCTCACGGCCCTGCACCTGCCAATCGCGCTCCTCTTGGCGGTGGGGATCGCCTACGCTGGCGGCCGTTGGAATCAGGTCGCAGGCCGGATGGACTTCATCCGATTCGCCGGCGAATTGTTCATCTACTACGTCCTGATTGCCCTCGGCGGCGGCGTCCTCACCGGGTTCATGGTCGCGATCTTCCAGGCCATCGGGATCAGCCTGGAGCACTTTCTCCAAGCCTGGCTGCTTCCGTGTGGTGCGGCCGGGGCGGTCTTGGTCGCGTCCTGGCTGGTGGAGGCCAAGCAGAGCGTAATCGAAAACATGGCGCCGGTGCTAACGCGGCTGTTCACGCCGCTGTTTGCCGTCGTGCTGGTCTTGTTCGTGGGCATCCTGCTGGGGACGGGGCGGGCACTCGACATCGGCCGGGAGCTGCTGATCGCCTTCGACCTACTCCTGGTGGTCGTGCTGGGGCTGCTGCTTTACTCCCTCTCCGCCCGGGATCCGCAGGCTCCGCCCGGACCCTTCGACTGGGTGCAGGTCGTCCTCGTAATCAGTGCTCTGCTCGCGGACGCCGCCGCATTGTGCGCGATCGCGGCGCGGATTGGAGAGTTCGGCTTCAGTCCGAACCGCGTGGCTGCGCTCGGGGAAAACATCCTCTTGTTGGTCAATCTGGCCTGGTCCGCAGTGCTCTACGTGCGCTTTCTGGGGCGGCGCGGCTCATTCGCCGCCCTGGAGCGCTGGCAGACAAATTACCTGCCGGTCTATGCCGCCTGGGCGGCGATCGTCGTCGTCGTCTTTCCGCCGATCTTCGGGTATCGCTGAGAGCAGTCAGTCCAAACTCCGACCTCAACCCATCAAAAAGGGCGGGTGTTCACTTCAGACCTCAGTAGAAAAAATTCGCCCCCCGCCATGAGCAAACTCCTCTTTGCCTCCTCCGACTCCACGGAGTCGCACCGTATTTCGCGGAGGGTGGCAGCCGGTGACCAGAGTGGACAGGCCTTCGTGTTTCGCAACGCGGGCGATACGGGACCGACCCTGGACGAACAGCTCCGCGATATAAGGGGCGCCGTGGCCACCGAAGTCCGCGTCAAGAGTCTCAAAGGATTCGGTCGCAACCGGACAAGCCGCCTGCGTGCGCGCGCCCGCTGACCGATTCACAGCGGCAGCGCATCCGAGGATTCACCCAGCGGCAGATCCTCCTGTCTGGTGGCCCGGCTCTGGCGCAGTTTCTCCCAGGCGGCCTCCAGGTCCTGGCGCCACCAGTCGCGCAGGGCGGCGGCGGCCGCGGTGCCGCGCGGGATTTTTTCGGTCGCCTCCAGAGCCGCCAGTGACGCCGGTGCGAGCGCGGCGACAGGAATGCTGGTGGTCGTGACCTTCTGCAGCAGGAACCGCGGCTCGCGGGAGAGCAGTCGCGCCACCACGCCGTTGCCCTCCCCGTAGACCACGAGATGGAGGTCGGCGGTAGTGCCGGTCAACTCGCAGCGGGGAAGGAAATCGGCGGTGTTGTCGTCGCTGAAATCGAACCGCACCTGCCCCGCGGCTTCGGCGGGTCGCGGCGAGTGGGCCAGACCGGAACGGATGAGGCTCGCCAGCACCCGGGCCGGCACCGTGTCACCGCTCCGCAGGCCGATGGCACGCAGTTGCTTCGTTCCCTCGGGCGTGAGGGTGTAGTGGAGAACGCGGTCCTTGTCCTTGGTCAGGACACCGGGTGGCTGGCCCTTCGGCGAATGGAACAACGGCATGGTGGGCAGGTTGGAGGCGCCGAGATTACGCGAGGGGGTGGGACAAATACGGTCCTACGTCGGCGAAATCTTCCAACTCCGGGCGGCGCGGCGCCGGCCATGTCGGTCGTAACTCAAGATCGTCACGCAAGGTGTGGGGTGGGACCGTGTTTGTCCTAGGCTGTCTGGCATCATCGGGGCTCGGAGAGCCGCGTGGCCTCGAAGGACGCATTGTAGGCGAGAACGGTGCCACC
>CAZDGC010000076.1:0-36193 GCA_964504885.1 uncultured Opitutus sp.
GCCCGAACCCGCCGACGAGGCAACGCCGCGCGACCAGCTTGAAACCGCCGAGCGCGGGGCCCGCTTTGAACGTGCGATCGCGGCCCTGCCGCCCAAACATCGCGCCGTGCTCGCCTTGCGCGAAGTTCAAGGACTTTCCTACGACGAAATTGCCAGCCATCTCGGCATCGCGCGCGGAACCGTCATGTCGCGGCTCTTTCACGCCCGCCGTCATCTGGCCCAACGACTGGGAGACCTGCCATGCGAATGATATCACTCCTCCTCACCCTCGCGCTCGTCGCGGGGTTGCTCACGCCGGCCGCCACCGCCGCGGACGGCGCCTCAGTCAACGCCCTGCTCATCACGGCGTCGAACCAGAAGGGCGGCTCCGATCGGCGTCTCGCCGCCTACGAAGCGACCCTCCGCCGCAACCTGCCCTTCGACACCTTTCGGCTCGCCGGAGAAGGCTCCGCCCGGGTCGGCGCCGGTGGACGCGCCAGCATCTCCCTCGGCCGCGGTCACCAACTCGCGCTCCAGAGCGAGGCGGGACGGGGCGCGGGCATCCGGCTCAAGGTCGACTGGACCAGCGGAGGCAAGACCCTGATGAGCACATCGCTCACCCTGCAGCCCGGCGTCCCGGCGGTGCTGGGCCGGCGCGGCGGCGACGACGGTGAGGTGCCGGTCGTGCTCCTGATCGCCCGTTAGACCAGCCTTGGGTGCTTCGCACTCCGGGCCACGACAGCCGATCCCGGCACGAAATTTTGAATAGCGGAAGGAGCGGCGGCGTCAGAAGGGTCAGACTCAAGAAAAGGATCACACCATGAACCTCAACCGATTCGCCCTCGCCCTCCTCGCCACCACCGCCCTTGCGACTCCCGCGCTCCGGAGCGACACCCGGTTTAGCATCGGGATCCATGTCGGCGTGCCCGTGCATCTGCCTCCGCCACCCCTCGTGGTGCATGCTCCGCCTCCGGTGGTCGTCCATGCTCCGCCCCCCGCGGTCGTTTATGCGCCCGCGCGTGGCTACTGGTGGGAAGTGGTCGTCAAGACTTGGGTGCCCGAACGCTGGGTGCACTCGCGCGACCGCTGGGGCCGGACGGTGCGGATCTGTGAACCCGGCCATTACACCTACCGCACGGAAAGGGTCTGGGTCGAAAACCGGCACCCCGGCCATCCGCACCGGCATGGTCCCAGCTACGCCTACCGCGGCCGGTAATTGCCGCCAACCACAACTCTGCTCCGCCGATGAACTGCCGCCGGGCCTACTACCTCCTCTCTGCCGAACGCGACGGCCCTCTTGAGGCCGCCGCGCGCACGGCCTTGGAGGCCCATCTGGCCGCCTGCCCGGCGTGCCGCCGCGTGCAAGCGGACCTCGCCGCCGGCTTCGCCGCCTGGCGGGCGGAGGCGACGACGGTCAGTGTGCCCGACGCCCAACAAGAATGGCTCGCGGTGCGCCGGAGGATGCGCGGGGCGGATCGGGAACACCCGGCCTCACGCCGTACTTTCCCGTGGTCCGGGTGGGTCTGGCGCGCACTGCCGGTTGCGGCCGCGACTGCCCTTGCCGCCCTTCTCTTCTTTCCGCCCACGGCCCCCGAGGAGGCGGCGCCTGGCCCGGCCAGTGCCGCCGTCGCCCGCGCAAATTCCGTCGAAGTCCCGGGCGAGGCCGCTTCCACGATGGTGTTCGTAGACGACAAGAGCGGCTGGCTGATTGTCTGGGCCAGCGACACCGGCGGGCACGGGACCTGAGCCGTAGCGGCAAGACAGCAACCGCGACGGAACGCCAAGGGACGCGAATTCGCGGGAGCGCACCGATCAGGTTACCTGTTCGAACTCACTCACCCAAGCGTGGGCTGACGGCATCCTCCGCCTTCCGTCAATCGCAGGTCGCATGATTCGCGTCGCTTCGCGTGAGTTCGCGATTGAACTGAATCGGCTGGCTGGGGGCGCCGCTTACTTCAGCTTCACCCGGAGCACGGCGGTCTCGTTGCCGCGCGAAACCAACATCACAAACTCCGGTCGGGCCGTGTCGGACTCGATTTCGGCGAGCCGGACTGTCGCATCGTCAAACGTCCGGACTTCGGCGCCGTCGATTTCCTTGATCCAATCCTCCGGGCGCAAGCCGGCCACGGCGACATGGCTGCTCGGCTTGACGAAATGCGCGATGACTCCGGAGGGTTCCGACGGCCGCACGCGCCGTTCGATGGCATCGCCGTAGACGAATTCGCGCGCGGTCAGGCCGAGCCGGTCGTAGTACTTCCGCTCCGCCTCGCGCACGAGCTTGGGTTGCTCGCCGAGCACGACCGGAATTTCCAGGCGCTCGGTGCCGCGGAGCACGGTGATCGCACAGGCATCGCCGGGGCGGCGACGCTCGATTTCGCGTTCGATGTGGGTGATGACCACACGGTCCGGACGGAGTTGCGGCAGCGGTTTCCCATCAAGGGCGAGGATGATGTCGCGGCTCTTCAATCCCGCCTTCTCGGCCGGGCTGCCCTCGAGCACCTCGCTCACCACCGCTCCCGATTGGGCGGACAAATTGAGGAACTTCGCCACCTCGCGGTCCATGGGCTCCAATCCGTAGGCGCCGAGCCAGGCGAGCGGGCGGCCGGACACGCTGGACGGAATGCGTCCGAAATGCGGCAGCACTTCGCCGGCCACGAGAAAGGCGCTGCTCTCCTCCACGTTGATCAGCATCGTCGGCGTGGGCCGGCCGTTGCGGGAAATCTGCAGGAACGTCTGTCCGCCGGAGGATCCGGCGAGACCAACCAGCGTACCGTGGCGGTCGAAGACCGGCAGGCCCGGCGCTGCGACCTCCTGCTGGGCGATCGCCGTCACCTGCGGCAGCGACTGAATCAACGCCACGTGGCTCTGCAGCAGGTACGGCAGGAAGTCCTCCTCCTTCGGCCGGAGCCCGATGCCCCAGACAAACTCAGCCAGGCTCGGTCCGGAGCGTCCGTCCTTCGCGGCGAAGGCCAGCACCGGGGTCAGCCGGGCTTTGGTTTCGGGACCGGCGCGCACGAAGTGCCAGCCCGTGTAGGCATCCTGGCCGAGGTACTCGCCGGGTGCGCCGGTGCCCTCGCCGGGCAGATAGACCTTGAATTCCTTGAGCTGCCAGGTGGCTGCGCGCGGATCGATGGCGCCCGGCTGCAGGATGATGGTGCCTTCGGCATCGACCACCGTGCCCATCGCGACAGTGGGCCGGCGCTCGATCTCGGTCACCGAAACATACTCGACGGCGACCACCGATTTGACGCGTTCAGCCCAGAGCGCGGGCAGATCCGCCGCCTGCAGCGTCGCAAACTGAACGAGAAGGAGGAGCGACAAACGCCAAATCATGGTTTCAGAATATACAGCGAAACGCGCCGATTGCGCTGGGTTTCGACGAGGATCGGGGCCGGCTTGGCCTCATACGCGGCATGGACGGCCTTGATGACGTCGAGCGAGGTAATCGGCTGCTGATTGATTTTGGTGAGGACGTCCCCCCGCGTCAGCCCGGCGGCATCGGCGGGAAATCCCGGCTGGACGCCGATCACGACGACGCCGTTGGTGTCTTCGAGTTGATTTTCGCGGGCGTAGGCGCGGGAGACCTTGCGCACGCTGAGACCCCATTTCTCGAGGGCCCATTCCTCGCCGATCCGGCTCTCCAGCATTTCGGTGACGACCGTGAATTCGCGCGTCTCGGCGCCGCGCTTGATCGCCAGCTTCAAGCTGGCGCCGATCGGCCGGCTGGCGATCAGGTTCTGAATGGGCGGCAATTGCTCGGGAAAGCGGCCATCGACCTTGGCGCCGTCGATCGTGAGCACGATGTCGCCGGCGCGCAGGCCGGCCCTCGCGGCTGGCGAACCAGGGTCGACGCTGTTGACGAGGAGACCGGTGTTCAGTGCAAGCGAGTAGAAGTTCTCCAAGTCCTGGAGCGCGCCCGGAACCAGGCCGATGTAGCTGCGCACCACCGCTCCCTCGCGCACGAGCCGATCGAGCACCACCTTGGCGGTGGCGGAGGGAATCGCAAACCCCAGGTTGTTCGCGCCGAGATAGCCGCGGGAGGAGATGCCGACGACTTTGCCGTCGCCGGTGACCAGCGGGCCGCCGGAGTTGCCGGGGTTGATGGCGGCATCCGTCTGCAGCCAGGTGTTGAACATCCCGGTCTCGTAGCCGCCGATGCCACGGGTGTCCTCGAAGTACCGGTTATTGTTCGAAACGATGCCGCGCGTCACCGTGCGGGTGAGCCCGTGGGGCGTGCCGACGGCGAAGACCTCCTGGCCGGGATGGAGCTTCTGGGAGTCGCCAAACTGGGCATGCGTGAGCTTGAAACTGCGGCGTTTCACCTCTCCCATGTCGAGGCGCAGGACGGCGAGATCCGTCCAGTGGTCCCAACCGACCAGCTTGGCGCCGACGCGCTCCAGGTTGGCAAGGGTGACGTTGATTTCGATCGCGCGCCGGCTGACGACGTGGGCATTGGTCAGGACCATCCCGTCGGCGGACATGATGACCCCGGAGCCAAGGCTGGCCGTGTAGCGGCGGGCGCCGGCCTCGAACGTGAGCTCGCGCACATCGATGCGCACGACGGCCTCGAGCAGGCGGTTGAAGCCGCGGCTCATGCCGGCGGCGGCGAGCGTTGGGGCGGACTGCAGCAGGGCGAGGGGCGCGACGAGAAGGGCGAGCCAACGCCTGGAAAACCGGCGTCCTGCTCCCCCTTCTCCGCTCCCCCACCCCCGACAGCCCGCGAGCATTGACCGGGCGGAGAAAGGTTTCACAGTGGCGGATTTTACACGATGGCTACCAAGTGCATTGATTACAACTTCCACGAGATCGAGCCGCACTGGCAATCCTTCTGGGAGGAGAATCGCTCGTTCCGCGCGGAAAACAACTCGTCGCGGCCCAAATACTACGTGCTCGACATGTTCCCGTACCCGTCGGGTGCGGGTCTGCACATCGGCCATCCCGAGGGTTACACGGCCACCGACATCCTCGCCCGGTACAAGCGCGCCCGGGGGTTCAATGTCCTGCACCCCATCGGCTGGGATGCCTTCGGGCTGCCCGCGGAACAGCACGCCGTCAAGACCGGCACCCATCCGGCGACGAACACCCGCAACAACATCGTCAACTTCAAGCGCCAGATCAAAGCCCTGGGCTTCTCGTACGACTGGGAGCGCGAGATCGACACGACCGACCCGAGGTATTTCCGCTGGACGCAGTGGATCTTCCTGCAGCTCTTCAAGCGCGGCCTCGCCTACGTGGACGAACGCCCGGTCTGGTGGTGCCCGGAGCTCCGCACGGTCCTGGCCAACGAGGAAGTCGTCGACGGCCGGAGCGAGGTCGGAGGCTTCCCGGTCGAGCGCCGCAACCTGCGGCAGTGGGTGCTGCGCATCACCGCCTACGCCGAGCGGCTGCTGGCGGACCTGAAGGACGTCGACTGGCCTGAATCCACGAAACGGATGCAGGAGGCGTGGATCGGGCGCAGCGACGGCGCCGAGATCCTGTTCGCCCTGGAAGCCCCCGGAGTCGGACCACTGAAGATCTTCACCACCCGGCCGGACACCCTGTTCGGCTGCACCTACATGGTGATCGCGCCGGAACACCCGCTGGTCGAGGCGCTCACCGCGCCCGAACACCGCGCGGCCGTCGATGCCTACCGGAAGGCCGCGGCGGCGAAAAGCGACCTGGAGCGCACCGATCTGGCCAAGGAGAAATCGGGCGTCTTCCTCGGCACGTACGCTCTCAACCCCGTCAACGGCGCCCGCGTGCCCATCTGGGTCGCCGACTACGTGCTCATGGGCTACGGCACCGGCGCGATCATGGCGGTGCCCGGGCACGACGAGCGCGACCACGAATTCGCCGTCCGTTTCAACCTGCCGATCGCGCAGGTGATCGCGGCGCCCGGCGGCGAAACGACGCTGCCGTACGTGGGCGATGGCCGGGTAGTCAATTCGCCCGGCTACGACGGCCTGCCGTGGCCGGAGGCGAAGCAGAAGATCACCGCCGATCTCGCCGCCCGCGGCCTCGGCCGGGCCACGGTGAACTACAAGCTGCGCGACTGGCTCTTCTCGCGCCAGCGCTACTGGGGCGAACCCTTCCCCATCGTCTGGGTGAGCGAGGCCGACTACGCCGCCATCCGCACGGAAATCGCCCCGGCGGTGCCGGAGACGCCGGTGACCTATCGCCAGGACGGCATGCTCTATTACGCACTGCCGCTGCCGGACCGGGCACTGCCGCTCGAACTCCCGGAGGTGCAGTCCTATCTCCCCAGCGGGACCGGTGAAAGCCCGCTGGCCAACGAGACCTCCTGGCTCGACATCTGGTACCAACCCGCCACCGGCGCCGCGGTGCCGGCCACGGCTGCCAGACCCGCCAGTGGCACCTGGGTGCGCGCCCGCCGCGAGACCAACACCATGCCGCAGTGGGCCGGCTCCTGCTGGTACTACCTGCGCTTCCTCGACCCCGGCAATCCACACGCCTTCGCCTCTCCCGAGGCGCTGCGCTACTGGGGCAGCCCGGATCTTTACGTCGGCGGCGCCGAACACGCCGTGCTCCATCTGCTCTACGCCCGCTTCTGGCACAAGGTGCTCTTCGACCTCGGTCTCGTGCCCCAGACCGAACCCTTCAAGCGCCTCTTCCACCAGGGCATCATCCTCGGCGAGGACGGCGAAAAGATGTCCAAGAGCCGCGGCAACGTCGTCAATCCCGATGCCATCATCCAGTCGCATGGCACCGACACGCTGCGCCTCTACCTGATGTTCCTCGGCCCGCTCGAGGCGATGAAGCCCTGGAACCCGCGTGGCATCGAAGGCGTGCATCGTTTTCTCCAGAAGGTCTGGCGCGAACTGATCGGGCCGGACGGCGAGGTGAATCCCAAGGTCGCGGCGGAGGGTGTGACCGACGTCGACCCGGCGGAACTCACCCGTCTGCTGCACGAGACCATCCGCAAGGTCGGCGATGACCTCGAGGGCCTGCGCTTCAACACGGCGATTTCGCAAATGATGATCTTTGCCAACGCGCTCCAGAAGGCGCCGCGGGTAAGTCGCGCCACGGCGCGGACATTCGTGCAACTGCTGGCACCCTTCGCGCCGCATTGCGGCGAGGAGCTCTGGGCGCGGCTCGGCGGCGCCGGCTCCGTGATGCCGGCGCCCTGGCCGGCCTACGATCCGGCCGTCCTCGCGACATCGGAGGTGAAGCTGGTCTTCCAGGTCAACGGCAAGCACCGCGGCGACGCCCTGGTCCCGGTCGGAACCACCGAGGCCCAGGCGGTCGAACTCGCCCGCGCCAGCCCCAAGGTCGCCGTCCACCTCGAAGGCAAGGCGATCAAGCGCGTGATCTACGTGCCCGGGAAGATCCTCAACCTCGTCGTCGGGTAGCCTCACTCCGGCCGCCCCCCGCCATTCGCACCCGTGCCAGCCCTCTCGGCTTTCCTCCCCTCGAACTATGATCCCGCGCGGCCGCTCACGCTGATTGCGGGACAGGGGCTGTACCCGCAACTGGTGGCGAGGGCGGTGCGCGCCGCAGGGGTGCCGCTGCGACTCGTCGCCTTCGAGGAGGAGACGCCGCCCGAGCTGATCGACTCGTTTGCCCCGGCGCACCGGCGACTGCTCAAGGTCGGGCAGTTGGGACACCTGCTCGACGCCCTGCGCGAGTTTGAGGCCGGCTACGCCTACATGGCCGGCCAGATCACGCCCCGCCGGCTGTTCAGGGGCCTCCACCCCGACTTCAAGGCCGCCCGCATCCTGTTCTCGCTGAAGCGGCGCAATGCCGAGACCATCTTCGGTGCGATCGCCGCCGAAATCGAAGCGCTCGGCGTCACCCTGCTCGATGCCCGCGCCTTTCTCGACGACCAGCTCGCCACCACCGGCTGCATGACCGGGCGCCGTTTTCCGATCGAAGAGGACTATGTCGCGCATGGCGTGCAGATCGCCCGCGAGTGCGCCCGCCTCGACATCGGCCAGGGCTGCGTCGTCCGCCGGGGCACCGTGCTGGCAGTGGAGGCCTTCGAGGGCACGGATGAGATGCTGCGGCGCGCCGGGACGTTCCAGACCGACGACGCCTTGTTCGTGAAAACCGTCAAAGGCCGCCAGGATTGGCGGTTCGACGTCCCCTGTTTCGGCCGGCGCACCCTCGAAACGATGCGCGAGGCACAACTCGCCGCCGCCGCCCTGGAAGCCGGCAAGGTGCTGGTACTCGACCGCGCCGCCGTCCTGCAGCAGGCGCGGGCCTGGGGCATCCACCTGCTCGGCTTTGCGTGACCCGGCTCCGTCCTCCCGCGGCGCTTGCACGGCGCGCGGTCCGGCTCCACTGTACTTACACATGTCAAGCGACGTCGTCCTCGTCACCATCAAGGGAGTCATGCCCACGGCCAACGGCTGCGCGGTGTTTCTCGGCACCGAGGAGAAGACTTTCGTGATCTACGTCGATCACTCCGTCGGCACCGCGATTCAAATGACGTTGAACGGGGTGCGAAAGGAACGCCCGCTGACCCACGACCTGATCGGCAGCATCCTGCTCGGCCTCGGGGCACAGATCGATCATGCCGTGGTCAACGACGCCCGCGAGGGGACTTTTTTTGCGCGGCTGTGGCTGCGGATGGAAAATGAGCTTGGGAAGAAGATCATCGAGATCGACGCCCGCCCCAGCGATTCCATCGTGCTGGCACTGCAGCAGAAACGCCCGATCTACGTCGCCCGGTCGGTCTTCGATCAGGTGGAGGACATGACCGAAATCCTCGAGCGCGTGCTTAAGCAGCAGGCCGAGGACAACGACGACGCCCAGAAGTGAACGGACGCCCCCCTCCGCCCGTTCCACCGCGGGCTCTGCCGCCCGGCCACCTGGCCGGCGCGCCCCTCACGGCGCTCGCGCCGATGCAGGATGTGACCGACCTCGCGTTCATGCGGGTCGTCGCCCACTATGGCGCCCCCGACTACTATTTCACCGAGTTCTTCCGCGTGCACGCCCAGTCGCGGCCGGAGGCGCACATCCTGCGGTCCGTCGACGAGAACGACACGGGGCGACCGGTGTTCGCCCAACTCATCGGCGAGGACACCGGGCATCTGGTCCGGACCGTCGAGGCGCTGCTCCGCCACCCGATCGCCGGCATCGATCTCAATCTCGGCTGCCCGGCCCCGAAGGTTTACCGTAAGAATGTCGGCGGCGGCCTGCTCCGGGATCCCGGCCGCGTCGCGCAAATCCTCGGCTCCCTGCGGGCCGCCGTGCCCGGGCTCTTCACGGTCAAGATGCGGGTGGGATTCGACGACACGGCGCATTTCGATCGACTGCTCGAGTTGATGAACGAACACCGGGTCGACCTGCTCACGGTGCACGGCCGCACGGTGCGGGAAATGTACCGCAGCGAAGTGCGTTACCCGCTCATCGCCCACGCCGCCGGCCGCGCGCGCTGCCCGGTGCTGGCCAACGGCAACGTGACTTCAGCCCCGCGTGCCACCGCGATTCTTGCCCAGACCCGGGCCGCCGGCGTGATGATCGGCCGGCATGCCATCCGCAATCCGTGGATCTTCCGGCAATGTCGCGAGCAGTTTGCCGGACGCCCGCCGCACCGGGTGTCGCTGGCTGAAGTGCGGGAATACATCGATCGCCTCTTCCAGGCCACGCGCACGCACGGGATCCCGGAGCTCGCCCACGTGAGCAAGATGAAGAAGTACCTGAACTTCGTCGGCCAGGGCGTGGACGCAACCGGCGCCTTCCTGCACGACATGCGCCGTGCCCAAGGCGCCGCAGAGCTGTTCGCCGTCTGCGACCGCCACCTGCTCGCCGAGCCCAACCGCGCCTTCGCGACTGAACCCTACCCTGGTGTCATCGCCCGGCCAAATTGCGAGACTCCGGAGGCGGAGCCCGCCGGTTGTTCGCTAGATAACGTCACCGCCTGAGCGATCCGCCGAAAGCGCGCGGCGCACACGGCGGCGGAGGGATCGCACCCGCCGCTCCGCGTGGAGGCCGCAGACCGGCAACGGCGCTATTCCAATCCCAGCGCCTTCCGGCCGGTTTCCGAAATCATGTGGGGCGTCCACTGCGGATCCCAGACGATATGAACCCCGGCCGACTTCACGGTGGGCACACGCAGGATCTTCTGTCGGGCGTCCTCGGCGATCACCGGGCCCATGCCGCAGCCGGGCGCCGTCAACGTCATCTTCACCTCCACGGCGTGGCCGCCCTCGGAAAGCGGCTCAATCGCCAGATCGTAGATGAGGCCGAGATCCACGATGTTCACGGGAATCTCAGGATCGAAGCACGTCTTCAGCGCCTCCCAGACCGCGCCCTCGCTGAACTCGCCCGCGGCAACCGGCGGCTCGGCCTCCACCCCGGCCTCGAAGCCCTGGATGGCGGCCGCGTGCTCCCGCCCGATGCGAAACAGGCCCAGATCGGTACGGACGGTCACGTTGCCGCCCAGAGTCTGCACAATGAAGACCGAAGTGCCGGCAGCGAGCGACACCGCGGTTCCGGCCGGGATGGCCGTGGCCGGGCAATCCTGAAGAAGCGAGTGGATCTGGGACATGGTTGCAGGGAAGAGCAATTAGCCGGAGGAGGCGAGGACGCGCGATTCAACGCAGGGTGAAAGTCAGCGGCAGGCGGGCGTAGACGTCCCGCGGATCGTTGAAGGCCGCAAACGTCCTGAATTCCTGCTCGATTCGCGCCGACACGCGGCCCGCCAGACTGCGCGCGGAGTGCGCGGACCCCGGCACCGACCGTTCGAGGAACTCCTGGATCGCCTCGAGCAATTCCTTCGATCGCGGGTACTCCGTCACCCGGTAATCGCTCCCCAGTCCGGCCCGGGCGGCGGCGTAGGCGAGCGCGGCATCGAGCCCGCCGAGTTCATCCACCAGCCCGACTTCGACCGCATCGGTTCCGGACCACACGCGGCCCTGGGCGATGGCCTCGACCTTTTCCGGGGGCAACTGCCGGCCCTCGGCGACCTTGGCCACGAACTCGGCGTAGATCCAGTCGACCATGCGCTGCAGCACGGCGAGCTCCTCGGGGGTCTTGGAGCGGGAGATCGTGAGGGCGTCGGCAAAGCGCCCGGTCTTCACGCTGTCGAACGTCACGCCGAACGAAGCCGCCAGCCGCTGGATGTCGAACTGCAGTCCGAACACGCCAATCGAGCCCGTGATGGTGGATGGCTCCGCAAAGATCCGATCAGCGTACGCAGAAATCCAATACCCACCGGACGCGGCGTAGCTGCCCATCGACACCACGAGGGGTTTCACCTCCTTGATCAGCCGGACCTCGCGCTGAATCACCTCGGAAGCGGAAGCGCTGCCCCCCGGGCTGTTGACCCGCAGGACCACGGCCTTCACGCCGCTGTCCTGGCGCAGCTTGCGCAGCTCCCGCGACAGCCGGGAACCGCCAATCTGGCCTGCCTCGCCCTCGCCGTCGACAATCTCACCCTCGGCATAGACCAGCGCAATGCGCCCCGGGCGTCCCCGCGCCGGGGAGTCCATCAGGACCGCGGGCGCCGGGTTTCCCTCCTTCACCAGTTTCGCGTACTCCGCCAGTGTCACCTGCTTGAAAGGTTCGCGCGACCCCTGGCGGCCGGTCCGGGTCTTCAGGGTCTCGTAGACTTCGTCGCGATACGCCACGCGGTCGACCAGCCGACCTTCCCGCGCCGGCAGCGCCCGGATCAACCCCTCCGTGTCGACCGTGGCCTGGACCTCGGCCGGGGTGAGGCCGCGGCTGGCCGCGATGTCAGCCAACAGCCCCCCCCAGATGTCGTTGAGCAATTCCTGCACCTCCTCGCGGTTCTCCGGGCTCATGTCCCGTCGCGTAAAGGGCTCGACCGCCGACTTGTACTTGCCGACGCGGGTGACCTGGACGTTGACCCCGTACTTCTCGAAGGCGCCGGCAAAGAACATCGGCTCGGTCGCCAGCCCGGGCATGAGTATGAGGCCAAACGGGTCGATGGTGAGTTCGCTGGCGACGGAAGCGAGGTAGTAGGTCCGGGTCGTCGCCTGGGTAAGATAGGCTACGACCGGTTTGCCGGAAGCCTTGAAGGCATTCAGCGCCTCGCGCACCTCGCGCAAAGCGGCATAGCCGGTGCCGAAGGCCCCCGGCGTCAGATCCCCGCCCACAAAGACGCCCGCGATGCGCTCGTCCGCCGCCGCCGCCCGCAGCGCACGCGTGACCGTGCGCAACTGCACGGATTCCTCCCGGCCGCCGAACGTACCGAAGTCGATCGGGGGCGGGGCATCGGTGATGGCAGTGGAGAGATTAAAGACGAGGTACGAGCCCCGCTCGAAAGCGGGCGCCGCCTTCTCCCGCCCACCCAGCGCGGCCAGCGCAGCGAAAATCCCCGCGCCCAGCACCACGCAGCCGAAGGAGAAGAGCAGGAGCGCCACCAGTGCCCCCAACATCGAGGTGAAGAAATTCTTCATGCGAAAAGTGGCGGCACCGTAGCCGCTTTCGCCGCTTCCTCCAGTAGAAAGGTCGTCGACGCCCTCGCCGGCGCGGTCGCGGGCCGGACGGCCACGCCCACGATCAAGTTGCACCGCCGGAGGAACGGCGCATGGTGGCCGCGCATGAGCGAACAAAAGAATCTGCTCACGACCAACCGGAAGGCCCTTACGATCAACCTCGACGAGGCCAGATATGGCACCTTTGCGGAAATCGGCGCCGGGCAGGAGGTCGCGCGGGTCTTCTTCCAGGCCGGCGGCGCCTCCGGCACCATCGCCAAGACCATCTCGGCGTACGACATGACGTTCAGTGACGCCATCTACGGGAAGGCTCCCCGCTACGTCTCACGCGAACGTCTGGCGCTGATGCTCGACCACGAGTTTCAGCTCCTGCGCGAACGGCTGGCCGGCCAGCGCGGCGACCGCACCACGTTCTTCGTCTTCGCCGACACCGTCGCCGCCAAGAGCTTCAAGGGCAACAACGACGCCCACGGCTGGATGGGCATCCGCTTCCAGGACACGCCCGGCGGCGAACCCAATGACATCGTCCTGCATGTGCGCATGTGGGACAAGGAGGCGGTGCAACAGCAGACCGCGCTGGGGATCGCCGGCACCAACCTGATCTACGGTGCGTTCTACTACCGCCACGATCCCCGCCGGCTGATCGAATCGCTCGTCGACAACGTCGGCGCCGCCCGCGTCGAGGTCGACATGATCACCTTCCGCGGACCTGCGTTCGCCGAGGTCGACAACCGCCTGATGTCGCTCTACCTGGTGCAGCACGGCCTGACCAACGCGGTGATGTTTGGCGCGCAAGGCGACGTCCTGCAGCCATCGGAGGTGCTCTACAAGAAGGCGATCCTGGTCGAGCGCGGCAGCTTCCGGCCGGTGACGCACGTGAACGTCGACATGCTCAATTGCGCCACCGCCCAGTTCGTGCAGGAGCCGGCGGTGAAGGGCAAGGAGATCGTCGCGCTGATGGAGATCACGATGAACAACCTCCTCGCGGCCGGAACCCTCGACGCCCGGGACTTCCTCTCGCGCGTCGACCTGCTCGGTGAACTCGGCTTCACCACGCTGATCTCCAACTACTCCGAGTATTACCGTCTCACGTCCTACTTCCGCCGATACACCAAGGAGATGATTGGCGTGACGATGGGCATCAACAACCTGGTCGAGATTTTCAACGAGAAATACTACGAACACCTCGAGGGCGGCATCCTCGAGTCGTTCGGCCGCATGTTCCGCCACGCGGTCAGGCTCTACATCTATCCCATGCGCCAGGAGGCGTACGACCGCTACCTGTCCTCAGGAGGCGCCGCCCCGCCCGGATCCGTGGCCGGCCATGCCTTCTCCACCAGCGTGCTGATCACGGCCAAGAACGTCCACATCGCGCCCCACCTGCGCAACCTCTACGATCACCTCCTCGAAAACCATTACATCGACTGCATCACCGGCTTCGATCGCGAGGTGCTGGGCGTGTTTTCGCGCGACGTGATGACCCGGATCCGCGACCGCGACGCCTCGTGGGAGCAGATGGTCCCGCCCTCCGTGGCCGCCGCGATCAAACAGCGCCGGTTGTTCGGCTACACCCCGCCCGAGACGATTCCACTGGCCGGGTGAGTCCCGGCCGCCCCGCCTCCGGACCCCGAGCCGTTGGCGGTGGCCCGACGGGATTTTTTCCGTGTCTTCGCCGGTTTCCCTGGTTCTCTCCCCACCGCCATGCGCTTTCACAAGTACCATGCCCTCGGCAACGACTACCTTGTGCTGCATCCCGCGGACTACCCGGACTGGGGTGGGGCTCCGAACCGCGACCAGATCCGGGTGATCTGCCACCGCAATTTCGGCGTGGGATCCGACGGGATTCTGTGGGGACCGCTCCCCTCCCGCACCAGCGAGCACGGACTGCGCATCTTCAACCCCGACGGCTCGGAAGCCGAGAAATCCGGCAACGGGCTGCGCATCTTCTCCCGCTTCCTCTGGGATCAGGGATTGGTGCGGCAGCCCGAGTTCACGATCGAAACGCCGGGAGGCAACGTGCGTTCCCTGATCAAGGACGGCGGCCGGCTCATCACCGTCGCCATGGGGCAGGTGAGCTTCGACAGCGCGCGGATTCCCGTGCAGCTCCCGGGCGCCCCGCGCGAGGTTCTCAATGAGACGGTGCGCATCCTCGACCGTGATTTCACCTTCTGCGCCGCCACCATCGGCAACCCGCATTGCGTGATCCCGCTCCCGGAGATTTCCCCGGACCTCGCGCACCGCTACGGCCCCCACCTGGAAGTGCATCCGCTCTTTCCACGCAAAACCAACGTGCAGTTCCTTCAAGTCCGCGACCGGCGCAACATTCAAATCGAAATCTGGGAGCGCGGCGCCGGCTACACTCTCGCCTCGGGCAGCAGCTCCAGCGCCGCCGCCGCGGTCGCGCACCGCCTCGGGCTGGTCGATCCCGAGATCACCGTCCACATGCCCGGAGGCCGGATCGGCATCGAAATCGGCCCGGATTATTCCATTCTGATGACCGGAACCGTCAACAAAGTCGCCGAAGGCGCGATGCACCCCGAGCTGTTTGCCGTCAAAGTCTGAACCGCAACTGCGCCCCGCCGCCCGCCGGCCCCCCCATGCCGCTACCCGTCACCCGGCAGGAGAAAACCATCCTCGCCACCCTCGCTGTGCTGATCATACTTGGGCTGATCGGGCTCGCCATACTCTGATTGCCAGCCGAATCCGCCTCCGTTCCGCCACCCACTGCATCCTGACCCGGTCCACACTCGTATGAAGCGACCATGTCCTACTCCCTGTTGTGTCTCACCGAAGGGGCGGGCCCCCGCCTGGAGGTCCGACGCCGGCGCAGGATCCCGGAATCACCCGGCTGGATGAACTCCGCGGCGACCAACGTACCGCTCGTTCCCGACGACCGCGACCGCGTCGACGCTTCGCTGCTGGATCAGATCGCCGCCGGTGATCGGGAAGCGTTTGCCCAGCTCTACGATCGCTTCTCCAGCCCGCTCTACAGCGCCGCACTCCACATCTTGCAGGATGCCACCGAGGCGCAGGATGTGGTGCACGACGCCTTTGTCACCCTCTGGGAAAAAGCGGCCACCTACGAACGCTCCCGCGGCAGCGCGTTTTCCTGGGCCGTGACCCTGGTCCGCAACCGCGCCATCGATCGCGTGCGCATGCGCCGCCGGCGGGCGGAGCTGCTGGCGGGCTCCGCGCCCGAGGATCTGGGCTATGGCGACGGTCACGACACGTCCGGAGCGGACGAGGCCGCCGTGCATAGCGACGAGGCCCGCCTGGTGCGCGCCGCGGTCGCCACGCTCCCTGCCGAGCAGCAGCGCGCCCTTGAGCTCGCCTTCTTCGGAGGCCTCACGCAGGAAGAAATCGCCCGCAAACTCAGCGAGCCACTCGGCACCGTCAAAGCCCGGATCCGGCGCGGGTTGCTCAAACTCCGCGAAACGCTTTCGCAACAGTTATGACTCAGGATCGCCAGGAAGAGCAGGCGTGCCTCTACGCGCTCGACCTCCTGAACCACGAGGACAGGTCCGGCTTCGAAGCCCGGTTGCGGAGCGCTCCGCAGTTGCGAACCCTCGCCCGCGACCTGCGTGACACGGCATGCGCCCTCGTCCACTGCGCACCACGGTCCGTACCGCCTCCTGAGCTCAAATCCCGGGTGCTCACCTCGGTTGCCACCCGCCAGGACTCCGCCCGTGCTCCCGTCCTGGGTAAGCTGGCGTTCCGACCGCTCCTGCCCTGGGCGGCCGCCGCGGCTCTGGCGCTCAGCGCCGGCTGGCTCGCGCAGCAGTATTTCGCCCAGCGCGCCGCCACCGCGTTGCTCCAGGATCAGGCCAGTCTCGCTGAAGTCACCCTCCAGAGCGCGCGTCAGCAATTCGAGGCGGAACGTTTGCTGGACCGCCAGCAAATCGCCGCCCTCGAGCGTCAGATCGGCGAACGCGACACCCAACTCGCCCGTCTCACCGCCGATCTGAAATCGCAGGCGGACCTCGCCGCACTCAAGATCACCGCGCTCACTTCGCTGCTCAAACAGACCCCCGAAGCGCTGGCCGTGGCGGTCTGGAACTCCTCGCGGCAGGAAGGCGTACTCCAAGTGGAAAAACTGCCGGCACTGGCGCCCGGGCAGGACTACCAGCTCTGGGTGGTCGATCCGCAATATTCCAACCCGGTCGACGGTGGAGTATTCGAGGTGGACTCGCAAACGGGCTCCGCCCGCGTGGTTTTCCGCGCCCGCCAGCCGGTGGCAAAGGTGAACGCGTTTGCTGTCACCCTCGAGCGAAAGGGTGGCGTGCCCAAGGCCGAGGGTCCGTTTGTGCTGCTCGGCAAGTAAACCGGTGCCTTCTTCCGTCTCCTTGCCCGCACCTTCGCCCGGCCCCCGGAGCCAGCGTCATTTCACGAGCGGGGCAGGCTGAAAAATGAAGGCGCTTGACGCATCCGACCCCCGCCCTTTACTCCGGCCCCTTTACCAAATCACCCGGGTATCGTAACACGGTCGCCCGCACTTCCACTCCCTACCTCCCATGGCCAATCCGAAACGCAAGCAGTCCAAACGCCGCAGCGCCAACCGCCGCGCGGCCAACGCCTTCAAGGCGCCGGAATTCGCCAAGGATCCCACCGATGGCAGCCTGTTTCGCCCCCACCGCGTCAACCCAAAGAACGGGATGTACCGCGGCCGCCAGGTGTTGAACGTCGAGGTCTGAGCCACGCCCGCGCGCCGCTCGCCCCAACCCCTGCCATCCCCGCGATGGTCAACAAGTCAGGCGCGGCGGGCCGCATCGCGGTCGACGCCATGGGAGGCGACTTGGGTCCCGCCGAGGTCGTCGCCGCCATCAAGCTGGCCCTGAGCCAGCATCACGCGATCAATCCGATCACGCTGGTCGGCGATACCGCCGTTCTCGAACCCCTGCTCCATCACGCCGGAGTCACCGTCGGAGATCGCCTCTCACTGCACCACGCCAGTGAGGTGATCACAATGGACGACAAGCCCTTGAATGCGCTCAAACGCAAGAAGGACGCCTCCATGGTGCGCGCCATCGAGTTGGTGAAGTCCGGCGATGCGGGTGTCGTGGTAAGTTGTGGCAACACCGGCGCCCTGATGGCGGGAGGCACCCTGAAGCTGCGCACGATGGCTGGCGTGTCCCGCCCCGCGCTCGCGGCGATTTGTCCCCGCGAAGGCGGCCACTTTGTCTTGATCGACGCCGGCGCCAATCCGGAGGCCAAGCCGGAGCACTTGGTGCACAACGCGATCCTCGGCAGCCACTACTGCCGCGTGATGCTCGGCGTCGCCCGCCCCCGCGTCGGCCTGATGAATATCGGCACTGAGGAAGGCAAGGGGAACGCGGTGATCACCGAAACCAACGAACAGCTCAAGCGCATCGGCGCGATCATCAATTACGCCGGCCCGATCGAGGGATTCCATGTCTTTACCGAACATGTCGACGTGGTGGTTTGCGATGGCTTTGTCGGCAACATCATGATCAAGAGCTGGGAGTCCCTGGTCCGCTTCTTCTCCAGCATGCTCAAGGAGGAATTGCGCGCCAACCCGGTCCGCGCCACCGGAGCCCTCCTGTCCAAAGGGGCCTTCAATGCCCTGCGGGAACGCATCAATCCGGAGCGTTACGGCGGCGCCCCGCTCCTCGGCCTCAACGGCAACATCCTCAAGGCCCACGGCTCCTCCAACCGCCGCGCCATCCGCAGCGCCATCACCGCCGCCAGCGACATGGTGAAGGCCAACATGAACCTGCACATCGAAGCCGACGTTGCCCGCGCCAACGACCTGCTCGCCGCCCCCACCTACACCTAGTCCCGAGCCCCCGCTTCGTCCGCCCGCCGCCGAACGCACCGCCCAGCCCGTCAATGCCCACCCGCTCCACTGTCATCCTTGGCACCGGTTCCTACGCCCCCGAGCGCATCCTGACCAACGATGACCTCGCCCACCACGTGGAGACCTCCGACGACTGGATCCGCACCCGCACCGGCATCCGCGAGCGCCGCATCGCCGCACCCGATGAGGCTTCCTCCGACATGGGCGTGCAGGCCGCCCGCCGCGCCCTCGACGACGCCGGATTGACTCCGGCCGACATCGACCTGCTGGTCGTCGCCACGGTCACCCCGGACACTCCGATGCCGGCTTGCGCCTGCTACGTGCAGCAAAAACTCGGCGTGCCCAGCCACTCCGCCTGCTTCGACGTCAACGCCGCCTGTTCGGGTTTTCTCTATGCCCTCGACACCGCCTGCGCCTTGATCGGCTCCGGTCGCTACCGCAAGGCGCTTGTGATTGGCGTAGAAAAGCTCTCCTCCGTCGTCGACTGGCAGGACCGCACCACCTGTGTGCTGTTCGGCGACGGCGCTGGAGCGGTCGTGGTCGGAACCTCGGAGGAGCCCGGACGAGGCCTGCTGGGAACCTGCCTCGGCAGCGATGGAACCAACACGGATTTGCTCATCATCCCCCGGGGCGGCAGCCGCGCCCCGGCCACCTGCGAATCCATCGCCGCCCGCGAACACTGCATCCGGATGAAGGGCAAGGAAGTCTTCAAACTCGCCGTGCGGGCGATGGACGAGTCGGCGCGGGATATTCTGGAACAACATCACCTCCGCGCCGATCAGATTGCGCTCGTGATTCCCCACCAGGCCAACTTCCGCATCATCGAGGCCATCTCCGACTACCTTGAGCTGCCCCTGGAGCGCTTCTTCGTGAACGTCGATCGCTACGGCAACACTTCGGCCGCCTCCATTCCACTCGCCCTCGACGAGGCGCGCCGCGCCGGCCGGGTTCGCCCCGGAGATCTTGTGCTGCTGGTCGCGTTTGGGGCGGGCTTGACCTACGGAAGTGCACTGATTCGCTGGTGACCCTTTTTTCGATGCTTTTCTCCCTCGCCCGGCTGCCTGCCCTCCTCTGCCTGCTCTCCAGCCTGCTGGGATTTTTTGCCACCGCCGCTCGCGCCGATCTGGTCTGGTCCAGGGAAACGGGATGGCGCGTCGAGGGAGGCGCCCTGTCCGGCCTCGCCGGCGCCGAGGGCCGCAACGCCCTCGATCAGATGAACCGGGCCCGCCTCGCGGAGGAGGACGGCAGCCGCCGCAGCGCCATCAAGTCCTACCAGGCGATCTCCCGGCGGTATCCCAACTCCATCTACGCGCCTGAGGCGCTGTACCGCTCCGCCCGTTTGCGGCTCGCCGGTCGCGACTTCGTCAAGGGCTTCGAAGATTACCAGCAGGTGCTCAGCCGGTACCCGAACACCCGCCGGTTCAACGAAATCATCGGCGAACAGTACCGCATCGCCAGCGCCATGCTCGACGGCGCCCGGGGGCGCATGCTCTGGGGCCTGCTGCCCGGCTTCACTCAGCGTGACAAGGCCCTCGAGTTCTTCGAAACCATTCTCGCGAACGCCCCCTACTCCGACTACGCCCCGCTATCGCTGATGAACATCGCCCGGGGACACCAGCGGCTCGGCAACATCGAGAATGCCATCGATGCCCTCGATCGCATGATCAACAACTACGGCCAGAGTCTGCTCGCCCCCGATGCCTATCTCAAGCTCGCGCAGACCCACGCCTCCCTTGTCGACGGACCATTTTACGACCAGGGCGCCACTCGCGAGTCGATCACCTACTTCACGGATTTCATGCTCCTGTTCCCGGGCGACAACAACATCGGCGCGGCCGAAAAAGGGCTCGACGGGATGAAAACGATGCTGGCCGAGAGCAAAATCCGGATGGCGGACTTCTACTTCTACAAACGTTCGAACTTCAAAGCCGCCCGCGTCTTCTACAACGAGGCCATCACCGCCTATCCCGAATCGGCGGTCGCCGCCAAGGCCAGGGCGCGCCTCGCCGAAGTCGAAGCCAGGGCCGCGGGCCAACCCGCGCCAGCCGCTCCCGGCTCCGCCGCCCCCGCCCCCGCGAAGAAGAAGCGCTTTTTCTTCTTCTAAGGCACCGGTCGCCCGCCGGAGACGGCCCCGCGCCCGCCCTGCGGCGACGACCCTTCCTCCGATGCTTCGATTCCTGTCCGCGATGGCCGCCCTGGGACTGGGCCTGTTTACCGGTTCCGGATGCGCCCACTACCGGCTCGGCACCGGCCACGAGGTTCCGTTCCGATCGCTCTACATCGAGCCCGTCGCCAGCAACGTACTCGTACCGCAAGCCCGCGAACTCCTCTCCGTCCGCCTGCGCGAATCCTTCATCCGCGACGGTCGCGTGCATTCCGCCCAGTCTGCCGCCGACGCGGAGGCAACGCTGACCGTTGTCCTCACCGACTACCGCCGCGACTTGGCTGCGGCACGCGCGGACGACACCGGCCTCGCCCGCAAGTTCAACCTCACCCTCACCGCCGCCTGCACCCTGCGCGAACGCGGCAGTGCGCGCGCCCGGTGGGACCGACGGACCGTCTCGGTCACGCGCGAGGCCTTCACCGATGGCGGACAGCTTCAATCCGAATACCAGGCGCTCGCCCTGCTGACCGAGGCTCTGGCCGCCCGGATCGCCCACGCCACGCTCGACACGTGGTGAATTCTCCTTGCCCCACCAACTGGGCCGCAGGGAGGCTGCGCCCATGTCCCTGGTCACCGCCACCCGCAGCTTGCTGCGATTGGGGCTCGGCCCCGATCCGTCGGCCTGGCCCGAACCCGGCCTGACCGTCCTCGCTGGTGAATCGGTGGAGGCGCTCTTCCCTCTCGCCAGCCCCGCCGGCAGTCACGGCGCATTCGAACTTTTCCAGTGCGGCGACTGGCGGCTCGGGGTGGCCTCGGTGGCGCGGTGCGGCCGCATCGAGGATCAGACCCGAACACTTTACGCCGAACTCCTCGCGGCCGTCGAACCGCACCACCTGGCCCGGATCTGGAACTACTTGCCAGGCATCAACGAGCCCGATGACAACGGTCTGGAGCAGTACCGCGGGTTCTGTCGCGGCCGCTCCCTGGCCTTCGAGCAAACGCTCGGTCCCGGTTTCACCGCCTTTGTGCCCGCCGGTTCCGCCGTGGGTGCTCGCTCGGACCGGCTGACCGTCCTGTTCGCCGCCCACGCTGCCCCCGGCCGGCACGTCGAAAACCCTCTGCAGATTCCCGCTTACGATTACCCACCCGACTACGGTCCACGCGCGCCGAGCTTCGCCCGCGCCACCTTGGTCACCAATCTCCCGCGCCCGATCGCGTTCCTCTCCGGCACCGCCGCCATTCGCGGCCATGTCACAATCGCCCCCGGTTGCACTTCCGACCAACTCGACTGCCTGATCGAAAACCTGCGCGCCATTTCCCTTGCTTGCGGCCTCGGCCCCGGACTCTTCCCCGGCCCCGACGGCACCCGGCATTTCAAGGTCTATCTGCGCCACGCCGCCGACCTGGCACTCGCCCGCGACCAGCTCGAAGCCGCCCTCTTCCAGCCCGGCGACACCGTCTCCTACCTCGAAGCCGAAATCTGCCGCTCCACCCTCAACGTCGAAGTCGAGGCGACCCTCCTCATCGGAGCGAAGGCGTTTTCCGACGGGCGCGCGACTCCTTGATCCCTCGCCTTCGAGGTCCACGCGAGCCTTGCCGATCCCTGCTCACCCTGCTGTTGGCACTGGGAGCTTCCGGCGGCGCGCGCGCGGATCTGCCTGCCGATCCCGGAGTCCTCGGCGCCGGCATCGGCGGCATCGCCTACTGGAGTCGCGGACTCTTCGCCAACACGATGCTGACCGGCCACGAGTGGCTCGACTCGCGCAACAACAACTTCGGCACGTCGATCCCGACGACGTGGGAGCACCCGCAATTCGACGCCAACGGCTATCCGCGCTACCTCGAAAGCAGCCAACGACTGCGCTGCCTGCTCTGGCCATTCTCGGCCACACCCGCCAACCGCCCTCCCGGCTGGCCCCGGCGCGACCTTGAGGGCCGCGGCCTGGTCGTCCTCACCTGGCAGGGCGACGCCGATATTCGGCTTGTCGGCGCCGCCTTCCAAGCGGCCGCCTCGAGCGGCCCCGCCACCGGCAGCCTCGTCGACGGCCGCCGCGTCTACCTCAATACGGCAGGCAACCTGCCCTCACTCACCGTCGAGGCGGTCAACCCCGAAAACCCGCTCCGCGACCTCAAGGTCTGGCTCCCCGATCCCGCCGACCCGGATCGCCGCTCCCTCGAGGGGCAGTTCTGGCACCCCAACTTCCTCGCGCGGCTCCGCGACCTGCCGTTCGGCCACCTGCGCGTCATGGACCTCGGCGAAACCAACCAAAGCCCCCAGCAGGATTGGAGCGACCGGCGCCTGCCCTCGCACCGCACCATGCGCGGCGTGCTGCACCCCCGCGCCCCAGCGCCGCGCGCCAGCGGCAATCGCGGCACCGGCCTGGCTTGGGAGTACCTCGTCGACCTCGCCAACACCCTCGACCGCGATCTCTGGATCTGCGTGCCGCACCTCGCCACCGACGACTACGTCACCCAGCTCGCGCAGCTCATCCGCTTCGGCTCCGACGGCGTAAACCCGTACGCCGCCCCCTCCGCGGCGCCGCGGTTCGCCCCGCTCGCGGCCCACCGGCGCATCTGGGTCGAATACTCCAACGAAATCTGGTCCAGCGGCAACAGCTTCCCCCAGGGCGACTGGGCCCAGGCCGAGGCGGCCCGGCTCGGCCTCAGCAAGGCGGAGTTCAATGCCCGGCGCGCCGCGCGCATCTGGAGCCTGTTTCAACAGGTCTTCGGCGGCAGCGAGCGCGTTGTCCGCGTCGCGGCGATTTTCACTGCCAACGCGGGCTACACCGAGCCTTTCCTGCGCGAAATCCACCGCTACGGACCCACCCTCGCGCCGGCCGTGACCGCCGACGTCGTCGCGCCCACCACGTATTTCGGCAACGGCATTCAGGACTGGGTCTACGAGCGTGCGCTGCAGGAGCGCCGCGGCCCCGACCGCTGGTTCCTCACCGCCGCCGATTTCACGACCGGCGGGATCACGCGCCCCGTATCCATCCCCGCAAACGACCCCTACTGGACCAGTCCCAAGTTCAGCGCCGATCTTGCCGCCACGCTCCACGAATGGAAACGCCGGATTTTCTCCGGCTCGAGCGCGCAAGGCGCCGGCCCCGACGCCACCGGCCGCGGCGGCGGATTCGACGACGCCCTTGCCCCGCTCGTGCGCAGTATCTTCGGCCGCGACCTCCCGCTCATCTCCTACGAGGGCGGCCCCTCGCTCTACACCGACAACCGCGATGGCGCCGATCCCCGCGACGACGGGCTGACGATCTTCATCGAGGCCCTCAACCGCCGCCACGAGTTCCAGGATCTCTACACCCTGCACCTCAATCTCGCCCGCGCCAAGGGACTGCGTTCCCACACGCTCTTCGTCGACGTCAGCGCCTGGGGAAAATTCGGCCAATGGGGCCACCTCGAATACCCGGATCAGCCGCCGGCCGACGCACCCAAGTGGGAGGCCCTGCGTAACCATGTCCTGGATATGCGCCCGCTCCGGCCGGTCCTCGCTCCCCGGGGCCGGCGCCCGCGGTTCGAGACCCCGCCGCGGCTGCCTGCCGGCGTCCATGGTGAACCCTACACCGCCGACCTGGTCGCGATCGACGGCGACGTGGCCCCGGGCCGCGCGCTTCAGTTTTCGCTGGTGAGCGGCCTGCTGGACCCGGGGCTCGTGGCCGCGCCCGCGCCCGACCACCCCGGCGTTTTTCGCATCATCGGTCGTCCCCTCGGCAACGGCACCAATTACCTCCTCCTCCGCGTGCACGACGACGACGGCGACGCGGCGTGGCGGATCTTCCAGTTCGAGGTCGGCGGTGGCCCCGGCGTGCTGGTGCAAAGCCGCTTCGACGGCGCGGCCCCGTCCGCCAGCCGGCCGTGGCGCGCCACCTACGCGGTCGCGCCGGGCCTCGAGTTTTCCGGCTGGCAGTTCGGGGCGGGGGTCCAGCCGCGCTCCGCCACCGATGCGCTGGCGTTCACCACCAACGCCCCGGCGGAAAAAGCGCAGTCCACGCTCGCCCTCGCCGTCGCAGACCGCGAATTCCTCTCCTGCACGCTTACGCCGGCGGCGGGCAGTCCGCTCGATCTGCGGCGGGCCGTCGTCCGCTTCTCCATCCGGCGCGACAGTTTCCACGCCCCGCGCGCCTGGGCGCTGTTTTCCAACGTCGGCGGTTGGGAGCCCGGCAACGTGCTTTTCTCCTCGCCGGAAAACACCGCCGAGGGCGAGGTGACCGAGTATGCCGCCACCCTGCCGGACACGCCGGACTTTGCGGCGGTCTCCGCGCCGTTCGAGCTGCGGCTCGTGCCGTTCGCGGGGCAGTACAGCGGCCACCCCGCGGCGCTGGTCGGGTTTCAGATCGGGCGCGCCGGCGCCGTCTCCGGCTGGGGCACGACGGTGCCGCCCACCTCGGGTTCGAGCCGGCTCGTCAACCTCTCCGCCCGCGGGCGCGCCGGCCCGGGAGCCGACGCCCTCATCGGCGGCTTTGTCCTGAGCGGCCCGGCGCCGAAGCGCATCCTCATCCGCGGGGCCGGCCCCGGCCTGCGATTGCTGGGCGTGGCCGATGCGCTCGGCGAAGTGCGTCTTTCGCTCTATTCCGGCCAGGAACTCCGGGCGACCAACGACAGTTGGGACCGTGGTGCCGGCGCCGCCGCGCTCGCCCGGGCCAGCGGCGAGGTGGGCGCGTTCCCCTTCGCACCGCAAAGCCGCGACGCCGCCCTGCTGCTCGAACTTCCGCCGGGCCTGTATTCCGCCCAGGTCGCCCCGGGCGTCGGCGCCGCTCCTGGCACTGCGCTCCTCGAGATCTACGACGCTGACCCCGCCTCCCCGACGCGGCTGGCCAACCTTTCCGCGCGCTCCGCGGTCGGGCCGGAAGCCGAGGCCTTGATCGCCGGCTTCGTGGTCGCCGGCACGGGCGGCTCCCGCCTGCTCCTGCGTGGCATCGGGCCCGGCCTCGCGCCGTTCGGAGTCGAGGGACCGTTGCCCCGCCCGCAACTCCACCTCCACCGCGACAGCGTCCTTGAGGAGGCCAACGGCGGTTGGACGCTCCATCCGGCCCGACTGCAACTCGCCGCGCTGGCCGGGAAACTGGGCGCTTTTGCGCTCGCCGAAACCGCCGCGGACACAGCCCTCCCCGCCTGGCGCTCCGCCAATCGCTACACCGCTCACCTCTCCCCCGCTGACGCCGGACGCGGAATCGCGCTGCTCGAGATCTACGACGATCGCGATCACTGACAAAGAGTCTTCACGGAATCCCGGCGCTGGTACGTCCTGGTTCACAGGCTCAAGCCCTCTCATCCGCCGCCGGTTGCCCCGACGCTCCGCTCCCCGGCGGTGTCAACGCTCTCTTCCTCCCATGAAAACTGCTGCCTTCCCCATCCTCCTCCTGGTCATCTGCTCCGCCGCACTCGCCCAGGCCGGCAAGCCCGACGCCGAAGGATTCATCCGCGACTGGCTCGTTCTCGCGCCGTTCTCGATTCCCGCCGAAAGCGGGGCCGACGAGATCGACAAGCAACAGTTCGCCGACGAGGCCCAGCCGGCCGCGCGCGCGGGCGCCAAACAGAAGGTCGGCGACAAGGAACTCGTCTGGCGCAAGGTCGCGGCGAAGGAGTTCTTCCTCGATTTCCGCGAGCTCCACCCGGACCAGTTCGAGAACGTCGCCGCCTGGGCCGTCGCTTACGTCACCTCCTCCGACGAAAAGACCGGCCTCACCCTGCACCTGAACAGCAACGACCAGGGCAAGGTCTACCTCAACGGCCGCGAGATCGTGAAGTTCACCGACACCCGCACGCTTGAAAAAGACGCCGAGGACAAGGCCAAGGGAGTCACCTTGAAGAAGGGCGTCAACGTCCTGGTTTTGAAGGTCATCAACCAGGAGAACAACTGGCAGGGCAGCGTGCGTTTCACCGACGCGTCCGGCCGCCCGGTCACGGGCCTCACGATTGCCAGCGCGCCGTGAGGCGAAACGCCGGGCGGTGCTTGCTGCCCGCGCCAGCCGAGCTCTCCCGGTGGGATCTCCGGGGCAGGTGCTGTCGCCAGCCATTCTTCCCGCCCGAGTCGCCGTCCGCGTGGTGGCCACGAGCGTAAGCGATTGGAGTCGTGCATGAAGAGCGGCGCGAGACCAGCTACACTCCCGAACGCACTCGCCACAGGGCTGCTGTCAAAAGTCAACCCTTGACCCCGTCGCTCAAACTCGCGGCGCGGCACCAGAGGACAGGGGTGGCAGCCACGACGCCCGCTCCCGCCGCGCCCCCTCCCGTCCTACCGCCCGCCACCCCCACCCATGTCGCGCTCCCGATACTTGTCACGTATTGCGTGACGTACCCCCCGGGGAGGAGCCGCTCGGCGCACGCCCTTTATTTTACGTTTGAGGTGAAATCACGCGGGAACTCGCCGGACCAAAGAGCGCCGCGCGCAGCGCGTGGGTGTCGACCTTGCCGCGGGCGGTGAGCGGGAGCTCGGCGACGATGCGCCAGCGCTTCGGGATTTTCCACGCGGCGGTGTCCGTCTGCAACGCTGCCCGCAGGTCCGCCGGCGTGCGCGCCGAGGCGACCACCGCGCCCAGCACCGGCTCCGATTCCCCGCCGACGGCGACCCACGCGTCGCGCACGCCGGGCAGGCGCCGCAACACCGCCGTCACCTCCGCAAGATCCACGCGCCGGCCGGCCAACTTCACCGTCGTGCCGGCCCGGCCCAGAATCGTCAGCCGGCCCGCGCCATCGCTCGCCACGCGATCCGCCATCAGGTGGGCGCCCCAGGCGCCCGCCCGCCGCCGGTTGCCATGGGTAAACACCGCCGCGCTGCTCACCACCAGCCGGCCGCCACGCGCCGCCGCCAGCCGCACACCGCGCATGGCCTGACCGACCCCGCCGGCCAGCGCCGCCGTTCCGTCGCGATCATAGGCGATACCACCGGTCTCGCTCGAACCGTAGAACGCGTGCAGCCGCCGGCCCGTGCGCGCCGCAAACTCCCGCGCCACCTCGGGCGCCAGCGGCGCGCCCGCGGAAATTCCCAACCGCAGCGTCGGCAACGCCGCGTCCGACTGCGCCAGCGCTCGCCACATCGCCGGCACGCCCGGAAACACCGTCGGCCGCCAGCGCGCGAAGTCCGCGGCGATCGCGTGCGGCAGCGCCGCCGAACCGCACACCAGCGGAATGCCCTGCGCCAGCAACGGGATGGTCAGGTTCCCGAGCCCGTAAGAGTGCCCGAGTGGGATCAGCGCGTAATTCCGATCCCGCGGCGTGATCCCCATCGTCGCCGTCACCTGCCGGGCATCGGCCAGCATCTGCGCCGCCGTAAACACCAGCGCCCGCGGCTCGCCGGTCGAACCCGAGGTCAGTTTGATCAGACAGGTCTCCGGATCGCGGAACCGTCGCGCGCCGGGCAGCGGCACGAGCCGCGTGCCGTCCCACCAGAACCCCGCCCGCAGCGCGTCCGCGATCCGCTCCTGCGCCGCCGGTGGCTCCAAGGCGTCGAGCGGCACCGCCACCGCTCCCGCCTGCTGCAGAGCGAGGAAGATCTCCAGCCAGCCGAGGCCGTTGGGCACCGCCAACACCACCGCGCGCCCCGCCAGCGCCGCCGGGTCCGGCGCGTGCGCCGCCCGCCAGCGCGTCGCCCGCGCCTCGAGTTCGCCAAAAGTCGCCGTCGCGCCGTCGGCCGCCTGCACGACCGCGATCTCCGCCGCCCGCGCCCGCCAGGTGCGCCGCCAGGCCCGCACCAGCGCATTGCCCTCCGCCGTCCGCCGTGACTCTGCGACGCCCTTCATCGTTTCCGCCCGAGGTCCGACAACTGCTCGCTCTCGATCATCGCCAGCGAAATCAGCACCATCAGCGCCACCGTAAACCCCAGCGCCCGCACCACCGGAATGCCGCTCGTCGCCAGCACGCCGAACGAGGCCGCCGTTGTCAGCGCCGACAACCGCACCGACGCCGGAGGCGGCTCGCGCCGGAAGGCCGAGGCCGCGGTGAAGATCGAGTAGTTGTGCGTCAGGCATACGCCGAGAAACGCGCCCAGCAGGTGAAACAGGTTCAGCGGCTGCCCGAGCCAGCCCAGCGCGCCGAAGACTCCGAGGCAGGCTCCGCAGGGGATCGCGAAGATTCGCGCCCCGTGACGCCATCCGTACATCAGCAGCACGCCCGTCCCCACGATCGCCAGCCCGCCGACGCTGAACCAGGCCGCCGACTGCCGGTACCGGGAGAAGATCCGGTTGAGCGACTGGAGCTGGCTCGCCGCCACCGTGCGGAGCTCCGGCGGCGGTGCCTCCGCCGGCGCGCGCCCGGTCACCGTCACGAACCACGCCAGCGAGGGCGACTCGTGCACCAGCAGCGCCAGCGGCCCGGCGAGGCCAGCCTGCACCGCCCGCATCGCCGCGACGCGTCCGCCCGCGCCCGCCTCCTCGTCGCCGAATTTCGCATACGCCTCGAAGAACGGCCCGAAACTCTCGGCATCGAACCCGCGGGCCGCCAGCGCCGCCCGCAGCCGCGCCGGAAACTCCGCCTCCTCGCGCACAAAGCGCCGCGCCCGCTCGTGCTCCGGCGCCGTCGGCACCATCCGCCCGATCCCGAAGGTCTCCGCCCCGCCGCCGCCCGCCGTCGCCAGCCAGTCCTCGAATCGCGCCAGAGACTCGCGCGCTTCCTCGAGCGTGGCACCGTGCGTGAGGTACACGGTGCGGTCCGGACGCTCGCCAAACAGGGCGCGCAAGCGGGCATCGTCGGCCTTCAGTTCGGGCGACGGAATCTCGAGTTCGCGGATGTCGTCCCGCCACTCCAGCCGCAGCAGCCCGGGCAGCGCGAGCAGCCACACCACCGCCAGCGCCCGCCGCGCACGTTGGCGCCACGCTGCCGTCGCCAGCGGCGCCGCCCCCTGCCGGCGGATCGGCAGATACGGGTCCGCCACCGCGGAAAAATAGACCACCGCAATCGCGAGCGCCGACACCAAACCCGTTCCGACAAACACCGCGAGCTGTCGCAACAACGGCAGTTCCGAGAACAGCAGCAGCGCGAACCCCGCCACCGTCGTGAGGCAGCTCGCCAGCAGCGGACTCGCCAGCCGCCGTACCTTCGCGCCGTAGGGCTCCCCCGGAGTCTCCGGCGGCTGCAGGAAGAGGTAGAAGCCGTAGTCGATCGCGACTCCCGTCAGCAGCGAGCCGATGACGAACACCAGCACGTGCATCCGTTCGAACGTCAGCGTCGTCCACGACCACGCTGCCAGCAGCGACAGCAACACCACCGGCACGAAGTGCAGCCCGCGCCGGACATCGCGCAGGAAAGCAAGCGCCACCGCCAGCACCGCCGCGAGCGACAGCAGGTTGAGCTGCGCCACTTCGCGCTCGATCCGCGCGCGACTGGCCGCCGCGAAGCGGTTGATGCCCGTGTATCCCACGGTCACGCCGGGGAATTCCGCCGCCACCACGACCGCCGCCCGCGCGATGGCCGCGAACGCCGGCCCCTGCCCCGCCTCGCTCAACGGCGACGCCGCCAGCCGTGCCCACACCAGCGCCGGCGCCCGTCCTTCCCCGCTCGCGGGCGGCGGCCCGCCGAGTCCGCGCCGGAGCTGCTCCAGCGCGGTCGGCAGCAGCAGCAACGGATCCGCGGGCACGAGTTCCTGGAACGCGAGCGCCTCCGGCCGCGCGAGAAAACGCTCCAGTTCCGCGGCGGCGTCCGCCACCAGCCACTCCGCCAGCGAGCCGGTTCCGCCCGCCGCCCTCCACGCCGTCTCGCGGCGCTGCCGCCAGCGGGGGAAGAGCAGATCGAAGCGCCGCGCGAACAGCTCGCGCCCCAGCGCCTCGTAAGGCGCCGTGTCGTGCAACGCCAGCGCCTGATCGAAACTCGCCTCCCCCGCCAACGCCGCCGCCAGCCGCCCCGCCGCGGCCCGCGGCGCCGGACCGCCGTCCGCCCCCGTCAGCGCGAACAGCATCGTCCGCGCCTCGGCCTGGCTCGCGAGCTGGCGGACCAGCGCCAGCTCCGGGGCGCGTTCGTCGACCGGAATCAGATCGAGGACGTCGGTCGAAATCGCCCGCGCGAAATCCAGCCGGGCGAGCCACAGGAGGGCGGCGGCGGCCGCCAGCGCCAGCCCCCCCCAGCCGAGCCACTGACGGTGCCCGGGTGTCATCGCGTTCAACGGAAGAACCGCTGCAATTCCGCGGCAGAAAAGGGCGCCACGCGTGCGGGGCCGAGCCCGATCGCGACGTACTGCCGCGCCGAATGGCGGATTTCGATGCGCTCGAGCGCGTCGGCGCGCCCCGCCACCGTGATGGTGCCCACGCGCCGGCGCACCTCCTCGGCCCGCGGCACAAAAGCGAGCGTCCAGCTCTCGCCCTCGCGCCGGCCGTACAGCTCGAAATGCTCCGCCAGCGCCGGGAGGTCGAAGCGCAGCACCTGCACGAGCGCGGTGTTCGCCGCCGCGGCGCGCGGATCGTCGGGCGCCGCGGTCTCGCCGCGGGCATCGCGCACCAGCACTCCCTGCGCATCCAGAATGACGATGCGCTCCTCGGGCGCGGTGTAATGCAGGCTCAGGCCCCGGCCGGGCGCCACCCGCGACTCCCCCTGCAGCTCGATCGGCGCGAGGCGAAAGGGAAACACCCGGCGCTCAAAGAACGGCGCCGTGCCCTCCGGGCGCTGCGCGAACCGCGCCGCGAGTTCGCGCCACGCCGGGTTGTCAGGCGCGATCCGCCACACCGGGTCGACCAGCGCCGGAGCCTCGCCTGCCTCCGCCACCGGCGCGAGCGTGAGTGCCAGGCCGAGCCAGACTGCGAGCATCCGCCGCACCTTCATGCCGAAAACTCCCGCGCCTCCCCGCGCACCCACGCCCCGCGCTGCCGCCGGCGACGCCCCAACAAGGCCGGCCAGCGCCGCAGCACCAGCTCCGCCAGCAGCCGCGTGTGCAGCCAGACGAGCGTGGCATTGTCGCGGACGTAATGAAAATGCGACACTCCGCCTTCCGCGCGCGAGAAGTACCGCACGGGCGCCGCGAGTTGCACCGGCGGCACGTCGGCCCAGCACAGGCGCACCGCCGCCTCCGTGTCGAAATCGTACCGCCGGCCGCCCCGCCGCGGCCCCAGTACCGCGAGCAGCGGCCCGAGCGGGTAGACGCGAAATCCGAACAGCGGATCGCCGACCCACGGCCCCAGCACCTCGAGCCGCACGAGCCCCACGCTCAGTTTGCGCCCGTGCAACCGTTCGCGCGGGATGTTGGGCGGAAACACCGGCTGGCCCAGCACCATGGCTTCGGGGCGACGCTGGGACCACGCCATGAACTCCGGGATGCTCGCCGCGGGATGCTGTCCGTCGGCATCCATCACCAGCGCATGGCTGAAACCCCGCACCCGCGCCGCCTCCGCACCCGCCAGCACCGCCGCTCCCTTGCCCTCGTTCCGCGCCTGCGCCAGCACCGCCAGACCCGGCGCGCGCGCCGCCAACGCCGCCATCGCCGCGGCACTGTCGTCGGTGCTGCCATCGATCACGACAAGCACCTGCGGCCAGCGCGCCAGGACCTCCCGCACGACCGCGGTCAGCCGCGCGCCGCCGGTGTTGTAGGTCGGCAGCAGCACGAGGTGAGAAGGCGAACGGTTCATGCGGCGGAAGGCGAAGAGTCCACCACCCTGAAAGCGGGCGACCAGACGTGGCAAGCCGCCGCCGCCGGCCCGGCGCGGAACCAGGCCTCGATTTCCGCCGCCGCCGCGGCAGCATCGGCGCCCGGCGCCAGCGCGAGGCGGGGACCGTACGCGACCTCGATAGCGGAGGCCGGATGCACCGGACGCCACCACGGGATCTCCCGGGTCATGAGCGGCTGCGCCGAGGTGATGCGCACCAACTGGATCGCCGCGCCCGCGCGTCGCGCGATGAGGATGAAGCCCGGCTTGAACGGACCCACCCCCGCCCCCGCCGGCGTGCGCGTCCCCTCCGGGAAGATTACCAGATGGTTCCCGGCCGCCACCCGCTCCGCCGCGGCCCGCACCAGATCCGGGCCGCCGTCGTTGGCGAGGTACCCCGCGCGGCGGGCGGCGGCGCCCAGCACCGGATTGCGGCGGATGGCCGGCTTGAAGATGCACAACGCCTCCGGCACGCACGCGAGCACCTGGGTCACGTCGATCAGCGACGGGTGGTTGGCCACCAGCAACAGACCCGCTCCATCGCGCGCCGGCGGCAGACGCGCCGGCAGTTGCACGCGCACCAGCCGCGCCGCGTCGATCCACCAGGCAAACAGCGCAAACAGCCGGTGGATGTGGCGCTGGAAGCGGCGCCGGCCCTGCTCCCGCTCCGGGAGGACACCGGCCAGGAGGCCGAGGAGGCTGCAGCCCAGCCCGACCGCCCCGAAGCCGGCCAGCGTCAGGTAGTATCCAACCAAAATGTACGCAGGGCGCAGCATCACGCGCCGCCGGGCCGCGGCGCCGGCTCCTCCGAGGAGGACGGCACCGCGGGATTGAGCGGCAGGAAATTGAACCACAGGTGCGGATGCGCCCGCAACGCCTGCTCCAGTTGCATCAGCACGGTCTGAAAGTGCGCCCGCGCCTCCGCCAGGAGCGCCTCCCGGCCCCGGGTGCGATCCGGCCGGAACACCGGCGAGGCCTGCAGGCGAAGGGTGTCCCGCGGCAGGTCCGGCACGGCCAGGCAGAAGATCACCGGACGGTCGAACAGGATGGCGAGGTGGTAGATGGTGAATGGAAAGAGCCGGCGGGCGCCGAGGAAGTCGAACGCCTCCGCCCGCGCGCTGAACTCCAGCCGGTCGCACTTCAGCGCGATCGACGCCCCGGCCTCGATCGCCCCCTTGAGCTCGAAGAGCAGACGGGCCGGGTCGTTGACCCAGAGGAAGGAAACGTGCCTCCGGTAGCGTTCGCCCAGCCAGCGGGTGTCGTCCGAGTTGCCCACTCGCAACCGAAGAATGGATACACGGCGGCCGTGATCGCTCAGCAGGTAGCCGAGCAGGTCGGAGCCGCCAAAGTGGAAGGTTCCAAAGAGCGCCGGCTCCGCGGATCGCACCAGCGCCCAGAAGCCGGCGGCGTGCTCCGGCTCCACCTGGCACGCCACCGGGGCGCCGCGCCCCGCCCGCAGCTTCAGCAGCAGCACGTCGGTCAGCGCCAGGAAGTGGCGCCAGACGTCGCGCCCGCGCGGCGGGCGCCCCAGGACCAACGCAAGGTAAGCGCGCGAATGCCGCCGCTGGGCCGGCATCGTCGCCACCGCCACCCAGGTGCCCGCCTGCAGCAGCGGCCGGAAAAGCGCGCGCGGCCAGGTGCGCTCCGCCCAGAGGAGGAAACCGTAGCCCCAGCCCGGTCCGGGATTGCGCGGGGCGGCGGAGACGGCGGCCGGCGACTTCACCGCCACTCCAGGGTCCACGCCTGGCCGGCCCCGTGCCAGGCCAGCGGGCGCCGTTCGGCGACGGCGCGGGCCAGGGTTGCCAGGTCGGGGACCGGTTCGTCGGACGCCGGGGAGGGCGCGCACGCCACCCGCCCCATCGCCCCGTCGCCTTCCCGGCGCAGCACGATGGCAAAGGCAAAGGCAGTCGCGGCTGCGATGCCGTGTTCCAGCATCCAGGTGCCGCGCTCCTCCCCGCCCGCCAGCGCGACCTGCGGCGCGGTTTCCAACAGCGCCGACTGCAGCGCCTGTTCGACCAGTCGCGCCCGCCCGGCGTGGCACCACAGGCGCGCCACCGGACACTGGCGCGTAATCAAGCCCTGCTGAACCCCGCCCGGATGAATCGAGGTCTGGAAAAGCAGCGGGCTCGGTGTGGGGAAGCTCGCGAGGTAGTCCTCGAGTGCCCGCGTCTCCGAATAGGTACTCGCATACACCAGTGCGTCGTCCTCTCCGAACGCCACGCCGTCGAGCACCGAACCGACGAGCAGCCCCAGGTGCGTCATCCGCCGCAGCGCCGACCGCGGAAAATGCGCAGCCAGCCGCAGGCGCGCTTCCGCCGCGGTCTCGGTCGGATCCGGCAGCTCGACGCGCACACGATGGACGAAGCGTTCAATCATGAGTGAGCAGGAGCGCCGCGTGGGCGCCGCCGAAGGCATTGCTGGCCAGCACGGCGCCGTCGAACGCCTCCGCGGCGAAAGGCGCCAGCTCGACATTGCCAGTGAACGTGGGGCTTGCGCCACCGACCGTGCCGGGAACCCGGCGTCCCGGCCCGCCCAACGCTGCGACGGCGACGGCCAGTTCCACCAGACCGCAGCTTCCGAGCGTGTGCCCGAGGCTGCCCTTCCAGCCCACCAGCGGCGCCATCGGGAAGTGCCGCGCCATCGCCTCCGCCTCGAGCCGGCCGGCTTCGAGCGTGCCGGTGCCGTGGCCCTTCACCCAGACGCGGCGGTCGCGCGCGGCCGCCGCGAGCGACGCGGCGGTCGTCTCAAAGCCGCTGCCGTCGGGTCGGTTGCCGGTAAAGTGAAACAGTTCGTGATGGAACGTCTGCGCCGCGAGGCGGAACGGCACGGCGGCCCGCGAAAGCACGGCGTACGCCGCGCCGTCGCCGAGCCCGATGGCGCCGATCTCGCGGGCCGTGTACGGCGCCGGAAATTCCGCATTGAGAATCTTCAGGCTGTGGAAGCCGCCCGCGACGAACGCGCTGACGAAGTCGAATGAGAACACGAGCACGCGTTCCGCCATCCCGGCGTGCAGGAGGCGCGTGGCGTGCGCCAGACCGAGGTGCGCGGTCACGCAGGCGAGCGAGAAGACCGCCACGTGTTCGCCCCAGCCGAGTTCGCGCCGCAGCAGGTCGACCGTGGCGAACGGAGGTCCGTGCACGAGATGCCGCGGGTCGTGATCACGGGTGAACGCATGCAGGCTGCCCACCCCGAAATTGCTGCTGGTGACGATCACCGGCTCGCGGGCCGAACCCCACGAGCCTGCCGGGATCGAAGCCGCCAGCCCCCGCAGCGGAGCGAGCCAGCGCGGCGGCACGGTTTCGTCGACGGGCCCGAGCAGCGCCAGCGGCACCGCGTCGCCACCGTCGCGGCCGAGCACCGGTGCAAGCGCGAGGGCGCGGCGCCCGGCGAGCAACGCCGCCGCCGTCGCCTTGGCATCGCCAAACGGCGTCAGACAGTCGCACGCCTCCAGGCCCGCCGGCGATCGATCCGCGCTCGGATGCATCGGGAAAGGTCGGCGCGTCAGCCTTCCGCCGACGTCTGGCGGGCGCGAATGTAGGCGGCGAGTTCCCCCACGCTGGCGAGGGCGCGACGCGACTCCTCGCTGCTGCCAATCTTGAGGCCGAACTCCTTCTCCAGCCGCAGCACGAGTTCCAGCGCGTCGATGGAATCGAGGCCAAAGCGCGGCGAACCGAACAGCGGTTCGGAGTCGGGGATGTCTTCGGGCCGCACGTCGTCGAGGCGCAGCGTCTCAACGATCAGGACCTTCAGGCGGACAACGAGAGGATCAGACATGCGGGAGTAGCGAAACGACTGGCGCGGAAATTTCACGCTTCGAATGAGTCGGGGGGGGGCGGGTCGACTGGCCGCCGCCGCAGTTGCACCGGCCACGAGTCCCGACGCGAACCCGGGTTTTCCGGGCACAAGGTCGCGCCGGGCCGAAACCCGGACCCGGAAATCGCCGATCGCCGGCCGCCCGCGTCGACTCCCTTGAACCCCTTCGGTTCGCCAGCGCTTCGGCCGCCCCGCCGGCGCACGGAGTTGGTCCGTTTCGCGTACCGCCTGGGTGAAAAAATGTCCCATGCTCACAAACCTCGCGGGATCGAAACCGTCGCGAGGAACCGTGTTTTGCGTGACGCCGGTCTGGTGAGAATACAGCCCGGTGAATACGGAGTTCCGATACGGCATGCACAGCGGATTGGAACTGTTTGCCCGCGTGAAAAGCGTTCCCTGGGCTGCCAGGTTGTCCATCGCCGGCGTATGCAGGTACTTTCTCGACTGCGACAGCCCGTCGTAGTCACAGGGCTGGTCGCTCTGCAAGTTGTTCGGCCCCAGT
>CAZDGC010000077.1:0-32105 GCA_964504885.1 uncultured Opitutus sp.
TCCCGAAAGAAAAAATGCGTATAAGGTGCAGGCTCCGTCAGCGCCGCTCGCAGGACCACGGCGGCGACGGAGCGCCGCCCTCCAAGAATCCGGCTTATTAGACGCCCTCTGAGGCGCAGCCTCGCTAAAACGTCCCTTTCACGCCGAAGGTCCAGAGCGCGCCGTAGTAAGTGTAGCTGCGCGGGCGGGTGTAGTCGGGCGCGTTGGGCGAATAGGTGATCAGGGGGCGCGGTTCGTTGGCGAGGTTGCGCACCGAGGTGTACAAGGCGAGCGCCCGGGAGAAACGGTACTCGACGTTGGCATCCATCACCGTCCGCACTTCCTGGGCCTGGTAGGTGTCGGGCGGCACCGAGGAGCTCACCGCGCTGAGCGCGGCGCGGGTGCGCCCGATGCGCGAGACATTGAGTTTCACCAGGAACCGTGCGGTGGCGTAACTGAGGCCGCCGTTGATCACGCGTGGCGCGTAGCCGGAGAAGTTGTCCTCCCCGGCCCCGCTCAACTGCAGGTGGGTGCCGTTGACCCAGAGCTGCAACCCGCGCGCCCAGGCCGGCACGAATGCAAAGTCCTTCAGCGACTGGCGCCAGCTCCATTCGAGGCCGCGGATCCGCACCGGCAGGGGCGAGTTGGTGGTGGTGACGACGTCGTAGTCGAGGTACTCGTCGGAGAGGCCCATCTCATCGAGCAGCGCGGGCGTGGCGTCCGTGCGGGTCGACATGAAGAAGCCGGTGACGTCCTTCTGGAACAGGCTCACGGCGACGGTGGCGCCCTTGAGGCTGTAGGTCTCGAAGCTCAGGTCGTAGTTGTCGGCGGACCAGGGTTCGAGTCCGGTGTTGGTGGTGTTGATCACGCGGTTGTTCTCGCTGGCGGTGGGGTCGGCGACGGAGCGCGAGGGGATGATGAAGTTGAGATTGGGCCGGCCGATGGTGCGGGCGAAGGCGGCGCGGGCGACGAGGTTCTCCGTCACGGAGTAACTCGCGTTCACGCTCGGATAGACGTCGTCGTAACTCTTCTCCGCATACGCCGCGCGCTCGCGGTACTGCAGGCGGGCGATGGCAAGGGCGTCGCCGGGCACGCGGAGCGGCCGGCCGGCGGCGTCGCGGATGAGGTTGCCCTGGGCGTCCTGCTGGTAGGTGGCGCGGATGTCGTTGAGGCCGCCGCGGCCCTTGTCCGCGGTGCGTTCGTAGCGCGCGCCGCCGACGAGCCAGAGGCGGTTGTCGAGCAGGCGGACGTCGCCGCGGAGGAATCCGGCGGAGACGGTCTCCTCGAGGCGCTGCGAGCCGTTGACCTTGGAGATGTGGGCCGCGGACTCATTGAGCACAAACCAGGAGGGCTGGGCCTTGAAGAGCTGGTAGACCTTGTGCGGGTGCACCCAGCGCACGCGGTCGCCGTTCTGGAAGGTGCGTTTGGCGGAATACTCCTCGTTGATCAGGTCGTAGTTGCCGACGAGACGTTCGGCCGTGCTGGTGCCGGGGCGGAAGGTCCAGGTCTGGGTGGCCACGCCGAGGTCGCGCACGTTTTCCGCGAGGTCCAAGCCGGTCATGAGGCGGAGGCGGAGCGGACCTCCGAACTGCCGGCTGGCGCTGGCCTTGAAGTGGGTGAGTTCGTGTGTCATCAGCGGCTCCTGCGGGGAGGTGACGGAGTTGAGCTGGTAGAGGCGCCCGTCGGTGGGATCGATCGCCTGGCCGGTGCGGGTGAAGGCGGTGATGCGCGGCGGAGTGCCCTTCGCCTGGCCGGAGAAGCCGTCAGCGCGGAGGATCAGGTTGGGAATGGTGGCGTTGACGGTGCCGAAGAACGGATGCTCATCGACCGCGCTGAGGGTGCGGCGGCGCGCTTCGGAAAAGGCGAGGCGGGCGTCGAAGTTCCAGCGGTTGCCCTCGTACTTGTACCCGGCGGCGTAGAGGGTGGTGTTCTTGAGCTGCTCGCGATAGGTGAGCGCCTGGGTGATGGTGCCGACGCCGGTGGCGGCGCCCTGGGTGAAATCGGGGCCGCCGGTGGCGCCGGTGCCGTAGGCCTGGTTGTACGCGTGCTGGCGCGAATAGACGTCGTCGTTGGTGAACTGAATGCTGCCGTAGACGGTGTGGCCGGGGCCCGGCTTGTAGTCGACGCGCAGGGAGGCGACGTTGCGGTGGCGGGCGGCGACCTGGGCATTGATGCCGCTGCCCACCTGCACCAGGCTGACGCGGTTCCAGTTGGGTGAGAGGGTGTCCTTGTCCTCCCAGCGCACATTGTGACCGCCGCTGAAGGAGAATGACAGCGAGCGGTTGATGGGGCGGATGTAGGTGAAGTCGAAGCCGGGCCGGGTGTGGCGGCCGGCAGTGGGGCCGTCGGGGCCGCCGGTGGCGAAGAGTTCGCGGCCGAGCCGTGAGAGGGGCTCGATGCTGGTGAGGGTGCCGAAGGCGTTGTAGGTGAACTGGGCGGTGCGGCGGCTGAAGCCGCTCTTGCTGACGATGTTGATCATCCCGCCGACGGCGTTGGCGGGCATGTCGGGGGTCGGCACCTTGGTGACCTCGATGCGGTCGATGTTGGCGGTGTTGGAGGAGGTGAAGCCGGCGCCACGGGAGCCGGGTGAGTCGCTGGCAAGCTCGATGCCGTCGACCGTCAGCACCGTGCCGCTGCCCGGCATGCCGCGGATGGTGGCGTTGCTCGGGATGGCGGGCGACATCGCGACCTGGATGCCGGGCACGAACTTGAGAAATTCGCCCGGGTTGCCTTCGCCGAGATCGCCGAACTCCTCAAAGGCAACGACGTTCTTGATGTTGGGAGCGAATCGCTGTTCCTGCAGCGCGGAGGCCTGCGCGGTGAGCTCGCGCTCGGCCACGGTGAACTGCTCCATCACGATGGTGTCACCGGGTCGCGGCGCCGCCGGCACGCCGGCTGCCGCGGCGGCGCGCTCGCCGAGATCAAAATCGCGCGTCACGGTCTGCCCCGCGGCGACGCGCACGCGGGCGGTTTGCTGGCCGAGGCCGGCCACGGAGGCGCGCACGGACACCTCGCCGGCAGGCACGCCGGGCAGGCGGTATTCGCCGCTCTCGTTGGTGAACGCTTCGAGGGCGGTGCCGTCGACCGTGAGACGGACGTTGGCCAGGAAGGTGCCGGCGGCGGTGTTTGACACCCGGCCTTCGATGCTGCCGGTGGCGGCAGGCTGGGCCGGGAGCGGCACGGTGGCGGCGAACAACAGGGCGGCGAGGCCGGCCGCCCGGAGGACGCGGGAAAGGAGCGCGGTGGTGGTGTTCATGGAAGGGTGGGGAGGTTACGGTTTGGGTTGGGGCCACCGGAGGTGGCGGTGCAGGAATTCGAGCGTGCCCCCGGCGCGCATGCTGTGGCCGCCCTGGAAGAACTCGATCGCGGTGCGATCGGCAAAGCCGAGCTGGGTGTAGAGGAAACGCACTTTGGCGTATTCGTGGGCCACCCACTGATCGCGGCCCACGCGGTCGTGGTGGCCGCGCTCGACCATGAAGGGCCGCGGCAGCATCAGGTACGCCATCTCAGCGTAGTCGAAGGTGTGTCCGAGGTTCCAGTACGGCATCTCCCACTCGATGCTGCGCATGAAGCTGAAGGCCTGGTCGGTGGCGGCGACCTTGCGCGTCCACTGGTTGAAGTCGCCCGAGCAGATCGAAAGGCAGTAGCCCTCGAGGATCGGCGGCACGCGCACCGCCGTCTCGCCGCCGTAGCTCAGGCCGTAGAAGGCGATGCGGCCGCCGTCGACAAACGGCTGCGCCTGGAGCCAGCGGAGGATCTGGTCGTGCTGCGCGAGGAGGAAGGAGAAGAGCGTGGCGCGGACGCCGTTGGCCTTGCGATCGAGCCAGCGGTAACGGTCTTCGTACCGGTAGAGGTTGTGCGGGGCGAAGGCGATGAACCCGCGCTCCGCCAGCACGGCGGCAATGCGACGGTAGCCGGCGAGGTCGACGTCGAGCAGGTTGCGCGGCAGGCCGTGGCGACCGTGCTGCACCACCACGACCGGGCGGCGTTCGCCGGGGCGCAGGTCCTTCGGGAGCACGAGCAGGCCCCAGGCGAACAGCTCCGGGTGCACGTCGAGCACGACGTCGTGGGCGGTCCACTTCTCTGTCTCGGCGACGAGGCGGCTGCGGGCGGTGAAGGGGAGGAGCGGCTCGTCGAACCGGCCCATGGCCTCGGCATGGAATTTGTCGCGGTAGCGCGGGATCGCCGCGAGAAACTTGTCCGGCGGATACGTCGGGTGCCGCGGTTCGGTGGTCCACTTGCCGCCGGCCAGCTCGGGCATGACGGCGTGGAGGAAGAACGCGTCGCGCACGAGTTCGCTGCGTTGGATCAACCGCTGCACGTGGCCCTCCATCTCGGCGGCGAGGCGGGCATGGCGTGGCGCGGGGTCGAAGCCGGCGCGGCGATCGCGCGGCGCCTCATCCGCCAGCGGCGCCAGGCGCGGCAAGCCGAGGGCCGGCGCAAACGCGGCCAACGTTTCCGTGGCAAAGGGCCCGGCCGGGGACTCGAGCAAGGCGGGCCGCGCGAAGAGCGGGCCGGTGGCGATGCGGGCGACCTCGGCGCGGACGCGCCCGATCTCGGGTGTGCGCCAGTCGCCCTTGTGGTTGAGGATGTCGGGCACCGGGGCGTGCTCGAGCACGAGAGCGCGCGGCAAAATCAGGCCGGCGATTTCGGCGTCGCCGAACTCGCGCAGGAGCGACCAGACGTTGCGGTAGATGGGTTCGGCCCAGACCTGCTGGCGCGAGTCGAAGTAGCCGCTGACGAGGGCCGCATCGATCCGCGGGTCCGCGGCGGCGGCGTAGAACGCGGTCAGGCCGCCCTCCGCGTAGCCGGCCACGCCGATCTTTGCCGTGGCGCCGAACCGCTGGCGCAGCCAGTCCACGCCGGCGAGCACGAGCTGGACCTCGTAGCCGATCACGTGGCGGCCCAGATGAAACGCCTGACGGTAAATCCACTCGCGGTAGGTCTGATCGGTGCGTTGGAGCTGGGTGTCGGCGGTGGCGAGTTTGTCGCGGCGGATCGTCTGCAGCACGAGCACGGTGCAGCCGTTCTCCGCGAGGTGGCGGGCGAGCTGCGAAGCTGCCGGCACCCCGGGGTCGAGGCCGAAGAGCTGCTCCGGAGTCTGGGCGGCGTCGGGCACCACGATGACGTGGGCGGCCGCGGGCGCGCCGAGCGGTTGCGCGAGCAAGCCGGCGCCCCAGAGTCCTTCGAGAACGGGCCAGCGCACCTGTTCGATGCGGTAGCGGGCATTCTCTGCCACGAGGGCCGGAGTGGTGTCGTCGCCGTAGCGCTCCATCGCAGCCGGCAGGCGCGGATCGACCACACCGAGGTTGGCGCGGAAACGCTCGCGGTTGGGCTCGACCGAGCGGGCGTAGGCCTCGGCGGAGGAGAAGTCACGCGACCAGTGTGCGGCGCGGGCGGCGACGGACTCGTCGATCTTACGTTCTACGAAGACATGCGCGCCGTCCATCATCCGCGCCGACAGGTCGGCCTCGGGCCAGTCGAGCGGGGAAGTGCCCGGCAGTGGTGCGGGCGTCGCGGCGGGGAGGACGGCAAAGGAGACGACGGTGCCGAGAATGACGGACCCGGACGAGAGACGCCTGCGCCGAACACCGCGCGAGGGAGTTGAAGGTCTTTTCGTCATCTTTCGCTTCTTTCGGCCAGCAGACGGCTTGGTCAGCGGGCATCGATGGCGAGCGAGAGATCTTCGAGCTTCAGCGCGGCCGCGGCGGTCACGGCGATCCGCACCCGACCGGGGGTCACGCGGGCGTTGTCGACCGCCCCCGCCCATTGTTTCGCGCCGTCGGCGGCCAGCGCGATCGGTGTGCCGTTCCATGTCAACTGGGGCGCGGTACCGGTGGCGGAGGCGACGCGCAGCGCGAGCCGGGCGCCGAGCGTCGCGTTGCCCCGCAGATCGTCGCCGACGTGGATCTCGTAGGTGCGCGTCTGCCCGGCGGTGAAGGTTTCCGGCGCGTCGGGCGTGAGCTTCGGCACCACGACATGCTCGCGCGCCGGCAGAAAGCTGCGCGATTCCGGCGCCCCCTGCACGCTGGCAAAGTAGATCTTCGCCAAGGTGCGCAGCAGGGCGGGATCGCCGAGTTCGCGCCAGAGCGGCGACTTGGGATCGAAGTGGTTGAACAGTTGCACGGCGTCGGCGCCCGAGGTCCACGCCTGCAGGGCGCGGGCGCGAAGGGCCGGAAGCGAGTTGCGCTGGGCCGCACCCTCCTTGTCGCGCACGCGGCTCTCGGCGAGGCAGGCGATGAGTTTCACCCCGTGGCGACGGGCCAGCGCGACGCTCTCGCTCCAGTGGTTGAGCTGGAAGTAGCCGCCCGGCACGAGCAGATCGATCAGACCCTCGGCCAGCCAGCGCTCCACGTCGAGGCCGAGGTCGCGGCAGTAGCCGGCGGAGTCCGGCACCTTTACGGATAACAGCAGGTACTTGCCGCGCCGGCGGCCGGCGGCGTCGAGGTCGCGGCGGATGTCGCGCAGGAGGCCGGTCATGAGCGCGCGTTCTTCGTCGCCCACCGGCTGCTCGGCGGCGGTTTTCCGGAAGAACACCGGGTGGCGCCAGAAATCGAGCTCGATGCCGTCGAGGTCGTAGTTGGCGGCCACCTCGGCGATGGTGCGGCGCGCGAGGTCGCGCACCTCGGGTTGGGCGTAATCGACGGCGGTCCACAGCCCGCGCTTGGGCGGCTTGTCCTTCGTGCCGAGGAGCCAGTCGCGGTGCTGCTCCTTGAACTTCGGCCAGAGGAGCGGATTCGAGGCGTCGTGGGTGTCGTTCATCCGCATCGTCCAGAACACCTCCTGGCCCACCTCGCGGCAGTGTTCGCTCACGACGCGCAGGGAGTCGGTGCCGAGCTTCGCGAGATCGGGGAGGATGTTGTGCTGATAGCGGCCCTCGCGCTGGAGGAACATCTCCGCGACCTGGGTGCGGTGGGCGACGCGACCGAACGTGCCGCTGCTGGTGTCGAACACGACGGTGTCGACGTGCGTCCCTGCCAGGGGCGCAACCCGGATGGGCAGAAAGTCGCGCGGTCGCGGCAGCGGCTGGGCGGGCACGCGGGTGTCGCCGCCGCCGTCGTTGTTGAACACGAGCCGGCGCGGGCGGTTCTGCGCCGCGGCGCGGGCGACCTCGCGCGGCGGCAGCGGCTGATCAAAGCGTATCCGCGCAGCATAGACGCGGTTGTCGGCGCCCCAGGGATTGTCGGGCGGAATGATGCGCATCGAGGGCGGACCCTGCATCCACTCGGCAACGGTCACCCAGGTTTCGTGCGGGCCGACCACGGTGACGCCGAAGTTGCCGAGGCGCGCGCCGCGTTCGGGCACGAGGATGCGTTCGGTGGCGCGCCGGACGACGAGCCGCTCCGGGTCCACCTGCGCCATGAAGAGCGGCGCCCGGTGGCGGACGACGTGATCGTTGCCGGCGCCGCGTCGCGTGTAGACGAGGAAGAGCGCGTCGCCGTGCGTCACCCAGTGCGCCTGCGTGTTGTAGCTGCCGAGGTCGGTGCCGTCGTCCCAGGTCCAGCGCCGTGGGGCGTCGAAGTGGAGGCCGTCGCGGCTGCTCGCGACATAGGCGGCGGTGTCGTTGCGCAACGTCAGGAAAAAGCGGCCGCCAGCGGTGGCGAGGGAGGGTTCATAGAGGCCCCGGCCGCCCTGGACGGTGAGCTCCCCGCCGATTTCGCGCACGGTGAGCGTGGTGCCGTCGAACGCGCAGCGCGCGACCGCGACGCGATAGTCAGGCTCCTTGCGCGCCTTGAAGTAGAACGGGAGGAGGATGTCGCCGTTGGGCAGATCGACGCGCTGGGCGCAGCCGGCGCCGGAGTTATGGAAACGCGCCTCGGCGGGCATCGCCAGCGGACGCCACGGCGTCCAGGTGCGGGCCGCGGGGTCGTAGACCGAGAAGCAGGTTTCGCGCGGGCGGTCGGCGATGACGGCGTTGTTCCGGTAGCGCACGGTGTGGCCGATCCCGAGCAGTTTGCCCGTGGCGGCGTGCCACTGCGGCCAGAAGTCGCAGGCGCCGACCGTGACGCCTGCGGGCTCGGGGCGCTGGCCGAGGGTGGCGGCGTGTTCGATCGGCCCGCTCCAAGTGCGGCCGAGATCGTCGGACCGCAGCTCGTTGAGCGGCCCGAAGACGTCGCTGCCCTTGAGCCAGAGCGTCTGCATCGTCAGCACGACGGACGGCGGGCGCCCGTCCGGTTGCGGCACGATGCCGGCGCGCGGGTGCACCCAGCAGTGGACGCCGTCGAAACCCTGGCGGACGACGTCGAGCTGCACCGAGTAGTCGACCGGCGCCGGGGCGGCGGCGAGCAGGGCCGGGAGGAGGGCGACGTACGAAGCCACGCCGAGACTCCAGGCGTTGGCCCGCGGTGCCGACGGCACGCTTGTAGCCGCGCTTGAACGGAGTGAAAGCGTGGCCGGGCAGGAGACCACGTGGTCGCTGCGCTCCCACGCGGCTACGGATCTGGAAATCGCAGAGCTCATCAGGCGGAAGGGGCGCGGGCGGTGGCGAGGGCGGCCTTGAGGCCGCTGACGACGCAGCGGTAGTCGCTGATCACGTTGAAGAAGCTGTATCCGAGCTCCCGGTACTTCGGCACCTGGTCGGCGGCGCAGGGCAGGCCGGCGCGCTTGCCATGGCGGCGGCAGGCGGCGGCGACGGTTTCGACGACCTGCATGACCTCCGGGCCGGCGTGGGCGCCCGGCTGGCCGAAGCCCAGCGAAAGGTCGCCGGGGCCGACGAAGAGCACGTCCACGCCCGGCAGGGCCGCGATGGCGTCGATGTGCGGCACGGCCTCCGGCTCCTCGATCTGCACCAGCAGAAACGTCTCGCGGTTGGCGGTGGCGAGGTAGTCGGGCAGCGCGGCGCGCCCGAAGGCCGAGTCGGCGTGCACGACATCGCTGCCCCGTCGCCCCTGCGGGTGAAACTTCATCGCCTCCACGACGGCGCGAACCTCATCCGGATGCCGCACGCGCGGGAGCATGATCCCGCGGGCGCCGGCTTCGAGCAGCCAGAGCAGATCGGCGTAGTTCGAAGGCTTCACGCGCACGAGGGCGTCGGCGCCGCCGAGGCGGCAGGCCTGGAGCAGCGAGTACACCAGCGACGGATCGAGGCGCTTGTGTTCGAGGCAGAGCCAGACCGCGTCGAAACCGGCGGAGGCCGTGAGCTCGACGAGCTCGGGGTCGGCGTAGCACACCTTGGCGGTGAGCACGGCTTCATCGCGATTCAGTCTCTGGCGGACGAGGGAGGGGGTCATGGTGACAAAAGTGCGATGGCGGTGACCGTCGGCCCGGTGCCGGCGCCGCCCGTGTGGAGATCGAGCCGGTAGCGGAGGCGGGTGGCGGGCGCGGGCGAGTCGACGCGGAAGCGCCGCTCGGCGGCGGAGGATGCCGTCGCTGCGAGTTCGGTCCAGCCGCCGTTGTCGCCGAGTTGCACGTGCGCGGCGCAGGAGGCGCGACCCGGGAAGGCGCCGGTGACCACGAGTTCGTAGGTGCCGGGGGCGAGGCGGACGTCGGTCCACGGCGACGTGTAGGTCTCGTAAGGCCGACGTCGCACGATGTCGCCGGGCTCGGCGTTGAGGATCTTGTGTGGGCCGTGGGAGGCGACGGTGGTGCGGCGCTCGGGGTCGAAGCCGTTCGCGGCGCCCCAGTAGATCCACGAGCCGACGCCGTGGATGCCGCTTTTCGGGCGCAGCCCGAGGGTGAGGTTGGGACCGGTGTGGTTGACGGCCACCAGATCGGGGAAACCGTCGCCATCAAGGTCGGCGACGAAGTTCGCCGAGCTGGAGAGCGCGGGCAGCACGAATTTGCGCGCCGCGGAGTAGGCGCCCTGCGCGTCGGGCGAATAGACGAAGAGGCCGACCGTGCGCGAGGTCTCGCCGTGGTAGTTGCTGAACACGATGTCGAGTTCGCCTCGGCCGCGGGTGTCGGCGACCGTCACCCAGTGCCCGCCGAAGGTGGGCAGCGGCGTGCGGTCCTCGAAACGGAACCGGCCGCCGCGGTTCCAGTAGATGGCGGAGTCGATCGCGTTACGGCGCCCGGTCATCTCGCGGTAATGCGTCGCCACCACGTCGGGCCGGCCGTCGCGATCGAGGTCGGCGACCGTGAGGCGCTGGATCTGGTGGTCCGAGAGGATGCGCTGCACCCGCGCGAAGTCGGGGGCGCCGTTCACCACCGGGCAGAACAGCCAGCCGCCGCGGCCGCCGAGGATCAGGTCGAGGCGCCCGTCGCCGTCGAGGTCGGCGATCGCGGAGGCAATCACGGGCAAACCGGGACGGAAAAACTCGGGCGGCGACAGGCCCTCCGGCGTACCCCGCAGCAGCGCGACGTTGCGCCCCTCGCCGTCGATCAACCCGACCACGAGGTCGAGCCGGCCGTCGCGGTCGAGGTCGGCGATTGAGGTGGTGTAGCCGCGCGAGGGCAGCGGCCAGCGGCGGATTTCGGCGACGCTGCGATCGGCGGCAAGGCGGGCGAGCGCGACGCCGGCGAACTCATTGAACGCGATCGCCCCCCGGCCCTCGTCGAAGAAATCGCCCGCGCTCGAACTGAAGCCGGTGGTGAGCGGAATCCGCGTGAGGGTGCCCGAGTGGTAACTGCGGTGGGGGTTGCCCCAGTGCACGAAGGAGTCGATCGACCCGCCGCTGTAGGAGCGCCCGCTGTTGCGGCTGGCGAAAAACAGATCCGGCACGCGGTCGCGGTTGAGGTCGCCGATCGCCACTGACACCGCGCCGAAGGTCGCGAGTTCGAGGCGACGTTCGGCGGCGAAGCCGTCCGCCCCGCCCCAATACACGTAGCTCGGCACGTCGAAGGTGGAGTTGTCCTGGCTGTTGGCGATGGCGAGATCGGCGAAGCCGTCGCCGTTGAGGTCGCCCGCCCGCACCGCGGTGCCGCCCAGGACGGGCAGGGCGGTGTGGCGCGCGGCGGCGAAGCCGTCGGGGGAATTCCAATACACCAACGCGCTCGCCCGGTACTCCTCGCGGCGCTTCACCCGGAAGCCGGTCACCGCCAGGTCAGGCCGGCCGTCGTGGTTGAGGTCGGTGGCGACGACCGAGAGCGGGGTCTGCGCCGGCAGGCTGGCACGGGTCCAGGCCGCGAGGTCGGGACCGCGGTTGAGGAGGAGCTCCAGCTCGGCGCCGCCCGCCGCCACGGCGAGGTCCGGCCGGCCGTCGCCGTCGAGATCCGCGATCGCGAGCTCGCCCGCGATGCCGTCGATGAAGCCGCGCCCGGCGACCCGCGTTTCCCGGACCTGCGCCGGCGAAAAACCCTCCGCGGTGCCGCGGTACACCCGCACCGACGGCCAGTCGCCGCCCTGCAGGAAAACCAGATCGAGCCGGCCGTCGCCGTCGAGGTCGGCGATCTTCACGTCGACGGCGTGGCGGGTCGGCAGGTCGGTGACGCGCTCGAGGGAAAAGCCGTCCTCGCCCTGCCAGTAGATGCGGGAGCGGGCGGTGGCGCCGGCCTCGAGCGGCGGCGCGGCGGACGCGAGCGGGCCGGCGGCGGCGAAGACGGTGTCGTCCTCCTTGCCCATGCTGGCGACGACGAGGTCGGGGCGGCCGTTGCCGTCGAGATCCGCGACGGCGAGCCCGGTGGCGGTCTGGGTGGGAAAATCCGAACGGCGGGTGGGCGTGTAGCCGCTGTCGGTGCCCCAATAGACAAAGACCGGAAAGTGGTCGTGGGTGGAGCCGTGGATGAAGTTGGCGAAGAGGATTTCCGGCCGGCCGTCGGCATCGAGATCGGCGATGAGGCTGCGCCCGCCGCCCATCGAGGGCAGGAAGGCGACGCGGCCCGCGGCGGCGCGGAGCCACGCGATGCGTTCGAAGGCGCCGGCCTCGGCGGAGGAGGTGGGCAGGAGGGAGCGGAAGCCGTCGACCGGGTGCTGGGTGTAGATCAGGCTGTCGGCGTTTTCGTAGGGGCTGTGGTCGTTGTTGATCACGAGCTCCGGGTAGCCGTCGCGGTCGAGGTCGAACCAGTTGATCAACTTCAGCTCGCCGCGGGCGGAGACGAAGAGGTTCTGGCCGGCGTTGCCGGGTTCGCCGCGGGCCAGCGCGGCGCGACCCTCGTGGCGGAAGACGGTCTCCGCGGCGCCGGCGGTGGCGGCGGCGACGGCGGCGCCCGCAAACATCACCGCCAGCAGCAATCTTGCGAGCCGCGGAGGGTATCGAAGAATCGGCGGGACGCGGCCACTCAGGCTGTAGCCGCGCTTGAACGAAGTGAAAGCGTGGCCGTACGGAAGACCACGCTGTCGCTGCGCTCCAGCGCGGCTACGCGATCCGAAGAACCGTCGCGAAAAAGGAACCTCCTGAGCGAGGGTTGTACGCTTCTCGGTTGCTGCAAGCCGGCGCGGGTTCGGCGGACTCATTTCCAGGGATTGGCCCAGCGCGTGACCTCGACGCCGGTGATGCCGTCGCGGGTAATATAATACACGCTCACGAGGGTGCCGTCGGGCAGCTCGGTGCTGATCGGATAACCGCTGTCGGTGCTGGCGCCGTCGGTGCGGAGCGCGACGATTTTGTTTTCCGGCCACGTGCGGCCGTGATCGTGGCTGACGGTGGCGCGGATCCCGATCGGCGCGTTGCGGTGGCCGTAGGTGCAGAGCAGCGAGCCGTCGCGCAGGCGGAGCAGGTGCGCGGGATGGCCGAGGAGGGGGCTTTCGACGGGCTTCGACCAGGTGCGGCCCCGATCGGCGGAGCGGGTGGTCCACATCCGGGAGCCGAGCGCGGGCTCGGTTCGCATCATGGCGACGAGGTCGCCGTTGGCGGCCTGCACGAGGGCGGTTTCGCCGAAGCTGCGCTTCCGGTCGGGATCGGCGGCGAGGGTGGAGAATGCCCAGGTGGCGCCATCGTCGTCGCTGCGCAGGAGCCAGACCTCGTAATGGCGGACGTTGGCGACCGGCTTGCCGTAAACGGCGCGCAGGACCGTGCGGGCATCGAGCCGCAGGTAGCTCGCCGGATCGTGGTAGGTCATGATCAGGCCCTTGGCCGGCACCTCGATCTCGCGCTGCTGCCAGGTGGCGCCGCCGTCTTCGCTGGTGCGGGCATAGCACCCGTAGGCGTAGGTGACGCGGCCGTCGGGCGAGTTGCGCACCTCGATGCCGCGGGCCTCGAATTCGCCGCGGCGCTCCTTGGCGACGTAGCGCCAGCCATGGGCGTCGGCCACCACGAGCCGGCCCGGGTGGGACGGGCCGGTGGACCAGGCAGGATTGGGCTCGGGGCGTGGCGATTTCCTCCAGGTGCGCCCGCCATCGGTGGAAACGAAGTTCATCCGCTCGCTCCGCGGTTCGACATGGCTCGCGGTCACCCGGGCGCCGAACTGCACGGAGAGCGTGCGGCGCTCGTCCGGGAGCTGATAGATGATGGGAAACGAGGACCAGACGCCGGCCCGGCGCTGGATGACGACGTGCTCCGCACCGGGCACAAGCGGCAGCGGGGCTGCCGGGGCGGAATCGGCCGCGGCGGAGCCCAGGGGGCCCAGGAGGAGCGCCCCGGCCAGGCACCACCAGGGACGCGGGAGATACCGGCGGCGGGGCGGTTCCACGGACGGCGTCATCAGAAGGATCGCGAGATGCGGAAGCGGAAGTTCCGCGAGGGCAGGGTGCTGACGATGTTGCGATTCACCGAGGTGTATTCGGCGTTCGAGTCCGCCAGGTTGTAGACGTTGAGCTGGAACGTGTAGGGCCCGCGGCGATACGACACGAAGGCGTCCCAGGTCCGGTACGCATCGAGGAAGAAGCTGTTGGCGGTGTCGCCGGGGCGCTCGTCGTAGTACAGGTGGGCGACGCCGAAGGCGAGGTGCTTGAGCCGGCCGCGCTGGAACTCGTAGCGGGCGAGCGCGCTGTACTGGACGTCGGGGAGGCTGCGGGTGTAGATGCCGCCGAGGTTGTCGACGCTCATGTAAGTGTAGCTGAGATTGAGCTGCAGCTCGGGGATCGGGGTGAACGAGGTCTCCAGTTCGTAGCCGGTGAGTTCATCGCCGGGCACCTGGAGGCGCCAGCCGAGGCTGGCGAGTGCGGGGTCGGGGTGCAGGATGATGCGGTTGAGCTCGCGGCGGCGGTAAACGTTGCCGAGCGCGGAGACCTTGCCGCCGAGCAGATCGAGTTTTAGCCCGACCTCCTCGCTGCGGGAGACGTTGGGCTCGAACAGCGTGCCGTCGGGCTGGACGCCGCCGTTGGGCGTGAAGATCTCCGAGCGGCTGACGTAGAGCGAGGCGCCGCGGGTGAGTTTGACCACGCCGCCGAGCACCGACTCGGGGTCGCTCCAGTCACGCACGCGGGCGCTGACGTTGCGGACGCCGGTGAGGCGGTTGAGGCCGGTGTTGGGCCCGCTCTGCGAGTAACGAATGCCGGCCTGGAGGATGAAACGATCCTGGAACAAATAGGCCTGCTCCTGGAAGGAAATGGACAGGCTTTCGCTCTCATTGAGGGCGGACGAACTGAGAAAGATGGACGTCGGCTGGCCGCCGTAGACGGGGTTGTAGATGTTGAGCAGCGGCAGGACGTTGGTGGTGCTGCCGGTCGGACCGCGACCGAGGTACTGCGTCGCCCCGCTCTCGCCCTCGGCATAGCGGCCGAAGGCGAGGAACTTGTGGCGGGTGGGGCCGAGCTTGAAGTTCCAGACCGAGTCGAACGAGACGGAGGTACTCTTGTTCGGGTTGAAGGCGTTGCGCCAGCTCCGCTGCATCTGGGTGGCGTTGACCATGTCGCGCGGGATGGCGGTGTATTCCGTGTTGAGGTGGTCGACATGCGTGCCGGTCAGTCGCACCGACCACCAGTCGGCGAACACGTGGTCGAGGATGGCGGTGTAGCGGCGCGTCTGCTCCTGGTTGTAGGAGTAGGGCTCGGTCGGCGAGAAGGTGCGCGAGACCCCTCGATCGTGGGCCAGCACCGAGGCATGACCGGCGTTGTAGGGTGGAAGAACGAAGCTGTTGCCCCAGCCCTTGAAAACCTTTTCGTAGAAATCGCTGAGCTGGAGAATGACCGTCGTGCGCGGCGTGATCCGCCACCCGAACATCGGTGCGAGGGAGCGGCGTCGCCCGTAGTCCTCATCCTTCTCGCCGTTACGGTCGAGGACCGAGCCGATGAAGCGATAGGAGAACCGCTTCCCGGGACCGAAGGGCTGCGTGGTGTCGAGGGTCAGGCGATAGTATTCCCACGAGCCGATATCCAGATCGATGGTGCCGGCGGCGCGATCGAAGCGCGGCTTCTTCGAGGCGCGGCTGATCACGCCGGACTTGTTGCCGTCGCCGTAGATGATCGACGACGGCCCCTTGAGGAACTCGACGCGATCGAAGATCGACATGTCGTAGGTGCCCGCGGTGCTGAGGCCGTCGATGGCCGGCGTGGAGGCGTTGAAGCCGCGGATCATCTGCGTGGGCGCATCGGTCACGCCGGCGACGAACTTGCCGGCCTCGACGATGTTGTCGGGCAGCCAGTCGCGCAGGTACTGTTGGTTGATGACCGAGATGGCCTGCGGCAGCTCGTTGAGGGGCGTGTCGGTGCGGATCGCACCGATCGCGTGCGAACTCGAGTAACCCTTGTCCTTCGCGGTGCTGACCTCGAAGGCGGAAAGCTGAACGACGTCGGCAGCGCCGCCGGCGGCGGCACCGGAGGCCGGCGGATTGACCGCCTGACCGGGGAGGAGGGAGGCGGAGGCACCAAGCAGGCCGAGGCTGGCGAAAACGCGCATCGAACGCGCCGGAGTGGGGGGCTAAACCGCCCACCCACCGCGCGGGTGGGGGGGGGGGGTGGGTTACCTGGGGGGGGGGGCACGGGGTACCCGGGGGGGGGGCAGGGGGGTGGGGGGCGGACCGCACCCGGGCTTGGCGGCCGGGGAGCGTCGGATTGGTATACCAAAATTGCCAGGCCCGCGCGCTGTCAAACGATTTCCCCGGTTCGTGCCGGCCGGGGGGCATCTGCCCGTTGCCGATCCCGCCTCTCCCGAGGCGGACCACCCCGACCACGCGGGCGCAGTCGGGGCCCGCTGGGGTTCGGGAGAAGCGGGAGGATCCCTGCGCCGGGCGGTCGATCGCGGACGGCTCCCAGGCTGGAGCCTGGCGCTCTCCCGGGATCCCCATCCAACTCCGGGCTTTTCTCGCGGCGACCGCTGCGGTTGAGTCGCCACGCCATGCCGAAACGCCGCCGGGTGTTTGAACCCCGTATCGACCGCACCCCGCCGAACCTGCAGAAGCTGGTGCGGCTGATTTTCTCCGAGGCCTTCCTGCCCGGCGAACGCCTGGTCGAACGCGATCTCGCCGCCAAGCTCGACCTCAGCCGCATCCCGGTGCGCGAGGGGCTGCAGAAGCTGGTGTCAAAGGGGATTCTGCTGAAGGACGATGTGAACCGCGGCCTGCGCCTGCGCGATTATTCGCCGGCCGAGGTCACGCACCTCCACGAATACCGCGAAGCCATCGAACTCGCGGCCGCCCGCGCCGCCTGCCACAATCGTGCCGCCGCCGACCTCGCGCAGCTCGACTCGATTTGCGACTCGATGGAAAAGGAGGCGCCCGACGCGCCCTCCGTCCGCTGGCTCGAGCTCGACTGGCAGTTTCATCAGACGGTGGTGGAGGCGAGCGGCAATGAGAGATTCGTCAACGATTTCGATCTGCTGATGATCGAGTGCAACTACGTGTTCTACCGCCTGCCCGACACGATGATTCCCGCCCGCAGCCGCGAAAACCCGCTGCTGGCAACGCTCGTGCACGGCGTCGTCGAGGCGCACCGACACATCGGCCGCTTGATCGCCGCGCGCGACACCAACGGCGTGGTCGAAGCGATGAGGCTCCACCTCGCCGGGCTCAGCAACCGCGTGCATCGCGACTTGGTGAAGAGCCAGTTGCGGCAGGGCTGATTGCCGCTCGCACCGGGCGGTCGCGCCCGTCCCCGGAGGCGCCACCGGGGGAAAACGGCGGGCTCAGTGGCAGCCGCAGCCGCCGCTCCTGCCGTGGCCTTCGCCCTCGCAGCAATCGCCACCGCCACCGCAGCAGCCGTCGCCGGGGGCGTGGCGGCGCGACTGGATTTGATCGACTTCCTCGGGAGTCGCCTCGCGGGCCGCGACAACCTCGACATCGAAGGTCAGATCCACGCCGGCCAGCGGGTGATTGGCATCGAGCAACACTTCGTCGCCTTCGATGCCCGCGACTGTCACCACCGGATCGGCGCGGCTCGGCCCGGTCTGGAACTGATCGCCAACGTTCAACTCCCCTTCGATCGGCAGGTGCTCGCGCTTCACCCGCTGAACCTGGGCCGCGTCCCGTTCGCCGTAGGCCTCCGCCGCCGGCACCTGCACGCGCGCCTTCGTCCCGGCCTCAATGCTGCGGAGGCGCGCGTCGAGCCCGTCGATGATCAGGCGCGCTCCCTCCAGGTAGGTGACCGGCTCGCCGCCGGCTGAACTGTCGAGCACGCGACCGCCCGGGTCGCGCAGGGTGTAATGGAAGGAGACGATGCGAGGCATGGTGGGAGGGAGGGAGCGAGGGAGAGAGGGAATAAGGGAGTGAGGGGAAGGCAAGTACCGGGACGATTCTCTTCGCCGGCGGTCGCGACCGAGCGCCCCCTTCAGTGGGACGAGATCCTCCCAACCGGCTCCTCCCCCTCTCTCCCTTACTCCCTCCTCCCTCCCCCTTCTTCCTCACGTCTCCTGGCGCAACACCTCCAGCGGCGGGTGGCGGGCGATGCCGCGGTTGGTGAGCAGGCCGGTGAGGATCGTCACGAAACACACCGCGAGCGTCCCGGCGATGAGCACGAGCGGCGAGGGGGAGGCGGCGATGCGGAAAACGAATTTCGCCAGCAACGCGTTGCCGACCACCGCCAGCGCGCCGCCCACGAGCGCGGCCAGCACGCCGAGGATCGCGTACTCCACCACCTGAATCTGGATGAGCTGGCGGCGCGTCGCTCCCAGCGTGCGCAGCAGCACGGTTTCCCGGATTCGCTGAAAGCGGCCCGTGAGCACGGCGCCGACCAGCACGATCACGCCGGTCAGCACGGTGAAGGCCGCCATGAATTCGATCACGAAGCCGACCTTGGTGAAGATCCCATCCACCGTCTGCAGCACCAGCGCGAGGTCGATCGCCGTGACATTGGGAAACGCCGCCACCACCTCGCGCTGCACGCGCCCCGAGTGGTCGGCATCCGCCGCCCGCACCGCGGCGACGTGGAATTTCGGCGCCGGCTCCAGCACGCCCTCGGGGAACACCACGAAGAAGTTCGGCTCCAGCCGCCGCCACTCCACCGCGCGCACACTCGTCACTTTCGTGCGCATCGGCACGCCCTGGATGTCCCACTCGATCTCGTCGCCGAGCGCGAGGCCCATCTCCTTGAACAGCCCCTCCTCGAGCGATACCGGCACGACGGCCTCTCCGGGCTCGACGCGGCCGACAAACGTCCCGCTCACCAGCCGCTCCGATCCTTCCAGCGCGCCGCGGAACGTCGAGCGGTACTCGCGGCGCAGCGTCCAACCCGGCAGCCGCCGCCCCTCGCCCTTCTCACTCATTTTCCCGCGCTCTCCGTCTCCCCCTCTCTCCCTCCCTCCCTCTCCCGGTCTCGCTGTCTCGCCGGAACGCCGCCCGGTCGCCGTGCGCAGCAGCTCCTCGACCCTTCGTCCCTTCACGGCGGCGATCTTCATCGTCACAATCGGCGCGTGGATCAGCACCGGCGCGCCCTCCTTCGCCGTGGTCTGCTTCACGCCCTCGACCTGGTCGTCCTGGATGTCGAAGAGCAGCAGGTTGGGTCGCCCGCCGGCGCCGGAGAATTCGATTTCCCGCAGCAGCGTGGTGCGCGTGAGGAAGAGCGTGAGCATCAGGAACGTCCCCAGGCCGAGCGAGAGCAGCAGGAGCACGGTGCGGTTGTTGGGGCGGTAGAGGTTGGCGACGCCCTGGCGGATCACGTAGGGCGAGCGCCGCGGAAACCAGCGCCGCGCCGCCCACGCGACCGCCTTGGCAAGCCCGGCGAGCAGGGCAAACCCCGCCGCGAGCACGGCGGTGAAGCCAAGCCCCTCGCGCAGGCGACCCGTCTGCCAGACCGAGAATCCGGCCACGGCCAGCGCGATGAACACCACGATGGCCACGCGCCACGGGTCCATCCCGGCGCCCGCCTTTTCCGCGAAGGCCGAACGCAGCGCCACCAGCGGCGACACGCGGCGCACCGCCAGCAGCGGGAGCAGCGTGAAGAGCAGGCAGATCACGAGCCCCGCGCCCATGCCGCGCGCCACCGCCGGCCACGCGAGGAAGAACTGCACTTCGAACGGCAGCAAGTCGCCGACCAGATGCGGCAGCGCGAGCTGCACGCCGAGCCCCAGCGCCGCGCCCGTGACCGCGCCGAACAGGCCGAGCGCGATCCCCTGCACGAGGTACACCGCGAACGCCTGCCGCGCCGTGGCGCCGAGGCAGCGCAGCACGGCCACAGTGGGAATCTTCTGGCGGATGTAGACGTGGATCGCGCTCGCGACGCCGATCGCCCCGAGGAACAGCGCCACGAAACCGACCAGGCCGAGAAAGTTCTCGATGTTGTCGAGGGCGCGGCCGAGGTCGCGCTTGCGCTCGGCCACGGTGTCGTAGCCCAACCCCTCGGCGCGGAACTTCGCCCGCAGCTCGCGCTCGACCAGCAGCGGATCGCGCTCCGCCGGCAGCTTCAGCATCGCGCGGTGGCGCACGAGCACGTTGCGCTCGGCCAGGCCCGTGGCCTCGAGCGCCGCCCAGGGGATCAACGCCCGCGGCGCCACCGTCGCCGAAATCGCCGACGACTCGCCGGGGAGCTTCTGCAGCGCGCCAATGACGGTGAAGGTCGTCGTCCCGAGCCGCACCGGGTCGCCGACCTTCGCGTTGAACTGGCGCAGCAGCGTTTCCTCCACGATGGCGACGTCGCCGCCGCCCGCGAGCCGCGCCGGGGCGTCGGCCGGCACAGTGACGTAGTCGCCATAGTACGGGAACCCGCCCTCGACCGCGCGCACGTTGACGAGCCGCGTGAGGTTCTGCGCGGTCGGAAACGCCATCATCGAGGAGAAACTCTTCTCGCGCGAGTAGTCGGCGCCGAGCGCCTGCGCGTGGTCGCGCACCGCAGCGGGAATCGGGTTGCGGCCGGTGATGATGAGATCGGCGCCGAGCAGGCCCTTGGCTTGATCGTCGATGCCGCGTTCGAGGTTGGCGCCGAGCGAGCCGATGGCGACCAGCGCGGCGATGCCGAGGACAACGGAAAACGAGAACAACACGAGCCGCCGCCGCGACGCCCGCGAGTCCCGCCACGCCATGCGCAGGATGAAGGTCATGGGTGGCCCCTCAGGTGGCTTCGTCGCTGATCACCGCGCCGCCCTTGAGGCGGAGGATGCGCTGGCATTGTCGCGCGAGTTCGAGGTCGTGCGTCACCAGCACGAGGGTCGTCTGCTTTTCCTGGTTGAGACCGAAGATCAGGTCGACCATGGCGTGGGCGGTGGCGCCGTCGAGGTTGCCCGTGGGTTCGTCGCAGAAGAGGATCTTCGGCCGGTTCATGAACGCCCGCGCCAGCGCCACCCGCTGTTGTTCGCCGCCGGAGAGCTGCACCGGGTAATGCTCGCAGCGCTCGCCGAGGCCCACGCGCGTCAGCAGCGCCCGCGCCTCCGCCTCCGCCGCGGCGCCGCCCTGCCCGCGCAGTTCGACCGGCACCAGCACGTTCTCCAGCGCGGTGAGCGTCGGCACGAGCTGGAAGTTCTGGAACACAAACCCGACGTGGGCGTTGCGCACCAGCGCGCGCTCGTCCTCGCTCAGTTCGCCGATCGAGCGACCCGCGAGATCGACCGTCCCGGAGGTCGGGCGGTCGAGCCCGGCGCAGAGGCCGAGCAGCGTGGTCTTGCCGCTGCCGCTGGGGCCGACGATGGCCAGGCTTGCGCCCGCACGCAGTTCGAAACTCACCTCGTGCAGCACGGTCAGCCGGCGACCCTCCGCCACCTCATAGGTCTTGGTCAGCCGTCCGACTTTCAGCATCGTTTGCGCACTCATTCGTGGGCTCACCAAACACACGAAAGCGCTGAAATCCAGCCGATGCCGTCAATGTCCCGCCGGACGGTGCGGCGCAGCTTGGAAACCGCAGCCCGGTTGGGGCGCCACGCGCGCCGTTTGCCCGGGAAATTCACGCCCCTGTCCTTTTGATTGCCGCCCGCCCGGTCCGCCCCCAGCCTGGGGTCACCGCGCTCCCCCATGCCGTCGAAACGCCAGCCGTCGCGCCGCCCGGCGCGGCCGACCGAATCCGAGCTCGACGCGGCCGCCGACACCCTCGACCGGCTCGCGGCGGATCCCGGTCTGATTCCAGGCATCTACAACTACTGTGACCGCTGGTGCGAACGCTGCCCGTTCACCGGTCGCTGTCTGTCCTTTCAAATGGATCGCGCCACCGGCGCGCACCGGGCCGGTGACGGCGGCCCGCACGAGGGGTCCGCGGATCCCCAGTCGTTCTGGGACGATCTCGCCCGGAGTTTCGCCCTGGCGCGACGGCTGGTGGAGCGCGAGGCGCGCAAGCTCGGCCTCGATCTGGATTCCGCCGACGCGCTGGTGGAGGCCACGCGCGAAGAGCGCCGCCGGCGCCGGGCCGCCGCCCGCGAGGGCAGCGCCCTGCACCGGGCGGGCACGATCTACTGGCAGACCGCCAAGGCCCTGCTTGAGCGCCTCCGCCCGGAGCTCCGGGAGACTGCCGAGGAACTGGAGGCGCAGGTTCGCCTCGGGGCCGGTCATCCGGAGGAAATCGCGGCCGAAATCGGCGAGGCGCTCGAGGTCGTCGAGTGGTACCTCTTCTTCATCGACGTGAAGCTCCAGCGCGCCATCGCCTCGCGGGTCGACCGCGCCCGCGACGGCGACGACGGATTTCCCAGCGACGCCGACGGCTCCGCGAAGGTGGCCCTCGTGGCGATCGATCGCTCGATCGGGGCGTGGGCGCGGTTGCGACTTCATTTCGCGGCGGAGTCGGATGCGATCCTGGATTTGCTCGTGCATCTCGAACGCCTGCGCCGCGCGGTCGAGCGCGAGTTCCCCAACGCCCGCGCCTTCCGACGTCCCGGGCTCGATGCGTGAGTTGAGAGTGCCGCCGGCCGCGGTCGGACGTTCAGTTCGTCACCGGGGCGGGGCGCCGCAGGGCGCGGGCAAGGGCGAGGGCGGACTGGCCGAGGTTCCGCGGCGGCGTGGCCCCCGCGGCGTCGGCGATCCGGTCCTTGTTGCCGTTGCCGATAAAGTCGGCCCACCAGCGGAGCATTTCCCAATGTGGGGCAAGATCGGGCCGCTTCAGGACGTCGGCCCACGCCTCCGGCCAGCGGTCAATGGCGCGCATGAACCCGGTCGCCCATTCGAGGCAGGCCGCCATCAGGCCGAGTTGACGCGTGTCCTCGGGGAAATCGGCCATCCAGACATCCATTGCCTGGTGTTCCGGCGCGGCATCGGGTTGCACGACCTGCGCCAGCAGGTCCGCCACGTAGTTCCAGTAGTCGAACACCAGGGCGGCAAAGTCCTCCGTCTCCTCCCTGCTCTGCAACTCGCCACCGCGCGCGTCGCTGAGGAATTCGAGCAGTTGGACGGGGGAGAGCGGCCGCGGGCACAACTGCATCGCCGTGATCAGCCCGCTGAGCTGGTAGAAGCGCGGCACCTTTTCCGCTTCCGTGTCCAGCCACTCGATCAGGGCCTGGCGGAGCTCGGTATCGTCGCGATCGTCGGCGTCCTCCTCTCCGGCTTCGAGGTCGGCGAACCCGTAACCGTCCGGTCCGCAGTGTTGCTCCAGGATCGCGAGCACGCGGTCGATGCGCTCATCCGAGTCGTTCGGACCCGCCAGGAAGAAGGGCTGACCGTGCCGCCCGAATTCGAACTCCGTCGGGCAAAGACTGGCGTCGATTCCGGACAGGATCTTGCGCGCCTTGCGGTAGTCGCGGTGGGGGGCGAAGCCGAACTGGGCGGCGTAAGCGAGGGCGCCCTCGATCAGTTTCTTCGCGCAAGCGGGGTGGATGCGTTCGCGTTCCTCATCCGGGATGTGCTCCGCGAGGGCCTCATTGACAATCGTCGGCGGCAGGTCCGGGTCGAGCCAGGCGTCCTTGATCCCGAGGCACCAGATGTCCACGAGGAAGGTGGCCAAGTCAGCCGAGTCGTCGCCGCGCTGGCGCACGATCGCGACGCTGGCCAGGCCGTTCTCCTTCCAGCCCTTGCGGAGGTGGGCTTCGTAGCGGGTCATCGGAACCATCGTGGCGGAGGGCGGCGGAGATGAAAGGCAATTTCCGCCCAAATCCGGGGTGAGGCTAGGCGAGGATCTGGCGCAGGCTGTCGAGATCGAGCACGCTGGCCAGCGACTCCTCCTGCACGACGGCGCGGGCGATCGCCGCCTTTTCGCGCTGCAAGAGGCGGATCTTCTCCTCGATGGTGCCGCGGGCGATCAGGCGGTAGGCGATGACGGGCACGTTCTGGCCGATGCGGTGCGTGCGGTCGATCGCCTGGGCCTCGACGGCGGGGTTCCACCACGGATCGTAGAGGATCACGTAGCTGGCGGCGGTGAGGTTGAGGCCGAAGCCCGCGGCCTTGAGGGAGAGCAGGAAGACGGTGTGCCGCTTGTCGGCCTGGAACTGCCGCACGAGCGCGTCGCGGTCCTCGGTCTGCCCGGTGAGCATGAGGTGATCGATGCCCGCTGCCGCGATCTTTTCCCGGATCAGCTCCAGCATCTCCACGAACTGGCTGAACACCAGCACCTGGTGACCCTCATCGCGCAATTCGATGAGGCGCTCCAGCAATTCGTCGAGCTTGGCCGAGGGCGCGGCGCGGTGGGCGGAGTCGATCAGCGCGGGGTGGCAGCAGATTTGCCGGAGGCGCAGCAGGCTCGCCAGGATGTGAAAGCGCAGGCGATCGAGCTGGCGATCGGTGCTGACTTTGAGGAGCTGGGCGCGCGCGCGCTTGAGCTCGGCCTGGTAGAGTTTCGCCTGCTCGCCCTCGAGCTCGACGACGACGTCCTCCTCGGTGCGCGCGGGCAGGTCGGCCGCGACCTGGCCCTTGGTGCGACGCAGCAGGAAGTGGCGGACGCGGGCGCGCAACCGCGGCAGGGCGAGCGGGTTTTCGGCCGCGTAGTGGCGCTTGAAGGCGGTTTGCGAGCCGAGCAGGCCTGGAAGGGCAAAGGCAAACAGGCTCCAGAGATCGAGCAGGCGGTTCTCGATCGGCGTGCCGGTGAGCACGAGGCGGTGCTCACCGGGCAGGTCGCGCGCCACCTGCGCGACCTTGGACGACGGCGTCTTGATGAACTGGCCCTCGTCGAGGATGACGGCGTGCCAGCGGCACCCGGTGAAATACTCCGCGCCCAGCCGGAGCTGGGTGTAATTGGCGATGACCAGCCGCGGCCGGGCGGGGTCCTCGCCGGGCCCGGCCTTGTCGGGCGTCGCGCCGGGCACGTAGCGGGCGGTGGCGAGGGCCGCGGCGAAGCGAGCCGTCTCCGTTTCCCAATTACCGACGACCGACTTGGGGCAGACCACCAGCGCGCGCAGCGGTTCGCCGGCGGGCTGGCTTTCCGCGAGCCGGAGCAGCCACGCGAGCGTCTGCACGGTCTTGCCGAGGCCCATGTCGTCGGCAAGCACGCCGCCAAGGCGGTTGGCCGCGAGGAAGGTGAGAAACTGGAAACCCTCCCGCTGGTACGGCCGCAGCTCGGCGGTGAGCGTGGCGGGCAGCGCGGGCGCGACCGGTTGCGCGAGGGCCTGGGCGCGGGCGCGGAGTTCGGCGGCGTGGCGCTCCGGCAGGCGGTCGGCCAGCTTGCTCTGCGCGAGCTGCAGGGCGTGGAAGCGGTGCTTCTCGCCGGCGAGCGCGGCCTCGGCGATCGCATCGGGTTCGAAGCCGGCGGCGGCGAGGGCTTCGGCGGTGGCCTCGTCGAGGTGCACGGTCAGGCGCCGCCAGCCCTTGCCCGGCAGGCGAACCAGTTTGCCGCGGGCGCGGAGCAGGAGCGCGATTTCGTCGGGGGTGAGGGTGCTGTCTTCGGGCTTCAGCGCGAGGGCGAGGTCGAACCAGTCGCGGTGCGTGGCCGACTCCAGCAGGCTGAAGTCGACGCTCGCGCGCACCGGTGCGCCGAGGAGCGAGGCGAGTTCGCCGGTGGCACGCACTTCCACTTCGCGGGGCAGCGCCTCGCGCCAGGCGAGAAACTCCTCGGGAAAGGAGCGCGTGACGCGGCGGGTCCAGGACGTCTCCGACGGACTGTAGGCCAGCTTGAAGGCGGAGAGCTGGTGGACGACGAGGGTGGGCAGCGCGTGATCGAAGGTCAGGATTTTGCCCTCGGCGTCGGCGACCGCCGCCGGCGGGACCTCGTGGAGCGTCGTCCACCCGCGCCCGTTCCATTGCTGCTCGAACGGCGGCTCGCGGGAGATGGCGAACAGATCGGCGTGCAGGACTTCGCGGCCGGAGGCGTCGGGTTCCAGCGCACAGTCGACTCGCGCGCCCAGCGGCACGGTGACGACGCGCGTCGCGAGTTCTGGCGGCAGCGCCGCGCCGGCCTGGCGCAGCATCGCGATCACCTCCGGTTGCTCGATGGCCTCCGCAGGGACGAGGGCGGCGGCGGCGGAGTTGCCGTCGAGCGGGGGTGGTCCGGCGTAGACCGTGCCACGGTACAGGTAGAGGTGAGGGGCCCCGGGAAGGTACAGGGCGTCGGGCGAGAGCGGTTGCCCGTCCGGGAGCTGGAGGCCCAGCCGGTACTCGTGATCGCGGCCGGTGGTTCCCTGCAACTGCCACCGCAGCGGTTCCGACGCGAAGCCGAGCGGCGTGCCCGCCGGCGTGGTCACGAGGCTGCGGGCCAGCGGATGCATCAGCAGGGTGTGCAGCCACGAACGCACCCTCGGCTCGCCGGTGCGCAGCGGTGTGCCGTACGCGTAGTGAAAATGCTGCTGAAACAGCGTCAGCAACGCGAACACCGCGGGCGAGGCGTCGAGCGAGGCCAATGACGCCGGGTTGTCGTAGGTGAACCGCTTGAACAGGTCCTGCCAGCAGACCTTCCAGGTCGCGTCCGGCCCCGGCCGCGACTCGACGACGAGGGTGTCGGCGCCGATCCGCACGCGGACTTCGAGGGGTTCGAGGGTCGTGGCGGCGGGCGGCCCCGCCGGGGAGGGTGCGCCCACGGCGACGACGGTGCCGAGGCGCTCCTTCCAGCGCGCGATCGCCTCGCGCCGCTGGCGGCCTTCGAGGTGGCGCCGGATTTCGCGGGTGTCGGTGACCGGTCGCAGGAACTCCGGCACCTGGAGGCCCGAGCTCTCGATGTCGTACGCCACGTACTGCCAGAACTCCATCGGATCCGCCGGCGGTTTGACCCACCAGCCCGTCATCGCCGGCCGGTAGAACCCACGCGCCGACTCCGTGGTGGCGAAACCCAGCCGGGCCAGATCCTGCGACTGCACGACGCCCGCCTGCCGGAAATTGTGAAACACCAGGGAGAGCCGGCCAAGGAACGCGCCCTCGTCGGCGGCCAGCGGGCGGCCGAGTTTCTGCGCCAGGATCGGCTCCCAGTGCTGACGGAAGTGCCCGGTGCCGCGGGGGGCGACGATGCCCCCGACGGACGGATCGATCTGCTGCAGCCAGCGCAGGGCGGCGGCGGCGGCGTGTTTGCAGCCGGACTCGAGCGGGCAGGTGCAGGTGTCGGTCCAGTCCTCGCCGCGGCGGGTGAGTTCGACGGTGTAGTGCCGCGAGCCCAGCACTTCGGCGCGGAGGATTGTATCCGAGAAACGCACCACACTTTGCACGCGCCCGCCCCGCAGGTAGGCTTCGCCGCGGGCGCGATAGAGCGGATCGAAGCCGGTGAGGTACCGTCGTAGCGACTCGGCGGCGCCGGGCGAGTCGACGGTGGGCATGGGCATGACGGGAGGGAAGCGCGCGCCGCGCCGCCGGGTCAAGCGGCGGCGAGAGGGCTGGCCGATCGGCCGTCGGACGCGGCGGGCTTCCCGCCCGCTCAGTACACCTTCTCGGCGAGGAGCTGGAAGAGCTGCGCCTCGGTGATGCGGGTCTGCTGCATCGAGTCGCGTTCGCGCAGCGTGAAGGTGCCGTCCTTCTCGATGGTGTCGAAGTCGATCGTCACGCACCACGGCGTGCCGATTTCGTCCTGGCGGCGGTAGCGCCGGCCGATCGCGCCGCCCTCGTCGTAGAACACGGCGTAGTGGCGCTTCAACTTCGCGTGGAGTTCGCGGGCGCGGCCGACGAGGGCCTCCTTGTTCTTGAGCAGCGGGAGCACGGCGACCTTGACCGGCGCGATGCGCGGCGAGAGGCGCAGCACGGTGCGCTTCTCCACGTTGCCCTTGTCGTCCTTCACGTCCTCCTCCGCGTAGCCGGCGCAGAGCACGGCGAGGAGGATGCGGTCGACGCCGACGGCGGGCTCGATCACGTGCGGCACGACCTTCTGCTTCGTGGCTTCGTCGAAGTAGATCTGCGGCACGCCGGAGAACTGCTGGTGCTGCTTGAGATCGTAGTCGCTGCGCGCGGCGATGCCCCAGAGTTCCTGTACGCCGAACGGGTACTGGAACATGATGTCGACCGTGCGGCGCGAATAGAACGCGAGCTTGGCCTTGGGGTGCTCATAGAGCGAGAGGTGCGACTCGGGCAGGCCGATGCTCACCAGCCAGTCGCGGCACCACTGGAGCCACTCCTCATGGCAGGCGAGCCAGTCGGCGTCGGGGTGGATGAAGTACTCCATCTCCATCTGCTCGAATTCGCGCGAGCGGAAGATGAAGTTGCGCGGGGTGATCTCGTTGCGGAAGGACTTGCCGATTTGCGCGATGCCGAAGGGCAGCTTCACGCGGCCGGTGTCGACCACGTTCTTGAAGTCGACGAACATGCCCTGCGCCGTCTCCGGGCGCAGGTAGGCGACGGACGAGGCGTCGGTCATCGCGCCGACGTTCGTCTGGAACATCATGTTGAAGGCGCGGGCCTCGGTGAGATCGCCGGGGTTGCCGGTGGCGGGGGAGGGGATGAGGGCGACCTCCTCGGGCTTCGCCTCGGTGAAGTCGCGCGGCGCGACGGGCTCGAGTTTGCCCTGGATGGCCTTCTTGCGCTTGAAATTCTCGGCGGCGGCCTGGAGGTCCTCGGTGGTCTTTTCGCTCTCGAGGGCGCTGACGTAGCCGACGGTCTGGCCGTCCACCACGACGGCGGCGAAGAAGAGCTGGTCGGCGCGGAAACGCTGCTTGCTCACTTTGCAGTCGACGAGCGGATCGGTGAAGCCGGCGACGTGGCCCGAGGCCTCCCAGACCTTCGGGTGCATGATGATGGAGGTCTCGACGCCCACGACGTCGTCGCGACGGCGCACCATGTCGGCCCACCAGCAGTCGCGGATGTTCTTTTTCAATTCGACGCCGAGCGGGCCGTAGTCGAAGAAGCCGTTGAGTCCGCCGTAGATTTCGGACGACTGGAAGATGAAGCCCCGGCGCTTGGCGAGCGCGACGATGGCATCCATGGAGACGGCGGAAGAGGCGGGTTCGGCGGACATAAGGCGCGAGAGTAAGCCGCGGGCCCGCCGTGCGGTCAAGGGCGCGGGTGGGACGGAAGGCGTGCTTCAGACGCCCGGTGAGCCTCAACAACCGGCACCATTCTCAGGCTCGCCGCGCCGCGCGTTTCAACGCGATGAAGCACGAGAATCAGGCCGCTCTCATTTTGACAAACGTGGCGGCTCGAACCTTTGCGCGTTCATCTGCGACTGCCAAGGAGGCTTAGCGCGCTGTTTTTCTCCGGCGCCAGATCCCCGCGGCAAGCACCATGATCCCGGAAACCGCGGCATAGGTTGACGGCTCTGGAATCGCGCTTACCGAAATTGAATCAACACTTGTCGAGGTGCCGAAGCCAGACCTGCTGAACAAAGCGATTTGATTCCCGGTGGAAGTGCTGTCGGTAGCGCTCAGAAGCGCGACCCCGTTGACGCTGAGTGCCAGCGAAGTACCGGTCAGCGTCGCAGTGAAATCGTAACTCTGACCGGTGGTCATGCTGTAGGACGTCACAGCCAGGATTGAGGTCGATCCATTGGCGCTGAATTGTTGGATCGAGATTTGGTCTCCGTCGTTGGAGAAGGCAAAAACGATTCCCGTCCGCTCGGCGAATCCATTTCCGGCTGGAATCGAGCCATCGGTGCGTGCCGCGACCTTAAAGTGCTCAAAATGGTCGTTCATCGTGAACGACCCTGAGATGATGATTGAGCCGCTGAACGATGCTTGGGTCAGGAGCGTGCCGCGCTCTGTCAGGGTCACGGTGCCGCCGCTTTGAGTCACAGAGGAGCCGCCGAACGGCAGCAGGGTTTGCCACTTTGTCGAATCCACGGTGCCGCCAGTAAACGAATCGGTCAGAAGGGTTTGACTGTGCAAAGGAGCCACCAGGACGAAACCGAACGCGGCGATCAGGGGCAAGGCCTTCATGCCCGGGTAGGTACTGACTTACGGGTGCCGCCGTCAATTAAAATACCAACTACAGTTGGTTCAACCATAGTTGGTGTCCCGGTACTCTCGCAGGGTGTCCGCCCGAGGTGCCAAACTTCAAAAAATCTTTGGGGCCGCGGTGCGGACCGAGCGCGAGGCGAGAGCAATGACTCAGGAGCAGTTGGCGGAGAAGTCAGACCTTAGCCTGAACTTTATCGGAAACCTGGAGCGGGGCGAAAAGATGGCCTCGCTCGAGACAATCTTACGGTTGGCTGACGCCCTGGGGCTCAAGGGAGGAGAGTTGCTTGCTCGCGCGAAGCTCTGAGTGCGGACCTCGGGGCTGAGAGCACAACGCGTAAGCGACGGGCGCCGGAACTGGCGAATCCAGCCACGATTGGCGTGACAGCGGGCCACCTCGGTCCGGGCACAGAGTCATCGCGTATCGCGATTTGACCCCAGGTTGTCTGCTCTTATTAAACCCGGCCGTAGATCTCGTCGAGCGTGTGCACGCGCACCCCGGGAGGCACCTTGCGGAGCGGGGTGCGGACGAACAGTCGGCGGCCAATCGTGGCGTTGCGGGCGTTGGGGTAGCGCGCGACCTTTTGCTCCAGTTCGCGGGCGGCCTCGCCGGCCGCGCCCCACTTGCATTCGCCGAGGTCGGTCCAGCCGTCCTGCCGCAATCCAACCACATCGATTTGGGTGTCGGCGTCCCAGTATTCGCCGCAGGTGAAGCCGGCGGTGACGCCCTCCGCGGCATAGGCGAGCGGCAGGAATTCGCGGCAGAGCCGCTCGAAGCTACCGCCCAGCCAGGAATCTAAACCCGGCCGGATCACTTCGGTGTACGCCCGCGCCGGACCCAGGGCGCGGATCAAGCTCTGCTGGGGAAACACGAACCGGAACCAGAACCGCAGCAGCGCATCGTCGATGCCATAACGCACGGCGCGCGCCACCGGCGGACGCTCGGTGAGTGGGTAACGGCGCGTCGCGTACCCGAGCTCGCACAGCACGCCGAGGTGATAGTTGAGCGTCCGTGGATCGATGCCGGTGGCGCGGGCGATGTCCGCGGGAACGCTGCGGCCGTGCGCCAGCTCCATCAGCACGGCATGGTACGAGGTGAGATCGCGCAGTTCCTCGCGCAGCAGGAAGTCGGGTTCCCGGGCCAGGGGGGACGACTCCTCGAGAAACAGGGCGGCCACGTTCTGCGCCACGGAACAGCCGGGATCCCAGAGTCGGAGGTAGGCCGGCACCCCGCCGCAGAGCGCGTAGACCGCCGCGAGATCCGGGACCGACAGCGGGCGATGAAACTCCGCCGCCTCCCGGTGCGTGAACGGACGCAGGAGGATCTGCGCCGTGCGCCGCCCAAACAGCGGACTCTCCCGCCCGAGCACTTCCTTTTCCATGAAGCCGAGATACGACCCGCAGAGGATCAGCAGGACGCGACCGGACTGCGACCAATCCCGATCCCACAGCTCCTGGAGGATGGAGGGAAGTTCGGGCGAGGCCTGCGCCATCCACTGGAACTCATCGAGTGCCAGCACCAGGGTGCCGCGTTCCCGGGCCGGCCAGCGCTGGACCGCCAGGGAAAAGGCCTCTTTCCAGCCCGACACGGACGCCTGGGCCAGCAGCGGCTCTCCCGTCGCGCGGGCCGCCAGGTCGAGAAACTCCCGCATCTGCAACGCCCCCGGAGCCTGCTTGCCGACCAGGTAGATTCCGTCCCCCCGCATGAAGTGCACGATCAGCTCGCTCTTGCCCACCCGCCGCCGACCGTAGATCGGCACGAACCCGCCCGTCGCCCGGGCCTTCTCCAGCACCGCCAACTCCGCCTTGCGCCCGCAGAATTTCATGGCCAGACCATCACACGCCGGATTATGACTCGTCAAGTCGTGTTCCGATGAAGGAATCGACCCGGCCCACCTTCCGCCGAGGCGGGGTTCCTACGCCGCGGGAGCCTTGGGGCGCACGGGCACGTGCACTTCGTAGCGCTTGGCGAACCAGGGCGTGAAGGGCCCGTGCCAGAAAACCCCACACGGTTCGCCGGCCGCCTCGAGGTCGGGGCGCGTGGCGAGCCAGGCGAGCAGCTCGGCGCGGGTTTGGGCGAAGTTGTCCGCCGAATAACTCCCGCGCGCGCCGCGGCTGGCGACCGTGCGTTCGCCGATCCGCTCCACCACCACCGCACCATCGTCCCCGGCGACCTTCGCCTCCTGGCTCGCCGCCACCCAGAAGTACATCGCGGCATCGTCGATGCGCGCCTCCACCGGCGTGGTCATGGCGATGTTGTGCTTCGAAATGTAGCGAAAGAGCGGCCGGAAAAGCTGGTTGGACTGCTCGAAGTAATTGCCGCGGCCGGTGGATTTTAGCAGGACGCCGGCGGGCAGGGTCTTGAGTTCGCTGACGCCGGGTGCGGTGGGAGGGAACGCCTGTTCGGTGGCCATGGCGGGCAGGAAGGTGAGGAGGAGCAGCAGGAGTTGGCGGCGGAAGACGGCAGGCATGGTGGCATCGTGATACGCTCCGGGGCGGCAGGCGGATGCCGACGAGCATTCTCCCCGCCGGCTAGAGTCCTGAACCAGCGTAACGGGTGGTGAGCAGGTCAAGTTTCTCAAACCAGAGAACCACGGATGGACACCGATGAACACGGATGAAGAACGCCCCATCAGTGTCCATTCGTGTTCATCCGTAGTTGAAAGGGTCTGAGGCGAAGCTTCGCCAGATCACGGGTGCGCTCAAGCCGGCGGCAAGTGCGGCCCGGATGCCGCCCTACGTCCGCCGCTCCCGCCACTGCCGCGGGGTGGCGCGGAAGCGCCGCTTGAAGTGCTGGCCGAAGCG
>CAZDGC010000077.1:32205-36018 GCA_964504885.1 uncultured Opitutus sp.
CCCGCCACTGCCGCGGGGTGGCGCGGAAGCGCCGCTTGAAGTGCTGGCCGAAGCGCGAGACGTCGCGGTAGCCGACGCGCCGGGCGATGCGGGCGATCGGCAGGCGCGTGGCGGCGAGCAGTTCCGCCGCCTTTTCCATCCTGAGCTTCTGCAGGTACGCCTGGAAGCTCAGCCCGTAGCGCTGGCGGAAGAGGCGCGAGAGGTTGCCCGGGCTGGTGAACGCAACCTGCCGCGCAATGTCTGCGAGCCGCAACGCGCAGTGCATGCGAAACGCGAGGTGCGAGGCGGCGCGCTGCAGCGGATCGGCCGGCGCGGCGTCGGCGCGGTGCTGCTGTTCGGCCAGGCGGAACCACACCGCCTCCACGTGACTGCGCGCGGCGTCCTCCGCCGCCGCGGGATCGCCTGCCACGATCGTTTCGACGAGGTGCTCGTGTTCCTCAATGAGCACGCGGGTGTCGGGAAAACAGTCCTCGAAGCCCTTCTGATGAAACCCCTGCAGGGCCTGCCACACCAGGCGCCAGCTTTCGAGCAGTTGCGGCACCGCGGCGGCCGCCACCACCGTGCCGTGCAATTCCTCGTCGGCCGCGCGGAACGCGGGATAATCGCGGCGGCGCACGGCGGTCCGCAGGCGCTGCAGCACCGCGCGCAGGCGCTCGGGCTGGCGGGCCGCGGCGTCCGCGTGGGCGGCGGTCTGCCGGGCGGCGAAACCCTCCAGCAGCGAGCGCAGCGCGGAGAGGCGGCGAAGTTCGGTGTCGGTCATGGGCGCGGGAGGAAAATCGTACTCGTTCCTCGTCGTCGTTCTCGTTCTCTCGCGGGCGCGGCGAGAAAGAGAAAGAGAAAGAGAAAGACGAGGAGGGTCGGGGAGGATGAAGGTGTGGTGAGGGCGATGGAAGGGCAAGTGCACGAACTATGCGAAATCGATCCACGGCTTATGCGCCGCGAACCAATCGAGGCCCGGGCGGCGTGCTTGACTTGCGCTGGCCGCGCGAACGGGTCCGAGTGCGGGGGCGCCGGCAGCGTATGCCGAATCGCTCACTCCCGATCCAGCCTCCCCCGCTTATGAAAGTCTTCCGTGGACTCTTCCCCCCGCTCATCACGCCCTTCCATCCGGACGGCCGTCTCAACGAACCGGGCCTGCGCGATCACGTCGACTTCGTGATCGCCGGCGGCGCCGACGGCTTCTGCGGCGGCAGCAGCACCGGCGAGTTCATGAACCTCACCCGCGCCGAGTGGGAGCGGGTGCTCGTCATCTGCGCCGAGCAGAACCGCGGCCGCGTGCCGATGCTCGCCGGCACCGCCGATCTCTCGACCGCCGGCACGATCGAAAAGGCGAAGTTCGCCGAAAGCCTCGGCTACGACGGCCACCTCATCATCCCGCCCTGGTACCAGGTGCACACCATGCGGGAGATCGAGGCGCACTACCGCGCGGTCCGCGAAGCCACGACGAAGCCGATCATGATTTACAACAACCCGCCCGTGGTCGGCGTGCGCCTCGCCCTCGACACCCTCGTGCGACTGGCCCAGGACGACGTCATCCAGTACCTCAAGGACGCCGACTCCGATCCCTACACGATCACGCGCCTGCGGATGCACCTCGGCGACAAGCTCGGGCTTTTCTACGGCCACGACAACAACGCCCTCGGCGCCTTCGCCTTCGGCGCCACCGGCTGGGTCTCCGGCTCGGGGAATTTCGACCCCAGGCGCTGGGCGAAAATCGTCCACCTCTGCATCGACGACGGCAACTTCGTCGCCGCCCGCGCGCTCTGGGATGAGATCATGCCCTTCGTCGATCTCGTGACCATGGGGCGCAACGGCGAGCGGCCCGACTGGATCGCCGTGATCAAGCGCGGCCTGCAGTTGCGCGGGCGCGACGTCGGCTCCGTGCGCCGCCCGATGCTGCCGCTGACGCCGGAAGTCGACGCCCTCGTGCGCGAGGTCGTGGGACGGATGACGTTCGACTGAGCGCGGTTCCAACCCAACCACCGAGACACGGAGGCACAGAGGCCAGGCCTGAGCCGTGACGATTCAATCCAACCACTAATGGACGCCAATGAACGCGAATGAAAACAGCGTCGAAATGAGCTGTCTCGGTCACTCACTGAACGGTGAGGTTAGGCGTCGTAAACGCGCACTCATCGCTTCGCCTCTGAAATTCGCGTCCATTCGCGTCCATTCGCGGTTCCCCACTGAATCGTTGGCTGAGGGCACAGAGGCGAACTTCGCGTGCCATCACGCGAGGCCCTCCGTGTCCTCCGGTTTGGCCTCTGTGTCCTCTGTGTCCAAGGTTTGGAGCCGGCGCAGTCGGCTTCAACGTTGGTGCGCAGGAACACAACATCTTGAGGCATCGTGCACGGAAGACATGGAAAGAGATTTCCGACTCTTCCGTGTGTTCTATGGGCCAGCCCTCGTTCGCCTGAAATGAGCCCATGACCCTTTTCGCCGTCAGTCTCGCGCTTGCCGTCGTGTTCGCCGCCCTCGCGGTGGGCGCGCGGTGGGTGCGGGCGCTGCACGGGCTGGGATTCACCTTCGCGGTGCTGGCGACCGGTTGCCTGGCGGTGGCCCATCCGCCGCTGTTTGTCGCGTGGGGCGGTTTTGATCTGAAGCGCACGATTGCGCCGCTGGTGCAGGTGATTCTGCTCGGCATGGGGCTCACGCTGACGGTGGCGGATTTCCGCCGGGTGGTGACGATGCCGCGGGCGATTTTCATCGGTTTCGCCCTGCAGTTTGCGGTGATGCCGCTGAGCGGCCTGCTCTTCGCGACGCTCTTTGGCCTGACCGGCGCGATTGCCACCGGCCTAATCCTCATCGGCTCCGTGCCTGGCGGAGTGGCGTCGAACGTCATCACGCTCCTCGCCCGCGGCAACGTGCCGCTCTCCGTGACGATGACGGCCTGTTCGACGCTGCTTTCGCCGCTGATGACCCCGCTGGCGATGAAACTGCTCGCCGGCACCTACGTGCCGATCGACGCGGGGGCGATGATGCGCTCGATCCTCGAGATGATCGTCGCGCCGCTCCTCATCGGCCTGGCGATCCATCACTTCCTGCCGGCGGTCGCGACCAAGCTCGCCCGGGCGCTCCCCCTCGCCGCGATGGCGGCCATCTGTATCATCATCGGCATCACGATCGCCTCGTCGCGCGAGCAGTTGTTCACCGTGGGCCTTGCGCTCTTCGGTGCGGCGGCCTGCCACAACGCCACCGGCTACCTGCTGGGTTATGGCGTCGCGCATTTTGCGCGGCTGGGCCCAATCGACGCCCGCACGGTGGCCCTGGAGGTGGGGATCCAGAATCAGGGCATGGCCACCGGGCTGGCCTTTGGCGTGCTGGCGAATCCGGCGGCGGCCCTGGCTCCGGCGGTCTTCGGACCGTGGAGTGCGATCACAAGCTCGGTCCTGGCCTCCTGGTGGCGGCAGCGCCTCCCGCGCGACACCGCACCGCCCGCGAAGATCCACGCCATCTCGCCGAACGCCTCTGCAACGCAGGAGGATTCCCGATGACGCCGCTCGATCGCGTGCGCCGCGCCTGCCGCCGCGAGCCGATCGATCGGGTGCCGGTCGGTCCCTTCACGGGTTCCTGCGCCGCAGACCTCATCGGGGTGAGCCTGCGGCGCTACGTGACCGACGGCCGGGCCATCGCCGATGCCCAGCTCGCCCTCCAGCGGGCCACCGGTCAGGACATCGTGGTCACGGCGGCGGATGGGTATTATCTCGCCGAGGGTTTCGGCCTGAAAGTGTGCCTGCACGACGATGCGCTGCCGAGCGCCGAGGAGCCGCTCCTCGATTGCCTGGACGACGTCGACCGCCTGCGCGTGCCCGA
>CAZDGC010000078.1:0-35852 GCA_964504885.1 uncultured Opitutus sp.
CGGTTCAACGTCCTCGGCCGACTCGCCGTGCCGGGGGCGCGCCGTACCCTGCACTTCAACGCCCACTACGACGTGGTGCCGGTCTCCGGTCGCTGGCGGCACGGTTCTCCGTTCAGCGGCCAGGTGGCGGGCGGCTGGATCTTCGGCCGCGGCACCGCCGACATGAAGGGCTCGATCGCGAGCCTGCTCACCGCGCTCGCCGCCCTCCGCGCCACCGGCACTGCCCCGCGGATGAACGTGGAGGTTTCGTTCACGGCCGACGAGGAAACCGACTCCGCCCTCGGCGCGGGCTGGCTCGTGCAACACGCGCCCATCCGGCCCGACTACGCGGTCGTGATGGAGGGCGGCGAAGGCCGCAACGTCTGCTGCGGGCACAACGGCACGCTCTGGATGGAAGTCGAGGTTCACGGCCGCCCCGCGCACGGTTCGACCCCGCACAAGGGCATCAACGCACTCGAGAAGATGGCCGCGCTCGTCGCGGCGCTCGAGGAGTACAAGGACCAGCTTGCCGCCCGTCCGTGGCGCACCCCCGAGGGCCGGCAGCAGCGTCCCACGCTCAACGTCGGCGGCGTGTTTCACTGCGGCGAGGGCGCCAAGATCAACACCGTGCCCGCCCAGGCCAGCTTCAGCCTCGACCGGCGCGTGCTGCCGGTCGAGGACCACACGACCGCGGAACGCGAGCTGCGGGCCTTCCTTGCCGCCGCCGCGCGCCGCATTCCCCATTGCCGGATCACGGTGCGGAAGCTCTCCGAGAACTTCTCCTGCTTCAACCCGCCCACGCACCCGTTTTTCGCCGCCATGGCCGGCTGCGTGTCGCGCGCCCGGGGCGAACGCACCCGCTTCAGCGTGTCGACCGGGTTTAACGACATGCACTTCTTCTCGCATCACCTGAAAATTCCCACGCTCGGCTACGGCCCCGGCGGCGAGGACTATCACGCCGTCGACGAACGCGCCCGGGTAAAGGAGCTCGTCGCCAGCGCGCGGATCTACGCCGACTTGATGACGAGTTTCGCGGGGTGAGGCGCGGGTCCCGCCACCCCCTCCTACCAGCGCCGACGCGACGGTTGAGAATCAACCCGCTGCGGGCTGCCGACATTCTCCAGCGCTGAGTCGCGGCCTCGCTACCCCCTCAGCCCCTGCCGGATCATCGCCACCGCGATGGCGGCGAGCAGCATCGAGATGATTTTCGAGATCGCCCGCAGGCCAGTCTCGCCGATCCCGCGCGCCAGCCGTTCGCTGTAGGCAAACGCCAGCACCACGAGCGCGAGGTTCGCCACCAGCGCCGCCAGCGTCACCCCGTAACCCACCGAGCGCGCCAGCACCAGCAGGGTCGCGATCAGTGCCGGGCCCGCGATCAGCGGCATGCCCAGCGGCACCACGCCAAAATCCTCCGGCAGCTTCTCCGGCTCCGCCGCCGATTGCACCAAATCGCGCGCCGCCAGGATGAACAGGATCAATCCGCCCGCGATCTGGAAGTCCGCCACCGAAATCCCCAGCGCGTCGAACATGCTCGCCCCCAGAAACAGGAACAACAGCGCCACCCCGCCGCCCGTCAGCGTCGCCTGCCGCGCAATCCGCTGCCGCTGCGCCGCCGCCACCCCGCGGCCCAGCCCGAGGAAGATCGCCGCCAGCCCGATCGGATCGACCGCCACAAACATCGGGATGAAGGCCTGGAGAAACTTCTGCACGACTTCCGGCATAGCCGGAGCAAAGGACCAACCGACCAAAAGACCAAGGGACAAAAGGACCGCCGCACCGTTGACCTGCCCCGTCCTTCGATGCAGCCGCTCCCTCACTCCCTCACTCCCTTTCCATCCTTGTTTCGCCGCAGGCCGCGCGGCAACGTGACCGCTTCACCTCCACGCCGCCCATGAAAATCAACGCCCGCCTGACCCCGCAGAAACTCCAGCCCAAGACCGCGCGCGTCTTCGAACTCGCCGGCCAGAAGATCCGCGCCCTCCACGCCGCGTGGGATCCTTCGAAGGGCACGCCCGTCTTCACCTGGAAGGGCCAGTACACCTCGCGCGGCTGGACCGAGTGGACGCAAGGTTTCCAGTTCGGCATGGCGTTCCTGCATTTCGACGCCACCGGCGACGAGGAGATGCTCGCCCTGGGCCGCGAGAAGACCGTGAAGCACATGGCCTCCCACGTCTCGCACGTCGGCGTGCACGACCATGGCTTCAACAACGTCTCCACCTACGGCAACCTCCGCCGCCTCATCCTCGAGGGCCGCATCGCCCGGAATCAGGGCGAACTCGACTACACCGAAATCGCGTTGAAGGCCTCCGGCGCCGTCCAGGCCGCGCGTTACGTCCCCACCGCCTACAAGCAGCCGTGGTCACCGCTGCCGGGCGCCGCCGGGGTCGCCCCGAGCGGTTACATCTACTCGTTCAACGGCCCGCAGTCGCTCTTCGCCGACACCATCCGCTCCATGCGCGCGCTCGTCGTCGCCCACCAACTCGGCCACGTGCTGATGGGCGAGGGCGACAAGCCCATCAACCTCCTCCACCGCGCCATCGAACACGCCGCCACCACCGCGCGCTTCAACGTCTTCTTCGGCCAGGGCCGCGACAGCTACGACGTGCGCGGCCGCGTCGCCCACGAAAGCGTCTTCAATCGCAACGACGGCCAGTTCCGCTGCCCCAGCTCCCAGCAGGGTTACTCGCCGTTCACCACCTGGACGCGCGGCGCCGCCTGGATCATCTGCGGTTACGCCGAACAGCTCGAGTTTCTCGACACCGTGCCCGGCGCCGACCTCGACGCCGTCGGCGGCCGGCGCGCCGTGACCGACCTCTTTCTCGAAACCGCCCGCGCCACCTGCGACTACTACCTCGACGGCTACTCCGCCCGCGACGGCATCCCGTACTGGGACTCCATGGCGCTCAATTCCCACCGGCTCGGCGATTACACGAAAAAGGACGCCGATCCGTTCAACCCGTGGGAGCCGGTCGACAGTTCCGCCGCCGCCATCGCCGCGCAAGGTTTCCTCCGCCTTGGCACCTACCTCGCCGCGAAAGGCGAAAAAACCGCCGGCCAGCGCTACTTCCAGGCCGGTCTCACCATCGCGGATACGCTCTTCGACGAGCCCTACCTCGCGACCAGTCGCAAGCACCAGGGCCTGCTCCTGCACAGCGTCTACCACCGCCCCAACGGCTGGGACTACGTGCCGCCCGGCCGGAAGGTCCCGTGCGGCGAGGCCTGCATGTGGGGCGACTATCACGCCATGGAACTCGCCCTCCTGATCCAACGCCTCGCCCAGGGGAAGTACTACACGTTCTTCTGAACCGTCTTTCTCTTTCCTCTTGATCTTTCTCTTTCTCCTCCGCCGCGATCGGTCCTCGGATCGACGGAACCAGGGAGAAAGAGGAAAGAGAAAGACTGGAGAGAAAGATTGCGTCCCGCTCCTCCCCCGCCCGTGCCCTCCCCGCTCCTCTACGAATCCCACTGCCACACGCCGCTCTGCAAACACGCGACCGGCCGGCCCGCCGAGTACGCGGCGGTGGCGGAGCAGCGCGGGCTCCAGGGCCTCATCGTCACCTGCCATGCCCCGCTGCCGGATGGTCTCGGCCTCGAACACCGCATGGCCCCGGAGGAGTTCGACACCTACGTCGACCTCGTGGCGCAGGCGCGCGCGGAGTTCGCCGGCCGGGTCGACGTGCGCCTCGGCCTCGAGAGCGACTACTTTCCCGGCGTCGAATCCTGGGCGGAAAAGCTTCACGCCCGCGTGCCGCTGCACCATGTGCTCGGTTCGGTGCACATGCAGGTGTCGTTTTACAAGGCGCGGTATTACCGCGGCGACGCCTTCGCCTACCAGCAGCAGTACTTCGAGCACCTCGCCGAGTCCGCCGAGACCGGGCTTTTCGACACCCTGGCGCATCCCGACCTCGTGAAGAACGAGGCCCCCGAGGAGTGGGAGTTCGCGCGCATCGAGCCCTTCATTGCGCGCGCCCTCGATCGCATCGCGAAGACCGGCGTCGCCATGGAGCTCAACACCAGCGGCCTCAACAAGGCCCTGCCCGAGATGAACCCCGGGCCGCGGATGCTGCGGATGATCCGCGAACGCGGCATCCCGATCGTGCTCGGCGCCGACGCCCACCGCCCCGCCCGCGTGGGCGACCGCTACGAGCAAGCCTTGCGGATGCTGGCCGACCTCGGTTTCAAGACTATCAGCCTCTTCCTCGACCGCCGGCGGCAGGAAATCCCGATCGCCGCCGCCCTCGCCTCCCTGCGCCCCTCCCCCGCCGCCGCGGCGTAGCGCGGGAGTGTCCCAACGCGGATCGAGGTCGCAACCAAGGGACCCGCCCGGCTCACATCGTTCCTCGTTCTCGTAATCGTTCCTCGTTCTCGACCCGAGAACGAGAAAGAGAACGATTGGCGCGTGGGCCTTGACCTCTCCGCTGCCCCGTAGCGGGGTGCAGCGGGGCTCACCAAACCACCTTCACTCCACCCCACTGGGTGATCGTCGCGTCCTTGCTGACGAGCACCAGGCCGTGCTCGAGCGCGGTGGCGACGATCAGTCGGTCGGCCGGATCCTGGTGCGTCCACTCCGCGGCCGTGGCTCGCAAAGCCACCCCTTTCGAAATCGGCAGCACACTCACGTTGGCCAGCGCCTGATCCAGCCAGCGCTCCAGCGAAACGTTCAGCACCACCCGGCCCCGCGCCACCAGCATGGCCACTTCCCAGAGCGAGATGTCCGCGATGGCATGATCGGTCGGCCCACTCGAAGTCAGCAACTGCCGCGCGCGCCGCGACAGACTGCCGTCATCGTTGGCCGCCCAGATCCAGGCATGCGTGTCCCACAAGTACCTCAACGGGCCGCCTCCCACGACTCACCAACGGGCTTGGTGGTGAGCTTCGACGCATCCATCAGCCCGGCGCAGCAACCCAGCAGGCCCCGCCCCGCAGAGGTCCGGGCAAACACAAACGTCTCCCGCCGGGACTTCACCTCGATGGTGACGCCCTTCGAGGCCAGGCGCCGCATGCGTCCAAAATCGCGCTGGAAGTTCCGCAAGGTGGTCTGCATGTCTGACAATTTGTCTGCCGCCATCGTCGGGTCAAGCCGCGAGCTTACCTCGGGAGAGGCGGGAGCGCCGCAGGGAATTCAAGGCGGGAATCGGATTTGCACGCGGCGAGGAACACGCTTGCTCTCGGCGTGGCCTCGTCCATGCTGGCCATTATATGGCCAGCCAGGATAATGCCAGCTCCGCTCTGACCACCTCGCTCCGCTTTGGCGCGTGGCTTCGCCAGGCCCGGGAAGAGAAGGATCTGCCGCAGCGCGCCGTCGCCGCGGCGGCGCAGATGGACTCCTCCCACTACGGCAAGGTGGAGTCCGGCAAGCGGTACCTGACTGCCGATCAGGTCGTGGCCGTGGCGGCGTTTCTCGGCCTGCCCGAAACCGACGTCCGTCGCCGGATGCTGGCCGCACAGGTCGCCGAGTCCTGCGACGGCAACCCCACGCTGCTGGCCGAGGTGGCCGGCCTCCTCCAGGAGGCGTCCGCCCCCTACGTTGTGAACAAGTCTGCGAACAAGCTGCGGGCAAAAAAGTGACGCTTTTCGTTCCCCTGCGACCCCTCACCCGCCACAACTCTCCGTCCCGCGGTTTCCGATGCCCTCCCTCCATTTCAAAGGCAAAGCCTTCGTGCAGCACCACCACCTCGTGGTGCCCTATCACGAACTCGCGCCCGTCAAGTCGAAGGGGACCAGCCCTCGTGCCAGCCTGCACGACAACGTCATCGTCCACGGCGATAATCTCCGCGCACTCAAGGCCCTCCTGCCCACCCACGCCGGCAAGGTGAAGTGCATCTACATCGATCCGCCTTACAACACCGGGAACGAGGGCTGGGCGTACAACGACAACGTCAATTCACCCATGCTGCAGGACTGGCTGGGGAAGACGGTCGACCGCGACGACCTCACCCGCCACGACAAGTGGTGCTGCATGATGCTGCCGCGGCTCCGGCTCCTGCGCGAGTTCCTCACCGACGACGGCGCCCTCTTCGTCTCGATCGACGACAACGAGGTGCATCGCCTGCGTTGTCTCCTGGATGAGGTGTTCGGGGAGGAGAATTTCGTCGGTATGATCGCGTGGAAGAACGTCACCGACAACAACCCGACTCTGATCAGTGTCGAACACGAGTATCTCGTCTGTTACGGTCGTAAAAAGACCCGCCTGCCCTCGGCTTGGAAGAGCCCGTTCTCGGCGGTGAAGGAACGACTAGTTTCAGTCGGTGAAGATTTTATCCGTCGTTTCCCGGACTCCCGAGAACGCCAAGAAGCCTACACGAAGTGGTTTCGAGAGAATAGGTCCCATTTGGGAGATTTCGATCGCTACAAGTTCATCGACGAAGGCGGCATCTACACAGGCAGCCAGAGCGTCCACAACCCTGGCAAGGAGGGCTACAGATACGACGTCATTCATCCCAAAACCAGGAAGCCCTGCATCGAGCCGTTAATGGGTTATCGCTTTCCGCCAGAGACCATGAAGCAGCTATTGGCCGACGAGCGTATTCTTTTCGGCGAAGATGAAACCAAGATCATCGAACTCAAAGTCTACGCAAAGGACTACCAAGCGAAACTTTCGAGTGTCATCGAGCTCGATACGCGACTTGGAGCAAACGAGGTAAAGGAGATATTTCCCGAGTCAAAGCGGCCATTTCAGTTTCCGAAGCCGACTGCCTTCGTTTGTGAGTTCCTACAATTCGCCACAGACAAGGACTCCCTCGTCCTCGACAGTTTTGCCGGTTCGGGCACGACGGCCCATGCGGTGCTGGCGCTCAACCAGGCCGACGGCGGCAACCGCCGCTTCGTCTTGATCGAGGGCGAAGACTACGCCGACACAATCACCGCGGAACGCGTCCGTCGGGTGATCAAGGGTGTGCCGTCCGCCAAGGACCCGGCCCTGCGCGCCGGTCTCGGCGGCACCTTTTCCTACTTTGAGCTCGGCCGGCCGCTCTCGCTGCACTCGATTCTCGAAGGCAAGGACCTGCCGGATTACGCGGCGCTCGCCAGTTACCTCTTCTTCACCGCCACCGGCGAGGAGTTCGATCCCCGGCAGATGAAGCGCAAGGAGCACTTCATCGGCACCAGCCGGCTCTACGACGTCTTTCTGCTCTACACGGAGGATCTGGAGAAGCTGAAGGGCCTGGCGCTCACCCTCGAAGTCGCCCAGGCGCTGCGCGGTTCCGGCGGCAAGCGGAAGCTCGTCTTCGCCCCGACCAAGTACCTCGACGAGCACTTCCTCGACCGGCTGCGCATCACGTTTCAGCAGCTTCCGTTTCAAATCTACCAGGCCCTCGATCGGTAAACGCCGCGCTTCCCCCACCGCGGGTTCGAATCCCCCTCTCCTCCCTCTGTGCTCCTCAAGGACTATCAACGCCGCACCCTCGACGCCGTGCAGGCCTGGCTGCAGGCGCTCGCCGCGGCGCGGGCGAAGGCGGAGAAGCTGCGCGAGATCGATCCCGAGATGGAGGCGGGTTACGATTTCCCCTCGCAGGCGTGGACCAAGGCTGGCGGTCCCCGCAGCTATGTCCCGCGCAAGACGGGCGCCGGCGCCCCGCTGCCCTTTGTCTGCCTGAAAATTCCCACCGGCGGCGGCAAGACGCTGCTCGCCACCAAGGTCGTCGATCTCGTCCACACCCACTACCGCCGCCGCCAGACCGGCCTGGTATTATGGATTGTGCCCACGACCCAGATTTACCAGCAGACCCTCGGCGCGCTCAAGGATCGCGGCCACCCGTACCGGCAGGCGCTCGACCTCGCTTCGGCCGGCCGCACCCTCGTGCTCGAAAAGACCTCGGGCTTCTCCCCGGCTGACGTGCAGGAGCATCTGTGCGTGCTCCTGCTGATGCTGCCCTCCGCGAACCGGCAGACCAAGGAGACGCTGCGGATGTTCAAGGACAGCGGCGGCTATGATGCGTTCTTCCCGCCCGACGACGATCCCGCCGCCCACGCCGCCCTGCGGCAGCGCGTGCCCAATCTCGACACCTTCGAGCGCGAAACCGGCTTCTGGGGCCGTCAGATCAAGACTTCGCTCGGCAACACGCTGCGCCTGCTCAACCCCCTTGTGATCCTCGACGAAGGCCACAAGGCCTACAGCGCCGGCGCGCGTGCGACGTTGGAGGGATTCAACCCCAGCCTGGTGGTGGAGCTGTCGGCCACACCGCCCGAGGAAAGCAATGTGCTCGTGGAGATTTCCGGGCAGGACCTGCTCAAGGAAGGCATGATCAAGCTGGACCTGCACCTGTTCAACCAAAGCAGCACCGACTGGCGAGCGACGCTGCATGCCGCCTTCGCCCACCGCGCCGCGCTGGAGGAAGAGGCCCGCGAACACGAACGTCAGACCGGTCACTTCATCCGTCCGATCTGCCTCGTGCAGGTGGAGCGCACCGGCCGCGAGCAGCGCGGGGCCGGGAAAATCCACGCCCAGGATGTGCGTGAATGGCTGGTGGGGCTCAAAGGAGTCGCCCCCGAGGCGGTCGCGGTGAAGACCAGCGAGAAGGACGAACTGGCGGCGGTCGATGACGTGGGCGGCCTGCTGCACCCGGATTGCCCGGTGCGCTTCATCATCACGAAACAGGCGCTCCAGGAAGGCTGGGATTGCTCCTTTGCCTACGTGCTCGCGGTGCTCACCAATCCCGGCTCCAAGACCGCGCTCACCCAACTCGTCGGGCGGATCCTGCGCCAGCCGTATGCCCGGAAGACCGGGGTGCCAGCGCTCGATGAAAGTTATGTCTTCTGCTTTCAGAGACGGGGGCAGGAGTTGCTGCAGGAAGTGCGCGAGGGCTTCTCCGCCGAGGGCCTGGGCGACTTGCGCGACCACGTGCGCGATGACCGGTCCGGGTCCAAGGCGGGCGAGGGAAAGGTCGAGCTGCTGGCGCCGCGTCCCGGGCTGGCTAAAGCCGCGAGACGGTTGGTGTTGCCCGCCTTCATGGTGCGGTACGGCAAGGACGAATGGCGCCCGGCCCATTACGAAGCAGACATCCTCGCGCGCGTGCCGTGGGAGAAGGTCGATGTATCGCCCCTGGCAGACTTGACGCTGCTGGAGCGGAAAGATCAGGACGTGGAGCTGCGAGCCGGCCTGGACGAGACGGCGCTCGGCGACGACGGCCACCCGATCAGAAGGCTAGCGGCCACGGCTGGCGAACTCGACTACGCCTTTGTGGCCGGCCATGTGCTTGATGCCGTGCCCAACCCCTGGCAGGGCTACGCGCTGGCCCGACAGGTCTTCACCGCGCTCCTGGCGCGGCATCCACGGGAGCGGGTGGTGGAGAACTTCGTCTTCATCGTCGAGGAACTGCGCAAGCGGCTCGAAGCGGAACGCGACCGTCTGGCCGAGCAGGTATTTCGCGCGCTGCTCAAGAGCGACGACCTGCGTTTCATGGTGGTGACCGAAGACCTCGGCCGTGAGCACGGTTGGACCAACCGCCTGCCGTCGCGACTGGAGAAGAAACCCGGCGAAAAGAAGGCGACGCGGGTGGACGGTTCGCAGTTCGAGCTCGATCTGTTCGCGCACGTGCCGGCGGATGAGCTGGGCAAGACGCTGGAGCCGGAGGTCGCGACCTGGCTCGACGAGCAGGAAAAGCTCCTGCTCTTCTGGTATCGGAATCGGGCGAAGCGCGATTACGCCGTCCAAGGCTGGAAACGTGGGCGGATTTTCGCCGACTTCATCTTCGCGGCCAAAGCTGAGGGCAGCGAAGCGGAATTCGACCGCGTCTTCGTGGTTGAAACCAAAGGCCTGCACCTGCGCGGGAATGCCGATACCCAATACAAGCGCTCCGTTTTCAGCCTCTGCACCGAGCGGGCCCAACGCAAGGAATGGGCCGAGTGTGTACCAGCCATGCGCGGTACAATCATGAGATTTGAGGTGGTGGACGAAGAGGAGTGGGAAAAGCGGCTGACCGCCATGCTCGCGTCGTGAGCACCGGCGCCCGCCTCAACCTCTACGATCTCACCCGCGAGGAACTGCGGCTGCAGTTCGTCCGGTGGGGTTTCGCGCCGGTGCACGCCGCGCGGCTGTGGAGCCACCTTTACCTCGACCTCGCCGATTCTTTCTCCCCCGCCGTTTTGCCGGACCTGCCCGCAAAGGTCCGCGCCCGCCTCGAGGCCGAGGCCCACCTCGGCATCCCCGCGGTCGCACTCGCCACCGACTCCTCCGACGGTTTCACCCGCAAATACCTGCTGCGCCTCGCCGACGGCGAACGCATCGAGACCGTGCTGATGCGGTTCACCGGGCGGGTCACGGCCTGCGTGAGCTCGCAGGTCGGCTGCGCGATGGGCTGCGTCTTCTGCGCCACCGGCCAGATGGGCTACCTCCGCCATCTCACCCCCGGCGAAATCGTCGCCCAGGCCGTGCACGTCGCCCGCGCCCTGCGCGCCCCCGGGCGGCCTTCCGCCCACGTCCGGCCTGCCGCGCGCAACGATGCCGCGCCCGCCGGACCCGCCGCCCTTCGTCACGTATTACGTGACGAGCCCGCGGGGTGCGGGCCGGCCCCGGGGGCGGGGGCGCCGGCCGGGTCGTGTCACCTAATTGGTGGCACGGGACCGGGGCGGCTGCGCAACGTGGTGCTGATGGGCATGGGCGAGCCGCTGCACAACTACGACGCGGTGATGCAGGCCGTCGAAATCCTGCGCGATCCGTGCGGCCTCGCGCTGGGGGCGGAGCGCATCACCGTGAGCACGGTCGGCGTGGTGCCGGGCATTCTCCGACTCGCCCGCGAGGCCCGGCCGGTGCACCTCGCGGTGTCGCTGCACGCCGCGACGCAGGCGGAGCGCGCCGCGCTCGTGCCGGCGGCCCGGAAGTGGCCGCTCGATGAATTGATGGCCGCCTGCCGCACCTACAGCGCGACCACCGGCCGGCGCATCTTCTATGAGTGGACGCTGATCGCGGGAAAGAACGACACCCCGGCCGATGCCCGCGCGGTCGGCGCCCTGCTGCGCGGCCTGCCCGCGCAGGTTAATCTCATTCCTCTGAATCCCACCCAAGGATACGACGGCGCGCCCACCCACCTCGAGGCGGCGCGGCGCTTCCAGTCCCTCCTCGCCGACGAGTTCGGCCTCCCCTGCACGGTGCGCCAGCGACGGGGGATCGACATCGCCGCCGGCTGCGGCCAGCTCGCGGTGACGGCGTCGTAGCGACGCGGCCGGCGCCGCGGGCGGAAACTTGCGCCGCCCGGGGAAGATCCGCACGCGTGGCCCGCTTCCGGAAAAGCGGGAGGGTCAGTGCCCTCGCCGCGGCGGCGTCCCGGCCGGCACCAACCGGGCGGTGCGGAACATCGCGGCGCGACTCAGGCCGTCGCTCCAGTCGCGCGCCGCCGCTGCACGGCCTCGGCCAGGGTGGCGAGGACGGGCAGGGTTTCCTCCCAGCAGAGACAGGCGTCGGTGATGCTGCGGCCGCGCACGAGGGGGCGCGTCCGGTAGTCCTGCGCGCCGCCGAGCAGGTTGCTCTCGATCATCACCGCCGCGATGGCACGTTCGCCGGCGGCGAGCTGAGTGGAGACGTCGGCAGCCACCAGCGGCTGGCGGGCGGGGTCCTTGCCGCTGTTGCCGTGTGAGAGATCGACCATCAGGAACGGCGGCAGCTCCTTCCGGCGAAGCAGTTCGACCGCGGCGTGCACGTGAGCGGACGCAAAGTTGGGGGCACTGGTGCCGCCGCGCAGCACGAGGTGGGTGTGCTCGTTGCCCGCCGTGCCCATGATGGCGGGAGCACCCTCGCGCGTGAGCGAGGGAAACCAATGCGGGTGGCGCGCCGCGAGGATGGCGTCGACCGCCACGCGCACCTCGCCGTCGGTGCGGTTCTTGAATCCGACCGGCATGGAAAGCCCCGAGGCGAGCTCGCGGTGCACCTGGCTCTCGACCGTACGCGCGCCGATGGCGCCCCAGGAGACGAGGTCCGCGTAATACTGGCCGAGCGTCGTATCCAGAAACTCCGTCGCCACCGGCAGGCCGAGGCCGACGATGCCGATCATCAGACGGCGCGCCAGGCGCAGGCCGAGGTTGATCTGAAAGCTGTCGTCGAGGAAGGGATCGTTGATCAGTCCCTTCCAGCCGACGACGGTGCGCGGCTTTTCGAAGTAGACCCGCATCACGATCACGAGCTCGCGTTCGTAGCGCGGCACCACTTCGCGCAGCCGTTGCGCGTACTCGAGGGCCGCCTCGGGATCATGGATCGAACACGGCCCGACCACGACGAGCAGGCGGTCGTCGGCGCCGGTGACCACGCGGGCGACGTCGCGGCGCGCCCCGGCGACGACTTCGGCGCCGGCGTCGGAAAGCGGCAGCTCGTCCTCGAGGACGGCGGGGGCGATGAGGGGCTTCTGCGCCCGGATGCGCAGGTCAAACGTCGGCGCGTGCATGGCAGCGGGTCAGGCGAGCGCCTTCTGGGCCTGGAGGACGAGCGGGGAGCGCGCGAGCGGGGCGTCGAGCGCGGCGGCGAGACCGAGTCTCACGGCGCGGGTGCGGAGGCTGAGAAAGGCGAGCGAGGCGGCCTCGCTGGTGGCGGCGCGGCGGCCGGCCTCGGCGAGATCGACCTCCACGGGCGGGAGCTGCGCGGCGGGCAGGATCGATTTCTCGACCAGGAAAAGCCCGAGCGAGGCGCCAAGGGTGTCGATCCACGACCGCGGCTGCGCCGGCACGAGGTAGGCGTAGGCGGCGCTCGAGGGCGACCATTCCAGGTACGCGCGGACCTCGCCGTGGATCTTTGCGAGCGCGGTGTCGGCGGTGGCGGGCGTCCAGCGCGTGCTGAAAGTCTTGCGCTCGCGAAAGGTCTTCACCTCCCAGACGCGCAGCGTGAGTTCGTAGTCGCCGGCCGCGGCGCGCAGCGCGCCGGTCACGATATAGTCCACGCCGTCGCCGCTCGTCTCGACGAGCTGGCGCAGGTTTTCGGTGGTCCACTCGGCGGTGAAGGTGACCGCGTGGTTTTCGCCGCCGCCCTCGGCCGCGCGAAAGGCGACCGCGGCGACCGGGTGATAAAGCGCCGAGAAATAAAACGTCTCCGCAAGCCAGAGCGGCAAGCCGCGCGCGAGCCGGCCGAGTTCGTCCTCGGGCTGGCGCTGGGCAGCTTCATCGAGAGTGCGGCCGGGAAGGGCGAGCTGGGCAAACGCGATGCGGCGCAGGCGGCCCTCCTTGGGCGGGAGGAGTTGCGCGGCGAGCGGTTCGAGGCCGTAGAACCAGATCGGCTTGCTGATGGTGACGAGCCCGATCTTCGGCGCGCCGGGGGCTCCCGGGCCGCCGGCGGGGCCGCCACCGCCAACCTGATCCGGAGCCGCGAGGATCTCGGCGATGGCGTTGGAAAAGCCGTGCAGGCGGTCCTCGAGTTCCGGGCGGTTCAGCGCGAACAGGATGTCGAGCACATGCTGGGCGGCGTCGGCGTTGCGGATGGCGAGGTAGGCCTGGATCAGGTTGAGGCCCGTGGCCGGTCCGTGACGGTCGGCGTCGTAGCGCGGTGCGATCAGCTCGATGATTTCAGCGACGTGCCCGTTGGAGCCGAGATCGCCGGAAATCGCCACCAGCACGTCGGCGCGATCGCCCGACGACCCGCCCAGGATTTCCTCGTAAATCGCCATCGCGCCGGGGAGATCGCGCGCCTCCAGCCGTTCGCGGGCGGCGGCGAGGCGAACCTTCACGCCGGCGACCGGGGCAGCGGAAGCTGACGGCGGCGTCGGCACCGGCGCGGCCGATGCAGGGTCCGGCGCGGCGGATGCCACCGCAGCCGGGGCGGGCGGCGGAGCCGCGGACGCCGTCGGTTTCGGCTCGGGTTTCTTGCCGGAAAAACGATCGAAAAATCCCATGCGAGCGAGGAAAGGCGCGCCGGTTCGCGTGGCGAACCCAAAGACGGGTGCGGGTTGGCGCGACTGCGGCAAAGCCTCACCTCCGCCGGTTGCGCTTGTGTCCAAGCGGGCCACCGCGGAAAGCGGTTCTCCGCCGTTGCGTGGCCCGCCTGGTCAAAGGCGCGACCGGCCCCTGCGCCTCACCGCGGCGGCGCGATCCGGTCCGGCGTGACGCCGGTGCGCGTGGCGATCAGGGCGCAGACCTTGGGCACATACATGCGCGTCTCGGCGGGCAGCGCGTCGGCAATGGCGGTGAAGGTCGAGGCGCGTTGCGCAACGAGCGTGCGCCCGACGCGGCCCTCGCCGGCGTTGTAGGCGGCAAGGGCGAGCGCCCAGTTGCCAAAACGTCCGTGGAGTTGCTTCAGGTAACGGGCGGCCGCGCGGGACGACCGCTCCGGATCGGTGCGATCGTCGGGCAGGAACGTACTCAGGCCCAGCGCGCGCGCCGTCTCCGGCATGAACTGAAACAGCCCCTTCGCGCCGACCGGGCTGCGCGCCGTCGGGTTGAGCGAGCTCTCGGCCTCGGCCACCCACGCGAGTTCCGCCGGCACGCCCTCGGCGCGAAACGCCGCCTGCAGGCGGGGCATCAGCTCCCGCGCGCGAGCCGGCAACGGCCGGCCCCGCACCCGGGCGAGCCAGAGGTTGTAGTGCGGCACCGGCTGGACCGCAGCCGGGACCGGCGCACCCGGGCGGCGCGGCGGCTGCGGACCGGAAGGCGGTACGGGTGGCGGGCGCAGCGCCTGCTGCGCGCCCTCAATTTCGTCGATCCTCTGCTCCAGCCAGTCGGCGAGATCCGTCGTCCCGGGCATCAAACGCAGCGCCCGCAGGGTACTGCGCGCCTCGGCCGCCAGCGCCGCCATTTCCCCCAGCGAGTCGCCCGCGAGCGCTTGCTGCCACTGGCGGACGGTTGTGTCCCAGCGCTCGCGCGAGGGAAACTCATACTGCGCCTTGACGTCCGGCGGGGCGAAGAGCTCGAACCACTGCCGCGCGAGCTCGAACCAGTCGCCCTCCGGCGGCGCTTCGCCCGGCGCCTCCGGCCCGAAAGCCGCACGCGGGCCCGGCGTCGCGGCCGCCACCGACGCGGCACGAACGTCCGCCCCGCTTCCCTCCGCCCCGCGGACCAGGCCCGCCGCCGTCGCGCCGGTCGTCACGTAATACGTGACAAGTATCCGAAAAGCGGACACGTGGAGGCGGCGGGGCGGCGGGCGGGAGACGACGGGCGGCACGGCGGGCGGAGCGGGAGGTGCAGCGGTGGAACCGCCGCGCGGCCCTACACAGCCACCGATCGCGGGCGCGGCGAATCAAATTCGACATCGGCGCGTCTCGAAATCGGGATGCCCGCGGGAGTTCGCAGAGAAACGATCACGTGGCACCTCGCTGGGCCACAATGACTTGTTTCTTCCCCCCACGGCTGGCACGGCGCCTGCGATACTCCGCGCTCCCACCACCCATGAAAAAAAACCCAACCCGTACCCTCGTGGTCGCGCTCGCTCTTGCCGGCAGCGCGGCCGGACTCCACGCCGCCGAGCCCTCGACCCGCGCCCTCGCCCTCTCCCGCGGCGAATACCTGGTCGAGAAGGTCGGCATGTGCGCCGACTGCCATTCGTCCCGCAACGAGCGCGGCGAAATCATCCGCGCGACCCATCTCGGCGGCGCCGCCCTGCCCTTCGCGCCCACCGTGCCCATGCCGGTGTGGTCGCCGGTGGCGCCGCCGATCGCCGGGCTGCCCTCGATGACCACGCAGCAGGCGGTGGTCTTCCTCACCACCGGCGCGCGGCCCGACGGCTCCAAGGCGCGCCCGCCAATGCCGGAGTTTCGCTTCAGCGAGTCCGACGCCCGCGCGATCACCGTTTACCTGAAATCGCTGGGCAAACCGGACGCCGCGAAGACGGCGCAGTGACGGTCAACATCGGCGCGGTCCGGCGGCGGGACCGCGCCGTCCCACCCGCCCCGCCGCCGTCGGTCGGATCGACCGGTTTCGGGTGCATTGGCCGGCTGGCGGTCGCTCGTCAGAGGATCCGACGTGGAGGGCTGCGCTCGGCCGCAGCCGCGTTGCGCGATCGATGCTCCGTCCGAGCTTTCCGGCGACGACGGTGCGTCGCCCTCCTGGCATACCACCGCCAACCGGCAGATGCACCCATCGGTTGGGCGGGGCGGTTTACCGCGTTGACCCCGCGGGAGGCGGCGGTAGCAACGACCCTCCGCCTGTGTCTCGCCATCACCTCCAGACCTCCCGCCTTTGCCCCGCCGCCGCCGCGGCGATGGTGCGGCGCGTCCCGCCCGCTGCCCGTTGAACCGCGTCCACATCAAGACGTACGGGTGCCAGATGAACGAGCGCGACAGCGAGGCGGTCGCGGCGATGCTGCGCGCCCGGGGTTACCGCATCGTGCCGGATGAGAACGCCTGCGACATCCTCCTGCTCAACACCTGCAGCGTGCGCGATGCCGCCGAGCAGAAGGCGATCGGCAAGGCGGGTTACCTGCAGCAGCGCAAGCGGCGGCAACCGGACTTCGTGCTCGGGATCCTCGGCTGCATGGCGCAGAACCGCGGGGCGGCGCTGCTGGAGCAGTTGCCCGACGTCGATCTGATCGTCGGCACGCAGAAGTTTCACCAGGTGCCCGGTTACCTCGACAACCTGCGGGCGGCGCGCGAGGCGGGCGTGCCGATCGGCGCGACGATCGTGGATCTGGCGGAGGAGGCCGGTTCGCAAAACACGATCAAGGATCACCCGCTGCCGGAGCCGGGCGAGGAGCCGCGGGTGTCGGCCTTCGTGTCGATCCAGCAGGGCTGCAACATGGACTGCTCGTTCTGCATCGTGCCGAAGACGCGCGGCGACGAGCGTTCGCGGCCGAGGGACGACATCGTGGCCGAGTGCCGCGCGCTGGCGGAACGCGGTGTGCGCGAGATTACGCTGCTGGGGCAGATCGTGACGAGTTACGGGCGCCGCGACTACACGCACACCGGCGGGGTGTCGCCGTTCGTGCAACTGCTGGAGCAGGTGCACGCGATCGACGGGATCGCGCGGATCCGCTTCACCTCGCCCCATCCGCGCGGCTTCAAGGACGACCTGGTCGCGGCCTACGGGCGGCTGCCGAAGCTCTGTCCGTATGTGCACCTGCCGATGCAGAGCGGCAGCGATCGCATCCTGCGGGCGATGAACCGGCCCTACACGCGGGAGCGTTACCGGGAGATCGTCGGCGCGCTGCGGGCGGTGAATCCGGAGATGTACCTGTCGACCGACGTGATCGTGGGGTTTCCGGGGGAATCAGAGGCGGAGTTCGAGGAGACGCGGACGCTGTTTGCGGGGTGCGACTTCGACATGGCGTACATCTTCAAGTACAGCGTGCGCAGCGGCACGCCGGCGGCGGAGCTGGCGGATCAGGTGCCGGAGGAGGAGAAGGAGCGGCGCAACCAGGTGTTGCTGGCGCTGCTGCAGGAAAATTCGCTCCGGCGCACGGCGCGGTTGATCGGCACGGTGGAGGAGGTGCTGGTGGAGGGCCGCGACAAGAGTGGCGCGCGTTTCACCGGCCGGACGCGGGGCAACCGGGTGTGCGTGTTTGACGCCGAGCCACGCCTGGTGGGTGAACTCGTGCCGCTGCGCGTGACGCGCGCTTCCGTGAGCACGCTCTACGGCGAGCTGGTGTTGGCGGGGGTGGGGTAGTCAGATCTTTCTCTTTCCTCTTTCTCTTAATCTTTCTCCCTCAAGCGATGCGCGCCCAATTCGACCACGAGCGTCTCAAGGTCTATCAGGAAGCCCTGCGATTTGTCGCGTGGGTTGGTCCGTTGATTGAAGAACTGCCCACGAAACTCGCCGCCCGCGATCAGCTCGACCGGGCGTCGACCAGCGTGGTCTTGAACCTGGCGGAGGGCAACGGGAAGCGCTCGGCGGCTGACCGCTGCCGTTTCTTCGATATCGCGCGAGGGTCGATTGTGGAATGTGCCGCGTGCCTGGATGTGCTGGTGGCAAGACAGAAGCTGACCCGTCTCGTGGCCGAGGAAGGCAAGGCGATCTTGATCGAAGTCGTCTCCATGACCGCGGGGTTGATCGCACGGTTCTCGCCGGGGGTGAGCGAGGGAGAACAGTCTCCGTACGGTGAGCTCGATTCCGCGGGTGAGAAAGAGAAAGAGAAAGAGTAAGAGGAAAGAGAAAGATTTCCGATCCCCCCCACCATGTCCCTCACCACTGCGACCCTTGTCACCGGCCTGCTGCTGCTGGCGGTCGGCGTGCCGCTGCTGCTCAACCGTGCGGGTTACGCCGCCGTGCTGAAGTCCTTCCCGCGCTCCCGGGCCGCGGCGTACGCGCTCTTTTCCGCCGGCGCGGCCTGGTTCCTGTATCAGATCTGGCACTTGTCGCCGGCGGACTTCGGCGACTACCGGCACTACCTGTTCGCGGGCTTCCTGGCGGTGGCGGTGCTGGCCTTCAAGTGCGTGCCCGACTTCCTCGCGGTGCGCGGGCTGGCCACGCTGATCCTGATGGGCGCGATGCCGCTGCTCGACGCCGGCTTCATGAATTTCGAGCACGGGCAGATCGTGCTCTACAAGATCGCGATCTACCTCGCGATCGCCGCGGCGATCTGGCTCGGCGCGCAACCGTGGCGGATGCGCGACTTCCTGGGCTGGCTGTTTGCCCGCCCGCAGCGCGTCCGCGCTCTCGGCGGCGCCCTCACCGGTTACGGCCTGATCCTGGCGATCGTGGCCTTCACCTACTGAGAGTGCGGCCCGCCCCGATGTCCGCCGCCCCGTCGCCGCTGTTTCTCGTGCTCGCCGGCCCCGCCGGCTCGGGCAAGTCGACGCTCTGCGATCGCCTCCTGGCCGAGCGCGCCGAATTTTCGCGCGTGGTCACCGCGACGACGCGCGCCCCGCGGCCCGGCGAGGTCGACGGCGTGCATTATCACTTCCTGGCCCCGGCGGAGTTCCGCCGCCGCGTCGCGGCGGGCGATTTCCTCGAGTGGGCGCAGGTGCACGGGGACCGCGACGACCGGCTGTATGGCACGCCCCGCACCAGCGTGCGGGAACCGCTGGCCGCCGGGCGCAGCCTGGTGATCAATGTCGATGTGCAGGGAGTGGAGAGTTTCCGCGGGGCCGCGGCGGACGATGCGCTGCTGCGCCGCTGCCTGGTCACCGTCTTCATCGTCGTCGATCACGCGCGCATGGTGGAGCGGATGCGCGCGCGGGCAAAGGACGACGAGGCCGAGATCGCCCGCCGGCTGGCCACCGCCGAGGCCGAATTGCGCGAGGCGCCCAAGTTCGACTTCCGCATCGACAGCCGTACGCGCGACGAGGATTTCGCGGCGCTGCTGGGAATCGTCGATCGGGCGCGGGCGGGAGCGACGAGGTAGGGCGCGCTTTGCCCCGCCTGCCTCGGCGGACGATCGCCGGTGGCGATCCGTCCGCGCTCCCTGCCCCCCTCACTCGCCGTCGGTCACGTAGTGGCAGCCCTTGCTGCGCGGGTTGAGCGAGGCGGCGTGGACGACGAGCAGCGCGGTCTGCACCGCGTTGCGCAACTCGATCAGGTCGCGCGTGAGCCGGCAGTCGCGGTAAAAACTCTGAATCTCCTCGCGCAGTTCGAGCAGGATGCGACGCGCGCGGGTGAGGCGTTTGGGGGAGCGCATGATGCCGGCGTAGTTCCACATCGTGCTCTGCAGGAGCTGCAGATCCTGGCGCACCAGCGTCGGATCCGCCTCGCGGGTGGGGCCGGTCCACGGCCGGGGATCCGGGAGGCGGAAGCTGCCTCCGGGAATTTCCGCGGCATCGGCCCGCGCGGCGAACTTGGCGCTGACGAGGCACTCGAGCAGCGAGGTGCTGGCGAGGCGGTTGGCGCCGTGCAGGCCCGTGCACCCGGTTTCGCCCACGGCGTTGAGGTGCAGCACGTTCGTGCGGCCCTGGAGGTCGGTGTGCACCCCGCCGCAGGAAAAATGCGCCGCCGGCACGATTGGAATCGGCTCGCGCGTGACGTCGACACCCTGCTCCGCGCAGCGGCCGACGACAGTCGGAAAGCGATCGCGGATGAAGGCGGCGTCCATCGCCGACAGGTCGAGGTAGGCGCAGGCTTCGCCGCTGGCCGCGAGCTCCTGGTGAATGGCCCGCGCCACGATGTCGCGCGGGGCGAGCGAACCGCGCGGGTGCAGGCGATCCATGAAACGCTGGCCGCGGGCGTTGACGATCACCGCACCCTCGCCGCGCAGGGCCTCGGTGACGAGAAAGCGCGGAGCGTTCTTCTTGTAGAAGACCGTGGGGTGGAACTGCACGTACTCGAGGTCGATCAGGCGCGCGCCGACGCGATAGGCCATCGCCACGCCGTGCCCGACGCTCCCGGGCTGGTTGGTGCTGTGCAGGAAGATCCGCCCGAGGCCGCCCGTCGCGAGAATGGTCTTCTTCGCCACGAGGGCGCGCACCGCGCCGCTGGCGGTCTCGAGGACGTAGGCGCCGAAGCAGGTGAGCGGCGCGTAGTGATCCGCGAGGGTGTCGGAGTTGTGCGAGAGCGTGAGGAGGTCGACTGCGACCCAACCGGTGCGGCGCGTGATGCGCGGGGTGGCGTCGACGCGCGCCGCCACCGCGGCGAGGATGGCATGCCCGGTCAGATCCTTGGCGTGGATGATGCGGCGCGAGCTGTGGCCGCCCTCGCGGGTGAGTTCGAGGCCGCCGGCGGCATCGCGGTCAAACGACACGCCGAGTTCGTCGATGAGCAGCTCTTTCACCGCGGCGGGGCCTTCGCGCACGAGGTGATCGACGGCGGCGGGGTGGGAGGTGCCGTCGCTCGCCTCGATGATGTCGCGCGCAAGCTGCGAGGGATCGGCGGCGGTTTCGTAGATGATGCCGCCCTGGGCCCAGTCGCTGTTGGCGACAAGCGGGCCTTCGAGCGAGAGCAGCTCGACGGAGAGGCCGAGGCGGGCCGCGTGCAGGGCGTAGGCTGAACCGGCGAGGCCGGCGCCAATCACGAGACAGTCGGTGCGAAGGGTTTCCATGGCTCAGCGCGCGAGCAGGGTGAGGCTGAGGTCGACGGCGGTGGCGGAGTGCGTCAACGCGCCGATGCTGATGACATCGACCCCCGGGAGCGCGTAGGCGCGGAGGGTCTCGAGCCGCACGCCGCCGGAGACCTCGATCGTCGCGGCGCCGGCGATGATCGCGACCGCGGCGCGGATCTGCTCGGGCGTCATGTTGTCGAGCAGCACGACCTCGGCGCGGGCGCGGAGGGCCTCGCGCACCTCGGCGAGCGTGGTGCACTCGACCTCGATCTTGGCGGAGTGCGGCGCGGCGGCGCGGCAACGTTCGACGGCCTTGGTCAGCGAGCCGGCGGCGGCGATGTGGTTGTCCTTGATCAGGACGTGTTCGCCGAGCGACGAGCGGTGGTTGTGGCAGCCGCCGCAGCGGACGGCGTATTTCTCGAGGGCGCGCCAGCCGGGGGTGGTCTTGCGGGTGTCGACGACGCGCACGCCGGTGCCGGCGACGGCGTCGGCGTGGCGGCGCGCCAGGGTGGCGATGCCGGAGAGGCGCTGGAGGAAGTTGAGCGCGGTGCGTTCCGCGGTGAGCAGGGCGGCGGTCGGGCCGCGGACGTCGAGCACGCGGCCGCCGCGCTTCACCGGGGCGCCGTCGGCCGCGAGCAGTTTCACCCGCAGCGCCGGATCGACGCGGGCGAACACGCGCGCGGCGACTTCGAGGCCGCAGATCACGAGTTCCTGCTTCGCCTCGATGACGGCGCGGGAGCGATGCCGGGCCGGGAAGATGGCGCGGCTGGTGACGTCGCCGAGGCCGGCGTCCTCCTCGAGGGCGAGGTCGATCAGGTGGTCGGTGCGGGGGGAGAGCATGGGGGAAAACCGGGGCGCCGGCGGCGGTGGAGTTGAATGCGGCAAGCGAGTTGTAGCCGGGCTAGCTGATCCCGGGCAAGGCCGGTGGTTGGAGCAACGGGCTGGAGGCCAGGCGGCTCCGTCCCGTGGACCTTTCTCTTTCCTCTTTCTCTTAATCTTTCTCTCCGCCTCTGATCGAGCACCTGACGAAAGAGAGAGAGAAAGAGGAAAGAGAAAGAGCCGGAAGGCGGACGATCGCCCGGCCGGCCCGCCGCAGTCCCGCTCTGCGGGTCGAAAGCGGGGCGCGCAACGAGCGCGCTCCACGCGTCCCGCTCAATCGGCCGGCGAGAGCTCGAACATGCGGTCGATGCAGCGGGCGGCGCGGCGGCGCAGGTCCTCATCAAGGGTGACGATCTGGTCTGCCCGCGGAGCGACGAGGGCGTCGCGCACCTTCTCGAGCGAGTTGAGTTTCATGTACGGGCAGAGCCGGCACCCGCCGATGAAGGCCTTTTCCGGCGCCTCGACCTGGAGACGGCCGACGAGGCCGCACTCGGTGAGCATGAGGTAGTACGGCGCGGCGGTGGTCTTGACGTACTTCATCATCGCGCCGGTGCTGCCCACGAAGTCCGACACGGCGGCGACGTCCGGGGTGCACTCGGGATGCGAGACGACCTTGAGGCCGGGGAAACGCTCGCGGGCGACGGCGATGTCGGCGGGCGTGAACTGGTCGTGCACAACGCAGGTGCCGTCGGAGGTGATGATCTCCTTGTCGACGCCGCGGCGCTTGAGTTCGTCGCGGAGGTTCTGGCCCATCAGGCGGTCGGGCACGAAGAGGATGCGCCGTGAGGGCAGGTTCGACACAATGTGGTAAACGTTGCCCGAGGTGACGCAGATGTCGGACTCGGCCTTCACCGCCGCGGTGCTGTTGATGTAGCAGACGACGGTGGCGTCGGGGTAGAGGGCTTTGAGGCGGCGGACGTCCTCGCCCGTGAGGGAATCCGCGAGGGAGCAGCCGGAACCGCGGTCGGGCACGACGACGCGGGCCTCGGGCGAGAGGATCTTCGCGGTCTCGGCCATAAAGACGACGCCGGCGAACACGATCACCCTGGCGCGAGCCTCGCGGGCCTTGAGGCTGAGGAAGTAGGAGTCGCCACGGAAGTCGGCCACCCCGTAGATGATCTCGGGCTCGACGTAGGAATGGGCGAGGATGACGGCGTCGTGTTCGCGCTTGAGCCGGTTGATTTCAAGCGTGAGCGGGGCGACGGCGAGGCAGCGCTCGTAGTTCCAGGTGCGGCCGGGTTCGCAGTCGACGCGCAGGAGAGCCTGCAGGAGCCGGTCGGCTTCGCGTTCAATTTCAGCAGTGGGCGTGGTAATCATCCGGCGGGGAGGCAGCGTCGGCCCGCTTGGGGGAATTTTCAAGCGGCGGATTGGGTGACACCTCGGTTACTGGCAGGTGGGGCGCAGGCATAGGCGAAGCCTTGCCTGCCCGAGCGGATCATCGCCTGTGGCGATACGTCCGCGCCCCGTCGAGCGCTCCTCCCAGTCCTGAAGCTGAGAGGTGCTCGCGAGTGGGGCGCCCCCCACGAACAGCTTGCCGCCGTCGGCGGGCGGGCGATAACCGACCGCGTGAAAGCCCTGTTCGCCCCGACACTCGCCGCCGCCCAGACCTCGTTTGTCGACCAGTTGAAGACGGTGCCGAAGCAGACCTGGATCAACCTCGGGATCTGCCTCGTGACCGTGATCGTGATCATCAAGGTCTGGAAGACGCTGAAGAAGGTGAACGACTTCCTCCCGTACATCGCCGCGGTGCTCGCGGCGTTTGTCATCTTCTTCTACTGGATCTACGAGCGCAGCGAGCCGAGCTTCCTCACGCCGGTGATCGACAAGATCGCGCCGTTCTTCCCCAGCAAGACCACCTACGGGCGGTGAACGCTTCCGCGCGCCAGCTCATCGCGGCGTTGCGGCTGGAGCCGCTGCCGCACGAGGGCGGGTACTTCCGCGTCACGCGGCGCACCGCGACGCTGTCGGGGATCCTCTTCCTGATCACGCCGGAGGAGTTTTCCGCCCTGCACCGGATTGCGCAGGACGAGACCTGGCACTTCCACGCCGGCGATCCGGTGGAGCACGTGCAACTCGATCCCCGGAACGGCGGGGCCCGCACCCTGCGCCTCGGCCCGGAGATCCTGCAGGGCGAGGCACCGGAGGTCTTCGTGCCGGCCGGCCACTGGCAGGGCGCGCGGCTGGTGGAAACGCGCCAGGGGTACGCCCTGCTGGGCTGCACGGTGTCGCCGCCGTGGGAGGAGTCCGGCTTCGCCCTGGCGGAGCGGGCGGCGCTCACCGCCGCCTGGCCGCGGCACCGCGAACTCATCGCGCGGCTGACACGATGAGTTTTTGACAGCGCGACCGCGCCGGGACACGGTCGCGGCGTGTCCCTCGCCGATCTTCGCAAAGACTACTCCCTCTCCGGCTTGACCGAGAAGGATCTGGCGCGGGATCCGTTCCGGCAGTTTGAAAAGTGGTTCCAGGAGGCCGAAGCGGCGAAACTGCCGGAGCCGAACGCGATGACGCTGGCCACCGCCACGCGGGAGGGACGGCCCTCGGCGCGCACCGTGCTGCTGAAGGGGCTCGACGGCCGCGGCTTCGTCTTCTTCTCGAATTTCGAGAGTCGCAAGGGGCGCGAGCTGGAGCTGAATCCGCAGGTCACGCTGGTGTTTCCCTGGATCGCGCTGGAGCGGCAGGTGATTGTCGAGGGCACGGCGAGCCGGGTGGCGCGGGAGGAGAGCGAGGCGTATTTCGCGACGCGTCCACGGGCCAGCCAGTTGGCGGCGTGGGGCTCGCCGCAGAGCAGCATCCTGCCGGGTCGCGGCGTGCTGGAGGAGTCCTTCAAGGCGCTGGAGAAAAAGTACGCGGGCCAGGAAGTGCCGGCGCCGTCGCATTGGGGCGGGTGGCGCGTGGCGCCGGAGACGGTGGAGTTCTGGCAGGGCCGGCGCAGCCGGCTGCACGACCGCCTGCGGTATCGTAGAACCAGGGACGGCTGGTCGGTGGAACGGCTGGCGCCGTGACGGGCGGGCGCCAGCGGCCGCGGGATCCGGTTTTTCGATGCAACTTCACCTCATCCGCCATGCGCACGCCGAGGACACCCGGCCCGATCCGCTCCGCCGGCTGAGCAAGCGGGGACGCCGCCAGGTGCGGGCGCTCGCCCGCTTTCTGCGCCGCTCCGATGCCTTTGCCCCCAAGGAAATCTGGCACAGCACCCTGGCGCGGGCGCGGGAGACCGCGGAGCTGCTCGCCGAACGGACCCGGCTCAGGATCCCCTTGCGGGAGCTCACCGGCCTGGCGCCGGACGACAATCCGGCGCGGTTCGCCCGGCAATTGGCGACCTGCGAGCAGACCATCGCCGTTGTCGGCCATGAACCGTTTCTCAGCGCCCTGGCCTCGTTGCTGGTGGCGGGGGCACCGGCGCCGGCGCGGTTCGCGATGAAGAAGGGCGCCGTGCTCACCCTGGAGCGCGAGCGGCGCCACTGGACCGTGCGCTGGCACGTGTCGCCGGACCTCCTCGGATGACGATCTTCCTCACCGGCGCCTCCGGCCTCGTGGGCTCGGCTTTCGCGCGCGCGGCGGCGCGGCGCGGCCACCGGGTGATCGGCACCGTCGGAACCTTTGCCGGCGAACTCGAGGGCCTGGACCGGCGGCTGCCGCTCGATCTCACCCGCGAGGCGGAACTCACCTCCGCAGTGCTCGATACGTTTCCCGAGGCGATCGTCAACTGCGCCGCCGTGTCGGTGCCCGAGCAGTGCGAGGCCGACCCCGCCCGCTCACAACTCCTCAACGTCGCCCTCCCCACCCTGCTGGCGCGGCTCGCGCACCACGTCAGCGCCCGCTGCGTGCATGTGTCGTCGGAGCAGGTGTTCGATGGCGCCGACACCCGCACCTACACGCCGGGCGACCGGCCCTCGCCGATCAACCTCTACGGCCGGCAGAAGCTCGCCAGTGAACAGGCGGTGCAGGCCGCTGCTCCGGAGTTCGCGGTGACGGTGCGGGCGCCGCTGCTGCTCGGCAACAGCGCCACGGGCCAGCGCAGCCTGCACGAGCGGCTGTTCGCCGACTGGGCGGCCGGCCGCACCCCGCGCCTGTTCACCGACGAATTCCGCCAGCCCTGCGCGGCGGACAACCTCGCGGAGGTGCTCCTGGAGCTCTGCGAGCGGCCGGATCTGCGCGGGGTGTTTCACTGGGCGGGGACCGAACTGCTCTCGCGTCACGAGATCGGCCTCCGGGTACGCGAGCACTTCAAGCTCACGGCGGGGCAGGCTCCGCTCGAGCCGGCGTCGCGTGCGGATCATCCCGCGGCGGTGCGCAAGCGGCCCGCCCGCCTCGCGCTGGCGCTGGCCCCCCTGGCGGGGAAGTTGAAGACGCGCCCGCAGACGCTGGCGGAGGCGCTGGCGGAGCTCCACGTGCCGGTCGCCAGCCGCGCATGGTACCTGGGCGGCGCATGAAACTCGACCTGCTCCCCACGCGCACCGGTGGCGCCGCCGAAAACATGGCGGTCGATTTTCTGCTGCTGCAACGCTACCCGGAGGCGGGCGTGGCGCGCTTCCGCCACTACGGCTGGCACCGGCCGGCGTTCACGTTCGGGTATTCGCAGAAGTGGGCGTTCGTGCAGACGCAACTGCCGCCCGGCGAACGTTGCGACCTCTGCCGCCGGCCCACCGGCGGCGGCGTGGTCGACCATCGCGACGACTGGACCTATGCGCTGGTGATCCCGCGCGGCCATCCGCTCGAGGACATGCGGGCGACGCAGAGCTACCGCGAGGTCCACGAAGCCCTGGCGGCGGCGTTGCGCGCCCAGGGCGTCGAGGCCGAAACCAAGCAGGTGCGTGATCCCGAAACGGCGGAGGCGGCGCCGGCGGGCGTGTGTTTCCAGCGGGCGGAGATCCACGACGTCGTGCATGGGCCCAGCGGGGGGAAGATCGCCGGCGCGGCGCAGAAGCGGAACAAGCGTGGCCTCCTGTTTCAGGGCTCGATCTGGCGGCCGGCGGTGTCCGCGGCGGCGATGTTCGATTGGGAGCGGTTCGAGCAGGAGTTTGTGGCCCGCCTTGCGGCGGCGCTCGGGACCGAGGCCGCGCGGACCCCGTGGCCGGAGATTTCCGACGAAGAGGTCGGCGCGCTGACCGAGCAGTATTCCGCGCCGGAGTGGAACGAGGGGCGTTGAGGCGACGGCGCGCGACAGTGTCCCAGTCTCTTCCCCTCCACGTGGCGAGACCCGCTTTCGCCAGAGGCTACGGCGGGCAGGCTGCCTCGTCCACGACCAGCAGCCTGTCGGACTTAGAACACAGCATTCTTTGGTCTTCGCTGGCTGCGCCCGGAGATTTCCCAACGCGGCTCAAGGCCGCAACCCAAGGACCCGCCCGGCTGACATCGTTCCTCGTTCTCGACCCGAGAACGAGAACGAGGAAATCGTCGCGGATCGGTACGAAGTGGATCGATAGCAGCCCAGCACCCCCGGCTCCGCCACCATCAGGCAGCGCAGTTGGGCCCCGGCGGTCGCGCTGTACCCGAGATAATGATACTGCTGCAACCGCGCCCGGTGGCACTGTGCCGGCGCCGCACTTCCACGCCGCGTCCGCGACGGCGGTCACGAAGCGGATCCGGTGACAGGCGCTCCAGTTGCCTCCCGGCCGAAGCCGTGACAAAAATGAAAGGTGGTTCCATTTGCGGGTGCCGCCACCCGAACGTTGAAAAACTCGACCCGCCCACGGCTCGGGCGACGTCTCGCCCTTCGCTTCCCTTTCCCTGCTTTGCCTCCCGCAATCCAGTCCGCAAGCTGTTCCGTGTCCTGCGCTCCGCCCGCCCGGCGGGTCGCGGGTTGGGGCGGGCTCAGGCTGCGACCCCTCCGGGCCGCCTGCCTCGCGCTGGCGCTCCTGCCGGCAATCTTCATCGGCGGCGAGATTGCGACCTGGGTGCGCAACATCCCGCACTGGGACGAGTTCGACACGGTGCTCGATTTGCTGCTGGCGCTGGAAGCGTCGCCCGGCGCCGGGCGCGTCAGCGAGCTGCTGCTCGCGCCCAACAACGAGCACCGCATGCTGCTGAGCCGGCTCCTTTTCGCCGCGTCGTACTGGATCACGGGTGGGGTCAATTTCGCGGCGATCGCCGTAATCGGAAATCTCTTCCTGCTGGGAGTTGTCGTGCTTTTGGTGGGCTCCGCGCGCGGCACGCCGGCGCGACTGCGGCTGGCGGCCATCCTCGGGGCGATGGTGTTCCAGTTGCAGCACCACGAAAATTTCTTCTGGGGCGGCTCCTCCATCGATCACTTCCTCGTGGTGCTGGCGGTGGTGGGGGCGTTGCGCGCCGTGGACGGGGGCGGCCGGCTCGCCCTGGCAATCGGCGCGGCGGCCGGCACCGGGGCGACCTTTTCCCTCGCCCACGGCCTGCTCGTGTGGCCGCTGGGGGTGGCGCTGCTCGCGGTGCAGCGGCGCGGGCGGGCGCTGGCAGTCTGGAGCGCGGTGGCCGTCGCCAACGCGGCCCTGTATTTCCACGGCTTTGCCTTCAACCCGGGCCACCGCCTGCCGGGGCTGGCCGATCTGTCCGCCGTGCTGGTCCAGACCCTCACGCTGCTCGGCGCCTCCCCGGCGCTCGGTCACCGCGGGCTCGCGCCCTTTCTCGGGATGGCCCTGCTGGTCGCACTCGCCGCCCTGGCCTGGCGCGGCGTCGGACGGCGCGAGCGCGTGGCGTTCGCGGTCGCCGCCTGGGCCGTGGGCGCCCTCGCGCTCATCGCCTGGGGCCGCACGCTGATCATGGACTCCTGGGCGCCGCTGACGTCGCGCTATTTCATCCTCAGTGCCCTCGCGTGGGCGATGGTGCTGTGGCTCGGCGGGGAGCGCGCCGTGCGCCGGTGGGGGCCGCGTTCGCTGGTCATCGCGCCCGCGCTGGCGGCGCTGCTGGCGTTCAATCTGGCGGCCAACCACGTGCATGACGGCGTGGGCCGCAGCTTCGCCCGGACCGCCGAACGCGCGGTGTGGAACTACCACCGCGACGGCACGCTGACGCTCTCCCCTTCCCTCCTCTACCCCGACCCCGTGCGGGCGGATGAACTGCTGCGCGCCTGCGCCGACCGCGGGCTGTACCGGCTGCCCGCGGCCGCCGACCTCACGCTTGCCGAGCCCACGCCGGTTCCGGTCGACGCCAGCACCGAAATCGCCGACGCCGCCTATTTCATCGAATCGGTCGAAGCCACCACCGACGCGGTGATCGTGCAGGGTTGGGCGTTCCGCCGGGGACGCCGCCTGCGCGAGGGCGATCTTGCGGTGGTGTTCCGCTCGTCGGACCGCCTGCTGGCCTGTGCGGCGACCCCTTTGCACCGGCCGGACGTGGCGCGCGAATTCAAGCGTACGGATGCCACCTACTCGGGCTTCCGCGTGCGCGTGCCCCGCGCGGCCCTGCCCGCCGGCCCGCTCCAGATCGGCGTGGGCTTTGATCTCGATGGCAAGCCGGAGCACATGATGACCGCGCACACGGTGGTGAACCACCGGGAGTAGGTGGACGTCGCCCCCGCGCCCCCGGCGGATGGCCGCGGGAGGGTGCCGGCGGTCGGCGCCGCTCGGTTGTTCGTGGCGGCGGTGCCCCCGCCGGGCAGGTGTCTTGCCTCCGATGGCAGGCTGCCTCCACGCTCCGCCCATGCCCGCCACCCCGCCCGCGCCTGATCTCGACGCCTACTTCGCGCGCATCGGCTGGAGCGGCAGCCGCGAGCCGGAGTTCGCCACCCTGGCCGGCATCCATGCCTGCCATGCGCAGACCATCCCCTTTGAGAACCTCGACATCCTGCTCGGCCGCCGCATCGCGATCGATCTGCCCGCCATCGAGCGCAAGCTCGTGCACGAACGGCGCGGCGGCTATTGCTTCGAACAGAACGCCCTGCTCGGCGCCGCCCTGCGCGCGCTCGGATTCACCGTCACCACGCTGATCGGCCGTGTGCGCTGGCAACTGCCCGACGACCTCGCCACGCCGCCGGTGCACCAGCTCCTGCGGGTGGAGACGCCCGATGCCGGCCCGTGCCTGGCCGACGTGGGCTTCGGCAGCATGTCGCTGTACCGCCCCTTGCGACTGGAGTTCGACCGCGAGCAGGACGGCTGCCTCGAACCGCGGCGGCTGGTGCGGCGACCGCATCCGGGCCGGTGGGCGCCGGCCGGCGGCGACGCCATCGCTCACCAGGCCCGGATCGGCGACACCTGGAGCGACGTGTATGTGTTCACCCTGCGCGAAGTGCCCACGGTGGATTTCGAGGTGAGCAACTGGTTCACCTGTTCGCACCCGCAGTCGCCCTTCCTGCACAACCTGCGCGCTTCCCGCACACTGGCGGACCGGCGCTACACGCTGCTCAACCGCGAATTCACCGTGCGCCACGCCGACGGGCGGGTGGAGAAACGCACCCTCGCCGACGCCGACGAGCTGCTCGATGTTCTCGCCGGTTATTTCGGGCTGCATTTTCCGCCGGGCACCCGCTTCGCGCTGCGACCCGACGTGCCCTGGCCGGTGTGAGGCGACCCGGGACAGCCACGCACTCCGGCATCGCCGGAATCCCCTTGGCCCCTCCCCTCGCCCGCGTTTGTTCTCCTCCATGCGCCCGCGCCTCTCCGTTTCCGCTCTCGGCCTCGCTCTCACCGCCTTAGTGGCGGGCGGCTGCGGGCCACGCGAGACGCCGGCCGAAGCCGGGCTCCGCACCCGCACCCTGCTGGTCGGCAACGGCGCCGAACCCGCCGACCTCGATCCGCACGCCACCGATGCCTACACGGACATGGTCATCCTTGCGACCCTGTTCGAGGGCCTCACCGTGCTCGACGAGCGCACTTCGCAGGGACTGCCCGGCGTCGCCGAACGGTGGGAGACCTCCGCCGACGGCCTGACCTGGACGTTTCACCTGCGCGCCGACGCCCGCTGGTCCAACGGCGACCCCGTCACCGCCCGCGACTTCGCGTTTGCCTTCCAACGCATCCTCACCCCCGGGCTCGGCGCCCCCTCTTCGTACCTGCTCTGGGTGATCAAGCACGCTGCGGCGTTCAACCAGGGGAAAAACGCCAGCTTCTCCGCCGTCGGCGTCGAGGTCGCCGCCGATCGTACGCTGCGCCTGCACCTGGAGCATCCGGTGCCGCATCTGCCCGCGCTCGCCGCCCACGCCGCCTGGCTGCCGGTGCATCGCGGCACGCTGGAAAAATTCGGCGCCGTCGCGCGGCGCGGCACCGCCTGGACGCGCCCGGGCAACCTCGTCGGCAACGGGCCCTTCACCCTCGCCGAGTGGAGCCCGCAGGCGCGCGTGGTCGTGGCCCGGAATCCGCAGCACCGGGATGCCGCCCGCACGGGCCTCGAACGCATCGTGTTCCACCCCGTGGAGCAGGTGGAGACCGAGGAGCGCATGTTCCGCGCGGGGCAGTTGCATGTCACCCACGGGCTGCCCACGGCCAAGCTGCCGGTCTACCGCCGCGCGGCCCCCGGGCAGGTGCGGATCGATCCGTTCCTGCGCCTGCTGTATCTGAATTTCAACGTCGCCCGCCCGCCGCTGGACCGGCCGGAGGTCCGCCGCGCCCTCGCCCTGGCCATCGACCGCGCCGCGATCGCCCGGGCGGTGTTCGACGGGGCCTGGACGCCCGCAACCACCTTTGTCCCGCCCGACTGCGGCCCGTACACCTCCCGCGCCCGCGTGTCGTCCGACCCCGCCGCCGCCCGGCGCCTGCTCGCCGCGGCCGGGTTTCCCGACGGCCGGGGACTGCCCGCCCTGTCCGTCCAGGTCGCCAACGACGGCCATCAGCCCCGGCTGATGGAGGCGATTCAGGCGATGTGGCGGCGCGAGCTGGGCGTGCACTGCACGATCGAGCCCTTCGAACAGAAGACCTGGATCCAGAATCAGCAGACCAAGTCCCACCAGCTCGGCGTCATGGGCTGGGTGGCTGACTACCCCGATCCCCGCACCTATCTCGGGCTGCTCACCACGGACAGCGGCAACAACTGGACCAACTGGTCCGATCCCGGGTACGACCGCCTGATCGCGCGCGCCGACCAGACCGCCGACGCCGACGCACGTCTCGAAATCCTCCGGCAGGCCGAGGCACGGCTGCTCGAGGCCACCCCGGTGACCCCGCTGGTGTTCAACCCGCGCCTTTACCTCATCCACCCGGCCGTGCGGAACTGGGATCCCGCCCCACTCGGCATCCGCCGGTTTCAGCGCGTGGAGCTGCGGCCGTAGACCGACTTCCGCCCAACCCGGCTGGGCAGAGCAGGGACTCCCCGCCTCGCTCCGCGGCGCGCCAGCGCAGGATTGCCCCGGCACGCCCGCTCCGCACGTTCGTGGCCGTGACCCGCTTTGTCTCCGCTCTTTTCCTGCTCCTCGCCGCCGCCCTCCCGCTCCCGGCCGCCGAGGCGACCTTCGTCCACATCTGGCCCGGCTGGCGCGACGCGGAGTCGTTCGAGCGAATCCGCGAATACTTCGGCGGCCCGGAACTCACCGGCCGCGAAACCATCCTGCGCACCCAGCCGGACGTGCGCGACGGTTTCTACTTTCTCGTCCGCCTGCGTCCCTCCGCCGCGCTCCCCGGCGCGCGCTTCGAACTCCAGGTCATCCGGCCCGGGTCGCCGGAACCGCACTCCTTCTCCTTCGCCGCCGACGTGCCGGCGCGGGAGACCGTCGTTCAGCTCGGCCTCACCGGCCCCGCCTGGCCCGGCGGAGCAAAGGCGAGCCCGCTCGCCTGGAGGCTCGTCCTGCGCGCCGCCGACGGCCGCATCCTTGCCGAGGAAAAGAGTTTCCTGTGGGAAAAACCCGCGAAGTGACGCCCGCCACGGCGGCCGCAGGCGCGGCGGCCTTTCCCGCCGCCCGGTGGCGTCCGGTCCACGGCCTGCCGGCCCTGGCCCCGCACGTCCTCGCCGAGACCCTCGACGGCGGCCAGGCCTTTCGCTGGCGGCGTCCCGGCGACGGCACCACGCCCGCCGCCGCATCCCCGGAGTGGTCCGGCCAATGGTCGGACCACCTCGTTCATCTCCGGCAGACGGCCGACGGTCGCGTCGAATGGTATTCGGCCGTGGGCGACGCCGCCACCACCGAAACCGCCCTCGCCGCCTACCTCGCGGTCGATTGCGATTTCGCGGCCCTGGCGGACACGCTGCCATGGCGGAGCGACGCGCATCTGGCGGGCTGCCTCGAACACTTCCGCGGGCTGCGCCTCCTGCGCCAACCCTTTGGCGAGACACTCCTCGCGTTCCTGTGCAGCGCCACCAAACAGATCGTGCAAATCAAGCAGATGCTCGCGCTGCTGGCCGCACGCCATGGCCGGCCGCTGGATGCCGCCGCGCCCGCCGGGGCGGATCCGCGCGAACCCGGAACGCCCGCCCGGCCCCACCGCCTGCCCACCTGGCCCGAACTCGCCCGGGTTTCGGAGGCGGCCCTGCGCGCCTGCCAGTTCGGCTTCCGGGCCCGCTACATCGCCGACACGGCCCGCTATCTCGCCGCGCACCCCGGCTGGCTCGAGGAAACGGAACAGCGGCCCTACGCGGAGGCCAGATCGCGCCTCTGCACGCTCCCGGGCGTCGGCGAAAAGATCGCCGACTGCGTGCTGCTCTTCGGCGCCGGCCGCCTGGAGGCCTTCCCCGTCGACACCTGGCTTCTTCAAGCCGTCGCGCGACATTATGGTCTCACCGGCTGGAAACCCGCGCAGGTGGCGCACTTCGGCCGGGTGCACTTCGGGCCGGCTGCCGGCCTCGCCCAGCAGTATCTCTTCGCCTGGGAGCGTCGGGCCGCGGCCCGGCGCAGCGCTGCCGCGCCCGGTAGCCACGGCCCGTAATCCGAGACCACCGTGGCGGCGCAGCGCGCGACGGTTGCGACGGATCTACAGCGGATTCGGCCCGCGTTGAATCAGTTCCACCTCGTAGCCCTCGGGGGCATCGATGAAGGCGATGAGTGAGCCACTCCGGGTCGGCGTTGGACCGTCGCTGAGCTGGTAGCCGCGGCGCTCCAGTCCGGCGGTGAACTCCGCGAGGTTCTCCACCTCAAACGCGAGATGCACCAAGTCCGGCTGCACCTGCACGGAAGGGCTGTCGGGGAGCTGGCAAATCTCAATCTCCTCGTCGCTGTTCGGCGTGGCGAGAAACGCGATCTGCGCCCCGCGCGGCGATACGCTGCGGCGCGCGACCTTCAGGCCGAGGGCGGTTTCGTAGAACTTAACCGTGCGCTCGAGATCATTCACGCGCATCCGGGTGTGCAGGAGTTTCTTAACCATTTATGATGTGTTGTTGGCCGATTTCAGCCGGCACCCAATGACTTCAGAATCTTCCACCCCAGCGGCTCCTTCACCTCGGAATGTCGCGGGATCGCCTCGATCACACCGGTCCGGGGATTAATCCAGAGTGAATGCGACCCACCCTCCCGCTTGAGGTAGCAGCCCGCATGACGCAGGCGCTTCTCCAGGTCGCGCCGTTTCATTAGACTGCAACCACCGTCTGAATGGCGTCTTCTGGGAGGCCGCGCCGCGCATCCTCGACCCGATCTTCAAAAATGAGCCGGATCGCCGCGCGGAGACTCGCCTTCGCCTCGGCCACCGTTTCTCCCTGGCCATTCGCACCGGGAACCTCCGGGCAAATTGCCCAGTAACCACCTTCCGGGGCTTCTTCGATGATGGCGGAAAACTTTCCTTTCATGGAAGAGAGGATGCTCAGTGGTCGCACGCCGTCAACCGTCCGATGGCCGCTATAGGTCAGCCACGACGGGAGCTGGCGCGCCGCGTGCAGCATGACGAGTTGCATTACGGGTTTTCATTTCGAAGTGGATGAGGAAGCACGCAGCGTGACAGATCCCGGCTGTACTTGTTCAACTCTCCGGGTCAGCCTCCTTCATCGATCAACGGCAGCACGAGCGATACTACGTCATTCAAAACGCTCTCGCTCGTGTCGCACGCGAATTCCGCCCTTCTCGCTTTCCAATCGAGACTCTTGATTTGATCCGCAAGAATCACACCGGCCACAGCCAGCCCATCCGGCAACGGCACTTCAAATGGATACCCCTTCACTCTCGAAGTAATCGGGCACGCAAGAAACAATCCTGTCTTTCGATTGTAGGACTCCGGCGACAAAACAAACGCGGGGCGACGTCCTGCCTGCTCGTGACCGGCCTGTGGATCGAAACTGAGCCACACGAGATCGCCGCGTTGCGGAATGTAGCTCATCACCACACCTCCTTCCCCACCGGGCCCCCGGTCTCGATAGAATCGTGACGATTTGCGGTATTAATGCGCTTCAGCAGGTCAGCCAACACATGGCGCTTCCGTGCGACTGGCCGGACCACAAGTGCGCCCGACTTCAGCGTTAATTCGACCTCCGATCCTTCGGAGATTCTCGTTTCCGCGGCATAGGTCCGTGGAATCCTCAGAGCCAGGCTATTACCCCAACGTTGAACGGCGGTCTTCATGGCTCTACAACGTAGCTACGCCCACGGTCCAGTCAAGGTCCCTGTTGGCAACCTCAAAGGTCAGCCACGACGGGAGCTGGCGCGCCGCGTGCGGCAGGAAGATTTCTCTTCCGGGGTTTTATTTCGAAGTGGATGAGGTAGCACGCGGCGTCGTACAGATCCCGGCGTTTATGGCTGTACCGGGTTCGCCCTATTTCTCCCCGGATTCACGAAGCTCGCTCTTGAGGTAGTCCGGATGCTTCCGCTCCTGCACCAGACCAAGTACAAAGAGTTCCTCTCCCTCGAGATGGTAGTAAACGAGGTACGGGAACGGCCGACACTTTCTGCATCGAAATCCATGGGGACCGAAGTGATCACCCCCGTTGCGAGCGATGACGGTACGAATCGCTTCCCGGACCCGCGCATGAAAGTCCTCTCCCAGCTTGGGAGAGACCGCTGCATAACGCGTCTCGGCATCAAGCAAGTCCCTCTTGAAGACCGAGCTGAACCTCACGGTCATGGCTTCTCGCCGAAGACTTCTTCGAACGACATACCCGGATCTCGACCGGACTTCATGGCATCAAGCCTCGAGCGAAGCTCCTCGGAGATCTGACTATCGGATCGCCCGTCGTCCTGAACACTGTCCATCAGCAATTTGGCGAGCATCTTGCGTTGCTCAACGGGAAGGGAAAGAACCTCTTCGGCAAGATAGACGCTGGTGGGAGCCATGGGGAGATATTATCTTCTGAGCACCGGGACGCAAGTGCTGGTTTCCGGCGTTAAAGCTCAGCCACGCGCGCCGGGCGGGCCAGCCGATTTTTTCGG
>CAZDGC010000079.1:0-35580 GCA_964504885.1 uncultured Opitutus sp.
CTCTGCCTTCATCATGAAGCCTCGCCGGCTGGAATAGGAGCGGATACGCCCAACGAACGAAGGTCAGCCACGCGGGGACTGCGGGCGAGCCGTTTTTTCGGATGACAAGGCCGGCACGGGCGGACTCGCGCCGTCCAGAGTCGCAGGCCCGATCCCCGCGTTGCGCTGTGGCGACTGGTTAGGCCGGTTTGTCTCGTCGAAGGAGTGCATTGATAGTCACATCTACATACCGGTCATACAACCACTCTCCGTCGCGAAAGATTCCCTCTCTTCGAAATCCGAGTCGGTCCGGAATCGCCTGGCTTCGGTGATTTTCGGTCGCCACCAAAATTACCAGCCGATTCAGGCCATACTCATCAAATGCGTGCGAAACAAATGCGCGGCAACATGCCGTCATGATTCCTTTACCTTCATAGTTCTTCGCCAGCCAGTAGCCCAGCGTTCCGGTCCTATTGTTCCGGTCGATTCTGTTGTAGCCAACTACGCCGCAGAGCTTTCCTTCGCACCAAATTCCGCAAATAAGGACGCCGGACTCGGCAAAAGACTTCTGCATGGAAGAAATGAAGGCCGCAGTGTCTTTCTCTTCCCTTGTACCGTCTAACCAGGGGAGCCACTGCCGAAGATGCGCCCGATTCGCATCGGTCAGTCGGAAAAGCTCGTTAGCATGCCGGACCTGAAGAAAGCGGAGCTCGATGTCTTCGGAGACTTTGTAGGGGAACATTGTTTTTGCTCTTTGCCTAACGTTAAAGGTCAGCCACGACGGGAGCTGGCGCGCCGCGTGCAGCATGACGATTTCTACTCCAAGGTTTCATTTCGAGTTGGATGAGGTAGCACGCGGCGTGACAGATCCCGGAGTTGGCTGTACCGACTTGTTGGGCGGCTGTTCATTCCACGGGAGCGACCGAATAACTGCGATTATTCCATACGAAGCGAGGCTGAAGGCGAGGCATCTTCTGACTTCCGACGGAGAACGGCGGAATCTGAACTGAAAACTCGTTTTCAGGAACCGCGAACGTCATTTCCAAGGACAGCGGCACAAAGCGCGGCGACGCCCCGTCATGCGGCATGACCCGCAACTCCTGACTTTCGAACTTCACCTCGCCTTCGGTAGGAAAGTAGAAACGAACGAATAACTCACCCTTCCTCGGTGTCGCAAATATCACACCGCGATCGGTGTGGCCAGGCATCAAAGACAGAAAGCGCGCGGAACCTCGATTTGAAATGAGACGCCAACCTTCGACCGGCGCGGCATCATACAAACCGTGGCGAGTATACGCGGCGCATCCGACGAAGAAGCACAGCGCGAGAAGTATCGCATGGCGTTTCATTTATGCCCAACGTTATAGGTCAGCCACGACGGGAGCTGGCGCGCCGCGTGCAGCGTGACGATTTATATTCCGTGGTTTCATTTCGAAGTGGATGAGGTAGCACGCGGCGTGACAGATCCCGGCGTTGGCTGTACCGGCTGGTTGGGCGGCTGGCGCAGTACAACCCTGAACTCGCTCGGCATTTTTCACTTCGGCTCCCGGACCATGTCAGCAATCGCCTTCTTGTATTCCCTCTGCCTCCGCTCCTGCCCTGTTTCATACTCGCGCTGAAAAGGGACCGTGGGCTCGGCCTTCTCAAATGTGATTCTCCCGATCCCGAGCGGATCAACGGGGTACCGAACGTGTACGAAATAGTCAGCCGTCCTCGAACTCTTGGCCATCACGTATCCTCGCCTCTTAACTTCGGGCTCCAACACTCGATGGATCTCGTTCACTTCGTCCGACGACGGGTGCATCCCCGGTGCAGCGCTAATTGTAATTGCAACCGTTGGCGTCCGAGCCTCGCGAGGAGCGGATGAACATCCCGCCAGAGAGACGGCTAGCATGGCGATGCTCATGCACGCTGGAATGGCTCCAATTTTCATCTTTCCGAAGGTGGTGCGGCCAACATTGTTTCGCCCAACGTTAAAGCTGAGCCACGGCGGGAGCGGGCGCGCCTCGTGCTGGCTTCGATGTTGTAGAACGCGGCGTCATTCGAGAATCACTACGGAAGCACGAGGCGTGACCGATCCCGACGTTGGCTCTGGCGACTGGTTAGGCTGTTTCCGGTTCCTTGGTATTGGCCCGCTCCTTCTCTTGGCGCTTGATGAGGTCGGCCACTTTTCTGGAAGCGGCATCGACCAACTCGCGCACCCGTTCGGCTTTGATGACGATGCCCAGTCCCAGTATCTGCTGCACCGCTAGCGACTGGGCTGTGGGAACGGCCTGAATCTGTGCATTACGTATCATAGTTTGAGAGACCACTCCAACTAACCGGAACTGTCCGCCCGTGGCGCGAACACCGGACTACCGCTTGACCCGGGAAACACCTGCGCATCGATCAAAAACTCGCTTCGCCCATTGAAATCGACCTTCGGAATACTCGCAATGTACCCGCGCCGCATGATCGGCAAGTTGTGCTTAACATCGAATCGGTTCTCAGGATAACCAACAAAGTAAACATCAATGCCCGGAACGAGCTGGTCCTCGGTAAATGTGGGCAGCAGCTCTGACGTGAGATTGCGATAGAAGACGCCGTGCTCAGGGCGGGTAATGACCGAGATATTAATGCACGCGAGGTCTACTTCCTGGTCGGGATGGCCGCAAAAAACTCCTTCGTAGCTCTTATCTGATACCGTGAACGTCTCCCCGAGCTTCGGCCGATCGGTCGCGACATCCTTCTTATGGAAAACGAGCGAGATCGCTCCAGACGGATTCTTCAGGACGTGCCGATTCGAGATCAACAGCGTGACAGAACGTTCGGGCATGTCAGGTAACGGCGACTGATACAGGAACCCGGTGCCCACGGAATCACCAACGCCATCCGCCGTCGGAGTTACAATTCGCACCGCCGCGAAGAATACCTGTTCTTCAAAATGCTTTAGGTTCATTCGCTTTGCCTAACAGTGTAATTGGCATCAACTCGGTTGCTGATTGCCATGGAGACGGGGACGGGCGCCGGCCATGGTGAAAGTGGAGCACAGGTCGTGGAAGATGTTGAGCCGGAAATGCCAGGTTGTGCTAACCCTGAATTCGGGGTGACGGAGGGAGTGACCGGGGAGCCCGGCCAAAGCTCAACTGCGGGTATGGATACTAACAGCGAGGCCGTCGTCCGGGAGACCACGGTCGTGAGCTTTCCGGAGTGGCGACAGGAACTGGCGGCGGCAGGACTGCCGGTCGCGGAGGCGGAGAGGCACCGGTGCGAAATCGGGGCGTTTTTGCAGGTGTGCCGCGCACGACGAGCGCCGGCCACGGTGCCGCTGGTGCGTGAGTACCTGGCAGGATTGTCCGCGGAGCGGCGCGATCCGGCCCGGGAGGCTCTGCGCTGGTTCTTCCGAACGGCGGTGGCACGAGGGGCAGCGGGTGCCGGCTCCACTCCGCGGCCCGCCGCCCAGGACCTGGGCGGCGCAGACTGGGAGCGGGACCTGATCCGGGCGATCCGACGGAAGGGGTTCCTGTGGCGCACGGAGGCGACGTACCGGAGCTGGGGGCGGAAGTTTGCGACGTTTCTGCAGCCGCGGTCGCCGTATGCGGCGGATGGGGGTGACGTGGCCGGGTTTCTGACCAGACTGGCCGTGGAGCAGCGGGCGTCGGCGTCGACCCAGAAGCAGGCGTTGAATGCACTGGTGTTCCTGATGGAGGAGGGCTTGCGGCGCGATCTGGGGGAGATGGAATTTCAGCGGGCGCGGGCGCGACGACGGGTACCGACGGTCTTGACGGTGGAGGAGTGCCGGCGGCTGTTTGCGCACCTGAGCGGCACGACCCGGTTGATGGCGGAGCTGATGTACGGCGCGGGACTGCGCCTGATGGAGCTGCTGCGGCTGAGGGTGCATCACCTGGACATGGAGCGCGGACAGGTGCGGGTGATTTCCGGGAAGGGCGACAAGGACCGGGTGACACTGCTGCCGGAGAAACTGCAGGCGAAGCTCAGGGAGCACTTGGAACGTCTGCGGGCGCTGCACCGGGCCGACCGGGCGGCGGGGCTGCCGGGGGTGTGGTTGCCCGAGGGGCTGGCGGGCAAGTACCCGCGGGCGGGCGAACAGTGGGAATGGCAGTGGGTGTTCCCCTCGCGGGAGCTGGCGTTGGATCCGGCCACCGGCGTGCGGCGGCGGCACCACGTGCTGGAGGGGACACTGCAGAATGCGATCCGCCTGGCGGCGCGCGCGGCACAGATCGACAAGCGCGTCACCCCTCACGTGCTGCGCCATTCCTTTGCCACGCACCTGCTGGAGGCGGGGACCGACATCCGCACGGTGCAGGATCTGCTCGGACACGACAGCGTGGAGACCACACAGATCTACACGCATGTGATGGTGAAGCCCGGGCTCGGGGTGGTGTCGCCGCTGGATCGGGCGTGAACGGGGACTGGGGGAACCACCGAGGCGCAGAGAGATAGAGGGGGAGAGAGGGAGAGGGGGAGAGCAGGCGACGGAGGAGCGCCGCCCTCCGGGCGAACGGGAGCACGGCGAGCCGGGCAGTGAGGATCTTCGGCGGTGGGCCGAGAGAAACGAAAAAGGACGAAAAGACCTGTCTGCTCTTTTTTTTCTCTCGTTTTTCCCGGCTGAATCCGGGCGGCCGGAGTACCGGCTCGGATCATCGGACTCCGCCTTCATCGGTTCCTTCGGCCCTCGCCTCACGGCCAAGCGACCGCTGCGCGGATCGGACAAGTGGAATTCCAGCAAGGTGAGAAGCCTGCTGCGGGTAATGGCCCCGCGGCGAGGCAAGGACTCCACGGCGGTTCTTCGATGCCCGCTTACGGGCGGGCGGCGCCGGCGAGGTCGGCGAGCAGGGTCTCCGCCACGGCTTCCTCGTGCACGAGCCGGCCGTCGGCCGCCATGACGGTTGCCAGCTCCGGCTCCCACGGAGTCGCTCCCAGCGCCCCGGCCAGGCCGGCGGACTTCGGCGCCGCCTGGTAGTCCCCGACCCCGAAACGCCACGGCCCGGCCGGAAACTCGCCAAAAAACCGCCGCGCGATCGCCAGCCCGCCGGCGTCGAAGTCGCCGTGGTAGCGGAAGCGCGCACCCGCCGCCAGCAACTGCCGCAGCAGCACGCGGGTCGGTGTCGCGTATTGACCCTGCAACGACACCAGCGACGCGCTGCGCGAGCCGAGTTGCGCCGCCGCCAGCGCCACGATGGTGGCGTTTTCGCAGACAAAGATCGTCCGGCCGCCCAGGCCGGCATCGGCGCCGAGCGGATGCCGCACCAGGGACCGCAACGACACATGGACGGGCTCGCCCGCATCGGCGGCGCGCCGCAGGAGCCGCGCGGTGTAACCGTCGCCGGCCGCGGGCAGGTTGAGGGCCAGGGCCGGGGCGGAGAGTTCGTCGCACAGGATGCCGACGGCGGCCCAGGTGAGGCGGCGCTCCTCGGTGTTGGACGGCGGCGACAGGCCGGCGTGCGCCGCGGCGAGTTGCAGCACAAGGTTCGCCAGCGGTTCGTCCGCGTCGAGGGCGTGGGCGTGGCCGAGCAGGCGGGCGCCGGCTTGCGCGAGGCTGGGCCCCGGCAGCGGAAAGGCGGTGGCCGCCCGGGCGGCGCGTTCGAGCAGCCCGCTTGCGATCTCCGGGGAATTGCCCGCCACGCGCTTGAGCGAGCCGCTCTCGCGCCAGCGCGCCACCACGGCGGCGAACGGTGGCGCCTGCAGGACGGCGGGCGCCTGCGCGAACACCGCGGCCCAGCGCTCCTCCGTGGCGGCGCGGCGGGCCGGGACATCGTCGACCGGCCCGGTCAACTCGATCACCGCGCGCCGCAGCGAATCGCACACGCCTGCCGCCGCCAGGTTCGCCGCCAGGTCGTCCAGCGACACGCTGACGTAGTTTTCGCCGGTCTGCGCCGGCGGCCGTCCGAGCAACGCCCCAATGGCCGCCCGCTGCCGCGCCCCGAGATTGGTCAGCACGATTGTGCCCGAGAGCGGAATACCGCGTTCGAGGCGCTGCCGCATCCGTTCGAGCAGCGGCGCGAGATCGGCCGACCCGAACAGCCGGCCCAGGCGATCGCGGTCGATCATGGCGCCACCTCCGGCTCCCTCCCCTCCCACTCAGTTCCGGCAGCTTCGGCGGCGGCGGGCTCCGGGTCAGGCGGAGCCGACGCCGGTGCGCGATCGGGCGGCAGGGGCGTGTCGATCTGCCGGCGCTCGCGGCCGTTCCAGATCCAACGCGTGACGCCCACCGCGTCGATGCCGGGGAACGCGGACAGGTGGTAGATGCCGAGGGCGGGCACGGTGGGATAACAGCCCCACTCGAGCTCGCTGGTCATCACCACATCGAGATCGAACTGCTCGAGCACGCCGAGACATTGCGCCCGCATCGTCGGATCGATGCCCGCGAAGGCTTCATCGAGCATGACCAGCCGCGGCGCGTGCGCGGCGGCGCTGCGGTAATACGCGGCCGCGGCGGCGAAGCGCGGCAGCGTGAGCGCGAGGGCCTTTTCGCCGCCGGAGCCGGTGCCGTAGGTGCGGCGGTCCAGCCGGCGCCACTGGCCGTCCTGCTGCCGCTCCACCACGAAACGATGCCAGCGCCGGTAATCGAGCGCGCTGGCGAGGTGGTCGCGCCAGGAGCCGTCCTCGTCCTCCGCCTGCGCGGCGCCGATGCGACCCTGGAGAAACTGCGCCAGGGCGGGTCCGGGCGCGGTGGGCGGACGGGATGCGGTTGCCAACCGGCGGCGCCGGCAAGGCTGCGGCGGGCATTCCCTGGGCGGGGGCTGCTTCGGGCGGAACGGATTGGAAGGTGTCCATGCGAAGTTGGAAGAGGGTTGAAGAGCGGGCAGCGATTCGGGCGGTGAACTCGCAGTCTTCATGAGGGTGAGAGCGCAAAGAAGGGCAAGCTGTGGCACGCGGGTCCTTCCGCTCGACGACCGGCAGTGCCGCGTGCCAGTCTCGCGGCGGCCTTGCGCCGCCCGCCATGATCTCAACCCGACTCCGCCCCGCCCTCGCCCTCGCCTTCGCCGTCCTCGGCCTGGTCGCCACCCCGCTCCACGCCGCCGCGCCCCGCCCGCCCACCCTCGATCTCCGCGACGGCGACACCCTCGTCTTCCTCGGCGACTCCATCACGCACCAGTGCCTCTACACGCAGTACGTCGAGGGTTTCTTTTTCACCCGCTACCCCGAGCGCCGGATCCGCTTCCACAATGCCGGCATCAGCGGCGACCGCGCGGCCGACGCCCTCGCGCGTTTCGACGCCGACGTCGCCGCCCACCGGCCGAAGTACGTCACTGTCCTGCTCGGCATGAACGACGGGCAGTATGAGGACTTCAAGTCCGAGGTGTTCGCGCGCTACGCCGCCGACATGGTGAAGCTGCTGGATCGCATCAAGGCGATCGGCGCCACCGCCATCGTGCTCTCGCCGACGATCTTCGAGTACCCGGTGGTGGAAGCGCGGAAGAACGACCCCACCTTCCGTTTCCGCGAGCGCCGCTTCGCCCCGAACTACAACGCCGTGATGGCCTACTTCGGCGCCTGGGGCCGCGACCAGGCGCAGCGGCGCGGCCTGCCGTTCGTCAACCTCTGGGGCCCGCTCAACGACTTCACCACCGAAGGCCGCGCGACCGACCCCGCCTTCACGCTCGTGCCCGACGCGATTCACCCCGGGCCCGCCGGCCAGTTTGTCATGGCCAGCGCGCTGCTCGAGGATCTGCGCCCCGAACGGCGGGCCGTGAGCGCGATCAGCGTGACGCGCACCGGTGAGAAATGGATCGCCGCCCCGGCGTTGAAACTCCAGGGGCTCGACGGCGACGCCACGCGCGTGACCTTCACCCACACCGCCGCCGCCCTGCCCTGGGTCATCCCCGCCCAATCGACCGCCACGCCGACGAAGTGGGAATGGAAGGAGGACGCCCGCGTGGGTTACGAACTCACCAAGGCCGGCCATCGCCTGAGCAACGAGATGTTGCGGGTGACCGGACTCGCGCCCGGCCTTTACGAGGTGAAGATCGACGGCCAGTCGATCGGCCGGCCGCTCACTCACGTCGTGCTCGGCGCGAAGATCGAGCTGCAGTCCAACGAAGCCACGCCCCAGTACCGGCAGGCGCTGCAGGTGGCCGAGCTCAACCGTGAACGCAACGACCAGGCGGTACGCCCGCTGCGCGACCTCTGGGCCACGATCAAGGGCGCCCGGCGGAAGTTCGCCCAGGATCCCGCGGGCTTCGCCGCGTTCATGCAGAAGACGCAGCCGGAAATCGACCGCCTCCAGCAGCTCGCCCGCGACCACGAGGCCCGCATCTACGCCGCCGCCCAACCCCGCCCGCACCGCTACGAAATCACCCGCGTCGCCACCGCCCCGGCGCCGGCGCGCGCCAAGAAGAAGTCGTGACGCCGTTCACGGCGCCGGCTTGAGCTCGCCGAAACCGCCCGGCAGGCGCGACAGGTGACGCCGCAGTTCGCCCTGGAGCTCGGCCAGTTTTCCCGCGTGCCGCGGGTCCGCCGCGAGGTTGCGCTGCTCGCGCGGGTCGGCCGCGAGATCGTACAGTTGATCGCGGTCAAAGTACGCCGGCTGCGTCCGCAGCGCCGCCAGCTCGTTGTTGTTGCCGCCGATGTGGCCGAAGGCCGGCTGTCCCGGCGGCAGCGTGACGTTCTTCAGGTGGGGCGGGGCCACCACGAGCGCGAAACGCTCCGGCTGCGGCGGGTATCGCAGCGCGAGGTACTTCCAGTCGCCCACGCGCACGCCGCGCGTGAAACCGAGCTCGAAGTACACCGACTCGTGCAGCGGCGCCGAATCGCCCTCGAGCGCCGCGCGAAAGCTGCGGCCATCAAAATGCCCCGGCGGCGCGGCCACCCCCGCGAGGTCGAGGATCGTCGGGGCGAAATCGAGATTCGTCACCCGCACCGCGCAGGCGCGGCCAGCCGGAAAACCGCCCTGGCGCCACACTACGCTCGGCGACCAAGCCGCCGACTGGTAGATCGAGCCCTTCCCGTCCTGGCCATTGTCGTTGAAGAAGAAGATCAGCGTGCGCCCGAGCTCCCCTGTCGCCTCCAGTTTGCTCCACAGCGCCCCGATCGCATCGTCGAGCCAGAGCAGATTCTCCCGGTGGCGCCCGCGCGTCGGATGCTCGCGGAGCCGCCGTGCGCGATCCGCGCGTGCAGGCAGGACATTCGGCGGCGCCTCCCGCACCCCGTAGGGCGTCAGGCGCGGGTCGGCATTCCAGGAACGATCCGGCGGATACGGCGAATGCGTGAGCGTCGGCGCGAAATAGAGAAAGAACGGCCGCCCCTTACCCGCGTGGCGGCCGAGGAACTCGACGCCGGCCTGCGCCACCCAGTCCATGTTGTGCACGCGCAGAACGGCCGGGGAGAGTTCGTCCGGGTTGCCATGGTAAATCCCGCCCGCCTCGTCGAAACCCGCCGCCTGCAGGGCCGCGCGCTCGACGCGTTCGTTGTGCGCGAGCATCGCCCGGACCTCCGGCGCCCGCGGATCCGCGTCGACTGGCGGGCGCTGGCGGTCGGGCACGTCGACCACGTGCTGCTTGCCCGCGATGCCGGTCACGTATCCGGCCGCCTGCAGGAGCTTCGGCAGCGTCACGTCCTCGGGCGTAATTTTCGAGTTCCAGGTCACGAGGGTCGTCCCGGCCCGCCCGGTCTGCCGCGTGAACATCGGATTCGTCGCCCGGCTGGCGTAGCGGCCCGTGAGGCAGTTGTAGCGGCTCGGTGTGCACACCGGCGACACGATGTGCTGCTCCGTCAGCACCGTGCCCTCGGCGGCGAGGCGGTCGAGATGGGGCGTGAGATTCCGCCCGCGACCCGCCGCGGTGTAGTTCAGCATCTCGACGAACAGGTCATCGGCGATGATGAAGACAAAATTCGGTCGCGGCGTCGCGCCGAACACGGGGAGAGCAAGCGCCAGCAGCAGGGCGGCGAAGAGCGTGCGTTTCATGGGCAAATCCGGTGCAGGCCACCTACCGCCAGCGATACGTCCAGCCGCGCGCGGGAATCGTCCGCGCCTCGCCGTCGACTTCCACCGCGACGGGAGCATCGTTGAAGTTTTCCACCACCCAACTGCCGTCGGTGAACAGCACCAGGCCGACGCGATGCGGCGCCTTGAACGCCAGCCGCAGCGGCCGCAACAACGGCTCGCGCAACGCGGCCGCCTCGGCGTCCGTGAGGGCCATCAGCGCCTTGGGATTGCCGCGCACGGGCAGGATGCCGACGTTGGGCGCTTCGACCGGCACCTTGCCCGCGAGGCGATCGCGCAGGCCGTCGGTCAGGAGCACCGGGCGGCCGGTGCCGATGAAGGCGGTGAGGCGCGCGACGATCTGCGGATCCGCGAGCGCCGTCAGCGAAAAGAACGCGGCCGGGGCATCCACGGGAAACTCGTGGCCGGGCACCACGGGCACACCGAGCATCCCGAGGAAGTTGCCGGCATAGGCTTCCTTCTCGGCCGGACTGCCGATGGGCTTGTAAGCCGCCACCCCGGCGATGGTCCGCCGGCGCACCTCGGCGGCGACGCGCTGCAACTCGGGGAGGTGCTGGCGCAGCACCTCGAGGTTGCGCGGGCCGGTGTCGCGCTGCAGGCCGCCATAGGCAAAGAGCGTCGAGGCCCGCGCCCCGCCGAGAATCGTCTGCCGCGCCTGCTCCAGGTAGGTGTGCTCGGTGGTTCCCAGCCAGTCATACCAGCCTCCCCCGCACTTCGCCCCGCCGATGCCGCCCAGCCAGCGCATGAGGAACGACGCCGCGGTCGGCGGCCACCCGCCCCAGCGTGCATCGCCAAAGTCACGCGTCTCCGTGCCGACCCAAATCAGATCGAAATCGTCGGTCTGCCGCCGCACGTCGTAGCCGCGCTCGTGGAAGCGGTCGTACCACTGCGGGTACTTGATGATCAGTTTCACCCGGGGATTCACCGCCCGCGCCGCCGCGATGACGTACCGCCGCGAGAGCTGCACCATCAGCTCGCCGCGGTAGGCCGCCCAGGTGTCGCCGGTGACAGGATACGCGCGGCCGCCGATCGTCACGGTCCGCGCCCGGCGGGCGGCGTCGCACTCGGGGCAGGCGCAGTCGGTGAACCAGAAATCGTCGATCATGATCTCGTCGAACAGGCCGGCGCAAAACTCGAACGCCGCCTGGAGGCTCCGCTGTGTGGCGTCGTCCGTGTAGCAGCAGATGAGCTCCTTCCAGCCGGTGGACGCCTTGCCCACCCGGGTGGTGGTGATGCCGCCGGCGACGTCGATCTCCGCGGCCCGGAAGCGGTCGCGGGCTCGCGCCATCAGGTCGGCGTCGACTTGGAAGCGGCCGCGGTAGGTTTCGAGGAAGACCTTGGTGACGGCGGTGGCCTTGCACCACGCGATGGCCTGGGCGATCCCCTCCTCGGTGGCGAGATGATCGCGCACGTTCTGCGCGGTGAACAGGGTGTTGAACTCGTGCACGTCGCGCGTGCGGCGGGCGAGGGCCCAAAGATCCTCGGCCGCGGGGCTGGCGCAGGCCAGTCCCGCCGTCACTATCAGCGCCGCGTACCGGATCCGACGCCACTCACGAAACAGGCGGTGCATTTTCACGGGGCCGCAGTTTGGCCGCGCCCGCGTCCGGCCACAAGCGCGGCAAGGAGGGTCGGGAGGGGGCCGTCGCCTTGCCTACCGTCGGTGCGGTCGTGCCGGCGGCGGGGCTTGTCAAGGCGGACCGTGGCCGTTGCGGTCTACCGATGCCTCGCGGCCGCCGCACTTCCGTCCTGGTCTACTCGCAGCGCCACCTGGCGTTGACCAACCTGGCGTGCGAAGCGCTTGCCCACGCGGGCGGCATTGAGATTCACGTGGCGCTCGGATGTGATCCGCGCTGGCTGGGTTGGTCGCGGCGCCCGCGCTCGCTCACCCGGCTGCAGCCGGAAACGGCTGGAGAGGCGGAGGTGGTTCATCAACTCCTCCGCCTCGCGCGCGCGCGGGGGGCCGAGGTACTGCTGCCGGTGGCGACGCCGGACGTTGCGCTGGTTTCGCACCACCGCGCGGCCCTCGCCGCAGCCGTGCGCTCCGTGGCGGTGCCCGCTCCCGACCTGCTCGCCGAGCTCACAGACAAGGCGCGATTTGCCCGGATCGCCTTGCAGGCCGGCGCGCCGGTGCCACGCACGCTTCGTCCCGACGAGGTGGACTCGACGGAGGAGATTCTGGCACGACTGTCGCTCCCGTTGATCGCGAAACGGGTCGATGGCGAGGGCGGCCGAGGGTCGCGATTAATCTTGGAAGAGCGTGAGCTGCGCGAGTTCCTGCGCACGACGGCTGGCACGGACGGAAGTCACGTGTTGCAGGAACGCGTCCACGGAGAGGACGTGGCGCTCACGCTCCTCGCCGATCGCGGCGAGCCGTTCGCGGCGATCCTTCGCCGCCGCTGGTTCACACCGCCCGGGGAGGCGGAGTTCGCACCCATCACCGCGGTGGAGTTCTTTCAGTCGGACTGGCTGGAGGCGCTGGGACGCGAATTCGTCCGCGCCACGCGCTTCAGCGGGATTGCGGATTTCGACTTGAAGGTGGATTTCACACACCGGCGGGCGTGGTTCCTGGAGTGTGATCCCCGGCTGATGGGGGGAACTGCCGCGGCACTGCGGTTCGGGCTCAACGTGCCGGCCCTCCTGGTCGAGCAGGCGCTAGGACGGCTGGCTCCCGGAAGCTGCGCTCGCAGTGCGAACGGGCATTTTATTGCGACTTCCAGCGTGAGGGCGTGGTTGCGGGCCCGCGGTTGGCGTCTGCCGCGACGTGGGCCGGTCCGCACCGGACTGGCGCTGCAGCTACGCGATCCGCTGGCCTCGCTCCTGCGTGCGATCGAGCGGGGTTGACCTGCGCGGGGACGAGTCGAAAGCGTACCGAGAGTCGGGAGCGTCATGTCGTTACTCCCGACTCCTGCCGCGCAGCTTCGCCGGGGTCGCACCGTCTTGCCAGACGGTCGCGAGTCGCGGCAGGACGCCGAAGGTTCACCCAACAGGCGGAAATCTCCCGCCGCGGCGGCTTCACCGCTTCTCTTTTTTCGCCGCCCGCCTGCCCTCGCGTTGGGCGCGCTTCGCGTTCGGATCGTTTTTCTGGTTCGGCGCGCCGTCGTGGTCGAGGTGCGGCGCCGGCAGATCCTGCAGCAGGCGATCGAAATAGGTCCGCGCCGCCAGCACCGCGGGATCCGGCGACGCCGTGACGTCGCGGTAGCCCGTGCCGTCGCGGCTCGTCCCGCAATCGAAGAGGCGCCCCCAGTGGCGCGGCGAATTGTCCTCCAGCAGCCAGCGCTCCGTGCGCAGGATGCGGCGGTCGGCCTGGTAGGCAAAGATCCACTCGCGGGTCGTCTCGCGTTCGCCGCGCAGGAAGGGCGCCAGGCTGCGGCCGTCGACCACGTGTTTCGCGGGCACCGTCGCACCCGCGAACTCGATCAGCGTGGGAAACACGTCCGAGGTGTCCGCCAGGGACAGCGTGGCGCCGCGCGCCTTCACGACGCCCGGGCCGTTCACGATCAGCGGCACGCGCGCGCCCTTTTCGGTCGCGGTCGACTTGCCTTCGCCCCCCGTGCCGTTGTCGCCGGTGAAGAGGATCACGGTGTTCTCCCGCACGCCCGCCTCCTCCAGCGCCCGGACGAGACGGCCGATGAGTTTGTCGGCATACTCCAGGTTGGCCTGGAAGTGCACCCGGTTGGAACGTTCGCGATCCATGCCGGGCCGGTAGGTGTCGGGCGTGGGCAGGTGCGGGCCGTGGGTGAGCGCCATCGGGTAATAGACGAAGAACGGCTGGGTGCGGGGGCGCTTGATGAAATCGACCAGGAAGCCGGCGAAGATGTCCGGGCCGTAGTCGTCCTCCTTGGTCGGCAGCCACCGGCCGTTGCGCTGGATGCTCGGCCGCCAGTAACGGGAGCGGAAGTTGATGCCCGCTGCCTGCGCCTTCTCGCGATCCTCCGGCGAGTAGTGCTCGCGGTAGCCCCAGATGCAGTGCTCGTCGAATCCCGTCTCGCGCACGACATTCGGCCACGAGCCGGAGAGCTGCCACTTGCCGGCCAGCGCGGTCGCGTAACCCGCCTGCTTGAGCACCTGTCCGAAGGTCACGTGGTTCGCGATGTTGTCGGCGCCCTCGTGTTTCGCCGGCGGCCCCGCCCGCGAGCCGGAAAAGTTCAGCACGCCGGTGCGAAAGCCGTACTGGCCGGTCATGAGCGTGAAACGCGTCGGGTGGCAGACCGGCGAGGTGTAGGCGGTCTCGAACTTCACGCCGGTGCGGGCGAGGGCGTCGAGGTGCGGCGTGCGGTGCCGCGGGTGCCCGTAGCAGCCGAGTTCGCTGGCGCCAAGGTCGTCGGCCATGATCACGATGAGATTGGGCCGTGCCGCGGCGGGGGCGGCGGAGGCCGGGCCGGGCGAGACCAGGACGGCGGCGAGGCACAGGAGCAGGATGGGGGATTTCATGAAAAGTCGTCTGGATTCGGTGCCAGCCGGAGGGCCGGCCGCGCGCATCAGCGCTTCTTCGCTTTCTTCTTCGCCTTGGTCGCGCCGCCCTCGACGACGCCGCCGGCAAACCAAGCCCCGAAATCGGTGGCGAACACGCGCGCGTCCACCGGCAGCGGCACGTTGTCGAGCGCGACCGCCGGCGCTGCGCCGTCCCGACCGGCCTCCAGCGTCACGTCGTCGAACCACGCCTCGCTGCGCGAGCCGCGGGCATCGGCACACCACACGCCAACGCCGAGCAGCAGTCGGTCGATCCCCAGTTGCGCAAAGGACCCGGCCCGCCCGAGCGCCTGATCGTAGGCGCCCGCCAGATCGATGCGCACGTCCCGCCAGCGACCGGACGCGTTGGGGAGCCGCCAGAACAGCGCCTCGCGCCGCTTGCCGAGCGCGATCAGCTCCGTCGGCCCCGCCTTGGCACCGTCGGCCATGAACTGCGCGTGCAACGCCATGCGCATGTTGGTGGTGCGGTCACCGCCACCCCAGTCGAACAGGTAGGTCAGCCGCGGCACGCGCCCCGCAAAGGCCGTCAGGCGCAGGTAGGCGCCGCCGTTGACGTCCGGCTGCTCCGTGCGCGTCGACAGCCGCACCACGGGCGGCCCGCCCGCGGGCAGGCGCACCCACTGGTACAACTCCGTCATCTCGTCCTTCGCCCACGGCTGGCCCTTCTCGCGCACGGTGAGGTTCGCGGCGGCGCGGCCCGTCCTCCACTGCGCCGGCGAGGCGCTCCAGGAGTAACCGGGATCGCGGTCGGCGAGGTAACGGTAGGGCGCCACCCAGCCCGACAGGCCGTCCTCGAACGAGCCATTCGCGAGCGCCGGCCGCGGGGTCTGATCGGCGATCGTCCGCATCCAGAGCGGCTCCTGATTCTCGTAGGGCCGAAAGGTGTCGGCGAACGCATGCTCCGCCTCGACCCCGACCAGCCGGCCGCGCACGCGGGCGCGGTCGCCGTCGACGTCGACCAGCAGGTAATAACCGCCGCCGTTGTCGCGGTCGTTGGGCTGGCCGCCGGCAAAGGGCGGGTATTCCTCGCCAAAATTGCGCGGCGGCACGACGGTCGGCACCGTGAGGAAGTTGATGCCCCGCCAGGTCCAGGCGGTCTTCACCGCCGCCTGGATGCCATTGTGCACGTGGCCACAAAACACCCAGCGGACATTGCCCGCCGCGCCCAGTGTCTCCAACAACCGGTTACGCAGTTCCCGGTCGTAGGTGTAGGACTCGAGCTGGGTCAGGCCCTGGGGCAGCAGGTGATGGTGATGCAACACCATCGTCGGGCGGCCGCGCGCGGCGCGCAGATCGGCCGCCAGCCAGGCCACCAGGTCGTCGGCGTAGCTGGTCCCCGCGCGTTCGCCGAAGGGGAAGACGACGAAGTGCCAGTGGCCGGCGTCGAAGCTGAACCGCACGAGGTCCGTGCCGTTGGCCGCGCGCTGCAGCCCGCGGAATTCGCTCCACGGCTCGCGGCCGTCATGGTTTCCATGCACCAGCAGAGTGAGCGGCTGGAGCGCCGGCAGGAGGGACTTCGCCGCCGCCAGGTTCTCCGGCTGCGGGTTGGCGACCACGTCGCCGAGGTGCACGACAAACGCCGGCGCCGGCCGGCGCGCGTTCAGCTCGGCGGCGATGCGCCGGAACTTCTCGTTGTTGGTCCGGCCCGCCCGTGCGCCCGCCTCGGCGACGAAATGCGTGTCCGCCAGCAGCGCGAACGTGAAGCGCTCCCCGGTGCGCGCCAGCGCCGGGAAATCCGCGGCGCCTCCGGCGGCGCGCAGCCGCGGCAGCAGGAGGCCGGCGGCGGCGCCGGCGCCGAGGGCGACAAACTGGCGGCGCGTCGGGGATGCGGGGAGTACAACTGCGGCAGGGGAGGGCATGGGCAGGAGGAAGGGAGGCTTCAGCGGTGGGCGCCGGAGTCCAACGGGCTCGCCGCGACGCCGTACTTGCGAGTCACCAAACTTTGCCGCCGCCGAGCACGCCCGTAACAACAAAAATTCGGAGCGGCAGGGCGATTCGAACGCAACTGAAAGTGAAGTCATTTCCTGTTCCAGGATTGATGGCACAAGAAGCGTCCGCAGGGAACCTCGGCGTAGGCGCCATTTGTTCGGCCCAGGGCCGCCGGGAGAACGGCCTGGCGATCGGAGAGGACGAGGCGAAACGACGGGGCCGGGAGCAACGAACCGGAAGGCAGCTGGCGGACTCGACCAGCCGTACCGCCTCCGCGTCCCCGCGAAGGGCTCGCGCCCGGCGCGGAACCGCCCATCGTGGCCTGCACTCCTTCCGCCCCGCCATGCCGCGCCTCCTGTACGTCCCTGTCGGCCGCCCCTCCTTCGATCTGGCCGCCGCCAATCGCCTCTTTCGCGACACCCTCGCGGTTCTCGCCGAACTCGCGGTCGATCCCCGCGCCCCCCTGGCGATTCTCACCACCGTGGACGATCTCGAGGTCTTCCTGCGGCAGCCGGATCAGGACGCTCCCGATCTGGTGCTGTTTCAAAACACCACCTTCGTCGGCGCGGACTTTGTCGAAACGGTCGCCGCCCACTGCCCCGCGCCGATCGTCGTCTGGGCCGTGCGCGAACCGGAGGTCGGCGGCCGGCTCCGGCTCAACTCGCTCACTGGCGCCAACAGCGCCTGCCACGCGCTGCGCGATCGCGGCCGGGTTTTCGATTTCTGGCTGGGCAACCCCGGCGAACCGCAGCTCCGGCGGCGGTTGCAGTCGAAACTCCGCGCCGCCGCGGGCCTGCGCCGGCTCGCCTCGCTCCGGGTGGGCGTGGTCGGCGATCCGCCGCCCGGCTTCGCGTTCTGCGCCGCCGACGCCGCCGCCCTTCGCGCCGCCACCGGCGTCGAGCTGGTGCGCCTCGATCTCGCGCCGGTGATGCGCGAAGCGGAGGCGTTGCCGGAGGCGGAATGGCAGCCGGTGCTCCAGCGCACCGCGGCCGTCGTCCGCGAGGTGCCGCGCGCGGCCGAGTCCGCGGTCAAATTCGCCCGGTTCACGGCGCGACTGGCGCAGGTCCGCGCCCGCCAGGAAATCGGCGCACTCGCCATCCGGTGCTGGCCCGAGTTCTTCCGGGAGTTCGGCGCGGCCGCCTGCGCGACGCTCTCGTACTTCACCGAGGCCGGGATCGTCGCGTCCTGCGAATCCGACGTCCACGGTGCGATCTCGATGTTCCTCGCACGCGAGCTCAGCGGCGGCCAGCCGCCCTACCTCGGAGACCTCGTGCACCTCGACGAAGCCCGCCAGACCGCGGTGTTCTGGCACTGCGGCGCCGGGGCGTTCTCCCTCGCCCACCCGGCGACCGGCGCCCGCGCCGGCTGCCACCCCAACAGTGGCCTCGGACTGACCCTCGAATTCGGGCTGAAACCGGGGCCGGTCACGATCTGCCGGCTCAGTTACAGCGCCGGTCGCTATCGGATGCTCGTGATCGCAGCCGAAGCGCTCGACGCCCCCCAGCGGTTTCACGGCACCACCGTCGAGGTCCGCCTTCCCGGCGACGCCCGCGCCCTGGTGTCCCGCCTGATGCTCGCCGGTTTCGAGCCGCACTACGCACTGGTCCACGCCGCGATCGCGAGCGAACTCGCCGACCTGGCGAACCTGCTCGGCATCGAGTGCACGACGTTCGGCGAACCCGTGCCGGCAGCCACCCCGGCCTGAGCACGCCGGCCGCACGCTCACGGCGCCGGGGCCGGGGAGGTCGCCCGCCGCGCGCCCGCCAGCACCTCCAGCATGGCGGCATGAATCCGCCCGTTGCTCGCCACATACTGCCCGCGGGACCCGTGTTGCGGATCGGTGCCGCCCGCGTAATCGGTCACCAACCCACCCGCCTCCCGCACGAGCAGCAGGCCCGCCAGCGCATCATAGGGCTTCAAGTTCTGCTCCCAAAAACCATCGAGCCGCCCCGCCGCCACCCAGGCGAGATCCAGCGCCGCCGCCCCCAGCCGCCGCTCGCCGCGAATCCGCACAAGAAACGCCGCCCATTCCCGCAGGTTGTTGTCCGGATTGGTGTGCTTGTCGTACGGGAAGCCGCTCGCGATCACCGCGTCCGCCAGCTCCGCCGTGCCCGTCACTCGCAGCGGGCGACCGTCCAGGCGCGCCCCGGCCCCCCGCACCGCCGTAAAGAGCTCCTGCCGCGTCGGATCATGAATCACCGCCAGCAACGGCTGCCGCTCCGGCGTTGTCAGCGCAAGGCTCGTGCAAAAATAGGGCAGCCGGCTCGCAAAGTTGACGGTGCCGTCGATCGGATCGACGTACCAGTGATACGGCGCCCGATCAGCCGGCGCCCCCTGGCCGCCCCCTTCTTCGCCCACGATATGATGCTCCGGAAAGAGCCGCCTCAGTCCGCGTACCAGGAAGGCCTCGATCTCCGTGTCCGCCGCCGTGACGATGTCGATGCGGCTCGACTTGGCGCTGGTGGGCATCGGCGCGGCGAAATGCCGCAAGGCCAGCTCCCCCGCCTCGCGGGCCAGCAGGGCGACCTGGCCAATCACTTCGTTCCAGCGCATCCGACCACGTTCGGCCCCCACCCGCCGCCGTGCCAAGGCCAAATCCGCCCCCCGCGTCCCCCGCACGGAAGTGTCAAAGTCGGCGTCGTTCCCCGTGTTCTTTCTCTTTCCTCTTTCTCTTTGTCTCTCTCTCCGCAGCCCAGACACCTGACGAAAGAGGAAGAGCAAGAGGAAAGAGAACGCGCGGCCCGTTCAGCTTGACACCGCCCCCGCGTCCCCTGGCGCCACTCCGCACACCGCCCCCAAACCGCACCGCGAAGGAGACACTGACCGGACGGAGGAGGATCGGGGGGCTGCTCGCACCGCTGGTCCAGTCGCCGCGCCTTCCGCGTGTCCGCCCACTCCGCGGCTCGACGGGGCCTTGCGCGAGCGCGTAGGTTCGCGGCCTCCGCCCTGCACCGTGTTCCCGCCGTCCACCCGTCCGCCTTCCGCCGCCCGGTTCGCCCTGGTGCTGGCGTGGCTGCTGCCCCTCGGCGACCCGGGCCACGGCGCCACCCCCACCGTCACCGCCGCCGCGGCACGCTACGAGGAGACCTTTGCTGCCGTCGCCACCGCCTGGATGGCCGGCCACCTCGATGCCGCCGGAGCGGAACTGCGGCGCCTGCTCGCGGACCGGGCGGCCCCGCCCCAGGTGCGCAGTTACGCGCACCTGCGGCTGGCACAGTGCCTGGTCGCCGCCGGCGATGCCGCCGCCGCCACGGCCGAATACACGCGCCTCGCCGCCGAACCGGCGTATCCGGAAATCCATCGCACCGAGGCCCGGGAGCGCGCCGCGGAACTGGACCGCGCCCGCCGCGGGCTGCCACCCCGCGAGTCCCCGGCCGCCCGCGCCCCGGTCGCACCGATCGAGTCGTTCGCCCTCGAACTCTTCGTCGCGCCGGAGGGCGACGACTCGACCCCGGGCACGCGCGAACGGCCTTTCGCCACCCCGGAACGCGCCCGCGACGAACTCCGCGCGCGCCGCGCCGCCGGCCGGCTGCCTGCCGGCCCGGTCGCCGTGCGGCTGCTGCCGGGCGAATACGTCCGCACGGCCACCTTCGAACTCAGCGCCATCGACTCGGGCACCCCCACCGCGCCCGTCGTTTACCGCGCCCATACGCCCGGCACCGCCGTCTGGTACGGCGGCCTGCGCCTCCGCCACCCGGCACCCGCCACCGATCCCGCGGTGCTCGCCCGCCTGCCGCCGGAGGTGCGGGGCCGCGTGGTCCAGTTCGACCTGCGCGCCCAGGGCCTGGCGTCGATCCCGCCGCTCCAGGAGCGCGGCTACGGCCGGCGCCCGCCCGCCGCCACGCTCGAACTCTTCTGCCAAGGGCAGCCGCTGCGCCTCGCCCGCTGGCCCGACACTGGCTTCGTCGACGGCGGTCCCGTCCTCGACCCCGGCTTGCTCCGCGAAGGCACGCCCTCGCGCTTCACCTATCTGGACGACCGGCACGCGCGCTGGGTCGCCGCCCCCGACGCCTGGCTGTGCGGCTATTTCGCCCACGGCTGGGCGGACCGCACGCTCCGCCTGCGAGCGATCGATCCGCAGGCGCGCACCGTCACCTGCGATCCCTACGAGCTCAACGGTCATGCGATGAAACCGGAGTCGTGGTTCAACCAGGGCCGCATTCGTTATTACGCCTTCAACCTGCTGGAGGAACTCGACGCCCCGGGCGAATGGCACCTCGACGCGGCCCTCGGCCGGCTCCACGTCCTGCCGCCGGCGGAGGCCGCGACGGCGCACTTCGAAGTCGGCCGGCTCGCGGGACCCATGCTGGTGGCGCGCGGCCTGCGCGACGTCCGGATCGAGGGCCTGATCTTCGATCTTGGTCAGGCCAACGGACTCGACCTCCGCGACGCGGAGCGCGTGGTCGTCGCCGGCTGCACGGTGCGGCGCTTCGCCGCCGAGGGCATCGGGATTCGCGGCGGCCGCGACTGCGGGATCTTCGGCTGCGATCTCTACTCGCTCGGGCGCAACGCCACCACGGTCATCGGCGGCGATCGCCCCACCCTCACGCCGGCGGGGCATTTCGTGGAAAACTGCCGGATGCACGACTTCGGCCGGCTTGATCGCACCTATGTGCCGGCCGTGCAACTGGAGGGCGTGGGGAACCGCGTCGCCCACAACCTGTTTCACGACTGTCCCGCCAGCGTGGTGCGCATCGAGGGCAACGACCACGTGCTGGAGTACAACCGCGTGCACCGCGCCCTGCTCGAGACCGAGGATCAGGGCGCGATGGAGCTTTTCGGCAACGCGACCTACCGCGGCGTGGTCTTCCGCCACAACGTCTTCACCGACATCGGCGGCGACACGCCGATGCACGGGCCCGCCGGCCGGGCCGCGCTGCGCTTCGACGACGCCATCAGCGGCATGCTGGTCTACGGCAACCTCTTTGTGCGGGCCGCGCAGTCCTTCGGCGCGATCAATCTCAACGGCGGGCGCGACCACGTGATCGACAACAACCTCTTCGTCGACTGCGCCCGGGCGATCACCGGCGGCTACAACCCGGCGAACGCCTGGTGGGGGCGCCTCGGCTCCGGCCCCGCCTTCGCCGTATCCGAACTCTACTTGCAACGTTACCCGGCGCTGGCGCGCGCGCACCAGGAGCCCGGCCTCAGCGCCGCCTGGCGCAATCTCTTCTGGCGCTGCGGCCCGCTCTTCACCACCTACGGGCGGCCCACCCCGGAGAAGTTCGACCGCCTCGCCAACCGGGACTGCGGCCGGGAGGATCCCGGCTTCGTGGACGCCGCCGCGGGCGACTACCGGCTGCGCCCGGACGCCCCGCTGTTCGCCCGGATCGGCTTCCGCCCGCTGCCGCTCGACGAGGCCGGCCCCTACGCGCATCCGCTGTCCACGGCGGGGCTGGCCGAGCCCTGAAAGGGCGTCCGCACCCGGTAGGGCGCGCCGCGCCGCATTTTCGGATCCGGTTTTCTCCCCACGCGGCTCGAGGCCGCAACCAAAGGTGGTGCTGAGCTGGCGGCGTTGGGAGGGAGGAGGGAAAGTGAAAGGGAGAGTGAACCGAACGGGGAATGAGAGAGTGGGAAGGCCGAAGGTGTAGCCGCGCTTGAACGAAGTGAAAGCGTGGCCGAACGTGAGTCCGCGTTGTCGCCTCGCTCCAACGCGGCTACACCGGAGGGAAAATCGACGCGAAACACCCGGGCGGCGGCCAGCCAGTGGCCGCCCTGCCAATGATCGACGTTCCGGAAACCCTCCCACCCGCTTTCGCAACCGGACGCTTCCGATCGATTCCTCCCGGTGACGCTCTGTCGCCGCCGCGACCGTACCTGCGGCGCCGAGGGACCGGCGCCCTCCATCGACGGGGCATCGCGGACTTTTTTCGACCCGTCCTGAGGCGGCCGGAACGCAGGCGCTTGACCGGGCCGCATGCCCATCCTGAATGCTGCCATGAAACGGCGGTTCCTCCGGCTGAGTGTCGCGGCGATGGCGGGACTCGCAGTCTGGCCCGCGGTGGCGGCCGGTGCGGCCCAGCCGGCCAGCGCGGCCGGCCTGAGAGTCGAGGCGGAGCGCCCGGCCCGCCGTGACGCCAGCGATCCGGGCTTTGCCCAGGTCGTGCGTTCCCCGGCGCTCAGCGGCGGCGCCGGCCTGTCGCGGTTCTTCCTTCCGGGCAGCGTCACTTACGCCGTCGCCGTCGACCGCGCGGCAACCTGGTATCTGTGGGTACGATACGCCGCCAACCAGGAGCAGACCCTGCGGTTCGCCCTGCCGGCCGGCGACGCCCCGGACCGCGAGCGCGCGGCGCGCGCGACCCTGCCCGGCACCGGCGACCTCGACACCTACCGCTGGGGCCGGCTGGGCGCGATGGTGCTGCCGGCCGGCCCACACCGCCTCACGGTGTTTTCCGCGCCCGTGCGGCTGGACTGCTTCTGGCTCGGGGCGGCCGACCAACCGCCGCCCGATCCGCCCCCGGTGGACCTGGCGGCCACGATGCGCGACCAGCTTGCCGCCCCGCTCGAACCGATCGTTCCCGCCTGGCTCGCCGAGGCCGATGCCTACGAACTGCCGGCCTGGTACGAGGCGATCCGCGTCTGCGCCCACACCCGCCTCTCGTGGCCGATGCGCAGCCGGCATCCCGACACCTGGGCGAACGCGGGCCGGCTTCTGCACACGATCGGCTTCGAGTCGATCGCCCGGCACCTCAAGAGCGGCAGCGAGGGAGCCTGGTGGCCGAGCCGGGTCGGCGCGGTGATCGACGAAGCGCGCGAACGCGACTTCGCCCGGGAGATCATCGATGAGGCCCACGCCCACGGCTGCCGCATTTTCGTCTATCACCGCCACATGGAGGACGCCGGCGTCGCGCGGGAGCATCCCGAGTGGCAGGCCCGCGACGGCCGCGGCCGCACCGTCACCCGGCGCGGGCCCATGCTCTGCCTGAACACGCCCTACGCCGACTTCGTGCAGACGCGGCTGGTCGAGCTGGCGGAACGGGGGGCCGACGGCTTTTATTTTGACGAGGTGCACATGGTGAAGCCGCTCTGTCACTGCGCGGCCTGCCGCGAGGGCTTCGCCCGCGCCACCGGCCTCGCCTACCCCGCCGGCGACAACCCGGCGGATCCCGCCTTCGCCCGCGCCGTCGAGTACCGGAACACCGTGCTCGAGCAGGTCTTCCGCCGCTGGCGCGCGGCGATCCACCGCGTCAACCCCGCCGCGGTGCTGCTGATCGGATCCAACACGTATCCGGCGATGCACGACCGCCACACCACCCACCGGCTCTGGCGGATCGCGGACGCGATGAAAAGCGAGTTCAACCTCCCCGTCCGCACCGGCAACAACCGCGTCTTCGCCCGCGATCGCTCCCTGGCCCTGCCGGAGGTCGACGCCCGCCTCGCGCTGGCCTGGACGCTGAACCGCGACGCCTGCGACGGCCGGCCGCCGCACGTCTGGGCGCACGGGCTGCCGGATGCCGCCCACGCGCTCTTCGCCACCGCCGGCCTGCTCGCCCATGGCCAGGTGGCCAACCTCGATCAGCGCGAGGATGAAATCCCCGACCACGAGCGCTTCCGCGCCGCCGTCGAGCTGGGCGCGCGGGTCGGCCCGGCGCTGGCCGGCACCCGTCCGCTGCGGTGGGCGGCGGTGCATTTCAGCGAACACGCCCGCGATCACCACCTGCCCGACGAGTCGGCCGCCTGGAGGGAGGTTTTGTATCCGATTTATGGAGCCTTCACCACCCTCCTCCGCCAGCGCCTGCCCGTCGGCATCGTGACCGACAGCCAGCTCGAACAGGGGCGGCTCGACGGCTATCGCGTGCTTTTCCTCCCTGCGCCGTCGCACCTGACGGCGCCGATGCGGGCGGCGGTGGCCGCGTTCGAACGGGCCGGTGGCCGGGTCGTCACCCAGCGGCCCGGATGGGACTGGCACCGGCCCGGCGGCGGGATGGCGGAGAGCGGGGCCGCCCTGCGCGCGGCGCTGGGCGGCGTGGCGGAGGCGGCCCCGGTGCAGGCCCTCGGCGGTCCGGAAAAGCTCCAGATGGTGCCGCATCTCAGCCGTGACGGCCGGCGGGCGACCGTCGCGCTGGTGAACGATTTCAGTTGGGTGCGGACCGGCCGCGAGGAACCGCGGGCCGCGAAGGGCCAGCCGGCGGCCCCGCGCCCGGCGGGCAAGACCGCCACCGCCCCGGCAGTGCGCCCGGGCAGTGGCGAAGGGGAGAACGAAGGTGTCGTCGGGCGCGTCGCCGCGGGCCCGCCGCCGCCCTGCACCGGGGTGCGCCTGATCGTCCGGCTGCCGGTCGCGCCCGGCGCCGCGCGCGAGGTGGTGTCGGGCGCGCCCCTGCGCCCGCAGGCGATCCCCGGAGGTGTGGCCTTCGATTTGCCCGACTTCGCCTGCCTGAGCGTGGTGAGTTTTGAACTGGCCGGCCACCCGTAAGCCCTACGGGTCGCAGCGCGTCTTGAGGTCGCAACCAAAGGGGTGGCCGCGCCTGGGCGAAGCGAAAGCGCGGCCGGGGGTGAGACCACGTGCTCGCTCCGCTCCGCCGCGGCCACGCGATCCGCAAGCCGTCGCGAAACGGTGCGAATCAAACCTCCCGGGGCTGGCCCCGGGAAGTTTCACTGCGGCAACCACTGCACGGCGTCGATGATCACGTAGCCATTGGCGCCGGCGTTGGAGACCACCACGGCGGCGGGCTGGCCGGCGGTGAACTCGTAGACGCCGAGCGACACCCAGAGGCCGTCGAGGGGTGGCGTTGCGCGCTGATCGACGGTCAGCACCTTCACGCCGCCGGCGTGGTGCACCTCGACCCGGGTGTTGGTGGCGCGGTTGTTGTTGGCGGGCGAGGCCAGCCGCACTTCGTAGCGGCCCGGCGCCGGCAGCACGGCCTCGAAGCGGGCCGAGGCGCGACCGTCGCGGGCGTTGCCCTCGTGCCGGTAACTGGAGCCGACGTAGAACTTTCCCGCCCCGCTCTGCGACCACGCGCCGGTGGTCCGCGCCTGGGTGTCGTCGACCACCACCCCGGGCAGCGCGGCGGCGGACTGCCCGCGGCGGCCGCCGGAGGGATCCCGGTACTCCAGCACCTGGCCGTCGGCCAGCAGGCGGGCGCGCAGGCGATCGTAGGGCACCTCCTGCACCGCGAGGCCGGCGTCGATCGCCAGCGCGGCGGCGGTGGCGGCGGATTGTCCTAATATCATGAATACAGGTTCCATCCGGATCGATCCATAGGCGAGGTGCGAGCTCGAGACGCAGACCGGCACGAGCAGGTTGTCGGCCTGGCCGCGCTTGGGCACCAGGGCGCCGTAGGCGATGGCGTAGGGTCCGTGGGTGGAGACGCCGATGTCGCCCTCGTTCTGCACGTAACCCTCGGGGGTGATGTAACGCTGCACGTTGTGCGAATCGATCGCGTAGCTGCCCATGCCGACGGAGTCGGGCGTGGGGCGGCGTTTGCGGAGCTCGTTCTCGGTCATGACGAACGCGCCCACCAGGCGGCGCGCCTCGCGGATGTAGAGCTGGTGCGGCCAGTGGCCGTGGTCCTTGAATTCGTCCTTCGGCAGGCCCCAGCGGCTCATCTCGCGCCGCACCTCCTCCGGCACCCGAGGATCGTTGGCGATGAAGTAAAGCCAGCCCTGCTGGTAGGTCTCGTGTTCGCGGATGATTTCGCGGCGGCGCTCGTAGGAGGCGTCGGGGTAGTCGTAGTTCATCCCGATGTTGTCGGTGCTGAAGGGGCCGTGGTTGTTGGTGTCGGTCTTCCGGTTCGGCAGCGGATCGAATTTCTTGAACGTGTCGCGCCAGCCGGCGGCGTAGATGCGGAGCAGCAGTTCGTACTGGTCCGGGTCGTAGCCCGCGGGCTTCGCGAACGGGATGCGATTCTCCGGCGCATCGGTGAGGCACATGCGGAAGCAGTAGGCCTGCACGCGGTGGTCGGCGGAGCCGAACTCGCCCGGGGGCGCGGCGCTGATGCGCGGGAGCAGCCCGCTCGTGGGGTCGCCGGGGATGCGGTACGGGCTGATCCGCACCGGCAGCACGTCGAAGTGATGCCGGTGGTGCAGCACTCCGGTCTGCACGCCCGCGTACTCCTCGCCGTACTGCCGCTGCGATTCGCGGCCGACGTGGTAGTCGACCCCGGCGGCGGCCATGAGATCGCCCTCATAGGTGGCGTCGACGAACATGCGCCCGGTGAAGGTGCGCCCGCTGAGCATCGTGATCGCAGTGATCCGGCCGCCCTCCTTCCGCACGCCGCGGACGCGGTCGAGCCACTGGTCGCGCTGCACGGGGATGCGGTGCTCGCGGACGAAGTCCTCGAACACCTGCTCGGCCACGTGGGGCTCGAACACCCACATCGTGCGCTGCTCGCCATCCACCGCGGCATGCCCCTGCGCGCGGTTGCCATACTGCTCGCGCCGCTGCTGGCGCCAGGCCTCCGGGCGCTGGTAATGCCGCCAGACGCGATGATAAAACTCGCGCGCCAGCCCCCCCACCACCGCCTTGTTGCCCGAATCGGTCCAGCCCAGGCCGCCGGAGCTGAGGCCCCCGAGATGCCGATCGGGGCAGACGATCACCACGGACTTGCCGAGGCGTTGCGCCTGCACCGCGGCGGTGACGGCGGCGGAGGTGCCGCCGTAGATCACGAGGTCGAACTCGGCGGCGCGAAGAGCGGGGACGAGGGCGGAAAGGACGAGGAGACCGGTGGCGAGGCGGAAGCGCTTCATGGCGGGGAGGCGGGAGGTTGCGGCGGCGCCGCAGCGCGGGCAAGTCCGCGCCGCCGGGCCGCGGGTCGGGCGCATCTTCAGGAGGGCGGTCTCTCGCCAGAAGACCCTCCCGGAGGGCTGCGCTCGGTCGCAGCCGCGTTCCGCGATCGATTTTCCGTCCGATCTTTCCGGCGACGAGGGGTGCGTGGCCCTCCAGGTGCGCAACCGCCAAGTGGCAGATGCGCCCCGCGGGGCCTGCGGGCGAAAAGCCGCTTGCGATTCCAAGGCCGTCGTGTGGGTTCTCGCAGGATGCATTCGTCGCCACCACCCGCGCGCAAACCGTCCTGGCTCCGGGCCCGCCTGCCCAGCGGCCCCGGTTACGTGGCCACGCGCCAGTTGGTCGACCACCATGAGTTGCACACCGTCTGCCAGAGCGCGCAGTGCCCGAACCTCGGCGAATGCTGGTCGCGCGGCACCGCGACGCTGATGATTCTGGGCAACATCTGCACCCGCTCGTGCACCTTCTGCGCCATCGCGACCGGCCGCCCGACCGAACTCGACCTCGGCGAGCCCGCGCGGGTGGCGGAGGCGGTGGCCACGATGAATCTCCGCCACTGCGTGATCACCAGCGTGGCGCGCGATGAACTTGCCGACGGCGGCGCCAGCGTCTGGGCGGCCACCATCCGGGCGATCCGGCACCGCAACCCGCGCACCGCCATCGAGGTGCTCACCCCCGATTTCAAGGGCCACCTCGCCCACGTCGACATCGTGCTCGACGCGAAGCCCGACATCTTCAACCACAACCTCGAGACGGTGGAACGTCTCCAGAAACCGGTGCGCGTCCAGGCGCGCTACGATCGCTCGCGTGCCGTGCTGCGCCACGCCAAGGGCCGTGGTTTCGTGACCAAGACCGGCATCATGCTGGGCGTCGGCGAAGAACCCCACGAGGTGGAGCAGACCCTGCGCGACATCGCCGCCGATCGGATCGACATCCTCACCATCGGCCAGTATCTTCAGCCCACTCCGCAGCACCTGCCGGTCTCGCGCTGGGCCACCCCCGAGGAGTTCCGGGAGTGGAAGCATCTCGGCCTGAGCCTCGGGATCGGCGTGGTCGAAAGCGGACCGCTGGTGCGCTCCAGCTACCACGCCGACGAGCAATCGCAACGCTACACCGGGCCGGAGCATCTCAACACGGCCAACGCGCTCGCCAGCGCCTGATTCCGGCCGGCCGCGTCCCGGCGGCGTTTTTTCCGTGCCCTGTCGGCTCCCGGCCGGCACAAGCGTGCGCATGACCACCCGCGAGGAAATCGTCGAAAACTGGCTGCCGCGCTACACCGGGGTGCCGCTCGGCGAGTTCGGCGAATACATCCTGCTGACCAACTTCGACCGCTACGTGAACCTGTTCGCGCAGTGGCACCGCGTGCCCATCCGGGGCCGGGACAAGCCGATGCCGAATGCGACGGCCGGCGACATCACCATCATCAACTTCGGCATGGGCAGCGCCACCGCCGCCACGGTGATGGACCTGCTGACCGCCATCCATCCGAAGGCCGTGCTCTTCCTCGGCAAGTGCGGCGGGCTCAAGCATCGCGCCGCCATCGGCGATCTGATCCTGCCCATCGCGGCGATCCGCGGCGAGGGCACGAGCAACGATTATTTTCCGCCGGAGGTGCCCGCGCTGCCGGCGTTCGCGCTGCAGAAGGCGATCTCGACGACCATCCGCGACTTTGCCCGCGATTACTGGACCGGCACCGTCTATACCACCAACCGCCGCGTGTGGGAGCACGACGAGCAATTCAAGAAATACCTGAAGAAGGTCCGCGCCCTGTGCATCGACATGGAGACCGCGACCATCTTCGTGACCGGGTTCTTCAACGAAATCGTCACCGGCGCGTTGCTCCTGGTGTCCGACCAGCCGATGATCCCCGAGGGTGTGAAGACCGCCGAGAGCGACCAAAAGGTCGACGAACATTTTGTCACCGATCACCTGAAGATCGGCATCGCCTCGCTGAAGCAGCTCATCAACAAGGGACTCACGGTCAAACACCTGAAGTTCTGAGGCGTAACGATTCGGTTCAACCGCGAATTTACGCGAATGGACGCGAACACGGCGACCTACCGGACTCCCAAAGCTGGAGCCGGACGGCGGGTCACTGTCCGGTGCGCAGCCACGAAGAGTCGAGGTGAACCGCGCAACCGCTGAGATTCGCGTCGCTTGGCGTTCATTCGCGGTTGCTTCTGCATGGATCCGGCTGAGGCGCCGGCGCCGCCCGAACCCGGGCCGCGCGCAACCCGCCGGGCGCTTCGGTCCAGATTCGATCTTCCTCGCTGGATCCTGGCACCATCCTGGGACCATCCTGGCACCATCCTGGCATCATCCTGGGACCATCTTGGGACCTTAAGTGCAGTGACCTCTCTGGGCCATGCCTGGCCCGCTCGGAAAAGCGGTTGCCTCGGGGATCGAGGCCCGCATCCAATGCGCGACGAATGAAGCGGGTGACCTTGAAAGACGTGGCGCGGGCCGCGGGTGTTTCGATCGGCACCGCGTCGTACGCACTGCGCGGAATCCTGCTCACACGACCGGAGACCGCGCGGAAAGTGCAGCAGACGGCCCGCGACCTCGGCTATGCGCCCGACCCGATCCTGTCGCAAGCCATGGCGGCCATCCGCCACCACGCACCGCGCGAAGGGGCGGAGACTCTCGCCTACGCGGTGGCCTATGCGAAGCCCGACGAGTGGCGCCGGCGGCACATCGTGCGCCGCTATTGGGAAGGTGCGCACGAGCGCGCGGCGGAGCTCGGGTACCGGGTTGAACCGTACTGGGTGGGCGACCCGGCGATCTCCGAGGAACGCCACAGCCAGATTCTCCATCACCGCGGCATCCGCGGGCTGCTGCTGGCGCCTCACCCGGATCCGGAGGGGCGGATCCGGCTCGACTGGGCGCGATTTGCGACGGTCACCCTCAGCCGCAGCATCCTGGAGCCGGCGACGCACCGGGTGGTCGACGACCATTACGCCATCGTGCGCGTGGCGATGGAGAACCTGCTGCAGCTCGGCTACCGGCGGATCGGTTTCGCGATGAGCTGGCCCCGGCTCCATCGCGTCAACCGCCTCTGGTTGGCAGCCTATCTCGCTTATCAGCTCGAACTGCCGGTGTCCGGCCGCATCGCCCCATGCCTTCAGGAAGCCCCGCTCCCGCGGGAGTTCGACGGGCCGGGCCTGGTGCGCTGGCTGCGGCGCGCGCGACCGGACGCGGTGATCGGGCCGCCCATGGGGGCCGTGCAGTACCTGGCCGAAAACGGCCTCTGTGCGCCCCGCCATTTCGCTTACGCCTCGCTCGATTTGGAGCCCACCGACCATCGCTTTGCCGGCGTGATCCACGACACGCACGAAGTCGGTCGGAGCGGGGTAAATGAATTGGTGGCCCTGCTGCGCAACCGCGAGTACGGGCTGCCCGCGAAGCCCGGTTTGAAGCTGGTCAATGGGACCTGGCGGGCCGGACCGAGCGCGCCAGGCGTGGCCGCTCGCGCTTGAATGGATGACATTCGCGACCGTGGTCGCGGGAACTCATCGCGTGTCGGAGGACCGGGTAGGACCCGCCGCCCGGTATTCGCGGGCCCCGATGTCGGGCGCGGCGCCATGATACGGCAACGAAACACCGTCTCCCTCCCGCCAGGAGATCGCCCGCGCCAGCGTCAGGGTGTTCTTTTCGTAGTCGACGGCGACAATGGCCACCGGCGCGTTGGCGCCAACCTGAACTTGGTCGGGGTCGACGATCCCGAAACCGTCGTGAAACGGACCGGCGTCGGCGACGAGGAGCGTGGTCGAATCCGCGCCGGCGGTGGCGGCGACGGTGAGAAACGCTCCGGCGTCGATCAGCCCGCAACCCGGGTGGAGATCAAAATCGGCGGGCGAGTTCGGCTTTTCGGAAACGAATTTCGGGGCCACCGAGAGATTATGCCGCACGGTGCGGTTGAACGGCGCGGTGGCCTGCCAGAAGGCGAGCGGTTCCGCGCGGAGGAGAAAGAGCCGGGCATCACCGGGCACCGCCTTCACGAACGAATTCGCAATCACCTGATTGCCCCGCAGCGGGTCCGCGGGATCCGGCGGGACGGGGATCAGGTAGACGTCCGCATCGTAGTTCGCGTTCGCCGGATTTGGGGCCTGGCGGCAGCGGTAAACGAGGTTGTTCTGGAACACATTGCGGGCGAGCAGGTGATTCGGACTGCCGTCCTTCACCTGGCGTCCAAACCACGCCGGGCCGCCATTGCGATGGAGGGTATTGTGGTAGATGTAATTGTCGGTCGTCTGTTCGCTGCCGCGGATGGTATCGCTGCGGATGGCGTCATGGACGTTGTCGTGAATCAGGTTGAAGCGGGCAATCTGGTGGCGTCCCTGGATCTTCACGGCGGTCGGATCGAGCTTGTCGACGGCGGAACCCGTGCGGCGGACGACATTGTATTCGAAGACATTGAACGCGGCACCCGGGCGGCTGCCGCCGATCGCGACGCTGCGGTTGCCGACGGTGCCGGTGGAAAGGCGCGGGTGGACGTCGGACCAGTCGCCATCAAAGAGGTTGCGCCGAATGACATTGTGGGTCGAGACGTAGACCACCTGCAGGCTGTTGTGGCCGGGGTGGTGAAAGGTGTTTCCCTCGATCAGGTTGTAGCTGCTGTCGCGGAGCTCGAGGGTTTCGCCATAGTCGCCGCGTTGGGGATCGTCCCAGGCACCGAAGAAATCGAAACGGTTGTCGAGGATCCGGTTGTAGTTGCTGCCGCTGAGGAGCTGCACGCCGGCGTAGGCGTAACCGTGCGTGAAGGTGCAGCCGCGGATCGTGTTGTGGGTCGCCTGCGTGAGGCGGCCCCAGCCGGCGACCGTGGCGGCTGAACCGCGGTGTTTTCCGTCGATGGTGATCCCTACGATGTGGATGTGCGACCGGTCGCGAAGATCGATAGCGTAGTGCTGGCGGGGGATGGCGGTGAGCACGGGCGTCTCGCCGGCGTACGCCCGGTAGGTGATGGGCGCCGCCGCGGTGCCCGAACGGGCGGGCTGGATCGAATTGGCCGGCGGCGCGCTCGGAGAGGTGTATTCGCCGCCGCGCAGGAGGAGCGTGTCCCCCGGCTGGAGCACGGGATTGGCCCGGGCGAGCGTGCGCCACGGCGTAGCAACCGACGCCCCGTCGTTCGCGTCGTCACCGATTGGGGAGACGTAGAACGTGGCCGCGGCCGCGACCGGACAGAGCAACCGTTCGCCGATCAGCCCGACGAGCAGCACCCGGCGGAAAAACGGACGGCCCGTGCGTGGCACCGTAGGTGTCATGGGGCGGCGCGCCGGCGGAGGTGGTGGAAAGGGGCGGGAGTGCGGTTCAAAATTCGAAGTTGCTCGTCAGGATAAACTGGCGCGGCGTCGTGATGGTAAAGAGGCGCACGCTACCGTTGGAATACGTCGTCAGGGGAATCGTGGTGTCGTCGTCGAGCAGGTTGCGGATGTTGAGCTGCAGACTCCAGCGGACCCGCTGGCCGAACAGCCGGCGGGAATAGCCGGCAAAGCCGTCGAGGGCGAACAGTTCGTCGCCCTTGATGGGCTTGCTGATGTCAGCCGAAACGACCGTGTCGCCAATGCCCGGGAACGGAAACTCGTTGGGGATGCTCCGGGTCTGGTAGCCCCTGGTGTTGGCACCGCGGTACTGGGTCGAACCGCCCAGGTAGAGTCCTTTCAATGCTCCCCGGTTGAAGGAGTAACGCGCCGTGCCATTGATTCGCCAGGAACGACCGCTTTCGACACTGGCTCCATCGACTTGCCGCATTTCGTTCAGGGCTTGGATAATGCCCAGCATCTCCTGCGTCACCGTACGACCCGGCACGGAGGCGATGAATTCGCTGGCGTAGGGCGCCCAGACGGCGCTGCGGTCCTTGACGTAGGAAATCCACGCCCGGCCAATGTCCCAGGAAACCGAACGGGACTTTGCGAGCCCGATCGACAGACGCCACTGGGGAGTGGGGTTGCCGACCAGTTCGGCCTCGTAACCGGTGGACCGGGTGGATTGCGGCACGACGGTGGTGAGACTGGTGTCGCTGGAGGACAAGTCGACCGCGGGTGGCGGAACTCCCAGTGCCTGCACCGTCTCTTCCACGCGTCCGATGGGGGAACGGATGCGCGAGGTGAAAGGGGCGGAGTTGCGCGGTCCGGACGTGGCTTCGTACTTGTTGACGCGCAGCGTCACGCGGCGTCCGAACGGGGAAAGGGTCACGCCGTAATCACGTCCTTCGCCGTGTGCGCCCGGGATGATGGAGCCATCCGCATTGCGTCCAGTGTCCGCCACGTTCGCGGTCTTGGAGGTGCTGAAGTGGAGCGACATCCAACGCCAGGGATGGGCGACCGCCCCGAGCGTGCGCGTCCCCTTGCCGGCGGAACGGTTGTAGCCCGGAGCATCGTCCAGGAGTTCCGCGTAATGGACGAAAGGGGCGTTGCCGGGCCCTTTGGTCGGAGTCCCATAGTTGACCTGACGATTGCTGTCGCGGCGCCAGCCGGCGGTCGTCACCAGACGGTTGTCCCACCAGTAGTTCTGCATGACGAACATCCGGCCGGTGATGCGCTCCTTGGTGATCGTCGTGCTGCCGATCGCTCCATAGGGGTTGTGCAGGCTGGCCAGCCGCGAACCGTCCGGAAGGGTGACATTGTCGAAGGCGTTGAAAGGAAGACTAACCCAATAGACTCCCTGGCTGTCGGCCGACCGCGGATTGTCGACGTAGGCGCGGATGCGCACGGCGCGGTTCGCATTGCGCAGCTCCGTGGCGGCGGTGCCGGTGGTGTAGCTGTGATCGCTGATGATCGTGAGATTCATGTTCTGCCCGTCCGTCCGCTGGCTCTCTTCGCGAGTGAGCATGCCCGCCAGCCGATGACGGCCGAACCACTTGCTGCGCTTGGTCAGATCGAGGTCGTAAGACGTCGTCAGCCGGAAGTCCTCGCGCTGATTAAACCAGACTCCGGCCCGCGGCACGCCCTGCAGGTAATAGCGTCCGGCGTTGGGATTGGGCGTCGCACCGTCGGGCAGAAAGCGGTTGGCGTCCACGAACAGGGCGGTGTTCAGACCTTGCACCGAGTCGATAAAAGAGGTGGTCGCGCGCTCGCGATTGTAACCCGCCTCGACGTAGAGGTTCTCCCTCAGCCGCTGTTCGATCAACAGGCCTCCGATCGCGGCGTCGGTGTACTTGCGCGTACCGTTGCCGCCATAGGCCACATCCCAGGGGAAAATCGTCGAATCGCGCAAGGCGCCGGCCAGGGTGGTGTCGGGGGCTGGCAGGGCCGCGTCGGGACCGCGGGTGGCGACAGTGTTGGCCCAGTTGTCGATCGACGGCGTGCCGCCGGTGCGGCCGAGGGAGAAGATCGGACTGGCGTTGCCATAGCGGGTGAAGACGAGGCCCTGATTGGCGGCGGTGATGCGATTGGTGATCAGGGCGGACGTGGTGGCGCCGGCGTTGTCGAAGAGCGGAGCGCCGGCCGCGAGCCAGGGGGTCATTTGATCGCGGATCACCATGTTGCGCATCGGGTAGTCATCGTTGCGGACCCGCTCGTACCAGCCGCGCACGCGAGTGTGGCGGAAGGGCTGGGCGGACGCGGTGAGGAAGCGGCGATCGTTGTTGCCGCCGGCCGGGCGCCGCCAGGAATTCTCGTCCTGGTTGAGGTAGACCAGGCGCAGACCGAGACGGCCCGGCACAAGGGGCGCGTTGAGATCGAAGACGGCCCGCAGTGAGCGTTCGCCATCGGTGCGCAGGGACAGGGACCCGAAGCGCCGGTGGAGGTCGGCTCGCTTGAATCCGGCATCGCTCGTGCCGGAGGGACTGCCGAGGCCGAAGAGGATGGCGTTCGGGCCGCTCGCCAGGGTGTATCGTTCCGTGTTGTAGCGGTCGAGGGGCACGCTGGTGAGGAAGAAGTCGTGCGTCAGTCCGGCGGAATCGAGCCCGCGCACGCGGGTCATGCCAGTGTTATTGATCACGCCATCCGCAAAATTGCCGGCTCCCCCCGTCGGCGACTGGAACTCGTCGAGATTTTCGATGTTCAGCGAGTAACGGGCGGCATCGGTGAACGAAGTCGCCGCGATGTCGTCGAGAAATTCCTGGGTCATGACGGAAACCTGCGACGCGACGTCCCTCAGGTCAGTATTCAGCCGCGTGCCACCCAGGGTGCTCGTGGCCACATAACCGACATCGCTGGAAGCAGTCACTTCGAAGGGACTCAGGGTGACGGGAGGCTCGGAAGGGCTCGTCGAAGCCGGAGGAGAGGCCGGGTTGGCGGCAATACCCGCGGTGGTCGCGACCAGCGGGAGCAGGACGGCAGGGAGGAGGTGGCGGTGCATGACGGGGTCGGTGAATGTGAACGTGACGGACTCCGCCTTTGGCCGCGGAGTCGGATGCAAAACTCCTGCGGCTTAACAGGCCGCGACTGGGGCGCAATGGGAGGGCGTTTTAACCGTTCAAGAGGCTCCGTTTCGCGAAAGAAGCAGACCGAAAACCTCCAGACTAACCCTTTTCCGCCTTAGCCCGGAAAAATCATACGCGGATTGAAGACTGGGCGCAGATTCTGCTTAAGTT
>CAZDGC010000080.1:0-18277 GCA_964504885.1 uncultured Opitutus sp.
GGGCGCCCAAGACGACGCTTGTGGTGGCGCATCAGGTCACTGAGGGGTTCCGGGGAGCGCGGCGGTCCGTGGCGCGGATCAGTGCCTGCCAGCGGCGGGGCAGCGGGATGGAGCGCCACCAGGCGTCGGCGGTGTTTTTGGCGCTCGTGTTGTGACGATGGAGCGAGCAAAGGCACAGCCCGGTATCACGGGTGTCCTGCAGTTCACCCGGGGCGGCGGACCAGACAAAGAGATTGTCCTCGCCGACCGAAACCGCCGGGAACGGATGACGGCGCCAGTAGGCACGGGTGTAGGCCAGTGTGGCGCCGTGGACCCAGGGCAGCTCCGAGGCCCGGTAGGCGTACTCCCAGCACCGTCCGGACTTGGTATCACGGAAATGGACGCGACTTGAGCCGGTGACACCCCCGCCGGCCGCCGCCAGGGTGCGTAGCTGCCGGATCACCCGGCCAGACGCCTGAAGGTCGTCGTCATCCCAATGCAAGAGATACCGGCCGCGCGCGGCGGCGCAGGCGAGATTGCGTTTCTCGCCAAGCGGCAGCTTCGGCGGGCAGGCCACGTGCCGGAGGCGGGGAGACAGCCGCAGGAGCGACGCCGGGAATCCGTCCTCGCTCACGATGACTAGCTCCGCCGAGGCCACCGGTTGCCGTAGAAAACCCGCCACTGCAGCGGGCAGCCAGTGCCGGCGGGCATGGGTGGGCATCAGGCACGAGACCACGATGTCGTCGGACCTCATGGCGTGCGGTGATTGGAGGGGGCGGCACGGCGCCGACTGTTGATCGTGGTCCCGGTGAGCCTGCCGCCAACCTCCGGGGCGGATCTCCGTTGCGGTCGACTCACACGCCGGGGCGCGGTACCTTCGCGCCCGCCGACGTCACTGGCTGCGTTTGGATTGCAGATCCTGCACCTGCAGGGAGTCGGGCGGGGAGGAAAGAATGGGCGTGAACTTGAAGGCGGAGATCAGTGATCCGCCGCGCGGACTTTTGCGGGGGGAGAGATCCTTGGCGATCGGCTTCGGCTTGGCAGTGGATTTCTGGCCTTTTTTCATGGGGGAAAGAACGAACGGCTGGAGATGGCGGCGGTTGGTCGGAAGTGCAACTCGCCGCATGGTCGCGAGCCTACGTCCGGCGGTGGCAGCCGGTCAACGGAGGAGTGCCTGGCAAGCCCGTGAGATTCGGAAAAGCACGCTTGGGGTGACTCGCGAGTTTTGCCGGCAACGCGCCGGCCAACCCGGACGGGCTTGCTAATGGCCGTGCGGCGCACGGCCGGAGGCAGGGGATTTCCAAGTAGTTTTGGTGAGGATACGGTTTATCCCGGCGGTGGCCGACCGTGCCGGTCGCATCCCTGCAATCCAGCAGGCGGAGCAGCATCGGCGGCGGATACTGTTCGTCACCGGTGCCACGAGTGCTGACCCGCACCCCGCGCCGATCGATCGCCTCGACCACCTCGCTGACGAAGTGGGCCAGAGAGCCGGTCGGAACCCGGTCCCGCAGCTCCGGGGGGGGCAAGGGGACGTTGTGGTCGCCCGAGATGAAGCCTGTCGATGCGGCCCGGGAGGATGGCGCGGCGCGATAACTACACGTACAGGAGCACGTAGACGGTGAACGCGAGGGCAACCAGGCCGGCGATGGCGGCGATGCTCCAGAGCAGGTTGCGCTTCTGCGCCGCCATCGCGAGGGTCGAGACGATGACCGCCATCTGCGCGGCGAGCATGCCGTAGAAGAACCGGCTGCTGCGGCGGTGGTGGCGCTCGGCCGAGAGGTTGCTGGTCCGCACCTGCAATTCGAAGAGCTCCGCAACCACCTGGTTGACGCGCGCCTCGGCGTCGTATCGAAGGGAATGATACCGCATGCGGGCGGCGGTGAACTCGCGCAGCAGCGGCTGGCCGGCGAGGGCGCGCTCCCAGGCGGCGATGGCCTGGTTGAGCGGTTCGAGCTGGGATTCCAGCGCCAGCGCGTGCGCCTGGAGATCGCGCAAGGCCGCATCGAGCGCTCCACCGGCGATCCGGCCAATCAGGCGGGCGACTTCGGCGTCGGGGCGCGACTGCTCCAAGGCGTGCAGAGCCTCCTGCACGCTGGGTGGCAGGGCCGGCGCGGTCGCGGCTTGGGGTAGTCGGCCGTCGCGCAGGGCGGCGAAGGCCGCCTGCCCGGCGGCTGAGTCGAGGGTGTCGGCGGCGGCGCCTCCCCCCAGGCTGGCGCGCAGCGCGGAGGCGTCGAGCGGGCGCAGGCCACCGGTGGCGACCATCATGTCGAGCGTGGTGCGCAGAACCACGGCCCGCAGGCGTTTGCTCTGGAAGAAATTCCACTGGTCGCCAGCCTTCGACTGGCGTTGCGCGGCGAGCGCGCGGTCGTACTGGGCGCGCGTCATCTCGCTCGAGGAGAGGCCGGCAAGCATCGTGGCGATTACTGTCATCACCACCGGGGTGATGCTCAGCACCTTGCCCCACGAGGTTTGGGCCACCTCCTGTTTCAACGCTTCCGGGATTTGGGCCTTCAGGGAGATTTTGGGGAGCGCACACATGGGCGGAGGCTAATGGGGCGGCCGCGGGGCTCCAACCTCGAAATCGGACGTGGGGGGCGCCACGGGATCCTCTCCCGGGAGGGTGGTATACCCCCGTAACCCTCCCGCTTCTCCCGCCGCCGGCGTCTCCATTGAGGTCCTGGCTGCACTCATCTCGCCAGCCGGAAGCGGCGATCCCACGCAACCCTTGCATGGGGTTGGGCAATAACTGCGGCGACAGGTCGGCCCAATTGCAGTTGGCTATGACTGCTGCAGCCTCCGGCGTCCTTCCGCGCCCGGTTGCGCTGCGGTGTTGCTCACAGCCCAGCCTACCGCCGCCATGAAGAACCCCGCCCGTTCCACTCCCGCCGCCACTTCCCGCCCCCGCGCCCCGAGTGTTTCCCGCCGGGGATTCCTCAGGAGTTCGTTGTCCACCGCGCTCGCCGCCCCACTGGTGCTGAGTCTGGAAGAAAAAGCGCTGGCGGCGGCGCCCAAGGTGCGGCCGGCGGCGCCGGGCGAGAAGTCACCGATGGGAAAGATCGGGAAGCTCGACGTCAGCCGGCTCATCTGCGGCGGCAACCTGATCAGCGGCTACGCGCACAGCCGTGACCTGTTGTATGTGTCGACGCTGTTGAAGCACTATTTCACGGAGCAGAAGATCTTCGAAACTTGGGCGCGGTGCGAAGAGTTTGGCATCAACACCATGGTGGCCTCGTCATCCGATCCGCGGGTGGCGCGACTTTACCGCGAGTACGTGAAGCGGGGCGGCAAGATCCAATACATCGCGCAGGTGAACCCCAAGCCGGACGACATGACGACGTCGATTCGCGAGGCGGCCGACGCGGGCGCGGTGGCGGGATTCCTGCTCGGCAACATCGGCGACAAATGGGTGCGCGAAGGGGCGGTCGGTCGCGTGGGCGAGGCGGTCGAAATCATCAAGGACCACGGACTGCTCGCCGGCGTGGCCGGCCACGAATTGCGGACGCCGCAGTCGGTGGAAAAGGCGAAGATCGGGGTCGATTTCTATGTGAAGACGCTGCACCAGGACAACTACTGGTCCAAGCGCCGCCCCGAGCAGACCGCCGAGGTGATCGACAACTACAAGGTCGACAACTACTGGTGTCGCGATTGCGACGACACGGTGAAGTTCTTCGCCAAGGTACAGAAGCCTTGGATTGCCTACAAGGTGCTGGCCGCCGGGGCGATTCCGGCCCGCGAAGGCTTCCGTTTCGCGTTCGAGAGCGGCGCTGATTTCGCCCTGGTCGGCATGTTCGATTTCCAGATTGATGTCGATGTGGCGATCACTCGCCAGGTGCTGGCCTCGAAACTCAACCGCCGCCGGGCCTGGATCGCCTGAGGCAGGAACAAGGGACTGAGGGACCAAGGGACTAATCGCGGGAGGCGATCTGGTCTGGACGGCTCCCGGGCTTCGATCACGCTGGTGTCCACTTTCCCCATGAGAACATCCCGAATGCTCCTCGTTTCCGCGGTTGCCGGCGTGCTGCTGGCGGCCTTTTCCCTGCAGGCGGCCGACAAGAAGAAGTCCGGCGGCGGCTGGCAGACCTGGTTCAAGAACGGCCTGGACGACGCGAAGGTCGTGAGCGGCACGGCCAAGTACCGGGTCGAGAACGGCGTGCTCATTGGCACGACGGTCGACGGCAGTCCGAATTCCTTCCTGATCAAGGGGCCGTACAAGGACTTCGAACTCGAGTTCGAGGTCAACGTCGACGACCAGCTCAACTCGGGCGTGCAGGTGCGCAGCCGGGTCATGAAGGAAGGCGATCCGATGCCTCCGGGCACGAAGGCGAAGAAGGCCCACCCGCCCGGCCGCGTGTACGGCCCGCAGTGTGAAATCGCCATCAATGGCACCGCGGGCGATTTCTACGACGAGGCGCGGCGCGCGGTCTGGTGGAGCGATCTGACCAACACGCGGGAGAAGGTGCGCACCCCGGCGGCGCTGGCGGCCTTCAAGAAGGGTGAGTGGAACAAGTACCGAATTGTCGTGAAGGGCGATCACTACCGGAGTTGGGTGAATGGGGTGCTCACGGCGGACTTCCGTCAGCCGAACGATCCCGAGGGCTACATCGGCTTCCAGGTGCACGGCATCAAAAAGGGCTCCGGTCCCTACAGCGTGCGCTGGCGCAACATCCGCTTCCGCGAGACGAAGTGAGGAGGGGGGCGCAGGCGTGTCGCCGTTCGGCAACCGCCTGCCCGGGCGGACGAGCGCCGGCGGCGACACGGCCGCGCTTCGTCGGCCGGGTCGCGTTTCGCTACCGCGGCGCTCCGAACAACGCCGTGGAGGCCTGCTCCGAGCCGATCATGGTGCGACCGGAGTGGCCGACGCCGGGAAGTTCGATGAGGCGCCAGTTGAACGTCCAGCCGCGTTCGCGGGCGAGCGTTTGCGCGGCGGTGAAGGCCGCGTGGCCGCGCGCGTAGCGGTGCGGGCCCTGGGCCATGGCGGGCGGACTGCGGTCGAGGTCGGAGTCGTTCACGCCGGTGTCGGCAGTGCCGAGGAGCAGGGTGACGGGGGCAGCGAGGTAGGCGCGTAGCACCTCATCGTTGGACCACTCTGGCGGCAGGCCGCCGAAGCCATAGCCCCAGGGGGCGTCGCGGGTGGGAAAGAGCAGGGATCCCGGGTTGGCCGGCACGAGGCGCGTGGCGGCGCCTGGCAGCATCGCGGCCAGCCGGATGGCGAACTGCCCTCCGGCGGAATGGCCGATGAGATAGAAGGGGAGGCCGGGATTCCCTTCGCGGCGCCGCACCTCCTCGACGAGGCGTGGGATGACGGTGTAAGTCCATTCCTCCTTTGGTGCGGGCTTTCCGCCGCGCAGCACGCCGCCGCGTTGGAAGCGCTCGCCGGGGAAGCGTTTGGCGTCGAAGTGCGGCGTGAGGACGATCGCTCCGTGGCGCTCCGCCAGCGGAATGCCGTAGTCGCGGTAGTCGGCGGCATTGCGGCCCTGGCCGTGAATCACAAAGAGAATCGGCCCGCCCCGGTAGTGGGCGGGCTTGAAGGTGTGTACTTCAAGCGGCTCTCCGGCGTGCGTGAACGGGAGCATCCCCTTGCCAGCGGGCAGCGGCTGGCCGTCGGCCGCGGCGCGAGCGGCGGGTGCACCAAGGGAGACAAGGACAGTGGCGCACAGTCCGGCGAGGCCGGCGAACAGAGGGAGGGCGAGTCGTGGCATGAGACTCAGGTCGCCGGCGCGAGGGCCGGGAGTCAAATGCAACTCTCCGGGTCGCACCTTGGGACAGTGGGTCCAAGCCCGGGTAGGGCACGGCGGTTTCATTCTCCAAGTGGACGAGGCTCCCAGCCTCGCGGCCAAGGAGGCAAGGAGCCTCGTCCATCCTGGCCAGTAGGGCCTCGTGATCGCGAGAATGACACCGCCATGCCGGGCGGAGCAGCGACAGATCCGAATCGCGATCGGGGCGGCACCAGGTGGGGATCGGGGCGGGGAAGCGCCCGCCGCTCACGGCAGGATGTAGACCTCGATCAACACCTGACCGGACTCCGCCGAATCGGCGGAGGAAACCTCCACGACGCACGCGCCATCGTTGGCGACCGAGATCAACGCGGCGTCGCGGGAGCCGGCAGGCAATGGAAACGCCCCGCTCCGGCGGCTGGCCTCCGCAAGGGTTGCAGAGTCCGCCCAACCGTCGTTGACGGCCTTGACCGACGGCGAACCCGGGCTCCGCAGGACGATCACCGGCTGGCGGATGCCGTCAGCGAGGCCGAACAGCGCGAGCCCGGGACCGATGGCACGGACGAGGATCCGGCTTCGACCTGCGAGCGTGAACCCCGTCACGGCAGTTCCTCCGGCCTTCAGGTAGCCGAGGTGGGAACAATTCGGCATCGGCGCCGACGGTTCATAGGAGAACAAGCGAAACCTGACGAGAGACAGATCCACGCGCCGGAGTTCTCCCGTGGCAAAGTCGAGCTCCAGGCTGGTCGTGTCCAAGGTGAGTGTGGCGGCCGAATCGGAGATCCGGCGATAGGTCCAGGTGCCATCCGGTGGTAACGAGGAGCCTGATACAGTGACCTGTCCGCTCATCGAGGAGGTCCCGAATTGCCAGAGAACCATGTAGGTTCCGTTCTCCCGCAAAAGAATCTCGCGTTGTCTTGAGACCCGAATCCCGCCGGGAGCCGCCAGGGAGTAGTCCTCGGCGTAAACGCGCCCGGCGACGCTGGCGGGGGCGCTGCCGAAGGCCGCCGGAAGCAGGGACAGGAAGACCACAACCAACCGACAGCCAGCCGGTGTATTCATACGAGAGATCCAACCTTCGCGCCAACGTCGAGTCGACTGCGATTTGGTTGGCCGGCCGCCGGGGGGCGCATCTCACTTTCTTGCCGGCGAGCAGGAACGCGGGGCGCGGACGTATCGCCACCGGCGATCGTCCGGCAGCGGCCGACGAGGCTTCCGCCTTCGCCGAGCCTACGGCGGACGGGTTGCCTACGTCTGCGCTCCGGGGGGTAATAAACGGAGATGCGTCCGCCGCCGGGCCACTTGCAACCGGATCGTCAGCCGGCCGCGCTTTCGCGGTGCTGAAGCGCGGCTACCCAGGTGTTTGCGATCCTGGATCGCATCTGAAGATCACGCCGGCAGCCGCACGGTGAACCGGGCGCCGCCGCCGGGGGCGTCGTCGACGGCGACGGACCCGCGGTGGGCTTCGACAATGGCCTTCACCATGCTGAGGCCGAGTCCGAGTCCGCGCTGGGAGCGGCTGGAGTCGCTGCGGTAGAGCCGGCGGAAGATGGCCTCGCGTTCGGAAGGGGCGACGCCGGGACCGCTGTCGACGACGGTGAGTTCGGCCCCGCCGGTCGCGGGGCGGCGCACCGCCAGCACCACGCTGCCGCCGTCCGGGGTGTATTTGAGGGCGTTGTCGAGGAGGTTGTTGATCGCCTGGCCGAGGCGGATCGCGTCGACGGCGAGCATCACGGGTGCCGGCTGATCGAACGCGACGGCGATGCGTTTTTCCTCGGCGACTTCGCGGTAGAGGTCCGCGGCGCGTTCCGTGAGGGTGCGGAGATCCACTGGATCGCGGTTGAGTTTCAGCGCACCGGCCTCGGCGGCGGAAATGTCGAGCAGCGCTTCGAGTACGTGGAGCAGACGGTCCGCTTCGTCGACGCACCCGGCGAGCGCGGCACGGGCCTCGGCGGGATCGACGCCGTCTTGCAGGGCGATTTCCGCGGTGCCTCGCAGGCGCGTGATCGGTGTGCGGAGATCGTGGGCGAGGTTGTCGAGGGTTTCGCGGAGCACGCGCAGGTGGGCAGCGTTTTTTTCCAGCAGGGTGTTGAGCTGGTGGACGAGGACGGCGAGTTCGCCGCGGCCGGCGGGGCGCGGGACGCGGGCGGCGAGGTCGCCGGTCTCGAGGATGCGGCGCGTGGTGTCGGAGACGGCGCGAAGCGGGCGGGTGGCGCGCCAAGCCAGCACTGTGCCGACCGCGAAGGAGAGGAGCAGGGCGCCGGCGCCAACCAAGGCGAAGGCGCGGCGCAGCGGGGCGAACAGGACGGCCTGGCTCTCGATCAGGATGCCGACCTGGAGGGAGTTGCCGTCGAAGAGTTCGCGTGTGGCGATGGCGTAGTCGCGCAGGGCGTTCTGCGGGATTCGCACGGTGTAGGTGGGGCGGGTGAGGGTGAATCCCGGGAAGGGGAGGCGTTCGATCTGCCGCTCGATCCAGTCGGGCGGCACGGACACGAGCACGGGGTCGTTGTTGGGGCGCAGCACGCGGACGAAGAAGCCGCGGCCGGAGGCGGTGGCGTCGCGGTCGAGGCGGGCGCGGAGCAGGGCGGGGCCGCCGCGTTCGTAGAGGGAGGCGAGCTCGGTGGCGCGGTTCTGGACGGCGGCCTGTTCGCGTTCGTTGAGAGCCTCCGTGAGGCTCCAGTAGAGGGCGGCGAAGAGCACCGCAGCGGAAGCGGCGAAGATGACCGAATACTGCAGCGCCAGGCGCAGCGCGAGGGACTGTCGCAGGCGGGAGAGCGTGGACATGGCGCGCGGCGGCCGGCTTTCAGGCCGGGCCGTGGGGGCGGAAGGTGTAGCCCACCCCGCGCTCGGTCTCGATCCGCCGGTGGTCGGGATCGATCTTGGCGCGCAGACGGGACATGACGACGTCGACGACGTTGGTCTGGGGATCGAAACTGTAGTCCCAGACGTGTTCGAGAATCATGGTTTTGCTGACGGGCCGCCCGGCGTGGCGGAGGAGAAACGCGAGCAGCGAGAATTCGCGCGGTTGGAGGTCGACCGGCCGGCCGGCACAGGTGACTTCACGGCTCACGAGATCGAGGGTGACATCGCCGGCGACGAGCCGGGTGGATTCGGGGGAGGAGGTGGCGCGGCGGATGAGGGCATGTACGCGGGCGAGCAGCTCGGAAAAGGCGAAGGGTTTGGTGAGGTAATCGTCGCCGCCGGCCTGAAGACCGCGCACGCGGTCGTCGACCGAGCTCTTGGCGCTGAGGAACAGCACGGGCACCGGCCGGCGCGCGGCGCGGAGGCGTTTCACCAGGCTGATGCCGTCGAGCTGTGGCAGCATGATGTCGACGATGGCGGCGTCGTAGTCGGTGGTCTGGGCGAGGGCGAGGCCAGTGTCGCCATCGGCTGCGTGGTCCACGGCGTAGCCGGCCTGTTTCAGGCCGCGGACAACGAACGAGGCGATCTTGGCATCATCTTCGACAACGAGGACGCGCATGGCGGAAGCGTGGCAAGAGCGGCGGGCGGGAGGCGAGTGGGAAGAGGGGGTGAAGGGTGGCGGTGAGGCCCGCGGTGGTGTGACGGTCGGCGCGCCGGTCTTTCTCTTCCTCTTAATCTATCTCTTTTGTCAGGGTTTGGCCCGGATGAGAAAGATTAAGAGAAAGAGGAAAGAGAACGATTTGGAGGGGCCGGGTATCTGGGAAAGAAAGACGGCCCCGGGTGCGCGGGGGCAACCGGGGCCGGGCTAGTCACACGCCGGGGAACACCGGGCGGAAACGTTTACTGGGCGGGGGCCTCGCTTTCGTCGACCACGACGAAGAGCGTGCTGCCGCGAGAGAAGAGGCGGAGCAGGGTCTTCCTGCCTTCGGCCTTGGCGCTGAGTTCGACGGCGGCGGCGGCGGAGTCGACCGGCTGGCGGTTGATTTCGAGGATCACGTCACCGGGGCGCAGGCCGGCGCGGGCGGCGGCGGAGTCGGGTTCGACCTCGGTGATCAGTGCGCCCTTGAGGCGGGCGGGCAGGTTGAGCTGGGCCCGGTTCTGCGGCCGGAGATCGTCGACCGTCACGCCGTTGAGCACGCCCTCGTCGTGGCGGGCGAGTTCCTCCGGGGCGGGGCCACCGCGGTGGGAGCGGCTGGCATGGGCGGGGCGCTCGGCGGTGGTGACAGTGAGGGTCTTTTCCTCGCCCTCGCGGACGATGCCGAGATCGACCTTCGTGCCGGGGGCAATGGCGCCGACGCGGAAGGTGAGGCGATTGGAGTCCTCGATGGGCTCGCCGTTCACGGCCACGATGACGTCGCCGTTCTTGATCCCGGCTTTGGCGGCGGGGCTGTTGGGCTGCACGTCGGACACGAGCGCGCCCTTGCGGCCGTCGAGGCTGAGGGTTTCGGCAAGCGTGGGGGTGATGTCCTGCGCGCCGACGCCGAGGTAGCCGCGCACGACCTTGCCGTGGCGCACGAGGCCATCGACGACCTGGTTGACGAGGTTGGCGGGCACGGCGAGACCGACGCCCTGGAAGCCGCCGCTGCGGCTGAGGATGGCGGTGTTGATGCCGATGAGGCGGCCGTCGATGTCGACGAGGGCGCCGCCGGAGTTGCCGGGATTGATGGCGGCGTCGGTCTGGACGAAGTCCTCGTAGTCGAGTCCGAGCCCGGCGCGGCGGCTCTTGGCGCTGACGATGCCGGTCGTCACGGTTTCTCCGATACCGAAGGGGTTGCCAATCGCGAGCACGCGGTCGCCCACTTCGATCTTGGCGCTGTCGGCAAAGGTGACGGCGGGGAGGTCCCGCGCGTCGACCTTGACCACGGCGAGATCGGTCTGCGGGTCGCGGCCCACGACCTTCGCCTTGAGTTCGCGGCCGTCATCGAAGGCGATGAGCACCTCGTCGGCTCCGTCGATGACGTGGTTGTTGGTGACGATATAGCCATCGGGGCTGATAATGACACCGGAGCCGAGGCCGGCCTGGGGGGGCATTTGGATGTCCGGGGCGCGGTTGCCGAAGAACTGGCGGAACATCGGGTGGTCGAAGCCGGGCGGCAGGGCGCCGGGGCGGCCCGCGACACGCTTCGCCTTCGTGGTGGTGGTGATTTTGACCACGCTGGGAGCGACGCGCTTCACCACGTGGGAGAAGCTGCCGTGCTCGAGGGGGCCGCGGTTGACGGGCTGCGAGTCGACCTTGAGATCGACGGCGGGCTTCGACTTGGAGCCGGCGGTGGCAGATTGCGCGCCGGCGGCGAAGGCGCCCGCGAGGGCGACCACGCACGCGGCCCAGAGGACCGGCCGGCGGTTGAAGGAGGAGCGAGTGGATGTGTTCATGGCAGTTGGAAGTGCCGTGAAGATGCCACACGACTGTTTCGGGAGCCTTGCCCGAACATTACAGAATTGAGAGGTTCGGAGGGGCCGCCGGTCGTGTCCGCCTGATGGCGGCCGCGGCTGGTGGCCACGAGGGTGAGCGAGTGGACGTGGAACCGCTCGCTCACGCTCGGGGCTACGTAGAGCGAGGAGGAACCACTCGCTCACGCTCGTGGCTACGCCGACAAAAAACCGCGTCGGGTGGACGCGGCTTCGAGGTGGGAGGGGGCGTTCCGGCGCGGTTCAACGCAGTTTCGCGAAGGTCGCCTGGAGGACGGCGAGGTCGCTGGCGCCCTTGGTGCGCTCCCGGGCCTTCGTGATCAGCTCCTGTTCGAGGGCGTTCTTGGTCTTGCGGGCCTTGTTTTCGTAAAAGACGCCGAAGACGCCGGGCCAGGCGAGGCCGGCGAGTTTGAAGGCGGCGACTTCGTCGGTGACGTCGTGGCGCTGGGCATCCTCGGGCGTGCCGTCATTTTTCTTTTCGTCGATGAGCACCCACTGGCCGCCTTTGCGGGGCACGGCGGCGTCGAAGGCGCCCTCGTAGAACTCGACGCACTCGGAGAGAATTTCGACGACGGAGAAGCCGTCGTGTTTGGCGGCGCGCAGCATCATCTCGGTCATGTGATTGACCTGGGTGGCATGGCTGCGGGCGACAAAGGTGGCGCCGCTGTTGAGCAGCGTGCGCATGGGGTTGATCGGCTGGTCGATCGCGCCGGTGGGATCGGTCTTGGACTTGAAGCCGACCGGCGAGGTGGGCGAGGTCTGCTTCTTGGTGAGGCCGTAGACGGAGTTGTCCATGATCACGTAGGTGATCCGGATGTTCTTGCGGGCGGTGTGGCTGAGGTGGTTGCCGCCGATGGAGAAACCGTCGCCATCGCCGCCAAAGACGAAGACATGGAGGTCGTCGGCGCCGAGGCTGATGCCGGCGGCGAAGGGCAGGGCGCGGCCGTGAATGAAGTGGCCGCCGTGGGTGTTGACGAAGTAGGGGAAGCGCGACGAGCAGCCGATGCCGGCGAAGGTGACGATCTTCTCGTGCGGGTACTGGAGCTTTTCCAGCACGCGGTAGAAGGAGGCGAGCACGGCGAAGTCGCCGCAGCCCGGGCACCACGTCGGATGATCGGCGGTGAGGGCCTTTTTGGTGAGGGGGGCGCCCGCCTTCGCCGGGGCGGCTTCGGCGGGCAGGCCCGCGGGGGAAGGAGTGGCAGTTGCGGAGGACATGGGGTCTGAAACTTGAGTGGTGAGAGTTGAAAGAGGTGAGGCCGGTGCGCGCGTGGCGGGGCTCACTTGGTCGCGAGGGCGCTGTGGCGGGCGATTCCGACGGTGGCCTCGAGCGCGGTGCTTTCGACGTGGCGGGAGATCCCGGCGACCAGTTCGCTCACCTTGAAAGTGAGGCCGTCGGTCTTGCAGACGCTGACGATGCTGGGCATCGCGTAACGGGCGCGCAACATGGTGGTGAACTGGCCGAAGCCGTACACGCCTTCATCGTTGAGTTCGGCGACCACGATCTTGTGGAAGCGGCCGAGGGTTTGCTCGAGGCCGTTGGGCAACGGATGCACGTGGCGGAGGTGCAGGTGGCCGGCCTTGACGCCGGCGGCGCGCACGCGGCCAAGCGCCTCGCGGGCGGGGCCAAAGTTGGAGCCCCAGGTGACGAGCAGCACCTCCCCGGCGGAGTCGCCGGAGAGTTCGGGTGCGGGCAGCGTGGCGGCGAGGGCCTTGATCTTCTCGCGACGCTTCGCGTTCATCTGCAGGTGGAGCTTGGGGCTTCCGGTCGGGTGCCCGTGCTCGTCGTGCTCCAGGCCGGTGACGGTCGGATACTTGCCCGAGAGCATGCGGGTGCCGGCGGGGGCGTGCTGCGTCATCCGGTCGAGCGGATACGGCTTGTAGTCGGCCGGGCGAGCGGAGCGGTCGACCTTGGGGTCCACCATGATCTTCGCGAGATCGGGTTCGTCGAACGCCTCGATGCGCGACGAGAGCGCCTGGTCGGTGAGGATGATGACAGGGGTCGAGTACTCCCGGGCGAGGCGCACGGCCTCGATGGCGGTGTAGAAGCAGTCTTCAACGTTTTTGGGGGCGAGAACGACGCGCGGGCAGTCGCCGTGGCTGCCCCAGATGGCTTGCATGAGGTCGGACTGTTCGACGTTGGTCGGCATGCCGGTGGAGGGGCCGCCGCGCTGCACGTTCACCACGATGAGGGGCATTTCAGCCATGGTCGCCCAACTCAGGGCCTCCATCTTGAGCGAAAGGCCGGGGCCCGCGCTGCCGGTGATGGCGACACCGCCGGAGTAGGAGAAGCCGAGCGCGGTGGAGATCGACGCAATCTCATCCTCACACTGCACGAAAATGCCGCCGTATTTCGGCAGTTCGGTGCGCAGGATTTCCATGACCGAAGACCACGGAGTGATCGGGTAACCCGCGCCGTGGCGCACGCCGGCCGCGATCAGGCCGTAGGCAATGGCGGAGTTGCCATCGAGGGTGATCTGCGGGTGGCCGGTCCGCGCCACCGCGGCGTCGATCGCCTCGAAACGGAAGAACAGGTCGCGGAGGTTGTTCTGCGGCCAGGCGTAGCCGGCGTCGAAGGCCAGGAGGGCGTTGCGCACGACGTCCTCGTGCTTGCCGCCGAACCGTTCCCGGATGAGGGCGGCAAGCTTTTCGACGTCGAGGTCGAAGATGCGCGCGATCAGGCCGAGCACAAAGATGTTCTTCCCCTTGTCCTTGGCGGTGCCGCCCACCGCCTCGATCGTGCCCGAGGTGATGGGGCAGGCGACGTACGTGAAGCGGTGGTCTTCCGTGGCGGGCTTCACGTGGTCGCTGTCATAGAGCAGCACCCCGCCCGGACGCAGCGAACCGATGTGCGCGTCGTAGCTGTGCTGGTAGAACGCCACCAGCATGTCGGCGCGATCGCCGGCCGAGAGAATGTCGCCGGTGCCCATGCGCACCTGAAAAATCGACGGACCGCCGGAGATGGTCGACGGGATCGTCATGTACGTCATCACGTCCTGTTCGCTGCGGCCGGCGAGTCGGGCGAGGAAGCCGCCAACCGCCTGGATGCCGTCCTGCGAATTGCCGGCGAGGCGGATGACGACGTCTTTGATGGAGCGGGGCGCACTCGAAACAGGCGTGGTGCCCCCCGGGGTTTCGGGAGTGTTTGGGCTGACCATGGGAAGAGGAGCGGGGAATGTGCGCCGCCCTCGGGGGCGAGTCAACGGGTCGCGGCCCATTCCCGGGGTGATTAGCGCCGATTGGCGGCACGCCACCGGGCAGAAGGTGGCTTTATGGCCGGCCGGCTCGGGAGCTGAGACGTGATTTCACCAGGTGAACGAACAGGCTCAGCCGAAAGGCTGGCGGGCCCAATCGTACTTATACTCTTTCCTCTTTTTCGCTCTGAGAACGCGAAAGAGAACGAGGAACGAGAACGATGAAATCGCGGCTCGCTGCCTCGGTAGGCGCCGAAAAAGGCAGAACTTCGCCCTGCACCTCCGCAGAAAACGGTAGCCGCGCTTGAACGCGGTGAAAGCGTGGCCGAGCCGGAGACCACCCTGTCGCGGCGCTCCAGCGCGGCTACGCGATCCCCTCGTCCCGCCTCAGTGATGGAAGGCCACGCAGACGCACGTTGGCACGGCGGCGGTGTGCGGGCTGCGGGTGAGCCGGCCGGTGGCGGGGTCGACGCGGAATGCGGTCAGCCGGGGGGCGCCCTGATGCCCGCAGACCAGCCAGCGGCCATCGGGAGAGAGGGCGAAGTTGCGCGGGGTCGGCCCGCCGGACGGCACGATTTCGACCGGGCTCAAGGTTCCGTCCGCCGGGTGGATGGCGAACACCGCCACACTGTCGTGGCCGCGGTTGGAGCCGTAGAGGAAGCGCCCGTTGGGGTGGAGCCGGATCTCGGCGGTGGTGTTGGCGATCCTGGTGTCGGTCGGCAGGGTGGGCACGATCTGGCGCACGGCGAGAGTGCCGCGGGCGGCGTCGTAGGCGTACGTCGCGATCGTGTTGTCGAGTTCGTTGATGACGTAGAGGCAGCGGCCGTCGGCGCTGAAGCGGCAGTGCCGCGGTCCGGCTCCCGGGGCGGTGGCGACGAAGGCAGGGTCGGCGGGGGCGAGGCTTCCCGTGGCGGCATCGATCGCGTAGGTGAACACGCGGTCGAGCCCGAGGTCGGCGACGAGGACAAATCGTTCGTCGGGCGAGAGCGTCACGGAGTGAACGTGGGCCTTTTCCTGCCGGGTTGGATGCACGCTGCGGCCGGCGTGGCGGATAAGCTGTGGCGCCCCCGGAGCACCGTCCCCGCCGAGTGGAATCGCGGCGACAAACCCTTCGTGGTAATTGGCTGCGACCAGCAGGCGGCAGGTGCGTTCGATCGCGAGGTGGCAGGGGGCGATGGCCGGCGTGGCGGGGGGCGGCCCGGCCGGGGGATCGAGCCGGCCGTGGGCGGCGTCGACCCGGAAGGCGATTACCTGGGCGGGCGAAGGCTGGACGGCGTACAGGGTGCGGCGATCGGGGGAAAATTCGATCCACGTGGGGTCGGCAGTTTCGGCGGCGAGGAGTGGCGGCGAAAATTCGCCCGTGACGGGATCGAGTCCGACGGAATAGATGCCGCGGCTGGAGCCGGAGCGCGTGTAGGTGCCGAGGAAGAGGAGGTGGCCGGGGTTCATGGATGGTGGGCCGGGGCGGCGTCAGGGCGCACGACGAGGTCGCCGGCGAGGGCCTCCTTGAAGTGACGGCGGCAGATGGCGACGTAGCGGTCGTTGCCGCCGATTTCAATCTGCGCGCCCTCGCGCACGGCGCGCCCCTCGCCATCGACGCGCAGGTTCATGGTCGCCTTGCGGCCGCAATGGCAGATCGTCTTCAGCTCAACCAGGGTGTCGGCGAGGCCGAGCAGCGCGGCGCTGCCGGGGAAGAGCTGTCCTTGAAAATCGGTGCGCAGCCCGTAGCAGAGCACGGGAATGTCGAGCTTGTCGGCGAGGTCGGTGGCCTGCCAGACCTGCGCCGGGGTGAGGAACTGCGCCTCGTCGATCAGCACGCAGGCGACGGCCTGGCGGGCGTGCTCGCCGAGGACGCGCTCAAGCAGGTTGTCGTCCTGCCCGAGCGAGCAGGCCCCGGCGTGCAGGCCGATGCGCGATTCGATCCGGCCGGCGCCGTAGCGCGTGTCGATGGCGGGGGTGAAGAGCAGCGTGCGCAGGCCGCGCTCGCGGTAGTTGTAGCTGGACTGGAGGAGGACGGTGCTCTTCCCCGCATTCATCGCGGCGTAGTAAAAATAGACCTTGGCCATGGGCGGAACGACTGTGCGGGACCGGCGTGCGAGGGCGAGCCTGCGGTGGAAGTGGCGGTTCATCCCGCCTGTAACCAGGCGGGCCACGAGCTTGGGCGGCCCAGGGGGCCTTCGCACTTGCGTCGCACCGGAGGCTGGTGAACTTACGGCCACCGTGAAAACCCTGCGCCTGTCCTGCCTGCTGCTGGCCGCGTCCGCCGTCCCCCTGTCCGCCGCCGCCGGGGCCGAGCCCCCGCCGGTGCTGCAGCAGTCGCAATGGAACGGATACACGCGGGTGGACTTCACGGTGGCGGGGCGGCCGGCCCTGCTCGTGTTTCCGGCGCAGGCGGCGCCGGGCAAGCCGTGGATCTGGCGCACGGAGTTTTTCGGCCACGAGCCGCAGGCCGACCTCGCGCTGCTCGCGCGGGGCTGGCACGTGGCGTACCTCGAGGCCAAGAACCTCTACGGGGCGCCCCGGGCGATTTCGCTGTTCGGGCAGTTCTACGCGCACGTGGTGGTGCGTTTTGGCCTCGCGCCGCGCGTGGTGCTGGAGGGCTTCAGTCGCGGCGGACTCTATGCGATCAACTTCGCCCTGGCGCATCCGACGCGCGTCGCCGCGCTTTATCTCGACGCGCCGGTGCTCGACATCCGGAGCTGGCCGGGGCGCGACCGGCAGTCGAAGGAATGGAAGGAGTGCCTCGAGGCCTACGATCTCAGCGAGGCGGCGGTGGAGAAATTCCGCGGGCCGCTGGATCGGCTCGGGACGCTGGCCAAGGCGGGCGTGCCCATCCTCGCGGTCTGCGGCGACGCCGATCAGGTGGTGCCCTATGCGGAGAACACCGCGATCCTGGAAAAGCGCTACCGCGAGGCGGGCGGCCGGATCGAGGTGATCCTCAAGCCCGGCGGCGATCACCACCCGCACAGCCTGAAGGATCCGACGCCGATCGTGGAGTTCCTCGCGCAGCACGCGAAGTTCTGAGGCGCAGGCGACGCTTGCGGGGCGGGGCCGCCCTGCCTAAATCACGGGCGGATGAGTTTTTCCTGCCCGCACTTCTGTCCCGACGGCGATCATTGCCTGCGGCTGAAGACCGACTGCGTGCCGGGGCGGAAGGGGTGCGTGATCTCCGACGCCACGGTCTTCGCCGTGCCGGCGGAGGAGCGGGTGCGGCAGCGCGAGGAGGAGAAACGGCGCGAGCGCCTCTCCCGGATCCTCGGCGTGACGGACCCGCCCTGAGCGGCGGGGTGGCGCGTCTCGTTACGGCACCACCGCCGGATCGACGCCAAGCGTGCCGGTGAGCTGGTCGACGTAGCCGGGGGCGCGGGCGGCGGCGAGGGCGGCTTCGGCGGCGGCGAGTTTTTCCCGGATGCCGAGGCGGCGGGCCTCGTCGGCGTAGTTCGCGCGCGCCAGGAATTTTTCCAGGTATTCCACGCGCTCGCCCCAGTAACGAACGTCGCGGCGCTGCTGCGCGGCGAGGCGGTCGCGGTACCAGTCGCTGGCGAGCACCGTCTCGCGGGTGAAGAGCGCCCGGAACTCCGGGGCCGCGGCGTCGAGCCCCTCCCAGGCGCCGTCGCGCATCAAGTGGAGCAGGGCCTGGAGCGGCGGCACGGCGTGCGCGACGGAGCCGTCGGCGAAATAGCTCAGCGCGGCGGTGCGCATGGCCTGGACGATGTTGTCCATGCCGTCGGCAAAGACGGCGCGGTCCTGGAGCTCAGGCCGCAGCAGTTCCTCGCCGAAGAGGGTGCTGGGATTGCCGAGCACGCGGCCGCAGAAGGTCTGCACGAAACGCGAGGTCACCCGCCAGCCGAGGCGGCTGGCCAGCACCGGCCGGCCCTCGTGCACCCAGTCCTCGCAGCGTTCGAGGTAGCCGTGCTCGATCAGGAAGCGCGGCGTGCGCTCCTCGGGCGACATGCGGGCCCAGATTTCGGGCACGAGCAGGCTGATGTCGTGGTCGACCCGGAAGCGCGGTCCCACCCAGCCGGCGGCCGAGGAGAAAACGGCGAGATCGGTCAGCGCGTA
>CAZDGC010000080.1:18287-34187 GCA_964504885.1 uncultured Opitutus sp.
ACGAACGCGGCGTTGAGATCGTGGATTGGTGGCAGGGCGTTGAAGGGGCCCTTGGTGAGTGCGCCCTCGGAGCCGGCGCCGGTGGTGGAGGGCGACTTGCCGGTGAGACTGGCGATGAAGTCCATGAACGCCTCCGGCAGTTCCTGGTAGTGGACAGGGCCGAACACGCACATCGGGCGCACGCCGGCCTCGGGCGGGTTGAGGCGGCGGCCGGCGAGCACGGCGCCGACGGGAAACAGCGCGGGGGCGCCGGCCGGGACGCGGCGGTAGAGTTGCGCGCCGATCTGGGCGAGATAGGTCGAGCGCGGATCCTCGAGGTCGGGGCGGCGCTGGAGGTAGCGCGGATTCTTGGTCGGTTTGCCGTCGACGATTCGCGGGTGGGCCGGGGAGACCAGGTAGGCCGGCCGATCCGCCGCCACAAAGCCCGCGAAGAGCTGCCGCACCGGCTCGGTGAACTGGTCGAACTCAATCACGTTCTCCACCTCCGCGCGCGCTGCGCCGCGATCGAGCGGCTCGTAGTTGGAGAAGAAATTCCCGGGGCGCGAGAAGTCGCGCTCGGTGCGCTTGTCGTAGCCGCGGTGGATGGCGTCATCCGGCCGCTGGAAGAGGTAAGCCTCGCAGTTGTGCACAAACTTCACCGGGCGGGCCGCCGCCGCGGCCGCCCTCGGCAGGCCCTGCAGCCCGGCGGCGGGCGCGACGATGGCCGCGGTGATGTCGTCCTCGGCCTGGATCTTGACCGCCGGGTGGTAGTCCTTGCGCAGGCTGAAGGTGCGCCAGCCGCCGTCGGCGGTGAAGCCGACGCGCAGGAAGTGCGTCATCGCCTTTTCGCCGCGGAACTTCAGCTCGTTGCCCGGGCGGCCGTTGATCGTGTCGACGGTGAAATGCTGGCGCCAGTTGTCGCCCCATTCCGGTTTGTAGACCCGCTTGATCAGCAGCACGAGGTCGCGGATGTAGCGCGGGATCGTGCCGAGCCAGGCGTTGTATTCGTCGGTGTAATCCTCGCTCTGGCTGAGCAGCTTGACCACCGAGCCGAGCGAGCGCTCGGGGCTGAGGAGCGGACGGCCGTGGGGCTTGTTGCGCGCGGGATCGCGGAAGCGCCGGCCGTACTCGCGGCGCAGGATCGCGTCGATGGTCTCGAAGTCCTTCGCCACGTCGCCGACGAAGTTCGGGGCGGTGAAGATGGCGTCCGCGATCGACTTGGAGATCTCGGATTTGCCGCCCCCGGAGACGGTGCAGGGCTTGTGGCAGAGCAGGCCCTCGGCGGTGGTGCCGCGCAGGCGCCACCGGCGGCCGTCGTCGGGCCGGACCATCTGCACCTTGTAGCCGGAGGGCAGCACGTAGGTGTGGCGGGGCAGCAGCTTCAGCGTCTGCCGCGTGCCGTCGGCGGCGGTCCAGGCGATGGTCTGGTCGCGCAGGGTGAAGAAGGCGTCCTGCGGCACGTAGCAGATGTCAGGATACTGCCGGTCGCGGGCCCAGCCGCCGGGCTGGAGCTCGGCGCGGTCGCCGAGCTGCGCCATCGCCTCGGCGAAGGTGTGATCGACGATCGCCAGGTGCTTGCTGAGCTGGAAATCCTCGCCGAGGTCGTAGCTGGGGAAGACGATCGCGCCGCCGGCGTGCTCCTCCTCGCAACGGCCGAGGAGGTTGGCGGCGAAGCTGATCTGGGCCTTCACCTCCTTCTTGCAGTAGCCGAAGTAGTTGTCGGAGATCAGCGTGAGGATGACGCCGCTGGGGTCGCGGGCGGTGAGCTTGAAGGCGACGCCGTCGTTGTAGAGTTCATCGGGCTGCCGCCAGCACATGCGATCGCGCCGCTGGCGGGGCGTGGCGTCGTCCCAGGCGGGCAGGCCGAGCTCGCGTTTGGTGAGGCGGTTGAGGTGCGGGGCGAGGATGACGCCGCCGGTGTGGCCCGTCCAGTGGGCGGGGTCGAGGGCGGCATCATTCTCCGGAAGGTGGGGATCGCCGGCGTTGCCAAAGATGCGTTCGATGAAGTCGAGGTTGGCGACCAGCGAGGCGGGCACGAAGAAGCGCGTCTCCATCGCGCGCTGCGGCGTGAAGCCGGGTACGGCGGGGCAGACGACCGGGCGGAGCAGAAGCGTGACGAAACACTCGGCGGGCTGCGGCGCGGTGGCGGTGAACGGGAGCCGGAGCAGCGCGGGCGGCGGCGTGAGGGCGTGGCGCAGGAGGCGTCCGAAGACGGCGGCGGGCACGGCCTTCTTGTCGTCGGGCACGGGCAGGCCGAAGTCGGCGAGATGGAAGATGCCCTGGGTGGTGCGGCGGTCGGCCTTCGGATTGTGCAGCACGCCCTGGCGCACGCGGTGGGAGGAGAGGATTTCGCTGCGGTGCTCGTCGGCATCCGGCGGGAGCGAGAGCACGCGGGCGAGGCCGGCGCGATCGAGGACGAGGGTGGTGGCGGGCAGGCGCGGGACCTCGCCGCCGAGGGCGGGGCCGGGCTCGAGGTGATCGTACAGGAAGTTCTGGAGGCGCTGGTCGATCGGGCAGAGGTGGCGCGACAGGGCGCGATCCTTCTCGCGGCTCAGGGCAAGGAAATGGTCCACCAACGGGGCGAGGCTGTCGGCGCCCTCGGCGACCGGCACGGCGGGCTGGCCGATTTCGCGCAGCTTCAGATTGAGGTACGTCACGAACTGGGCGTCGTGTTCGGCCGTGCGCGACGCACCGAAGGGCGGCTGGGTGGTGGAGAAGAGCATGGTGGAAAGGAGGAGGCGCGGTGTTGATGCAGAAACCGCACCAACCGAAAGCGGCGCACCGCCGCCCGGCAATGGTGGAAATGCGGCGGCGGACTTGGAAGCCCCTCGGCGGGATTTTCGGCCGCCGCGTGCGCTGCCCGGCAACGGCGGACCCGTGCGGACGGTTTAACGCGCCGCCGGCGGCGGCTTCCACTCATCGACCGGAAGGCGGGCGCCCCCTTCGCCGCGCCGGTAGGCGGCGCGGCCGAGCAGGTGGCCGGAGATCGGCGCCGTCACGTAGAAGAACGCGATCGCGAGCAGCGCCTTCACCGCGGCGTCCGGCGAGCGGAAGTGCGCCGCCGCGCCGATCAGCAGCAGGGCCGCCCCGAAGGCGCCCGCCTTGGTGGCGGCGTGCATGCGACAAAGCACGTCGGGCAGGCGTACCACGCCGATGGCGGCGATTAGGACGAACGCCGCGCCGCCGAGAAGAAGCAGGGCGATGAGCCAGTTCATGACGAAGGATCCTGGCGCTCCAGCCGGCGCGCGAGCACCGCGGTGCCCACAAAGCCAATCACCGCCAGCGCCAGCGCGACATCGAGCAGCACGGGTTGTTTGAAGGCCAGCGCGAGCACCACCGTGAGCGCCAGGCTGATGCCCGTGGCGAGGTCGAGCGCGAGGATGCGGTCGGCCGCAGTGGGCCCGCGCCAAAGTCGCCAGGCGGCCAGCAGCAGTGCGGCCACGACGAGCAGCAGCGCGGCCGGCACCGCGACGGCGATCGGATCAAACGAGGCGACGGAGGGGGAGTTCATAATGGGTGCGAAGATGGGCGCGCAGGGCGTCGGGCGAGGGTTCGGCGTAAAGCGTGTGCAGGTAGAGCGAACGCGTCGCGGGCTCGATTTCCAGCGTGAGCGTGCCCGGCGTCATCGTGAGCAGCGTGGCGTAGGCCAGCGCCTGGCGATCGGTGAGACCGTCGAGCGGCAGGCGCACGATGCCGGGCGCGAGTCGCGGCCGCGGGCTGAGGACGTCGCGGGCCACGCGCAGGTTGGAGACGACGATCTCGCGGAGGTAGAAAGTCGCGAACGCGAGCGCGGCGGCGATCCAGCGGAGAGGCTTCATGCCGCCCCTCCCTGCGCCGCGCGCAAGACGGCGTCGATGTAGCCCTGGGGGGTGAGGAGCTGTTCCGCGGCGCGCAGCGAGTAGTCGAGCAGTGGACCGCCGGCCAGGCCGATCAGGATCGTGAGTGCGGCAAACACCACCACGGGCGCCACCAGCGGGAGGAGCCCGCGCGGCGGAGCGACGGAAGCGCGCGGGGCATCGGCTCCGGCGGCGGCTTTCTCCTCCGGGGCGGCCTTCCAGAACGCCTCCGCCCAAATCTTGGTCATCGAGAACAGCGTCAGCACTCCCACGGCGAGCGCGATGCCGGTCAGCGCCCAGGCCTCGGCGGCGAGGCCGGCCTTCACGATGGCGAGCTTGGCCCAGAAGCCGGAGAGCGGCGGGATGCCGCCGAGCGAGAAGGCGGGCACGAAGAACAGCGCCGCCAGCCACGGGGCGCGGCGCAGCAGGCCGCCCAGCGCCGCGAGTTCGCCCGTGCCGCGCAGGTGCTGGATGATGCCGCCGACAAGAAACAGGTTCGTCTTCACGATGATGTGGTGCCCGAGGTAGAAAATCGCGCCGGCGAGCGCCAGGGGGGTCATCAGCGCCAGGCCCAGCACCATGTATCCAATCTGGCTGACGATGTGGAACGACAGGATTCTCCGCACCTCGAAGTGCGCCGCCGCGCCGAGCACGCCGGTGATCATGGTGAGCGCCGCGATCCAGAGGAGGAGCGTTTGCAGCGCGGGGAACTTTACCGCGAAGAACAGCGTGTAGGCGCGCATCAGGGCGTACACGCCAACCTTGGTGAGCAGGCCGGCGAACACCGCCGACACCGCCACGCGCGGCGTGTGGTACGAGGCCGGCAGCCAGAAGAACAGGGGAAACAGCCCCGCCTTCAGGCCGAACGCCGCCAGCAGCAGCACCCCGGTGGTCTGCAGCAGGCCAGCCTGGGCGGGGTCCGCGAGTTTCGCGGCGATGTCGGCGAGGTTGAGCGTGCCGAGCTTGCCGTAGAGCAGACCGGCGCCGGCGAGGAAGAGGGCGGAGCCGACGATATTGAGCACGACGTACTTCAGGGCGCCTTCGAGCTGCGCCGGGCGGTTGCCGAGCGTGAGCAGCACAAACGACGCCACCAGCATCACCTCGAACCAAACGTAGAGGTTGAACAGGTCGCCGGTGAGGAACGCCCCCTGCACGCCGAGCAGCAGAAAGTGATACAGCGGCGCAAACTCCGCCGGCAGTTCGCCATCCGCCTGATCGCGCAGCGCGTACACCGCGACGCCCAGGCCCACCAGCGCGGAGATCGCCACCATGCCCGCCGCCAGCCGATCCGCGATCAACGTGATGCCGTACGGCGCCGGCCAGCCGCCGGCCTGGGTCACAACGAAGCCCGCCGCGTCGACGCGGGCCACGAGGGCGAGGGCCGCCACGAGGGCGGCGGCGGCCCCGGCGACGCCGGTGGCGCGCTGCAGTGCGGGCCGGCCGCGCAGCGCCAGGCAGGCAAGGGCGGTCGCCAGCGGAAGCAGCAGCGGAGCGAGCAGCAATACAGTGTCGTTCACAGTGCGTCGGTGCGGTTGAAGGCGTCGAGGTCGTCGCTGCCGGTGGCACGCTGGGCGCGGTGCAGCAGCGTCACCGCGAAGACCGTGAGTCCGAAGCCGATCACGATCGCGGTGAGCACCAGCGCCTGCGGCAGCGGGTCGGCCGCGCCCGGCGGCGGGGCGGTGGCGCCCTCCGGCACGAGGGGCGGGCCGCCGCGCGCGAGTCCGCCGGCGAAGAACACCAGCAGGTTGGCGCCCTGGCTGATCAGGATCAGGCCGATCACCAGGCGCATCAGGCAGCGGCGCAGCAGGCAATAAGTGCCGGCGCCCAGCAGCACGGCGATGGTGAGGGCGAAAATCAGGTTCATGGTTCGTCCTCCTGCAGCGCGAACACGACCTGCGTGGTGAAACCCGTGACGGTCAGGAACACCCCGGCGTCGAACAGCATCGGCGTGCCGAGATGCACCGCTCCGAGCAGCGGCACGTGAAATTCCGGCAGCCACAGGCCGGCCAGCAGCGAGCCGCGCGCGGCGAGGCCCAGCAGCCCCGCCCCCAGCGCGACCGTCAGTCCGGTTGTCGCCAGCCCCAGCGGCGCCACCCGCAACGCCCGCCGGGCCGCCGCCACGCCGTCGCCGAGCGCGAGCAGGGCATACGCCGCCGCCGCGATCAGGCCGGCGATGAAGCCGCCCCCGGGCAGGTGGTGTCCGCGGTAGAATGCGACCAGCGCGAGCGCGAGCAGCAGCGGATGCAGCAGCCGCGCCCCGCGCGAGAGGATGAAGGAGTCGCGGTTCATGAGGATCCTCCCTTGCCGGAGGGCCGGCGCAGCAGTGCCGCCACGCCCAGCCCGGCGATGGCGAGCACGGCGATCTCGCCCAGGGTGTCGAGGGCACGGAAGTCGACCAGGATCACATTGACCACATTGCGGCCGTGCGCCTCCGGGTAACTCCAGGCCGCGAGGGTGGGGGAGATGGAGGGCGCGACCTGGAGTTGCGTCGCGCTCAGTGCGATCAGTCCCACCAGGCCGCCGAAGAGCGCCGCGACCACGCCGTCGCGGACCAGCCGGAGCGGTGCGCACTCCGGCCGGATCGGTGGCAGGCGATCGACCACCAGCAGCAGCAGGACGACCGTCAGCGCCTCGACCATCACCTGCGTGATGGCGAGATCGGGGGCGCCGTAGTGGAGAAAGAGCAGCGCGACGCCGAGTCCGACGAGACCGAGCGCGAGCAGCGCGGACATCCGCCGGTGCGCGGCGGCGGCAGCGAGGGCGCCCGCGATGATCAGGCTGCAGATTACGGCGGGAGTGAGTTCGAGCCGGCCGATGCTGCCTGCGCCGGGCCAGCCTCCGAACCGCAGGAACTTCCACGCCAGCAGGCCGGCGGTCGCGCCGATCACGATCAACACGTACCGGGCGAGTGCGCCCGACTGGAGCGCGGTGGTCTGCCGCTTGGCGAGCGCGATCACCGCGGCGAGTCCGACCTCGTACGCGTGGGCCGGCCCGCGGAGCGCCTCGACGCGGTCGGCGTGGCGCCAGAAATGCCGGCGCCGCGCGTAGAGCGCGATGCCGCCGGCCAGCGTGAGGGCGCTGAGGAGCAGCGGCAGGTTGAAGCCATGCCAGAGGGCGAGCTCCAGCTCCACCGGCTCGCGCGCCAGCGCCGCCACGGCCGGGCCCACGAGGTGGCTGGCCGCCCACCCGGGCAAAAGCCCGAGGAGCAGCCCGGCCAGCGCCAGGATGAGCGGCGGACCCCAGAGCGTGGGCGGTCCTTCATGGGCGGACGGAGGAGGTCCGGCCAACGGGCGCGACCAGAACGGATGCCAGCCGGCCTTCAGCCCCAGCGCGAGCAGCACCAGGTTGGCCGCCAGCGCCACTCCGACGAGCACGGGGGCGAGCGCCTCGGCGGCCGCGCTGGTCTTGTAGACATACTCCTTGCCGATGAAGCCGAAGAACGGCGGGAAGCCGGCACTGGAAAACGCGGCCAGCGCCGCCGCCGCGGCGGTGAACGGCATCGCGCGGCCGAGGCCGCCGAGGCGGGTGAGGTCGCGGGTGCCGGCTTCGTGGTCGACCGTGCCCGCCGTCATGAACAACGCCGCCTTGTAGAGGGCGTGGCCGAGCAGCAGCACGATCATCGACTGCAGCGCGAGCTCGGTGCCGACCCCGATCAACAGCGTCAGCGCGCCGAGCACCGACAGCGTGGTGTAGGCGAGGATGCGCTTCAGGTCGGTCTGCACGATCCCGAGCGCCGCCCCGGTGAGCAGCGTGAGGCCGCCGGCGAGCAGCAGGGTGACGTGCCAGAGCGCGGTGCCGTCGAGCGCCGGCGACAGGCGCGCGAGCAGGAACACGCCGGCCTTCACCATGGTGGCGGAGTGCAGGTAGGCGCTCACCGGGGTGGGCGCGGCCATCGCGTTGGGCAGCCAGAAGTGCAGCGGCACCTGCGCCGATTTGGCGAAGGCGCCGAGCAGGATCAGCGCCGTGAAGGCGGGATAGGCCGGCGACGCGGCGAGGTCGGGGGCCGCCACGATGTCGCCCAGCCGCCAGCTCCCGGCGGTCTGGGCCAGCAGGATCAGGCCGGCCAGCAAGGCGAGGCCGCCCGCGCCGGTTACCAGCAGGGCCTGCAAAGCCCTGGCGCGCGCCGCCGCCCGCTCGTGGTCGAATCCAATCAGGAGATACGAGGTCAGGCTCGTCAGCTCCCAGCAGACGAAGAGCAGGATGACGTTGTCGGCCAGCACCAGCCCGAGCATCGCGGCCATGAAACCGAACAGGTGCAGGAGAAACCGCCCCAGGGCCGGGTGGCCGCGCAGGTAGCCGGAGGCGAAGACGACGATGAGGGCGCCGATGCCGGTCGCGAGCAGGGCCATGAGCCCGCCGAAGGCGTCGAGCCGGAAGTCGAGCCCGGCCCCGAGGGCGGCGAACCACGGCGCGGTTTCCACCCACGCGCCGCCGGGTGGCAGCGCCGCCAGCCGGCCGGCCAGCCCGATCGCCACCGCCGCCGGCGCGAGCGCGAACCACGCGGCGTGTCGAAGGCGCGGATACAGCCAGGGGGCGGCCAGGCCGGTGCCGGCAAGAAGGAGGACGGAAAGGAGGAGCATGCCGGAGGCAGTGGGCTAACCGGAGCCGCGCATGAGCTGCAACAGCGAAACCCCGCTGCCCTTGGCTTTGACGGCGATCACGGGGCGCGGGCATTCCCGCAGGATGGCTTCGGCCGTGCCGCCGAGCAGGGTGGCGTAGATGGCGTGGTGCCCCCGGCACCCGATGGCGACCAGATCGCTGCCGGCCTGGGCGGCGTAGTCGGCGATCGCCCGGGCGGGCAGGGCCGATTCGGTGACCATGGCGCCGACGTCGAGCCCGCCGGTCGCGTAGCCGCGCGACAGGAGGGTGAGCTCCTGCAGAAAGTGCGCACGCAGATCGGCGGCGAGTTCCTCGCGGGGCACGGTGGCGCGGTGGTGACCCCAGGCGCACCGGTAGGCGTGCAAGAGCGTGAGCGAGCCGCCGGCGGCGCGCGCGAACGCGGCGGCGACGTCGAGGGCGCTGGCGCTGAATGGGGAGAAGTCCGCCGCGCCGAGCACGCGTTCGCAGCGGGCGGGGGCGCCGGCCGGGACCGCGAGCACCGAGCAGGGCGCCTTGCGGGCGAGTTTCTCGGCCAGGGCGGCGTGCCCGGGGCCGCGCGCCACCACAATCAAATCGGTTTGTTCCTCCTCGGCGTGGCGCAGAATTTCACCGAGCAAAGCGCCCCGGCGGAGCTGCAGCGCGGGTGCCACTCCCTCGGGGGGCGCCAGGTGCCGCGCCACCAGCGCCTCCATGCGTTCGCGCAACTCCTGCTCCCCGGGTTCCAGCAGCCAGGGATAGCGCTGGCGCAGGTCGGCCGGTATCTCCACGGGGTTCCACCCGTGAAGGCAGGTGAGGTGTCGGGCGCCGGAGAGGCGGGCGACGAGTGAAGTCCACGCGAGGACGGTGGCGTCGTCTTCGGTAAGCGTCAGGGCGGCGAGAAGGCGTTGGAATCGCTGCATGCGGAGCGGAGCGGGTGCGCGCGGCTCCGCGCCGTCCGAACCTTGCGGCGATTGGACGGGCGTCGTTCGCGCACCCATGGCTGGGTGGGCGAGACGGCGGCCCGACCGTCCCAAATCCCTTCAGGAAACCCCTGGTTTCCCGAACCCGCGCGTACGGGATGGGCGCTGACTTCAACGTCAAGCACGACCGGACGATTTTCTCGGGAAACTCCCTGCCAGGCTCACCCACCTGCTCGACGAGCTCGCGCCCGAGCGGTCAACGTTTCCGCCGCACCGTCCGGCCCGTGTTCCAGCGGCCGAGGGTGGTGTGGGTGATGGGGTGGGCGGGGATGCCGGTTTCATTGCGCTCGACGGCAGCGATCAACTGGTCGATGGCGACGGCGCCGATGACCTCCCCGTCCTGGAGGATGCCGCTCAGGCGATCGCCGGCCCGGGGCACGAGGAGCCCGACGAGGCCGAGATCGCGCGGGATGCGCCGCCCGGAGGCGTGGATGATTTCCTCAAGCCGGCCGAGGACCGGCGCGAGGACGACGTCGGGCTGCTCGCGCTCCAGCCAGCGTTCGACAGCGCCGGGCGTCCATTCGTCGACGAACAGCGGCGGCGGCGGCGGGGCCAGGCCGAGATGGCCGCAGGCGACCTGCCAAGCGCCCTCCCACCGATACTCGAGCCGGGTGATGGTCTCCCGCCGGGCGGCGAGGCCGGGGCGGCGGTAGCCGAGGCGAGCACACTCTTCGATCGCCAGCAGCATCGACTGGTAGTAGTCGGTGGCGACGCGGTGGAAGGTGCGCGTGGTGGGGGTGAGCCCGAGCACGACGGTGGAGAACTCGTCCCAGGCGAGCTCGATGGCGGTGTGGGTGTCGGGGACGGGGGCGACGAGCAGTCCACGGATCCCGCGGGCGGCGAGCATCTGCGAAAAGCGGGCGTTGCTCATGCCGTCGCGAAAAAGCCAGAAGTGTTCGAGCCGGTAGTTGCGCTCGCGGGCGCGGGCCTCGGCGCCGGCGAACATCTGGCGGAAGATCGGCGAGGGGTGGGTGCGCCAGCCGTCGGCGGTGGGGAAGGCGGTGACGAAGGCGAGCGTGAGGGTGTCCGTGGGGGCGGCATGGCGGCGGCGCGAGCGCATGAGCGCCGCCACGAGGGGATTGGGGCGGTATCCGAGTTTCCGGCACAGCGCCAGCACCCGCCGGCGGGTGGCGGCCGAGACGTCGCGTTTGCCGGAGAGGCATTTCGAGACGGTGGCGACGGAGACTTTCGCCTGCCGGGCCAGGTCGCGCATGGTGGGGGGCGGCGTCATCGGCCGAAGCCATCGCCGACGCAGCGCCGCGCGGCAACTCCGTTCGGTCGCTCCGGCGCGGCGGCCGGTCAGTCAGATGGTGCCGGTGTGGCGGTCGGGCCTCCGCGGGCGATCGCGGGGAGCTGCCCGGCCGGCCGCCAGCCCGGGCTGGCCGTCGTCCCGGGAGACTCCCTCCCGGCCGACTCGCCCCCGTGGCCCGCCTGGCGGCCGGCTTGGGACTTCGCGCCCGCAACCGCCTTCGATCGGAGGGCGGCGCTCCGTCGCCGCCGCGGGGAGCCGTCCCGCGAATCCCGGCCGATTCCCCGCCCGCCGATCCTTGCCTTGGTCCCGACCTCCGCGGCTCCGCGCCTCCGCGGGAGCCCACCCACTTCTTTCCGATCCCACTCGGTCCAGGCCGGTTTCCGCGCTGGGGTTTTGCGCCTGCGCCGTTCTCCGTTCCTTCGCTGCTCGTCACCCGCACCCTGCGCCTCTTGCGCTTTCTTGCGGCCATCAGGGCAGGCCGCGAAGAGGCACAGGAGGCGCAAGAAACCGAGGACCTTCCCGATCTTCCCGTTGCCCGCCGGGGCAACCGGTTCGAGCCCGCGGCGAATGACTGGAGCAATGATGATGCATCCCGGCTTACGCTTTACGCAGAGCGGGAAGCCGGCCGCGCTGGCCCCGAAATGGTGATAGCTCTCACGCGTGCCCCGAAGGTCACACTTGGCATCGGATATGCCATGTGCACCCCAACGTTCGGACCTGGCTGCGTTGGTCTCTTCAGCCTGCGACGTTCGAGCGAACGATTCGGACCATCCCACCGGTGCGCTTCCTCCTGGATTGAGGAAGGGCGGTTTCGCGATTTAGTCGCGACAAGATGCCAACGTTTTCCACGCATGAGCCGCGAGAACCAGACTGGAAGAGATTCCGGGCGATGTTGCCGGTGTGGCGGGAGCGATATCTCGCCGAGAGGAATCCCCGGATCGCCGCCGTCCTGAGCGACCCGCAGAAGACCGAGACGGAGCGATTCTGGGAGGCCGAGAAGCTGATCCGGAAGGAAGCGCGCGTCCTGGCGCGGTGCCTGGACGACATCCGCCGGTCGAGGATGTGGGAGCGGCTGGTGGAGATGCGCGCCGCGAGGATGATCCGTCGCGAGGACCTCGCGGAATTCAGCCCGGAATTGCAGGATCAGGTGTTCTTCGATGTTGCTCCGCCCAGAGGGCGGACAGAGGTCCCGCCCGGCTGAGTCAAACAGGGTGGGTCGCCCGGGGTCCCGGCGGACCTCGCGCCGTGCTGCTTGCGGGCGCCGCGCCTTCGAGCGACCGCTTGTTCGCTCCTGGCTCAGGTGAGGCTGTCGAGCATGCGCTGCTTGCCGGTGACGATGTGGGCCTCGAAGGCCCGCGCGGCGCCCTCGGCGTCGCCGGCGGCGATGCGGCTTCCATCCTCTGCCAGAGATCCCGCAGCTCCGCGACCTGCGCCTTCGAGGCCCGGAGCGCCGCGAGCCGGCCGGCCACGTACGCCAGGCCGGCGCGCACGTCGTAAACGTGCAGCACGTCCTCGAGCTTGATCTGCCGCACGAACACGCCGCGGTTGTGAATCACCGTCAGCAGGCCCGCCTCCGCCAGCAGTCGTGTCGCCTCGCGCACCGGCCCGCGGCTCACGTTCAACCGGGGGGATGTCGGGGGTCATGTCGCGAAACGCGAACGCCCGGCACGCGGACAACGGTGGACGGCGCAACGCCCCCCACATTCGCGATTCGCGACATGACGCCGTCGCGGTACCCCAGCGGCTACCGCGATCGCGGCCCTGGAGAGCAACGAACCGCGACCAGTGGGGCAGAATTCCGGGCGGTACCGGACGTTGCGGACCCAGGGCCATGAGGAGTGAGTTCCACCAGGTCGCTGCCGGGACGTCGTGCTCGGCACCGGCTTGTGCCAGGTAAACCAGCACCCGCTGGCAACGCTCGCGTTTTGCCAGGAACACCAGCCGGGAGTCCGCAACCGCGCGCGCGCGAATCAATTCAGCAGCCGCCCGCACGAGGAACGGCTCGAACGGATTTCGGCCATGCAGCAACAGGACGACCAACTCCTCGTCCGAGAAGGCAGCGGAGACGGCGGGCGGGACGAGGTTGGCGGGAGCCAGACCGGCGTAGTGGCGCGCGCCCCGCTGGGCGGCAACGGCAAGAAGCCCCCCGTTTTGATGCAATCCGAGCGCGCAGGCGCGAAACCAGAGCGGCGACCGTGGCGCTGTTTCACCCAGGTGCTCCGCCAGTGTCCTGGCTGCAGGAGAAGCGGTAGTCGGGGACAATGCGCGAGCAACGGGCATGGCGAGGCTGACGGCGAGAGTGAGAACGCTCATCCCAAGGATGCAAGTTGCGCCTTGAATCGCCGGCGGGTCCATTCCCCGTGGCTTGCTGCGTTCGATCCGGCGATTCCACGGGCGCGATCCGCGCCGCGGTCGCTTGGCCAGGAGGCCCCGAGGCTGGCCTCGGGGTGGCCAGGCGAAGGGCGAGTGTTCACTCGCCGGCGGTGCAGTCGCTGGTGGCTGACGCAAGGCCGAGCGGGGGCCCGGGCGCTGTACGCGCTCGCGTCCCGTAACGATTCTCGTTCCGGGCGGCTTCCGTCCGCCTGTCCGGTCCCTACGGTCGATGCACTCCCCGCCACGGCTGTCCCCACCCCCGATGAAGATTTCCCGAACCTCCTCCCGGTTGCTCGCCCTCCTCGGACTCGCTCCGGCTGGCTTGAGCGGCGGGCCGGCCGAGCGCAAGGACGCGCTCCTTCCGCCCGACGTGTATACCGCGCCCGTGCCCGAACGGTACCGCGACGAAAACCGGATGTTCCTCTGCGGTCCGGGCATCACGATCTCGCGCGGCGGGCGACTGTGGGCCACCTTCAAGACCGGCGACATCGGCGAGGACGAGGACAACTGCACCGTGGTCATCACCAGCGGAGACCGCGGCGAAACCTGGAGCCCGCCCGTGCTCGTCGTCGACATCGACGGCCCGGTGCGCACCAACGACCCCGGCATCTGGACGGATCCGAACGGCAAGGTGACGCTGATGTGGGGCCAGGTGTACGGCTTCTGGGACGGCCGCGGCGGTTACTGGACGATGACAGCCGAGGATGGCGACGACGCGAACACCCGTTGGAGCCAGCCGGTCCGCCTCTGCGACGGTTACACGAAGAACAAGCCGTTCGTCACCCGCGACGGCACGTGGCTGCACTTGATCGAGCATTTCGGACCCAAGACGCGGCGCGGCCGTTTCGCGCGCGGCGCACCGATGGAGCCCGAGTTCACCTTTTCGCTGCCGCAGCTCCACCACGCCAACGTCTTCGCGTCGCGCGACCAGGGCCGAACACTGAGCTTCCTCTCGCACGCGCGGATTCCGCCGGCCGACCAGACCTACCAGGAGCACATGATCGTGGAGAAGAAGGACGGCACGCTCTGGCTGCTGGGCCGCGCGAAATATGGCATCGGAGAGGCGTTTTCGCGGGACCAGGGCCGGACCTGGACCGACCTTGTACCCGCGCGCGGCATCCAGGGACCGTCCTCGCGGACCTTCTTCCGGCGGCTGGCGTCAGGGAACATCCTGTTGGTGAAAAACGGATACGACATCGACCGCCCGTCGCCGCGCACGCACCTGACGGCGTTTCTCTCGGAGGACGACGGGGCGACCTGGCCGCACCGGCTGCTGCTCGACGCGCGCGCGACGTCGTATCCCGACGCCGTGCAGGACGCGGCGGGCACGATTTTCCTCGTGCACGACTTCGAGCGCACCGGCGCCAAGCAGGTGATCTTTCACCGCTTCTCCGAGGCCGACCTCAAGGCCGGGCGGATTGTCGCCGCCGGTTCCGTCCTCGGACGCGTGGCCAACCTGGCCACGCATCGCACGCTCAACGCGAAGGAGTACGACGCCTGGAAGGCGGCGCGCGCCGGCCGCGAGTGACCGGCGTGCTGCCGTCCGCGCGGCCGACTCTCCGCCTCGAGAATCTTCCCCTCCATTAACCCCCCTCATGAGAATTCACCCGTCCTCCCCGTTGTCGCCTTCTCCTGAACGATTCCCCGGCGCCTCCCGCCAGCCCGCCGGTCCGGCCCCGAAATCCGGCAGACGTGCGCTCGGGCTGCTGGCCGCCCTTGTTCCGCTTGCGTGGGCGGCAATGGCGGCACCCGAGGCCCGCGCCGCCGGGGCGGGCGTGGTCGAGGGCCGCGTCTTCAATGCCGCCAGCGGGGTCGCGCTGGAGAACGCCCGCATCACGGTCACCCCTGGCGGCTTGAGTGCGTACACGGATGCCACCGGTGAGTTTCGCCTCACGGGCGTGGCCGCCGGCGAGGTCCGGGTGGGCGCGTCGTACGTGGGCATGGCGGCGAAGACCGAGGTCGTGACCGTGGCGCCCGGCGGGGTGGCGCGGGTCACGCTGAACCTTGTGCGCGCCGGGATTGCAGCCGACAAAGGCGCCGACCAAGTGGTCGAGCTCGACGCGTTCCAGGTCACGGCCGAACGCGAGATGAGCGCGCAGGCGCTGGCGATGAACGAGCAGCGCGCCGCGGTGAACATCAAAAACGTTGTCGCCATGGACGAGTTCGGCAATCGCGGCGACGAGAACCTCGGCGAGTTTCTGCAGTTTCTGTCGGGCGTGTCGGTGTCGATCGACGGCGACGTCGGCCCCAACGGCGCGTCGTTGCGCGGGTTCTCTCCGAGCTTCTCCAATGTCACCATCGATGGCGGGTCGGTGGCGACGGCGCGGGGCACGAACCGCCAGGCCACCACGACGGACGTGCCGTTTTCCAATGTGTCGCGCGTCGAGGTGACCAAGGTGCCGACTCCCGATCAGCGGGCGTCGGGGCTCGGTGGCTCGATCAACTTGATCCCGAGCACGGGCTTCGAAGTGCGGAAGCCGGTCGTGAGCTACCGCGTCTCGACCCTGTTTCACAACACGAACGGCACCTCGATCCGCTGGCAGCGCGGGCCGAACCCCGATGCCTCGCCGCGCCATACCGTGCCGTCCACCAACCTGAGTTACCAGGGGCCGATCAACGACCGCTTCGCCGTCACCGCGAGTGCGTACACCTCCTGGCGCCTCAACCCGTCGTACGGTGGCGAGAAGGAATTCGACGTCCAGCCGACCTGGGATCGCGTGCGCAACGTCCAGACCGCCGGCGCGTGGCAGTCGCTGCAGGCGCTGACGCAAACCTATGGGGGCCAGCTTGGCTTCGCCTGGAAGCCGAGCCCGCGCGACCTCGTGTCGATCAGTGGCCAGATGAAGAATTACCTGTACGACGTCGCGCGCAGTCGCCTGGCGGTGACCTACGGCGCGGGCTC
>CAZDGC010000081.1:0-11875 GCA_964504885.1 uncultured Opitutus sp.
TCGCGGGTCCGCTCGGTCACCGACACGAGCATGATGTTCATGATGCCGATGCCGCCGACAATCAGCGACACCCCGGCGATGCCGGCGAGGAGGCCGGTCATGGTCTTCGCGGTGGCGGTGGCCGCGGTGGCCAGTTCCTCCTGGGTTCGGACCGTGAAATCCGGCTCCCGGCCGCGGCGCCGCTGGGTGAGCAGGTCCTCGATGGATTGTTTCACCTCGGCGATTTTGTCGGCGTCGGCGGCCTGGATGCGGATCATGCTGATCGAGGTCCGCCGCGAGACGCGGCGCATGTGCGACGTGTAGGGGATGAGGACGACGTCATCCTCATCGGAGCCGAAAATGCTGAAACCCTTTTGGGAAAGGACGCCGAGGATGCGGAACGGCAGATTGCGGATGCGCAGGGTCTGGCCGACCGGGTCCTCGTTGGGGAACATCTGGTCGGCGACGGTCTTGCCGATGACGCAGACCTTGGCGAGGGACTTGACCTCCTGGTCGGTGAACATGGCGCCGGATTCGACGGGCCAGTTGCGGACGTAGGGGTAGTCGGGGCCGACGCCGTTGACGTTGGTGTTCCAGTTGAGGCCGTTGGCGAGCACCTGATTGCGATCGCGCACCTCGGGGCTGAGCCCGTCGATGCCGGCGACCTCCGCGGCGATGGCATCGGCGTCCTCGGGGGTGAGGGTGACGGAGCTGCCGAAGCCGCCGCGCATGCCGCCGGAGCTGTAGCTGCCGGGCATGACGGTGATGAGGTTTTGCCCGAGTGAGGCGACCTGGGCCTCGACCTGGGCCTTGGCTCCGCTGCCGATGCTGACCATGGTGATCACGGCGGCGACGCCGATGATCATGCCGAGGGCGGTGAGCATCGACCGCATGGTGTTGCGGCGCAGGGCGCGGAGGGCGACGCGGAGGGTGTTGGTGAAACGCATGGCGGGGACCTCAGTTGGCCTGGGCGGCGTGGGCAGTGAGTTTGGCGGCGGCCTCGGCCTCCTTCACCCGGCGCATTTCGTCCTCCGCGATCGTGCGGTCCTCGACCGGCGAGTCGCGCACGACCACGCCGTCGCGCAGCACGAGGTTGCGTTTGCAGTAGCGGGCGATGTCGAGCTCGTGGGTCACCATCACGATGGTGATGCCCTGGTCGTTGAGTTTCTGGAAGACGCCCATGACCTCGACGGAGGTCTTGGAGTCGAGATTGCCCGTCGGTTCGTCGGCCAGGAGCACCTGGGGTTCGTTGACCAGGCCGCGGGCGATGGCGACGCGCTGTTGCTGGCCGCCGGAGAGCTGGTTGGGCATGTGGTCGGCCCGGTTGGCGAGGCCGACGATTTCGAGACAGTACATGGCCCGCTCGCGGATCTGCTCCATCGAGTGTTTCCGGTGCCGGCCGTAGAGCATCGGCAGCTCGACATTTTCGAGCGCGGTGGTGCGCGCGAGGAGGTTGAATCCCTGGAAGACAAACCCGAGCTTCTGGTTGCGGAGGTCGGCAAGTTCGTTGCGATCGAGTTCGTCGATATTGATGCCGTCGAGCAGGTAGGTGCCGCGGGTGGGGCGGTCGAGACAGCCCAGCATGTTCATCAGCGTCGACTTGCCGGAGCCGGAAGCGCCCATCAACGCGATGAACTCGCCCCGGTGGATGTCGAGGGTCACGCCGCGGACGGCGTGGACAGGCACCTCGCCGGACTCGTAGATTTTGTGGATGTCCTTGATCTGGACGACGGGGGACATGGGGAGCGGGCCGGGCGGGGAGGGGCTCAGCGGGGACCCCCGCGACCGAAGCTGCTGCGGCCGCTGAAGGGATTGGAGGAACTGCTGCCCGGAGGGCCGGCGACGACCGGGGCGGCCCCCGGCAGGGTGACGCCGGTGATGACGGTGTCGCCGTCGCTGAGGCCATCGAGCACCTCGGTGTAAAATCCGTCCGAGACGCCGAGCCGCACCGACACCGGTTTGAGTTTCCGGTCGATGGCGTTGGGATCGACGAAGGTGTAGAGAGTGCGGGTAACGATGGTGGTGTTGAACCCGCGTTCGCCGGCGCCGCCGCCGCCGCGGCTGAAGCCGCCACCCGGGGGGCCGCCGCGGCTGCCGCGGTCACCGCCGGAGCCGCCGCGGCGACCGCCGGGCATGGCCATGCGGGCGGCAACGAGGTCGGGATCGAGCCCCTTTTCTTTGGCGAGCGCCTTGGCCTTTTCAATTTGGTCGGGGGAAGCGGGGCTGCCGCGTTCGAAGCCGACGGCCCGCAGGATGGACATCATGGCCTGCATGCGTTCGTCGTCAGTCATGTTCTGCGGCGACGGGCCGTTCTTGCCGCCCGCCTTATCGCCGCCCTTGGCCTCGCCGGGAGCGGCGGGGGCCAGCACCTCCTGCGGTACCCGGACGCGGAGCGCGCCATTGGCGACGCGGAGAACGTTGGGCCGCTGTTGCACGATGATGGAGACGTTGGCGGTCATGCCGGGCTTGAGACGCAGGTCGTCGTTGCTGACGTCGATGATGGTGGCATAGGAGACGACGCTCTGCTGGACGCTCGCGGCGTTTCGCACCATGCGGACCTTGCCGGCGAACGTGCGGTTGGGAAACGCGTCGACCGTAAACTTCACTTCCTGGCCCTCCGAGATGCTGCCGATGTCGGCCTCGGCCACGGCGGCATTGATTTGCATCTTGGACAGGTCGTTCACGAGGGTGAACAACACGGGAGCGTTCATGTTGGCGTTGACGGTGCGACCCTTGTCGGTCCGGCGGTCGAGCACCATGCCGTCGATCGGCGCGGTGATGATGCAGCGCGACAGGTCGACTTTGGCGTTCTCCAGCGCCGCTGTGCGGGTGAGGAGCTGGGCGTTGGATTGCGCGAGCTGGGCCTCGATGTTGTCGAGCTCCTGCTGCGAAACCAGGTTTTGCGCGAACAGCCCCTTGGTCCGCTGCAGGTTCACCCGCAGGAGCTGGTTGCTGGCCTTGGTGGACTCGAGATCCGCCTCGGCCTGTCTCACCCGCTGGATGAAGGTGGATTCATCGATCTTCGCGAGGAGATCGCCGGCCTTCACCTTGGAGTTGTAGTCGACCATCACCTCCTTGATTTGCCCGGACACCTGGGCACCGACGTCCACCGTCACGACCGGCTGCAGATCACCGGTGGCAGTGACCGTCTGGGTGATGTCGCCGCGGCCCACCTTGACGCTCTGGAACTCGGGCTTCTTGTCGGTCTTCTTGTCGAAGTAATACCAGGCCCCCGCGGCGCCGCCGGCAAGGAGGAGGAAAAGGACGATGAGACCGCCGTAACTTTTGGATTTGGCCATGACGTGAGGGATGGGAAGTAGGAAAGCCGCGGAGGCGGGAACGAATTACCGGAGTTCCCTCCGCTGCAACACCAGACTGTTGGGCGCTGGGCTTAGACGCAGGGGTCCGGGAAAGGTGACGGATTTTTCCCTCCTCGGCGGTGGCGCGAATCGGGTGGTCAGGTTGCGGTCCATCCGGGTGTTACGGGCGGAGGGCGGATGCGGATGCCCGGTGGGGGAGCGCGTCGGTCAACGGTACATCCGGGCGAGGGTGGCGGCGGTGGTCTGGAGGCGGGCGCGCAGTTCAGGCGGGGCGAGAACCTCGGCGCCGGCGCCCCAGGTGAGAACCCAACTTTCGATTTCGGGCAGGGCGCCGAGGTGGAGGGTGAGTTCGAGCCGGCCGTCGGGCAGGTCGCGGAGCTCCTGGGATTCGTGCCACTCCCGTTCCCGCACGCGGTCGGCCACCGTCCGGCGGAAGCGGATTACCACGCGGAAATTTCCGGTGCCGCCGAGCACCCCGAGGGCGGAGGCGAAGAACCTTTCCGGGGAGAAATCAGGCGGCCGCTGAAAGCTCTCCGGGAGCACGGCGGCCCGGCTGATGCGAGGCAGGGCGAAGGTGCGCAGGGCCTTGCGCTCGGGATCGAAGGCCACGAGGTACCAGAGGTTCTCGCGGAGAGCCAGGTGGTAGGGCTGGACCCGGCGACGGGACGCCTTGCGCTCGCCCGGTTTGCGGTAATCGAACTCCACCTCGTGCTGGCGCAGCACCGCGCCGCTGAGGGTGTTGAAAACCTCCAGGTCGGCGCGACCGAGGCCGATGTTGCGAAATGACACCGACTGCAGTTCGTCGGCCGGCGAGAAGGTAATGCGGTCCTTGAGCCCGGCGGTGAGCTTGTCGAAGGACACTTCCAACTGCCGGTGGAACGGCGTGCCGCGGTACTGTTCCAGGGCCTTGCGCGCCACCAGCAGCGCGAGCAACTCGCCCTCGGTCACCTGCACTGTGGGAAAGGCCGAGACCGGGTGGGTGTAGCGGTAGGCGTTGAGCCGGGGATCGAACTCCACCGGCAGGTCGAGGCGATCGCGCATGAACGCGATGTCGCGGACGATGGTCTTGCGCGACACCTCCAGCGCCTCGGCCAGCTTGCTGCAGTTGGTGAACACCCCCCGGCGCAGTTCGTCGTGGATGCGCAGCATGCGTTCGAGGGGAGGGCGGGAGGATTGCTGGCGAGGGGGCATGCGAAATTTCTGCGGATTTTTCGAGCGTGGGACAAGTTTTGTCCCACCCACCCGGCTAGGATGCGCGCATGAACTCCCGCACCTCCCCGCGCCTTCGCGCGCCCCGCCTGCCTCGCGCCGCCCGCCGCGGTGGCGTCTCCCACGCGTCCGCCGCCGTTTCGCCCAACCCGGCCGGGTTTGCCGGCCTGTCGTGGATTCACGACGGCGTCCGCCACCGGGTTTCCCCCTGGCCTGAGGTCGGGTTTGAACGCGAGACGCTCCCGGGGAACTGGACGGCGGAGGATCCGTCGCCGGCCGCCCTGGCCTCCGCCACGCTTGGCGTCCTTCCCGCCCGGTGGCGGGCCTATTTGGAGTTCCTGCCGGCACCGGAGCGGGACTATCTCCGGCCGTTTGCCTTCAGCCGGATGGCGGCGCTGCTCGTGCGGGTGCGCTGTCCGGCACTGGCGGGGGAACTCCGGGAGACCCCGGCGTTGACGGGTTTTATCGCTGCTCACCTGGAACTCCGCGGGGGCAGGGTGCCGGCGTGGGGGGAGATCGGAGCGGTATTCGAACGCGAGGGGGTGTTCGGGCTGCTGCAGTGGCTCGGATTGCCCGCCTCGCGCCAGACCCTCCGCATCCTGCGCTGCATCAGTGACCCGGATTTGCCGCATCGCTTGCTCGCGCCCTTGCGGGCGGCGCTCTGGGAGCCGGAAGCGCGGTGGACCCTGGCCCAGGCGGCGGCGTTGAGCGACGAGCAACTGGCCCGGGCCTGTCACGCACTCGCGGCGTGAACCGCGGGACTGCGGCCGGGAAGGCGGGAATTTTCCAAGTCCGACAGGCTTGCTAGGTCGTCCCACCCGGCGCCAGCACCGGCTCCACGGCGATCCGCACCGGTGTTTCCGCCCCGAGCGCCTCGACAGCGGTGCGGCCGAGCTGGCGGAAGTCGTAGCGCAGGCAGCTTAGCCCGGCGCTGGTCGCGCGCTCCGTGCCCATCACCGTGAGCACCCCGACCGGGTCCGGGCAACCCACTCCGGCTTCGCCCAAGGCCGTCACGAGCATCGCGGCGACATGGTCCTCGGGACACAGCAAGGCGGTGCGACGCCGTACCCCGCGCAGCCGTCGGGTGAGGGCCTGGCGCTCCTCGGGCGTGGCGGCCGCAACCGAGGCCTCCACCCGGGCGCGGCAGTCGAGCTCGCCGGCGACGGTCGCGAGGGTCGCGGCAAATTCCTCCACGGCCGGATCGCCGGCGAACGGCATCACCGGCAGCACCGTATCGTACCCCCGCCCGAGGAGGTGCCCGAGTGCCTTGAGCGCGCCGGCGCGCAGGTCGGCGCGCACGTTGCCCATCGACTCCACCGCGCAGGCGCGAAACAACACCACGGCCGGCCGCAGCCGCTCCGCGTGGGCGCGCAACGCGGCGTCGCTCCAGACGTGGTCGAGGATGAACCCGCCCGCCGCCCCGCCGTGGCGCTCGAGGAAGTCGGCGAGGATGGCCGTCTGTTCCGCCGTCGAGGCGAAGGCCGGTGGCTGGCCGGGGTCGGGATGGTTGACGAGCAGTTCATCGTGCCAGAGCAGCATGGTGCGGCGACTGGCGCCGCAGCCCGTGCTGATGCCCTCCAGCAGTTCGCGGTACAAGGCGCTGCCGAGCTCGAGCCGACGGATGAGGCAGGCCACCGGCTTGGGGCGGTCGAGCAGGAGGCGCGCTCCGGTCGGGAAATAGCGGCCGCTCACCGGGTGCTGCCAGACATCGCCGGCGTCGGTCAGGCGGCGCAGGACGCGGGCGACGGTGGAGTTGGCCACGCCGAAGCGTTCCCCAAGCTCGCGGGTGGTCGGCAGCGGTTGGTCCGCGGCGGTGGCGGCGAGCAGGCGTTGCAGGCGCGCGGGCAGGCCCGGCCCGCGCGGCCCGGCGGGGCCGGCGCTGGAGCGGGGAGGGGAGCTGGTGCGGGCCCGGGCCATGGACGGAACGGGCGGACTATGGGCGATCCGGGAGGTGCGCAACAAGCACAATATTGTTGCGCAACATCGATGCGCGATGTTGTCTCGAGCCGATGTCCCCCCGACCCATCGACTCGACCGAACTTCGCGCCGTGGCCGCGGCTTTCCGGCTCGGCGGCACCTACTGCGGCGGCGCCCCGTACGGCAACGGCCACATCAACGACACCTTCGCCGTCTCCTTCGAACAGGGCGGCGTGACCACCCGCTACATCCTGCAACGGATCAACGAAAACGTCTTCCGCCAGGTCGACGCCGTGATGGAGAACGTCGCGCGCGTCACCGCCCATGCCGGCCGCCGCGCGCTCGCCTCGGGCGCCCCGGATGCCGCCCGCCGCGCGCTGACTCTCATCCCCACCCGCGCCGGGGGCAATTTGCACCGCGACGCGGCCGGCGCCTGGCGCTGCTACGTCTTCATCGAGGGCGCGACTTCGCACGACATCATCCAGACCCCCGGCATGGCGCGCGAGGCGGCGCGGGCCTTCGGCGAGTTCCAGCGCCTGCTCAGCGACCTGCCCGGCGGCCGCCTGCTCGAGACCATCCCCAATTTTCACCACACCCGCAGCCGCTTCGAGGCTTTCCGCCGTGCCGTGCGGGAGGACCGCTGCGGACGGGCCCGCGAGGTGGCCGCCGAAATCGCCTTCGCCCTCGAGCGGGAGGCGATGGTCGACGTTCTGCTCGACCTGCACACCCGCGGCGAGATTCCCGAACGCGTCACCCACAACGACACCAAGCTCAACAACGTCCTGATCGACGACCGCACCGGGGCCGGCGTCTGTGTCATCGATCTGGATACCGTGATGCCGGGCCTCGCGCTCTACGACTTCGGCGACCTGGTGCGTTCGGCCACCAATGCCGCCGCCGAGGACGAACGCGACCTCGCCAGGGTGACCGCGCGCCTGGACATCTTCGACGCCCTCGCCGAAGGCTATCTCGCCGCCGCGGGCGGGTTCCTCAACCCCGTCGAGATCGCGCACCTCGCCTTCTCCGGCCGCCTGATTACCTTCGAGATCGGCCTGCGCTTCCTCACCGACCACCTCGAGGGCGACACCTACTTCAAGATCCACCGCCCGGGCCACAACCTCGACCGGGCCCGCAACCAGTTCGCCCTCGTCCGCAGCCTGGAGGCGCAGCGCGCGGAGATGGAGGCCCTGGTGCAGAAGCACGCCCGCCGCGCCCCCGCCTCCCCCCATTCCTCCGTCGCCATGATTCCCACGTCCAGCGAAGCGCAGCAGCGCGAACGCATCGCCACGGAGATCTTCCCCACCGCCGACGACGCCTGCGAGCGCCTCGCCGGCGAAATCGCCGACCTCATCCGCGCCCACGACGCCGCCGGCCGGCCGACCGTGCTCGGCCTCGCCACCGGTTCGACGCCCGTCCGGCTCTACAAGCAGCTCATCCGTCTGCACCGTGAGCAGGGGCTGAGTTTCCAGCGCGTCATCACCTTCAACCTCGACGAATACTACGGCCTGCCGCGCGAGCACCCCGAGAGCTACTGGCGCTTCATGCACGAGCAGCTCTTCCATCACCTCGACATCCCGCCGGAGAACGTGAACATCCCTGACGGCACCGTGCCGCGCTCCGAGGTCTTCGCCTGGTGCCGGGCCTACGAGGAACGCATCCGGGCCGCGGGCGGGCTCGACCTGCAGGTGCTCGGCATCGGCCGCACCGGCCACATCGGCTTCAACGAACCCGGCTCCTCCCGCGAGTCCCGCACCCGCCTCGTCACGCTCGATGGCCTCACCCGCCGCGACGCCGCGCGCGACTTCCTCGGCGAGGCCAACGTGCCGCGCCACGCCATCACCATGGGTGTCGGCACGATCCTCGATGCCCGCCGCATCGTCCTCCTCGCCTGGGGCGAGTCCAAGGCCGGCGTAATCGCCGGAGCCGTCGAAGGGCCGCCCACCGACGCGCTGCCGGCGAGTTTCCTGCAGGGGCATCCGCAGGTGCGTTTCCTGATCGACCGCACCGCCGCGGCCGCCCTCACGCGGGTGCGCCACCCGTGGCTCGTCACGCCGATTGAGTGGACCCCGTCCATCACCCGCCGCGCCGTGATGTGGCTTGCGGCGACGGTCAAGAAGCCGGTGCTCAAGCTCCTCGACGAGGACTACAGCGAGCACGGCATGGCGGACCTCCTCACGGAGCACGGCCCCAGCTACGGCCTGAACATCCGCATTTTTAACGAAATCCAGCACACGATCACGGGCTGGCCCGGCGGCAAACCCAACGCCGACGACACGTCGCGCCCGGAGCGCGCCCTGCCGTTCCCCAAGCGGGTGCTGGTGTTCAGCCCGGAGCCGTCGCACGACGTGCTCGGCATGGGCGGCACGCTGCGGCGGCTCAAGGATCAGGGGCACCACGTCACCGTGGTCTACCTTACGTCGGGCAACCTCGCGGTGCCGGACGAGGAGGCCGTGATGGCGGCGGATCTGGTGGGCGAGGTGGCGGAGACGCTGGCGCGCTCGCAGGGCCCGGTGGCGGAGTTTGCCCGGACCACGCGGCAGGAACTGCTCGGGAAGTCGGCCTTTGCGAGCGACTCCGGGGCGATTCGGCGCCTGAAGGGCCTGCTGCGCCGCGGCGAGGCCCGCGCCTCGTTGCGCGACTGCGGCTACAGCGCCGATCAGGCGCGCTTCCTTGATCTGCCGTTCTACGAAAAGGGCCGCTACCGCCAGTTCGCGCCGGAGCAGGGCGACGTCGAGGCGGTGGCCGCGGTCCTGCGGGAGTACACGCCCAACCAGATCTTCCTCACGGGCGATCGCGACGATCCCACGTCGATCACGGCGGTGTGTTTCGAACTCGTGCGCCGCGCCTGGCGCGTCGTGGCGGGTGATGCCTGGGTGGCGCAGTGCCGCGCCTGGGTTTACCGCGGGGTCGAGAACCCGTGGGAAGCCTATGACATCGACATGGCCGTGCCGCTGAGTCCGCGCGAACTCGCGCAGAAGATGCAGGCGGTCTACCACCACAAGAGCCAGCGCAGCCAGACGCCGGTCGCGGCCGGCCTGCGCGAGCCCTGGCAGCAGGCGGAGCAACAAAACCGCGCCCTGGCCGCCACCTATGACCAGCTCGGCCTGGCCGATTATGAGGCCCTGGAGGGCTTCGCCCGCGCCCCGCTTTCCCATGATTGACTTCCGACCCTCGATTCATCCGCCCTTGGAGCGCCACTTCCGGCCGGCGGCGCTCTGGCACCGGGCCTACCGCGAACTGGTCGGCCGCGACCCGGGCGCGCGACCGTTCACCCTTGTGCTTTCCTCGCCGGAGGGCGCCCTTTCTCGGTACGACAGCCGCGTGCTGGCGGCGAACCACCCGGCGGCCGCGCTCAACCTGACCTACGCCGAGCGCCTGCTGAAATTCCTGCTCTGGCAGAAAGGCGGCTGCCGCGTGCGCCTCGCCGGGGCCGACGAACTGGCGACGGCGCTCGCCGCGATCTACGCACCGGCCGGCCGGCGCGCCTTCGACCACGCCTTCATGGGCGAAAAAACCTTCCGCGCGCCCTTCACGATCGAGACCGCTGCGCTCGCCGATCTCCCGGAGGAGCGGGTCGCCTCGCTGCCGGTGGGGCGGCACCTCGATGGCTGCCGGATCGGCTTCGACCTGGGTGGCAGCGATCGCAAGGCCGCCGCGGTCATCGACGGCCAGGTCGTCTATTCCGAGGAGATCGCGTGGGATCCGTATTTCCAGCAGGATCCCGCCTATCACCTCGAGGGTGTGCACGACTCGCTCCAGCGCGCCGCGGCGCACCTGCCGCGGGTCGACGCCATCGGCGGCAGTTCCGCCGGCATCTATGTGCGGAACGAGGTGCGGGTGGCGTCGCTCTTCCGCGGCGTGCCGCCGGAACTCTTCGAGAAACACGTGCGCCGGATGTTCTTCACCCTGCAGGAGCGCTGGGGCGGGGTGCCGTTCGAGGTCGCCAACGACGGCGAGGTCACGGCGCTCGCCGGCTCGATGGCGCTCGGCGACGGCGCCGTGCTCGGCATTGCCATGGGCACGAGCCTGGCGGCGGGGTACGTCACCCCGGGCGGCGGCATCACGCCCTGGCTCAACGAACTCGCCTTCGCCCCGGTCGACTACCATCCGGAGGCGCCGCGCGACGAGTGGTCCGGCGACCTCGGCTGCGGCGTGCAGTATTTCTCGCAACAGGGGGTGGGCCGGCTGGCGCGGGTGGCGGGCTTCGAGTTCGCCGCCGGGATGCCGCTGCCCGAGCAACTCCTCGCCGTGCAACAGGCGATGGCGGCGGGCGACGCCCGGGCGCGCTCGATCTACGAATCGATCGGCACGGCCTTCGGGTATGCGATCGGGCACTACGCGGACTTCTACGAACTGCGCCACCTGTTGGTGCTCGGCCGCGTGACCTCCGGCGCCGGCGGCGACCTGATCCTCGCCCGCGCCCGGCAGGTGCTGCAGGCGGATTTTCCGGCGCTGGCGGAAAGAATCCGCCTGCATACGCCCGACGAGAAGGACAAACGCCACGGCCAGGCCATCGCCGCCGCCAGCCTGCCGGCACTCCGGGCCAGGACTCCGTAGCGCGCTGGAGCGCGGCGGCAGCGTGGTCGCACGCCCGGCCGCGCTTTCGCTTCGCTTCCGCCTTCGCCAAGATTACGGCGGACTGATCGCAAGCGTGATTACACTCTGCATTGCGGCTACCGGCCGCCCATCTTACATCGCCTCCCAAACTTCACCACCACCATGATCCTCTCCCATCCGCAGGCTGATATCTACGTTCCCGCCGGCGACGAGTCGCCCGCGAAGGCCCTCGGTCGCGTCACGCACCTGTGCGTCGGCGCTCATCAGGACGACATCGAAATCATGGCGCACGCGGGCATCTGCGACTGCCTCGACACGCCGGGCGAGGCGTTCGGCGGCGTGGTCGTGACCAACGGCGCCGGCTCGCCGCGCACCGGCGCCTACGCAAGTCTGACCGACGAGCAGATGCAGGCCGTGCGGCGCGAGGAGCAGCGCAAGGCGGCGGAGCTGGGCCGCTACGCGATCCAGTTTCAACTCGGCCACCCGAGCTCCGTGGTGAAGAAGCCCGGGCATCCCGGCGTGGCCGCGGACCTGCAGCTCATCTTCGGCGGCTGCCGCGCGAAGGTCGTGTACCTGCACAATCCGGCCGACAAGCACGACACCCACGTCGCGGTGCTGCTGCGCTGCCTGGAGGCGTTGCGCGCGCTGCCGGCGGAACAGCGCCCGGCGCGGGTCCTCGGCTGCGAAGTCTGGCGCGACCTCGACTGGATGGTCGATGCCGACAAGGTGGCGCTCGATGCGGGCCGGCACCCCGCGCTCGCGGTGGAGTTGCTCAAGGTCTTCGATTCGCAGGTGACCGGTGGCAAGCGCTACCACCACGCGACCAATGGGCGGCGCCAGGCGCACCCCACCTACCACACCACCCACCCGACCCAACGCGTGACCGGCATCAC
>CAZDGC010000081.1:11885-32733 GCA_964504885.1 uncultured Opitutus sp.
CACCCCGGTGGTGCGCGATCCGCTGCTCTCCGTCGAAGAGTACACCCTTGGGTATTTGCAGCGCCTGCAGGACGACGTGGGCGGCCGGCTGCGGAGATTCGCCTGATCCCTTCCGGCTGACCGGACGGCTTCCGGCCGGGAAGTCAGCACCTCAAAGGCGTCGTTGCGGGCGCCGCGTTTTCGCGCGGTCGAAACTCGACGGCGAAGCCCGTGCCGGAGGCGCGGGGCCGCGGTTCGAGCTGTCCGCCGAGCTGGCGGCACAGGTCGTTGACGAGATTGAGCCCCAGCGAGTCGAGGCGCGCGGGGTCGAAGCCGGGCGGCAGTCCGACGCCGTCGTCCTCGACCTCGAGTCGGACCGAGTCGCCGGCGGGCTGCAGGCGAATCCAGACCGTGCCCTGCCGCCCGGCCGGGAAGGCGTGCTGGAGACAGTTGGTGGCGAGTTCGTTGACGATCAATCCGCAGGGGAGCGCCTGATCGAGATCGAGCCGTACGGACGCGAGGTCGAGTGCGAGCTGGACGTGAGCGTTGAGCGGGTGGTGAGCGCGCCAGATCTGGGTGAGGATTTGCCGGAGGTAGGTGGCGAGATCGACGGAGGCGAGGCTGTCCGAGCGGTAGATGGTCTCGTGCAGCAGGGCCATCGAACGGATGCGGCCGACCATCTCGGCGAGCACGGCGGCAGTGTGGCGCCGGGCGCCGCGCGCGGCCTCGAGGCGCAGCAGACTGACGATCACCTGGAGGTTGTTTTTCACCCGGTGGTGGACCTCCTTCAGGAGCGCCTCTTTTTCCTTCAGGGACTCGTCGCGGGCGCGTTCCGCCTGCCGGCGTTCGGTCACGTCGTAGACGATTGAAAAGAGCAGTTCGCGTCCGCCGAACCGGACGGGGCCGGAGAAGATTTCAACGTCGCGCGGCGGCCCCTGGGCGCGGCGGTGCTGGAACTGGAAGCTCTGCTGGCGCTGTCCGCGGGCTGCCTGCATCTGGCGCTGGACTTCGCGTCGGGGGAGGGTGTTGAGATCAAAGGCGGTCCGCTGGCGCAGTTCCGCGAGCGTCCAGCCGTAGTAGGCGACGGCGGCCGGGTTGGCATCCTCGATGGCTCCGTTGGCGGGGTTGAGGAGCAGCATGACGGCGTGGTTGTTTTCGAAGAGGCTGCGGAAGCGCGCCTCGCTGGCGCGGAGCGCCTCGCGATCGGCGAGGATTTGCCCGGCGAGCACCGTCGCCAGCGGGTAGACGATCAGGATGGCGGGGCCGACCTTCTGGAAGGTTGGCCAGGCCAGGCCGGCGGGGAGAGTGGCGATCAGCAGCACCATGACGAGATGCACCACCACCCCGAGGCCATAGAGTCGCAAGGCAGGGACGGGGCCGTCGGTGGGCGGGCGCCAGCGGTGGGCGACGAGCCCGATGGTCACCGAGCTGAGGATGACGAGCACGCCCATGAAGGCGCCGGAGCCGCCGAGGTGAAGCCGATAAAGGGCGGGGCCGAGCAGGGCAGGTGCGGCGGACCACGGCCCGAAGAAGTAGGCGCAGAGGCTCACCACGATCGAGCGGCCATCGAAGATGAGGCCGGGGCCGAGCACGAGGGGTCGCATCATGCCGATCACGGCGGCGGCTCCGAACAGCGAACCCTGCAACAAGGCGCCCGTGCGGGTGTGCGCCGGCCAGTGTTTGACCAGGAAGCTCGAGATCACACTCAGCGCGACCAGCAGCGCCAGGTTGTGAATGAGATCCGCGAACACGGAGGCAGGGGGCCGGAGCGTGGGGGGGCGGGCGACCGTTACGGCACCGGTTGCTCCAGGCAGCGGCGGACGGTCTGCGCGAGTTGCCGCGACTCGAAGGGTTTCGGCAGGAAGTGAATGCCCTGGGCCAGGAGGGTCTCGGCCTGGACGATTTCCGTGCTGTAGCCGCTGACGAGGAGCACCTTCAGATCCGGTTTTCGCTCCCGGAGCGCCTGGGCCAGTTGCAGGCCGGTCATGCCTCCGGGCATCACCATGTCGGAGAGCAGCAGATCGAATTTGCCCCGGTGCTCCTCCCACACCCGCAGGGCCTCGGCGCCATCGGCGGCGGCGTACACCTGATAGCCGAGGCCGCGCAGGGCGATGACGCTGACCTGCCGCACGATTATCTCGTCCTCCACCAGCAGGACGGTTTCGCGGCCGCGCGGCAGGGTGGTCTCGGCGGGGGGGGGCGCCGACCGGGCGGTGGCCCGGGACGACCACGGCAGGAAAATGCGAAAGGTGGTGCCGCGGTTGACGACGGTCTCGACGTTGATCCAGCCCTGTTGCTGGTGGACGACGCCGTGGACCGAGGCGAGGCCGAGGCCGGTGCCCCGGCCGATTTCCTTGGTGGTGTAGAACGGCTCGAACAGGTGGGCCAGCACCTCGGGAGGAATTCCCGTGCCGGTATCCGAGACCGAGATACGCACGAACTCGCCCGGGCGCGCGTCGGGGAGGGCGGCGGCCTTCGCCTCGTCGAGGACGATTCGCTCCGCCGCCAGGGTGAGTTGGCCGCCGCCGGGCATGGCGTCGCGGGCGTTGATGCAGAGGTTCATCACGGCCTGATCCAGCATCGCGGCGTCGGCCTCGACCCAGAGCGGGGAGGGGCTGGGGACGTGGGTGAGCGTGATGTGTTCGCCGAGCAGGCGGCGCAGCATCTTCACGAGCCCGGCCAGGGTGGCGTTGACGTCGAGTGTCGCCAGTTGCATGGCCTTGCGGCGGGCGAACATCAGGAGCTGTTGGGTCAGGCGCGCGGCGCGCCGGGAGAGCCCCTCGAGTTCGACGATGGAGGTCCGCGCCTCGGTCGGGAGCGGGGTCAGCCGCATCAGCTCGAGGTTCAGGGTGATGGCGGTGAGGATGTTGTTGAAGTCGTGGGCGACTCCGCCGGCGAGCTGCCCCACCACCTCCATCTTCTGGGCCTGGCGCAGTTGCTCCTCGAGGTGGCGGCGCTCGGTCACGTCCTGGATGGTGCCGACCATGCGGACTGGCCGGCCGGCCGCGTCGAATTCGAGTTCGCCGAGGCCGCTGACCCAGCGGGTCTGGCCGTCGGAGCGCCGCACGATCCGGTATTCCTTGTCGAAACGATTGCGGCCGCCGAGGACGTGGCGCGCGAAATAATCCTGCATCTCCTGACGCTGGTCGGGATCGACGATCTCCACCCAACCAGCAATGGTGTGGGGGTAGCTGTCATCGATGCCGAAGAGAGCGTCCAGTTGCGCCGATGCGGTCCAGGTGCCGGTGGCGACATCGAAGGTGTAGGAGCCCAGTCGCGCGACGTCCTGGGCGCGACGCAGGTGGGCATGGCTTTCCTGCAAAGCGAAGTCGGCCCTCTTGCGGGCGATGATGTCCCAGCTCAGATTGGCCAGTTGGGAAACGGCCTCGACATCCTGTTCGAGGTAGTTCGTGGGCTTGTTACCGACGCCCAGGATGGCGACGACCCGGTCCTCGCGGAGAATGGGGACGACGAGCTCGCGGATGACGGGGGCATGGCCCTCGGGCAGGCTGCGGCGGTGGGCAAGTGTCGCGTAGTCGTTGTGCACGACGGGCCGGGCCAGGCGGAGGCTGTCGGCCCACACCCCGGCTTTGGCGATGGGATAGTGCTGGCCCTTACCCTCGGCGGTGCACATGTGGGCGAGCGTATGGGTGGACCAGGTCTGCAGGCGGATGGTGTTCTGATCGGCGTCGACAAAGTGGAAGAATCCGATGCTGCTTCCCGAGACGGTTTCGGCCTCGTCGACGGTTTTGGTGAGCAATTCCTCGAGGGCGTGTGTCGCGGCAAACTCACTCAGCCGCAGCCGGGCCCCCAGGATGGCGTCCGCGCGCTTGCGCTCGGTGATGTCGCGGAAGAAGGCGATGATCCGTCCGCCGTCGGTCGGCCGGAAGGTGGCGCTGATTTCGAGATCGATCACCTGTCCCCGGCGGCTGCGGTACTTACGTTCCAGCCGGGCGGCCCCGGTCTGTTGGATGCGATCGCGGGTGGCGGCGGCCTCTGCGGGCGAGGCGGTCGCCATCAGTTCGTCGATCGTGCGCCCCACCAGTTCCTCGCGCGGGTAGTCAAGCATGCGGCAGCCGGCTTCGTTGAGCTCGAGGATACGGCCTTCCGGGGTGAGCACGCAGTAACCGTCGAGGCTGGTTTGGATGACCGCAGCGAGTTCCTCGTCGGCGGCGCGCTGGCGGAGTTCGGCGGCGTGCCGGTGCAGCGCGATCTCAATCACCGTGCGCAGTTCGGGTTCGTCGAACGGTTTGACGACGTAGCCGTAGGGCTGGGCGTCCTTGGCGCGGTCGACCACGGCGTCGCCGGCAAATGCCGTGAGGAAGATGACCGGGAGCTGGCAGCGGGAACGGAGGAGTTTGGCGGCCTCGATGCCGTCCATCGCGCCGGCGAGGTGGATATCCATCAGCACCAGGCTCGGTCGCACCGTCTCCGCCAGGCTCACCGCTTCCTCGGCGAAACGGGTTTCGCCGGCAACCTCGTAGCCGAGAGTCTGCAGTTGATGACGGAGATCGAGGGTGACGACCGATTCGTCTTCGACGATGAGGATGCGGGGGGGGGACATGGATCAGGCAGGCGAAACGGAGCGAGGAGGAGGAAAGGTCACCTGGAAGCAGGGGCCGGGCAGGACGCGGAATTCGCCGTCGATCTGTCGCGCCAGATCCGAAACGAGCCGCAGCCCGAGCGATTGGTCGCGCCGTGCCTCCAGGTTGGGCGGGAGGCCGACGCCGTCGTCGCAGACCTCGAGCCGGAGTTGGTCCTTCCCGTCGTCCGGCACGAGGCGGACGCGGATGGTGCCGGTGCGGCCGCCGGGGAAGGCGTGTTTCAGGGCGTTGGTGACGAGTTCGTTCACGATCAAGCCGCAAGGAATGGCGCGGTCGATTTCGAGGTGTACCGGGGCGAATTCGGACTGCAGGGCGATGCGGCCGGAGCGGCCCTCCACGCCGCGCAGGGCTTGGGTGACCAGTTGCCCGAGGTAGACCGAGAGGTCGATCAATCCGAAATGACCGGAGCGATAGAGGGTTTCGTGCAACAGGGCCATTGCCCGGATGCGGGCGATCATCTCCTGCAGCACGTGGCGCGTCCCGTTTTCGGCCTGGCGGGCGGACTCCAGGCGCAGCAGGCTGGTGACCACCTGCAGGTTGTTCTTCACCCGATGGTGGACCTCCTTGAGCAACGCCTCCTTTTCGTGCAGCGATTCGCGGAGGCGGGACTCGGCTTCACGGCGTTCGTGTTCGGCCCGGCGTGCGAGGGTGACATCCTGGGCGAAGGCGAGGACGGCGGGGCGTTGATTCCAGACGATGCGGACGCCGGTGACTTCAACCCACACCAGGGAGCCGTCCGGACGGGTGATCAGGTGTTCGCGGCAGACCTGGGGGATCTCGCCGGCGAGCAGGCGCGCTTGATCGCGCCGGACTTCGTCGTGGAGCCGGGGCACCACGAAGTCGAGGTAGGGCCGGTCGAGGATTTCGGTCTCGGGTCGACCGAGCAACCGGACCGCGGTGGCATTGGCAAACCGGAACACGCCGTCCTGCAGGAGCAGAATGCCCTCGTGGGCGTTTTGGACGACGAGCCGGTATTTCTCCTCGCTGGCGTCGACGGCGGCGGCGTGGGCGGCGAGGGTCCGGTTCAACCGTCGCTGCCAGGCGAAGATCACCCCGAGGGTGAGAAGGCCAACCAGGACCGGGGTGGCATAGGGTCGGAGGTCGTTGAGGCGGATCGGGCGTGGTTCGGTGGGGCCGATCCAGCGGGTGTAGAGGCGATCGAAGGCCGGGCTCTGCCGCACGGCGGCCAGCGCTTCGTTGATCCGTTCGAGTCGGTCGCGATCGCCCCGCCGCACCGCCACGTGATGGCGGAAAATCACGTCGTCAACCAATTGGCGGCGGAGTCCGAAGTCATCCGGCATCTCGAGGGTCAGCGGTCGCAGCATCAGGCCCACGTCACACTCCCCGTCCGCGATCGAGCCGAGGAGCTGGTGGAATGATTCCTTGGGCACGAGTGTGCCTCCCCAGCCCCCGTGGCGCTCCGCGTGGCCGAGCGCCACGCTCCCGGCCAGCAGGGCGATCCGGCGACCGGCCAGATCCTCCGCCCGGGATACCGGCGGCCGATCGGGGCGGGTGTAGGCAGTGCCGCGAAGGGTGGCGTGGCTGATGGAGAAGTCCATCTGGGCGCGCCGCGGGCCTGTCATGACGACATTGGCCAGCGCGTCGATCTCGCCGTCCTCGAACCAGCGGGTCAACTGCGACCAATAGCCCGGGATGAACTCGAGCTGAATGGCGGGATCGCGGGCCGCTTCGCGCAGCAACTCAACCGTGAATCCGACGAGCTTTCCGTGCTCGTCCTCATACGACAGCGGCGGCGAGTTGACCTCGAGACCGATTCTTACCTTCACCGGTTCCGCCGCCCAGAGTAGTGGGACCATCCCGATGAGGCAGAGGCCGGGACGAAGGCGCTCCCACAGGGAAACCGGACAACGGAAAGCGGGAGGGAGGAGACGCATCGGGAAACGGAACAGTGCGCCTCCCGGAAGGACGTGCACAGGGCCACTCCAGCATAGGACTTTATGATCGCGCCGTCTGCGCGTTGTTTGCGGGAATAGCTGCACCGGTTGTGGCGGGTGGCTCATGGGTAGAAATCCCCAGGACTTCGGCGAGGGAAATTTCACTTACGGGGTTAGAGGTGGATGGTTCCCGCGCCGTGGTGGCTCCGGGTTCCGCCCTTCGTCATGACCCGCCATCTCCTCCTCTTGATCGCCACTTTTGTGGGTGGGGCGCTCATCGCCCTCGTGACTCGCGCGGCCCTGTATCGCCCCCATGCCGGGCACGAGGGGCACGCCGTCAGCGGAAACGATCGGGCGCCGCGCGTCGCGAACGCACCCGTGCACCCGGCGCCTCCGAGTGCCGGCGGCGCGTCTCCTGTCGCGGCCAAGCCCGCCACCTCCCCAGTCGATCCCGGTCCGCGAACCGACACCGCGGCCCCTGCGACCGGCGGCCGGCCGGTGAATACCGTCTGCGCCATCTGTGGCATGGACGTCGATCCCAGGTTGCCCACGGCCCAGTACCAGGGGCAGACGATCGGCTTTGGATGCCGGATGTGCCCGCCGAAATTCAAGGCCGACCCCGAGCGCTACGGTCCCCATTACCTGCGCAACGAGGTCATCCGGCGCTGACGACCGCATGCGCCTTTCCCTCCCGATCACCGCCGTCGCCGGTCTGGCGCTGGGCGCCGGGCTGGTGGCTCTACTGCCGGAGCGCCTGCTGTTTCTGCCGGCCGGCGCGACGGCCGCGGCGGCCGCGGGCGACGCTGGTCGGTGGGCCTGCCCGATGATGTGTTTCATCGGTGCACGTCCCGGCGATTGCCCGGTGTGCGGCATGAAGATGGCCCGCGTGACCGCCGGAGAGCTCACCTTGGAGCAACAGCGCCGGATGGAGATCCGGACCGCGGTGGTCACCGAGGGACCGGCGCGCGCCGTGAGCCACGCCTACGGGACCGTGCGCTACGACGATCGGCGCGTGCAAATCGTCGTGCCGCGGGTGGCCGGTCGCATCGTGCGGCGCTATGAGGCGGCGCGGCACGCCGGTGTGCAGGTGGCGGCCGGCGACCCAATCGTCGACCTTTACAGCCCCGAAGCCTATGCCGTGCAGGCGGACCTCGCCGCGGCTGTGCGCCTCGGCGACGCACCGACGGCGCGAGCGCTCGCGGAGCGGCTCGCCCGCTGGAACCTTCGCCCCGTGGCCGACGGACTGCTGGCGGGGGGCGCGCCGCTGGACACGATCACGGTGCGAAGCCCGTTTGACGGGCGCGTGATTCTTGGGATGGGCTTGGGCGACGCCCGGGCGCCGGTGGCTGGCGAGGACGCTGCCTTGCCGCAGGTGGGGCAGGAGCTGAGGGCCGACAGCGTGCTGCTCCGCCTCGGCCGCCCGGCGGCCCTCCGGGCGGTGATCGCGGTGCCGGAGCTCCATGCCCCTCGGCTCCGGATCGGGCAGCCGGTGCGGCTGGCCACGGATGACCGGGGCGAGCTGCCGGAGGTGGTGGCGGCGGTTGACTGGATCGCGCCGGAGCTGCAGCCCGATCGGCGCTCACGCGAGGTGCATCTGCATCTGGAGGAGGTCGGGGATCGCCTGCTGCCGGGCAGTCTGGTCCGCGTGCGAATCGAGAGTGTGCTCGGCCCCGGACTGGACGCCGCGGATCCGGAGCGGCGCGAGACCTGGGGGAGTTTCCCGTTGGTGCCCAAGGCCGCGGTGCTCTCGACCGGCGTGCGCCACGTCGCCTGGCGGGTGGCGGAGCGGCAGCGCGACGGCCGGCTGCGCTTCGAACTGGTCACCCTGGCGCTCGGGCCCCGCCTCGAGGACGAGGCGGGCAACGACGTTTATGCGGTGCGCGCGGGGCTGCGGGCGGGCGACGAGGTCGCCACGCAAGGGGCCTTCCTGATCGACAGCCAGGCGCAGCTCGCCGGCACGCCGAGCCTGCTGTTCCCGACCGGCGCGGTATCCACGACAACGGGACACAACCATTAATCCGCTCGATGCTCTCCTTTGCCATCCGCAATGCCTTCCTGACCCTGGCGGCCGCGTTCGCGCTGGCGACGGCCGGATTCTGGGCCTGGCGGCATGTGCCGGTCGATGCGATCCCCGATCTGAGCGACAATCAGGTCATCGTCTGGGCGGAATGGCCGGGGCAGAGTCCGCATGATGTCGACGCCCAGGTGACCGCGCGGCTCGCGCGCGAGCTGCAGGGGCTGCCCGGCGTGGAGACAGTGCGGGGCCTGTCGCTCTACGGGGCGGGTTATGTGTACGTCATCTTTGCGGAGCGGCGCGACCTTTACGAGTGCCGCACCCGGGTGCTGGAGCGGCTGGCCCAACTGCAGGGCCTGCTGCCGGCCGGGGTTTATCCGCGGCTCGGGCCCGACGCGACGGCGATGGGGCAGGTGTACGCCTTCACGCTGCAGGGGCCGCCCGACGTGGAGCGGAAACGGTATGTGCTCGATCAGGTGGTCGTGCCCGCCCTGCGCGCGGTGCCCGGGGTGGCGGAAGTGGCGCCGGCGGGCGGCGTGGTGCGGGAGTACCAGATCGACGTCAATCCGGAGCGTCTCGAGGAGCAGGGGCTGAACCTCGAGTGGCTGATGAGGGCGGTGCGGCAGGCCGGGCGCGACATCGGGGCGATGAGTGTCGAGCAGAGTGGCGTCGAAACCATGATCCGGGGTGTCGGGTTCGTCCGTTCCGTGGCCGACGTGGAAAACCTCATCCTCCGCGGCGATCGCCGGAAGGGCGCGGGCCTGCGGTTGGGCGACGTCGCCGACGTGCGGCTCGGCGGCCAGTTCCGCCAGGGTCTGCTGGCGGACGGCTACCAGGAGCACGTGGGGGCCATCATCGGGCTGCGGGTGCGCGAGGATCCGATGACGGTGATCAACGCGGTCAAGCGCCGCCTCGTCGATCTCGGCCCGGCGCTGGCCCGCGAGCAGTTGAGCGCGGTGCCATTCTACGATCGTTCGCCGCTCATCCGCGAGACGACGGCGACGGTCACCGACACCCTGATCGAGGCGGTGATTACGACGGTGATCGTGGTGGTGACGTTCCTCCTGCACGCGCGCGCCAGCCTGGCCGTGGCGGTGAGTCTGCCGCTCGGCATGCTGTTCACGTTCCTGATCATGTACGGCGCGGGAGTCGGGGCGAATCTCATGAGCCTCGCCGGCATCGCGATCGCCATCGGTGTGATGGTGGATTTCGGCATCATCATGACCGAGAACATCACGCAACACCTCGTGGACTTGCAGGCGAAGTGCCGGCGCGAGGGGCGGACGATGCCGGGGTCGCCGTTCGACCCGGAGATCACCGACACCGTGGTGCGGGCGGCGCAGGAGGTGGCGCGGCCGCTGCTCACCTCGGCGGCGACGACGGTGATCGGCTTTCTCCCCATCTTCGCGCTGACGGATCAGGCGGGGCGGTTGTTCGAGCCGCTGGCGCTGACGAAGTCGCTGGCGATCAGCGGGGCAGTGCTCTGCGGCACGCTGCTGGTACCGGTGCTCTGCCGCCTGTTGCTGCCGCCCTGGCACCTGCGGCGGCCGCTGCTCCTGGCGCTCACCGGGCTGGCGGCCGGCGCGGGCTTTGGCTGGTTCGTGCGCGACGGGTGGTCGCTGCCGATGGAGTACGGGCGCTGGGCGATCACCGTGCCGGGCTGGCTGTTTGCGCCGCTGTTTGCGGCGCTGGTGGGTTCCGCGGTCTGGCGGCTCGGTCGCGAGCGACTGGTCAATTACGAGGAGAACCCGATGAGCCGCGCGATCCACGTGGCGTACGAGTGGGCGTACCGTCGCATCCAGCGGCACAAGGTCGCTTTCACGGCGGCGATTTCCGCCCTGGCGATCGGGGGTTACCTGCTGGGGGCGGGGTGGGCGACGTTGAGCTGGCCGCTGCGGCAGGGGTTCTCCCTCGCCGGGGCCGACCTTGCCGCCACGCGCCTCGATCATGCGCTGACGCGTTGGTTTCCCGGGGTCGGGGCGAGTTTCCTGCCGCCGCTCGACGAAGGCTCGCTGCTCTTCATGCCGTCGCTTCCGGCCACCGGTGGCCTGGGCGAGACCCAGCGCGTGATGCAGATGCAGAACCGCCTGATTGAGTCGGTGCCGGAGGTGGCCAGCGTGATGGGCAAGCTCGGCCGCGCCGAGACCGCGCTGGATCCGGCCCCGCTCGGCATGATCGAGACGGTGGTGCTGCTGAAGCCTTACCGCGACTGGCCGGTGCAGGAGATCCCGCGATCCGACGGCACGGTCGAGCGCCGCCCGCGCACCCTGGACGAGGTGCGCGCCACGCTGGCCGGGATCAGCGACATCCCCGGCGTCGCGCCGAGCTGGCTGCAGCCCATCGAGACCCGGGTGGTCATGCTTTCGACCGGCATCCGCAGCCTGATCGCACTGCAGGTGCTGGGCGACGACACCGACGCGCTCGAGCGTTTCGCCGAGGCGGCGGAAAAGATCATCCAGCCCACGCCGGGTGCGGCCGATGTGCAGATGCAGCGCGAAGGCGGGAAGCCTTATGCGGAGGTGCGGCTCGATCCCGGGCGCCTGGCGCGCTTCGGGCTGACCAACGAGCAGGTGATGCGGGCGGTGGAGAGCGCCTGGGGCGGCATGGCGGTGACCACCTCGGTGGAGGGTACCCTGCGTTACCCGGTGCGAATCCGGTACCTGCGCGAGCGCCGGGATGATGCCGACGAGTTTGCCCAGCTCCGCGTCCCCGCGGGCGAGGGAGAGCCCGGCATTCCCCTCGCCAGCCTGCTGGCCCGACCTGCGGTGCACACGCTGGAATTTACCGGTGTGGACGCCGAGCGGCCGGCGGAAGCGCTGCTGGCGCGCCTGCCGCTGGCCGCGCAGCGCAACTTCACGCCCCTGGGGCCGCGGCAGGCGGAGCTGACGGTGCCGGCCGGCGGGGAGATGCCCCGCGCGGTGGCGGAAGCCGTCGCCGACGGACGGATACGGCTGGCCGGGGAACGGCCGGCCGAATCGGCCCTGACCTACACGGTCGGGCCGATGGCGATCCGCTCTGAGGGCGGCAAACGCACCCAGTACGTGTTGCTCAACGCCCGCGGTCGCGGCGAGGTCGAGGTCGTGCGCGACGCCGACGCCCGCCTGCGGGCGGCGCTGCAGGACGGCCGCCTCGAGTTGCCGCCGGGCGCGACCTACCGCTGGGTTGGCCGCTACGAGCAGAAGCTGAAGGCGGATGAAACCCTGCGCGGGATCATCGCGGCCTCGATGCTGGTCATGGTGGTGCTGATTTACGTCGGCACCCGTTCCTGGCTCATCACCGCCATCATCCTGCTGTGCAACGCGACGGTGACGACGGCGGGCGGCTTCTTTCTCGTCTGGCTGTGGGGGGCCGAGATGACCACCGCGGTCGTGGTGGGGTTTCTCGTGCTGCTCGGGGTGATGTTCAACGACGGCATCCTGCTCGGCACCTACCTGCAGGAGCAGTTCCGGACCCATCCCGGCACCCTCGCCGAGGTCCATCGCCGCGTCTTTCTCGCCGGCCTGCGGCGGCGGCGCCCCGCGATTATGACCAACGCCACCACGCTGCTTTCGCTGATTCCGGTGCTCTGGTCGACGGGCCGGGGCTCCGAACTGATGCAGCCGATGGTGCTGCCGGTGGTGGGGGGAATGTTCTTTGATCTGGTGTCGCTCTTCTCCGTCCCGGTCTTCTACACGTGGTACTGGGAGCGGCGCCTCGCGCGCGAGGCGGCCGCGGCGGACCGGATGCAGGGGTAGCGGGACGATGGTAGCGCCGGCGGGGCTCAGCGCAGCCCCCAGAGGGCGACCTCGCCCGCCGTGGCGACGCGGGTCCAGTCGCCCGGGCAGCGCTGCCGGAGAATCTCCGCCTCGTCTCGGTCGAAAAGCAGGGCGAACAGCGGGATCCCGGAGGCGCGGGCGAGTCCGGCGTAACGCGCGAAATCCTCCGGGGAGAGAGGATCCCAGATCAAGGTCGGCAGCGGCGTGTAGAAATACACGGTGCCGCTGAAGTCGGAGCAGAGGACGACTCCGCGCGCCGGCACGTGCTCGCGCACCAGGCGGGCGGCCTCGCCGTAGGCGCGTTCGTAGGTGGGCACGAGCAGGATGTGCAGGCTTCGCGTCCAGTACCACGAGTTGGCCGCCGCCCAGCCGATCAGCACGGCGGCCGCGACCGGGCGGAAGGCCCGCGGCCAGCGCGCGCCCGGCCCGGCGGCGAGCCCCTCCGTGCCAAGCAGCGCGAGCAGGATGAGCGCCGCCACGCCGGGCAGGATGAAGCGCAGGCACCACCAGACGTCGTGCGAGACGTCGTAGAACAGGTAGACGCCGAAATTGGCGGCGACGGCGAGGCCCAGCGCGAGCACGACCGGCCGCGCCGCCGCGGAGGTCCGCCCCGCGAGGAACGGCAGCAGGAGCGCGACCGGCGGCAGGAACGCCGCGAGCCATTGCGCGAAATGCCACGCCGTGCGCGGCCCCAGGTCCCACGCGAACGCCTCGAAGCCGTCGCCGTAGCCGGTGCGCAGGGCGCCGCCGTATTGAAGGTGGTTGTACGCCAGCAGCCAGGCGGCGCCCGGCAGACCGCCGAGCACGAGGAGACCGAGCCGGCGCGGGTCGCGGCCCAGCAGCACGAGTATCGCCGGCAGCAGGACCGCGTTGGTGGGCCGCACCAGCACACCGGCGGCGAAGGCGAACCCGGCGGCGACGGCCCAGCGCGGTCCGGCGCGGGCACGCAGCGCGCAGTACACCGTGGCGAGAGACCACGTCGTGGCGAGGGTGTCGCTCAGCGCCTGCAGCGAGGTGAAGAGGAAGACCGGGCAAGCCGCGAGGAGCGCGGCGGCGGCCGCGGCGAGGGACGGCCCGAGCCCGAGCCGGCGCGCCGTGAGGTAACACAGCCAGACCGCGCCGACTGCGGCGAGGAGTTGCGCCACGAAGGGTCCCGCGGTCCACCCGAAGAGCCGGGCGCCGGCGGCAAAATGCAGCGGCAGGCCGGTCGGGTAGGTGGGCACGAGATCCAACGAGTCGGGAGCGGGCCGGAAGCCGCCGGGCATGAAGTGCCCGAGGTTGGCGGCGGTGACCGGACCGAACTCGGGCGGGACGCGCAACGGGGTGTGCAACTCGCCCGCCGCGAGCAGCCGTGCGCTGTTCAGGTAGCCGGAGGAGTCGGCCCCCGCCGCGACCACCTCCAGGTGCCGGCCGAGAAACCAGGCGTAACCGGCGAGCACGAGCAGCGCCAGGGCGGGGAACCAGCGTCCGGCGGGCGGGCTCATGGCAGTTTCCAGAGGCCGATGTTGCCGATCGTCGCCACGCGCGTCCACGGCCCCGGGCAGCGCTGGCGCAGGGCGGTGTTCTCCTCGGTGTTGAAGAGCAGCGCAAAGAATGGACGGCCGGCGGCGCGCGCGCGCGCGGCGTAGGGGGCGAAGCCGCCCTCGGGGAGAAAGTCGAAATTCAGCACCGGGAGATCGGTGTAATAGTAAACACTGCCGCTGGTGAGGGAGCAGATGACGACGGCGCCGGCGGGAGCCCGGGCGCGCAGTTCGCGGGCGGCGTCGGCGTAGACGCGTTCGTAGGTGGGCACGTAGAGCACATGCAGCGCCCGCATCCAGTACGCCGAGCTGCCTGCCGCCCAGACGCTGAGGACGGCCGCCATCGCCGGCCGAAACGCCCGGGACCACCGCGCCGCGGGACCGCGCGCCAGGGACTCGACGCCGAGCAGGCCCAGGAGGATCAGGGCGGGCAAAGCGGGCAAAACAAAGCGCAGGCACCACCAGGCCTCGTGCGTGATGCCGTAGAACAGATACAGCGTGAAGCCGGGCACCGCCGCCAGCGCCAGCACGAGCACGTCGCGCCGCGGGCCGGTCGGGCGGAGGAGCGCCGCCAACGGCAGCACCAGCAGCACCGCCGGCAGGAGCCGCGCCAGCCAGAGGGCGTAATGCAGGGCGGTCGGCCCGGCGTAGCCCAGGGCAAAGTCGGCGTAGATGTTGCCGTAGCCGGAGTGCAGCGCGCCGCCATAAAGCCGGTGGTTGTAGACCAGCAGCCAGGCGGCGCCGGGCGCGCCCGCCGCGACAAACGCCCCGAGCCGCCGCCAGTCCGCGCCGAGCAGCGCCAGCAGGGCCGGGGCGAGCAGGACGTTGGTGGGCCGTACCAGCACGGCGACGGCGAAGGCGAGCCCGCACGCGGCGGCCCAGATGGCCGAGCGGCGCCCGCGCAACCCGGCCCCGAGCGCCGCGAGCGTCCAGGTCGTGGCGAGCGTGTCGCTCAACGTCTGGATCGACGTGAAGAGGAAGACGGGAAACACCGCCAGAATCGCGGCCCCGGCGGCGGCCAGCGGACGCGACAGCCCGAACCCGAGGCCCACCCGGTAACACAGCCACACCGCGGCGAGGGCGGCGCCGAGTTGCAGCAGAAACGGTCCCGCTTCCCAGCCGAACAGGCGGGCGGCCAGGGCGAGATGGAGCGGAAAGCCCGTCGGGTACACCGGCGCGAGATGCGGCCGGTCCGGGAAATGATTGAAGCCGGCCGGCGTGAAGTGCGCGCGCGTCTCCGTGGTGACCGGGCCGAATTCGGCCGGCACGCGGAGTTCTCCGTGGAGCCGGCCGGAGGCGAGCAGCCGCGCGCTGTTGAGGTAGCCCGAGGAGTCCGAGCCGCCCGCGACGACCGTCAGGTGCGCGGCCAGGAACCACGCGTAACCGGCCAGCGCAAGGAGGGCGAGCCCGCACCCGACGCGCGACGCCGTCCGGTTCCGCAGAGCCGGGTTAGTCGACGCGGGGGTTGTAGAGGGCATAGGTCAGGGCGCGGGCTCCGGGCGCGGCTGATTCCGGCACACCCGGGGCGTCCGTGTCGAACCAGACCCGCAGCGGTGCGGCGGAAAGCACGAGACCGGAAATCGCCTGTTCCGCGTGGGCCTCGCCGACGGCGCCGCGCCAGACCACGCGATCACCGACCCGGGCGGTGACCAGGCGCGGGCCGAGCGCCCGCAGCGTGACCCGCAGGGTGACCGGGCGCCCCACCGCGCCGTCGGCGTGCAGCAGCACGGTGGCGGGCCCCCGGCTCCAGGCCCAGGTGTCGGCCCCGTGCTGCTCCCGCCCAAACCAGCCCTCGGCGAGCAGCACACGGATGGTCGCACCCTCCACGCGCCCGCGGCCGAGCTCGTTGGCGGCGGGCTGGCGCCCCAGCAGGGCGAGTGTCACGGCGGCCGCGACGGCGTTGGTGAGCGCCAGGCCGGCGAGCGCAGTCCGGCGGCGCGAGGGCGCGGGGGAGGGAGCGGGCACGGCCGCGCCGGCGACGACGGGCGGTTCGCGGGGAACGGCGAGGCCCCAGAAGAGCAGGGCGGCGGGCCAGAGCTGGAGCAGCAGCCGGACCAGCGAGGAGTCGAGGTGCGAGGCGAGCTCGTAGGGGGTCACCAGATACACGCCGAGGAACCCGGCGAGCAGGAACGCGGGCACGAGCCCGGCGAAGACCTCGCCGCGGTGGAGCCGGCGGACGCCGGGGAGCAGCAGCGGCAGGAGCAGCGCAAGGAACGGAGGAAGGATCCACTCGCCGAAGCGCGGCAGGTCGCGCGCCAGGGTTGAGAGCAGGAGCGCGTGACGGGAGCCGTCGAAGAGCTGCGTCCAGCGGTCCCACGGCTGGCTGGAGACGAGGTCGTTGGCCGGCGCGAGGGCGAACTTGAAGTGGAGCAGGGGCAGCAGGGCGGTGGCGGCGCCGGCGAGCAGGGCTCCGGCGTGGCGGCGGGAGCCGCGAAGCCACTCCCACGGCAGTACCACGGCGGCCAACGTCACCAGGAACAGGAGTCCTTCGTTCTTGGTGCCCGCGGCGCGGCCGGCCATGAGGCCGGCCAGCGCCCAGCGGCCGGTGTCGCGCGGACCGCGAGCCGGGAGGGCGAGCAGCGCGAGGGTCGCGAGCAGGAAGAATCCCACCGGGATGTCGGCGTGCTGGTTCGAGGTGAAGGTGACGAAAAACGGCGTGCCGACGAGCAGGAGGCCGGCCGCCAGGGCGATCGGCGCCGGGCGCAGGCGGAGGAGGGCGGCGACGAGCAGGCCGGCGGTGGCGACGCCGAACAGGGTGGAGACCAGTCCGGCGACCGCGGGGGCGTCGCTGCCGGCCCACGCCCAGGCGCGGGCGACGCTGGCCGGCACCAGCAGGGGATAGTCGAGATGCGTCCAACCCAGCCGCGGTTCCTGGAGCAGGGCGGGCCAGTCGGGGCCGCCGCGGAACAGGAAGCGGGCGTGCATCCCCCAGATGGTCCAGCCGTCGGAGTTGCTGTAGGGCTCAGCGTGATACGCACGCACCGTCGCGACGAGCGCGACGACTCCGGCCTGGGCGAGCAGGGTGGCCAGCAGGGCGGTGAGCCCGCGGGCGGCGGGAGCGGAGGGAGGCGGCGACGGGTCCGCCGCCGGCGGGGCGTCCCGCCCCGCCAGGCGGACCAGCGCAGCGGTGGCGAGGAGGAGTTCGAATGCGGCCGAGAGGCCGGCCGGGGACGTCGAAAGCAGCGAGGCGGCGTAGAAGCACGCGCTGGTGAGCCCGAGGCCGAGGCCCAGCCCGAGCGGCAGGAGCAGGGCGAGTTCGTCCCGCCACGGCCGGGAGCGCGGCCACAACGCGGCCGCGGCCAGCGTGCCGAGCGCCCAGGCCGCGGCGATGGCGGCGAGCGCCGCGGCGTTCATGGCGGACCCTTTCGCAGCAGGAGCACACCCGCCCCGCAGTCGGCGGCCACGCGCCAGCCGGGCGGAACACGGTCGGCCGGGGTGGTCGTGCGCAGGTTGGCCACGGCCCAGTCGTGCGGCGCCGGGTTCAAATCGAGCACCAGCGGCACGAGGGCGAACTGTGCGTAATAGTAGTCGTCGTCGGCGTCGGCGGTGTCGCCCACGTAGCCGATTGGGCCGCGGACGCCCTGCGCGGCCGCCCGGGCGCGGAACACCCGGAAACGCTCCTCGTGAAAGGTAAGCGGATCGAACGCGGCGGCGGATACGCCGAGGGGCGGCGGTGGCGCCTTCCGGGCGGTGTGGATCACATTGGCGACCGTCACCGCGGCGACAATCAGGAGGGCGCCGGAGCGCCAGGTGGTGAAACGGTGGTGGCGCGCCCGCGCCGTCACTTCGCGTTGGTGTTGAGGGGCTGATCCACGACGAGCGGGGCGGGGAAATCGGCGCCCTTGTCGCCGTCGCGGCTGCGGAGGCGCTTGTTCTGCGAACCGCCCAGCGGGGCGTTGAGCGGGATCTCCAGGCCGCCCAGTTCCTCCATCATGGCGTAGAGCCGCTTCTCCATCGCCTGGGCGGTGGTGCGGTGCGCCGGATCGTAGAGGAGGTTGCGCGTTTCGCCGGGGTCGGCCTGCAGATCGTAGAGCTCGTCGGCGTCCCAGAGACCATAATACGTGATGTACTTGAAGCGCTCGCCGCGCAGGGCGAACACCGTCGGCGACTGCGGGAAGTTCTTCTCCCAGTAATAGACGTAGAGGAAGTTCTCACGCCACGGCACGCGGCGGCCCTGGGCGAGCGGGAGGAAGCTCCGGCCGTCCATGTGCGGCGGGCGGGCGAGGCCCATCGCCTCCATGATCGTCGGGCCGACATCGAGGTTGGCGACCACCTGTTCGAGGGTCTGTCCACCTTTGAACAGCGACGGGCACTGCATCAGCATCGGCACGCGGATGGAGGTTTCGTAGGCGACGCGTTTGTCGATCAGCCCGTGTTCGCCGAACATGAAGCCGTTGTCGCCCATGTAGAGGATGAGGGTGTCGTCATGGATGCCCTTTTGCTTCAGCTCGGCGAGGAGCCGGCCGACGCTGTCGTCGACGGCGCAGAGCGTCTCGCAGTAGCGCTTGTAGTAGCGCTCGACGTCCAGCTCGCTGTGATACGGAAAGTCGACGCCGTGCCAGGAGTTGCGCTGGTCGCGCAGCCAGCGCGGCTTGAGGTGGTAGTTTTCCGGGGTGTTGGCCTCGGAGGCGGGGCGGCGGTAGGGCTTGTGTTCGAATTTGCCTTCGTGGCGCGCGGCGGGGGTGAAGTTGGCGTGGACGGCCTTGTGCGACAGGTAGATGAAGAAAGGTTTCTTCGCGGGGTCCTGCTGGCGGATGAAGTCGACGGCGTAGTCGGTGAGTTCGTCGGTGATGTAGCCCTGCTGCTTCACCCGGCGCCCGTCGACGTTGAGGGTATAATTGGGGTTGGGCGGCAGGTACTCGCCCTGACCGCGGAAGCTGACCCAGCGGTCGAAGCCCGGCTGCGGCTGGTCGCCCTCGCCGCCCATGTGCCACTTGCCGAAGAAGCCCGTGGCATAACCGGCCTGCTGCAGGTACTGCGGGAAATACACGGTGCCCTTGGGAATGGGTCGGTTGTTGTCGATGACGCGGTGGCGGAAGGTGTAGAGCCCGGTGAGGATCGAGGCGCGGCTGGGGGAGCAGAGCGAGGTCGTGACGAGGGCGTTCTTCACGTGGACGCCATTCCTCGCCAGGGAATCGAGGTGCGGGGTCTCGGCGAGCGGGTGGCCGAGGAAGCTCATCGCATCGTAACGGTGATCGTCGACGAGGATGAGGATGACGTTGCGCGGTTTGGCGCCGGGCAGGCGTTCGGGGGTGATTTCCCGCGGCACCGGGACAAGGGCGGCGGAGGCGGAAGTGAGGGTGAGAGTGAGGGTGAAGGTGGGGGTGAGCAGTCGAGGGAGGTTCATGAGTGGAAGGGATGTCTTGCGCAGAGGGAGAGTCGGGGAGAGAGGGAGAGAAGGGGAGAAGGTAGAGGGGGAGACGGGGAGTTACCAGAGCGGCGTGGCTTGCTGGGCGTTCCACTGATCCCAGCGGGCGGCGAGTTCGGCGACGCGGGCGGGTTCGCGGGCGGCGAGGTCGGTCTTTTCGCCGGGATCGGTGGCGAGGTTGAACAGCAGCCAGGCGCCGGATTGGCCACGGCCGCTGTCGCGCACGAGCTTCCAGTCGCCGTGGCGGAGAGCGCGCCGCGGGCCCATGCGCCAGTAGAACGTGCGCTCCGCGGCCGGCGGTTGAGCGACGAGCGCAGTGAGATCGGCGCCGTCGAGGGCGCCGGGCTCCGGTGTAAGGCCGGCGGCCGGGAGGATCGTGGCGGCGAGGTCGAGGGAGATGACGGGCGTGTCGACCACGCGGCCGGCCGGGAGCCGGGCCGGCCAGCGGGCGAGGAAAGGCACGCGCACGCCGCCTTCGAAGAGGGAGCCCTTTTCACCGCGGAGCGGGCCGTTGCTGGAGGTGAGCTCACGCGTGGCGCCGCCGTTGTCGGAAACGAAAACGACCAGTGTGTTGTGTTCGAGGCCGTGGGCGTGGAGTTGGGCGAGCACGGCGCCGATGCCGTCGTCGAGTTGGGCCAGCATTGCGGCGAAGATGCGGCGGTGGATGTCTGGAATGTGCAGGAACCGTTCGAGGTAGGCATCGGCGCCCTGGAGCGGACTGTGCACGGCGTTGTAAGCGAGGTAGAGGAAGAACGGCTGCGCGGCGTGGCGCTGGATGAAGTCGCAGGCCTCGCGGGTGAAGGCGTCGGTGAGGTTGGCCGGTTCGTGTTCCGGCTGGCTGTTGCGCAGGAGGGGGTTGTCGGCGTCGTAGTCGGGCTCCTTGTTGCCCATGTGGGTGGTCCAGACGATGCGGCCGTCAGGCGAGGTCCAGCGGCCGCGGCCGCCGTCGGGGAGCGCGGGGCGGCGCAACCAGGTGACGACCCGCTGCCAGGGTGGCGGCACGTAATAGTGGCCTTCGTGGAGGAAGCCGAAAAACTCGTCGAAGCCGCGGCGCAGGGGGTGGAAGGGCGCGGTGCCGCCGAGGTGCCACTTGCCGACGAGGCCGGTGGCGTAACCGGAATCGCGCAGCCGGTGCGCAATCGTGCGCTGGGTCGCCGGCAGGCCGATGCGGGGATCGGCGTTGAGGGCGCCGGTGGCGTTGCCCTCGAAGCCGAAGCGGGTCTGGTAGCGGCCGGTGAGGAGACCGGCCCGCGACGGGGCGCAGTAGGAGGCGGTGACGTAGCCCTTGGTGAAGCGCACCCCCTCGGCGGCGAGGCGATCGAGGTGGGGCGTGGGGATCTCGCGGCCGCCGTAGCAGCCTGGTTCGCCGTAGCCGAGATCGTCGGCGACGATCAGGACAAGGTTGGGCCTTGGGGCGGCGGCCGCGGGGCGGGGCGGTTCCGCCGGGGCGGCGGCCAGGCCGGTGAGGGCCAGGTGCGCGGTGACCAGCGCGACGAGGAGGGGGCCGGGGAGGGGTGAACGCGGGGGCGGCGGCATGGGTTGAGAATGGGGATCAATGCGGGCCAAGATCGATCCACTTCGCACGCTAGCAAGCCTGTCGGACTTAGAAGACAACATTCTTTGGCACTCGCTGGCTGCGCCGGCAGGCGCGGGGGCCAGCTCGACAGGCTGCTAAACGAAAATGCCCGTGGCATTTTCGCGAAAGGCGTACTG
>CAZDGC010000082.1:0-32716 GCA_964504885.1 uncultured Opitutus sp.
GTGCAGCCGGGCGAGCTCCGCCAGCACGCGGCAGGCATAATCGACCTGGACGGAAACCTTCATCGCAATTCGCGCCTCAAATCACGTAGTCCATGCTCTCCGGCTTCACGGTTTCGCGCGGCGGCTGCAGCATGCCGGCGGCCACGGTGGCGTTGGTCCCCTGCTCGATCAGGATGAACGAGCCCGTCAGCCGGTTGGTCGCGTAGCCGTCGTAAACCAGCGGCTTTGCGGTGCGCAGGCGGACCTCGCCGATGTCGTTCATCGCGAGCGCAGCCGGCGCGGCCTCGGTCTCGAGGGTCGTGAGGTTGAGGCGGCCCACGAGGTCCGTGACGACGGCCTGCACTGTGTGCGTGGTGTGTTTCAGGAGATACTTCCGACCCGCCTGCAGCGGACGCGCGTGCATCCAGCAGACGTTCGCCTGGAGGTCCGTGCCCGCCCCGGGCGGGTGGTCGAGGCCAATCAGCATGCTGCCGCGGCTCACATCGAGGTCGTCGGCGAGCACGAGCGTGACAGACTGCGGGCAGAACGCCTCCGCCACCGGTCCGTCGTAGGTCCAGATCTCCTTCACGGTCGTGATGAGCCCCGCCGGCAGGGCGAGAACCTTCTGCCCCGGCCGCACCAGGCCGCCGGCGATCTGGCCGCTGTAGCCGCGAAAGTCGTGGAGCCGCGGATCCGTCGGGGAGTTGGGCCGGTTGACCCACTGCACCGGCAGGCGGAAGCCGTTGAGATTCCAGTCGCTCGCAATGTGCACGCTCTCGAGGTGGCCGAGCAGGGTCGGACCCGAGTACCACGGCGTGTGCCGCGAAGGCTCCACCACATTGTCGCCGTTGAGGGCACTCAGTGGGATGAACTTCACGTCTTTGATGTCGAGGCGCGGCAGGAACTCCTCGAACTGCGCGCGGATCTCGAGGAAGCGCTGCTCGCTCCAGCCGACGAGGTCCATCTTGTTCACCGCCACCACGAGGTGCGGGATGCGCAGCAGCGACGCGATCGCGGTGTGGCGGCGGCTCTGCTCGATCACGCCGGCGCGGGCATCCACGAGAATGATCGACAGATTGGCGGTCGACGCCCCCGTGACCATGTTGCGCGTGTACTGCACGTGGCCCGGGGTGTCGGCGATGATGAACTTGCGCCGCGGCGTGGCGAAGTACCGGTAGGCCACGTCGATGGTGATGCCCTGCTCGCGCTCGGCGCGCAGGCCGTCGGTGAGGTTGGCGAGATTGATCTGGCCGCCGCCGGTGATGTCGGCGGAGCGCTCCAGGGCCTCGATCTGATCCTCCATCAGCGACTTGGAGTCGTAGAGCAGACGGCCGATGAGCGTGGACTTGCCGTCGTCGACACTGCCGCAGGTGTTGAAGCGCAGGATGTCGATCGGGAGCGCCGGGCCGCCGGGGGAAGGAGGACGGGAGTTGGGAGATGAAGGCGTCGAGACCATGAAAAATCACTTCCGCTTCTCGGCCGAACGCATCAGGCCGGTGACGAGTTTTCCGCAGCGCACGCAGCGATCGTAGCAATCGCGCTGCTCGTCGGCAGACACGTATTGATTGTCGATCAGTACATAGGACATTGACCGAACTTCACCACAGGAGCAGCGAGCAATGTTGTAGAACTGCACCTTCTCCGCCGGATGCAGGCTCTCCCAACCTTCCGCGATGTTGTTCATGATCGACACCGACGCAGAGCGGAGCTGGTCGCAGAGTCCGAAGCCGCGGCACCACGGCTCGCTCCGGCACAAACGATAGACCAGCGACGTCAGCTCCCGCGCCGCTCTCCAGGCTACGAGATCCTCAAACCTCATCGGCGAATCGGTGTTGCCTTCTTCCATCTTCAATCTCCCGGATTCCAAGAAAGCCGGCTAGAAATAGCCGGCTTTCTTGCGGTCCTCCATGGCGGCTTCGGAGGCCTTGTCGTCGGCGCGGGAGCCCCGCTCGGTGACGCGGGCGGCGGCGATCTCCGCGATGATATCCTCGATCGTGGTGGCCGGCGACTCGACGCACCCGGTGCTGATGATGTCGCCGATGGTGCGCACGCGCACGACGAGGTCGCTCACCTCCTCGTTGGGCCGGGGCGGCACGAGGTCGTTCGCCGGGAGCCACTGCCCGCCACGACGGACGCACCGGCGCGGGTGGCTGAAGTAGATGCTCGGGACCTCGAGCTTCTCGCGTTGGATGTACTCCCAGACGTCCATCTCCGTCCAGTTGCTGAGCGGAAAGACCCGCATGTTTTCGCCCGGGTTGAGGCGACCGTTGTAAAGGTTCCAGATTTCCGGCCGCTGGTTCTTCGGGTCCCACTGGCCGAAACTGTCGCGGAAGCTGAAGAACCGCTCCTTGGCGCGGGCCTTCTCCTCGTCGCGCCGGGCGCCGCCGATGCAGCAATCGAACCGAAACTCCTCGATGGCGGCGAGGAGCGTGGGGATCTGCAGGCGGTTGCGGCTGACCTCGCCGGGGGACGGTTGCGCGATCCCCCGGCTGATGGCGTCCTCCACCGTCCGCACGATCAGCCGGGCACCGAGCTGCGCGGCGCGGCGGTCGCGGAACTCGTTCAACTCGGGAAAATGGTGCCCGGTGTCGACGTTGAGCAGCGGCATCGGGATCTCGGCCGGGCGGAAGGCTTTCTCGGCCAGGCGCAGGAGACAGATGGAGTCCTTGCCGCCCGAAAAGAGGAGCGCGGGCCGCTCGAACTCGCCCGCCACTTCGCGCATGATGTGGATCGCCTCGGTCTCGAGGTGCTGCAGGTGATCAAGGTGGTAGCTCGTCATGAAGAGAGGAACGCTTTCGCTGGCGATGAGTTGCTCAGGACCGGACTGCCTGCCGGCCCCACGCGGCGTGGAGGCCGCACTCGCGTTTCTCGTCCGCCTTCGCCGGATCGAAGTAGTCCCACTCGTTGGGCAGGCTGTGCGCCGCCAGGTAGGCGTCGAGGTCGGCGTCGGTCGCGTAGAACAGCGGGCTGACCTTGAGCGTGCCGAAGTTCGTGTCGGGCGAGACGATGTCGAGGCCGGCGCGGTTCGGATTCTGCACCTGGCGCAGCGCGGTGATCCACACGGTCGGCGCGAGTTCGCGCATGCCGCGCTGAAACGGTTCGAGCTTCATCAGGGCGCTGAAGCGCTTCAGTCCCGCCTCGTCCTCCGTCGTCGGGATCGGCCCGTGGATCGCGTCGCGGTGTGCGGCCGTGAGGCGCGGCAGGTACGGCTGCAGGTTCAATCCGAGCCGGGCGCGGAGTTCCTCGGCGTGGCGGTAGGTGGCGGGGCGGTTGTATCCATGGTCCACCCACAGCACCGGGATGTCCGGCTGCACCTGCACCGCAAGGTGGAGGATGGCGGCCTCGTAGGGGCGGAAATTGGTCGAGACCACGGCGCGGCCGCCGGCGCGGGCCACCGCCCAGCGGACGATTTCAAGGGGCGACTGGCCGCGCAGTTCGGCGTTCCAACGCGCCAGTTCTTTGGGTGTGGTGCTCATCGTATGCTCAAAAAGGATTGCCGGACGCACGGATGCCACCTCGCGGGGCGATGGCAGCCCGCCGGGCCCCTGACGGGGGCAACGCGTCGGAGGAGCATGGCAGGCAAGGTTTGCGCATCGGAAGGAGAAGGCTTGCACTCGCGGGATAAAAGGTAAAGATTAAAAGTACCCAACATTACTCAAGATGTCATCTTCAAGCGCAAGTCCCTGCTCCACGGGCACCAACGAGGCCGAGCCCTTCCTGGCGGCAGGCACTGTCTATCTGGTGGGCGCGGGACCTGGGGATCCCGATTTGCTCACGGTCAAGGCGACCCGGCTGATCCGAAACGCGCCGGTGATTGTCCACGACTACCTCGTTCCTCCGGCGATCCTGGCACTTGCCCGACCCGATGCCGAACGGCTCTTCGTCGGGAAGAAGGGCGGCGCGTTCTGCTGCCCGCAACGGGACATCGAGAGCATCCTCGTGCAACTGGCGCTGGCCGGGCGGGCTGTCGTGCGGCTCAAGGGAGGCGACCCGTTTGTGTTTGGCCGCGGAGGCGAGGAAATCGAAGCCTTGCAGGCGGCCGGGATTCCCTACGAGGTGGTTCCGGGAGTAACCTCCGCCCTCGGCGCTGCGGCCGCCGCCGGCGTGCCCCTCACCCACCGCGCCCACGCCTCCGCCGTGGTCCTCCTCACCGGGCATGACGATCCCAAGAAGGCCGACAGCCCGGTGTGCTGGGAGGACTACGGCCGGCTCCACGCCACCCTGTGCATCTACATGGGCATGAAAAACCTCGAGACCATTACGCGCCGTCTCCAGGCCGGCGGCCTTGCCCCGGACACGCCGGCCCTCGTGATCCAGTCGGCGACGACGCCCGAACAGCGTCAGTTCGCCTCGACGGTCGGACGCATCGCCCTTGAATCGGAACACGCCGGCTTCGGCGCGCCCGCGATCGTGGTGATTGGAGCGGTGGCCGCCCTCTCCCGCGAGCACCTGCATGCCGCCGCAGCCCTCGCGGAATCCACCCGGGACTGAACGCGCATGATCCTCGCGCTGATCGACAACGGGTCACTCGAACCCGCCTCCACACTGAACCTCAGGACCGTGGCCGCAGCCTTGTCCCGGCGCGTTGGCGTCGAGGTTCATCCCGTGTCGTGGAAACACAGCGACCGGCTCGCGCCTGCCGACCTGGGGGGCGAACGCGCCTGGACCCTCCATGCGTTTATGCGGGAGCATGTGGCGCGCGGCGAACGCCGGTTCCTGTTCGTGCCGTTCTTCCTCAGCGCACAGGGGGCCATCGGCTCCGCCCTGCGGCACGACCTCGAGACGCTGCAGGCGGAACTCCCCCGTTTCGATTTCGCCTTTCTCCCCGGGCTGGCCGCCCTGCGGGTCATCCCGCGCATCGTGGCCGAACGGATCCGCGCCACCTTGACGACGGCCGGTCTTTCCCAGCCGCCTGTCGTCGTGGTCGATCACGGCGGGCCGGCGCGCGCGTCGGCCGATCTGCGCGATCGCCTCAGCCGGGAAATCCAGGCCGAACTCGGCCCCGAAGTCGGCCCAGTCGTGGCCGCGTCAATGGAAGGGTCCTTTCCGCCGCTGCTGGCGGATGCCCTCGGCGCGCCGTCTTTCGCCGGCCGTCCGGTCATCGTGGCGCCCCTCTTTCTTTCGCCGGGGCGCCATGCCGGCCCCGGGGGCGACATCGCCCGCATCTGCCGCGAGTCGCCGGCCCGGTGCCATCTGACCGATCTGGTCGGCACCCACCCGCTCGCTCTCGACGCCCTGGCGTCAGCGTTGCAGCCCGCCCTCGGCCAGTATCACTCTTCCTCCTTCGCATGAGCACGTCACCCGACACTTCCCCGGCCACGACCGCCAAGCCGCTGCACAAGAACGAGCAGCTCAAAGGCGAAAGCAACTGGCTACGCGGCACCATCCTCCGCGACCTCGCCGACCCCGCCACCGGTGCCGTCACCGAGGAGAGCACGCAGTTGATGAAGTTTCACGGTGTCTACCAGCAGGACGACCGCGACCTGCGCACCCAGCGGCGCAAGGAGGGGAAGGAGAAAGCCTTCATCTTCATGGCCCGGGTGCGAACGGCCGGGGGCGTGGTGCAACCCGATCAGTGGCTGGCGCTCGACCGCCTGGCCGACACCCACGCGAATGGGACGCTCAAGTTGACCACGCGGCAATCCTTCCAGTTTCACGGCGTCGTCAAGGGCGACCTCCGCCCGCTCGTCCAGCAAATCAACCTCGCGGCGCATCTCACCACCCGCGGAGCCTGCGGCGACATCAATCGCGGCGTGATGTGCAATCCGAATCCGGAGCAGTCCGCCCTGCACCGGCAGGTCTGGCCGGTGATGAAGGCGGTCAGCGACCACCTGCTGCCCCGCACCCGCGCCTACCACGAACTCTGGGTGGAGGACCAGTTGGTCGACGGCGGTGAGCCCGAGGAGGAGCCGATCTACGGCCGCACCTACCTGCCGCGGAAGTTCAAGATCGTCTTCGCCATCCCGCCGAGCAACGACGTCGACGTCTACGCCCATGACCTCGGCTTCATCGCCATCGCCGACGACACCGGGCAGAGGCTGATCGGCTTCAACATCACCGTGGGCGGCGGCCTCGGGATGTCGCACGGCCAGATCGAGACGTATCCACGCCTCGCTGACGTGCTCGGCTTCTGCCCGGTCGAGCAGGTGGTCGACGTCGCGGAGAAGATCGTGACGGTGCAGCGCGATTTCGGCGATCGCGTCGATCGCAAGTTCGCCCGTTTCAAGTACACGATTGCGCGCCGCGGGCTGGCGTGGTTCCGGCAGGAACTGGAGCAGCGGCTGGGTTACCGCCTCGGCGCCGCGCGACGTTTCGAGTTCAGCAGCACCGGCGACCGCTTCGGCTGGACAGAGGGAGATGACGGCCGGAGCCACTACACCCTCTTCATCCAGAGCGGACGGGTAAAGGACACCCCGGACTACCGGCTGAAGACCGGCCTGCGCGAAATCGCCCGCGTCCACCAGGGCGATTTGCGCCTCTCCGCGAACCAGAACCTGATCATTGCCAACGTCTCCCCGGACCGCCGCGCCCAAATCGAGGCGCTGCTCCGCGAATACCGGCTCGACACCGCCAACCACGCGAGCGGCCTGAAGCTCAACGCCATGTCCTGCGTCGCGCTGCCCACGTGCGGCCTGGCCCTCGCCGAAAGCGAACGCTACCTCCCCGAACTCGTGCGCCTGCTCGAGAGCGAGTTCGAAGCGGCCGGCCTCCGCGACGACGCCGTCACCCTGCGCGTCACCGGCTGCCCCAACGGCTGCGGCCGCCCCTCGCTGGCCGAGATCGGTCTCGTGGGCCGAGCACCCGGCAAATACCATGTGTATCTCGGGGCGGCGTTCAACGGCTCGCGGATGAACTCCCTCTACCGCGCCAGCGTCGCCGACAGCGAGATCCCGGCACTGCTTCGCCCGCTGATCCGTCACTATGCGGAAGCGCGCACCGCGGGTGAACGGTTTGGGGATTTTGTGATTCGCGCCGGCTACGTGACGCCCACCGGCACCGCGCAGGATTTTCACGAGGCCAAACCCGCCAAGGCCGGCTCGACCTGAACCGGGCGGCGCCGCCCCCCAGGGGAGCTCACGGCCTGGTCCGCGAGCCCGTAAAAACAGAGGGCGGACCGCCTACCCCTAAGCGGTCCGCCCATTGCTTTCTTACTTACCCCAATTCTCCCCCGCTAAGCGGAGGAGAAAACCAAAAGGAACGCTGCTAGGTAATGCGAAGCGTCCCGATGTTCCAGTGCACCGAGACGATTTTTCCAGAATTTTCCTCCCCCCCCGCACTCAGCGTCCCGCCGCCGGCTCCGCCGGCTTCGGCTTCGGCCGTGGCTCGAGCCACAGGCGCATCAGCAACTCCGCGAGGTTGCGCAGGCTGGTCCGCCGAAGTCCTTCCTGTAAAGCTGCTTGCTTGAACAGTGGAACTACCTCCGATCGCTCGGCGTAGTACCGCCACAACTCCAGCTCGAGCCGCGCCGCCAGTTCGTGGTCGCCGCGCAAATTTTTCGCCAAACTGCGCAACTTTCCCTCCCAGAACTGTCTCTCATCCTTCTGGGCATGCAAATAATCGAACAGGCGTTGTTCGCAGCGATTCAGGCTCACCCGGGCCACGCTGCGGGCGACCCATCCAATAACAACCGCAAAACCTGCGGTCACGATGACGTTGCGTTCGGCTTCGGCCGGCGCGTAGCGTCCCGGTGACACACCCAACCAACTCCCACCATGTGGCAAAAATTCAAAGAGCAGATTCCCGCCGTGGTCCTGACGGCGCTGCTGGTCATCGGCGCCGCCTTCTGGATCCATCAACAGACGGTCAACCAGATGGCGCAGAAGCAGCAGAATGAACTGGCACCCTTGCGGGAAGCCAACGACGTGCTCAAGGCCGCCTCCGAGGAAAACCGCCGGCAGATTGAAGCGACCAACAAGCTCCTGCGCGACGCCATCGCCAAACGCGAAGCGGACATGTTCCGCACCGACGAGGAGATTCAGCGGCTCAACGTCGAGCGCATGGACGCCCTTGCCGAGGCGATCGCCAAGAAGGTGATGCCGTTCAACCCGCTGCCCAAGTCCGCCGAGGAGGCCGAGCGGCAGCAGACCGAACAGGTCGACAAGGTTTCCGGCCGGATGGCGGAACGCATCCAGCCCATCCTCGCCGAGATGGCCCGCGATCAGAACCTCACCCGCGAATCGATCGCCCAATACAGCCAGCGCATCTCGGATCAGGTCGGCAATGTCCTCACCGCCGAGCTCGCGAAAAATCAGCAGCTCAACAACAACCTCCAGCAGACCCAGGCGGTCGCACAGGACGCGCTCAAGCTGTCCCACGAGATCACCGCCCTTTATCTGAGTTCATTTAAGGACCAGGGCATCATCACTCGTCTGCTTTCGCTCCCGGCCAACGTCGTCAAGGACGCCGCCACCCTGAGCATCGTCACCTCCAGCGATCGCAAGAAGGTCGAGGAGGATCTGGTCGCGAAGATGGCGGAAATCGACAAGCGACTGACCCAACTCCAGGCCGCCGCACCGGGAGCCAACCCGGCTGCCCCGGCCACGCCTCCCTTGAGCGCGCCCACCCGGCCGGCCGTTCCTCCCGCCAAATAGGCTGATTCACCGGTCCCGCCGCCCCGCACGAACCACGCGCGCCTCAGGGCCGCGTGGTTCTTTTCTTTTCGCGCGCCCCTATTTCGCCGGCGCCGGGGCCGCGAGGGTTGCAGTTGAGGCACGGGAGCCGTGGAACCACACCCGCGGCTGGGCCGGCAGCGCGCGCGCCGCCGCCAGTCCCGCATCGTCGATCGCCGTATCCGTGAGGTTGAGCGCCTCGAGGTGCTGCAGCGCCACCAGCCCGGCGATCCCCGCCGAAGTCACCGTCGTCCGGGTCAAATCCAGGCGGCGCAGATTCCGCCAGCCTCCGACGGCTGGCAGCCCCGCATCCGTGATCCGGGTACGCGCCAGCTCCGCCTCCACGATTAACTCCGCCACCGGCGCGAGCGCGGCGATGGCGGCATCGTCACAACGCGCCGGGCTGCTCGCGGTGCGCAGCACCAGCCCGTCCGTTGCCACCGCCGAGCGGGGGACGAGTCGAACGCCGAGCTGGCGCTCCAGTTGTGCGATGGCCGCGGCGCGCGGGCGCCAGTCGGGCGCCAGCGGCGGGGCCGCCGCCGCCGGACGTCCGAGGGCGGGCGCCTCCGGAAACTCCGCCAGCCCCAGGGTGAGAGAGGCTCCCTTCAGGATCCACAGCTCGAGGGTGCGAATCTCGGCGGGCGAAAGCAGCGGCTTGCCGTCCGCGGGCATCACCTCCTCGTCGGTCGCGGGCAGGATGATGCGGCGGTGCAGTTCGCTCCCCTTCAGGTCGCCGGGCCGCACCACCTCGCCGGAAACGCCCCCCTTCATCATCCACTCGAACGAGTCAAGGCGCAGCCGGCCTTTCTGCTTCTCCGGTCCGTGGCACGCCACGCAATGCCGATCCAGCAACGGGCCCACTCGCTCCTGGTAGAAGGTCGCCTCCCCGCGCGCGGCGGACGGCCCGCCGGCGGCCAGGCCCGCCAGTAGCAGAGCCACGACCCGACCCGCGCTCCAGCGCAGGCATCTCTTCACTTTGCGGTCAGGCCAGGATGCCATCGATGACCTTGGCCGGCAGCACGCCGGTGAGCTTTTGATCGAGGCCCTGAAACTTGAACGAGAGCCGGTGATGATCGATGCCGAAGAGGTGCAGCAGGGTGGCGTGGAGATCGCGGATGTGCACCGGATCCTTCACGATGTTATACGAGAAGTCATCGGTTTCGCCGTAGGTGACGCCCGGCTTCACGCCGCCGCCCGCCATCCACATGCTGAAACAGCGCGGATGGTGATCGCGGCCGTAGTTCCCGGCGCTGAGCACGCCCTGCGAATAGCAGGTCCGCCCGAACTCGCCTCCCCAGATGACCAGGGTGTCATCGAGCAGGCCGCGGCGCTTGAGGTCGGTGACGAGCGCGTAGGTCGGTTGATCCGACTCCTCCGCCATGAGGCGGATGTTCTTCGGCAGGTTGCTGTGCTGGTCCCAGCTCCGAAGGAACACCTGGGTGAACCGCACCCCGCGTTCCACGAGGCGGCGGGCCATGAGGCAGTTGTAGGCATAGGTGCCGGGCTCCTTCGCCTTCGGCCCGTAGAGATCCCAGGTCGACTGCGGCTCGCTCGAAAAGTCCGTCAGCTCCGGCACCGAGGTCTGCATGCGAAACGCCATCTCGTATTGCGCGATCCGAGCATTGATCTCCGGGTCCCCCACCCGCTCGAACAGCCGGCGGTTCAACTCGTTCACCCCGTCGATCATCGCCCGCCGCACCTCGCCGTCGAGGCCGCGCGGGTTGTTGAGATGCAGCACCGGATCTCCCCCCGCCCGCAACGCCACCGCCGCGTGCTCCGGCGAGAGAAAGCCGGACGACCACAGCCGGTTCGACAGCGCCTGCACATTGGTGCGGTGCGGCATCTTTGAGGTCATGACCACAAACGTCGGCAGCTCCTCGTTGATCGCGCCCAGACCATACGACAGCCACGCCCCGAGCGACGGCCGCCCCGGAAACATGTTGCCGGTTGTGATCTGCAGGATCGCCGGCTCATGGTTGATGGCCTCGGTGTGCAGCGACTTCATCACACACAGGTCATCGACGATCCGCGCGGTGTAGGGGAAAAGTTCCGACACCCACGTGCCCGCCTGCCCATGCCGCGCAAATTGGTAGATGCTGGGTGCAATCGGGAACCGCGCCTGGCTCGCCGTCATGCCGGTGAGCACCTGCCCGCCGCGCACCGACTCCGGCAGGTCCTTGTCGAAAAGGTCCTTCAGCGCCGGCTTGTAGTCCCACGTCTCGAACTGCGACGGCGAACCCGCCATGAACAGGTAGATCGCCCGCTTCGCCTTCGGAGCATAGTGCGGCAGGAGCGCGCCGGCGCGCCCGGCCAAGTCCTCCGCCGCCGCGAGCGACGACGACCCGCGCCCGAGGAGGCTCGCCAGACCGGCCCAACTCAACGCCTGCACGCCGCGACCCAGGAAGTGTCGCCGCGTCTCGGCGGTCAGCCATTCGCGCTTCAGCGCCGGCGGCACGTGCGGCAGGTCCCACACGGTCGGGTGTTCGCCGCAATGATCGGAACACAGGGCGCGGTCAGAGGCGGACGAATGCTCGGAAAAATTCATGGCTGGTAATGCGTTCGCCGGCTCACTTGGTCAGGAATTCGTCGAGGTTGAGAAACTGGCTCGCCACCACCGCCCACTCCGCCGCCTCGGCCGGCGGCAGCGCGGCGTCCGCCCGCGATTCTCCGACCGCCAGCAGCGCCGCCGCCGACTCCGGCGCCGCGCCGAACTTCGCGCGAAAGCGGGCCGCGGTCGCGAGCAGGACCCGCGTCTCCGCCGCATCCAACGGGCGACCCAGCGTCGTACGGGCAATAAAATCAAGCCGGCCTTCCGCCGTCGCCGCCGCCCGCAACGCCCGTTCGCCCAGTTTTCGCGCCGCCTCCACCCACTGCGGATCGTTCATCGTCACAAAGGCCTGCAGCGGGGTGTTCGTCCGCGCCCGGCGCGTGCAGACCACCTCGCGCGAGGTCGCATCGAAGGTCTCCAGGCTCGCCGGCGGCGAGGCGCGCTTCCAGAAGGTGTACAGGCTGCGACGATACAGGCCTTCGCCTTTGTCCGGCACGTAGGTGCGGGTGTTCGACTCCGGCATCGCCACCTCCTCCCAGATGCCCGGCGGCTGGTAGGGCTTCACCGGCGGCCCGCCCAGCTTCTCGACCAGCAGGCCCGCCGCCGCCAGCGCGCTGTCCCGCAGCATCTCGCCGTCCATGCGGAAGCGCGGCCCGCGGGCGAGCCACTTGTTCCCCGGATCCTTCGCCAGCCGTTCCGCCGTGGCGGACGCTGTCTGCCGGTATGCGGCCGATGTCACCAGCAGGCGGTAGAATCGCTTCACGTCCCAACCCGACTCACGAAACTCCACGGCCAGCCAATCGAGCAGTTCCGGGTGGGTGGGTCGATCACCCATCACGCCAAAGTCGCCCGCCGACTCCACCAACCCGCGGCCAAAGACCTCCTGCCACATCCGATTCACGGTCACGCGCGCCATCAACGGCTGCTCCGCCGCCAGCAGCCACTCCGCCAGGCCCCGCCGATTGCGGGGCACCCCCGCCGGCAGCCCGGGTAGGAAATGCGGCACGCCCGGCTCCACCCGCTCCTGGCGCGCGAAATAGTCGCCGCGCTTCAGGATGTCCGCGTAGGCCGGCGTCGTCTTCTCGATCGCAATCAAGGTCGGCGTGCCCTCCCGCGTCAGCGCCTCGAAGGCGGTGTCGTGGGCGGCCAGCGCGGCCTGCAAGGTCCGCACCTCGGCATCCTTTTCGCCCAGGTAAAACCGGTCGGCGACGACGAATTTTTCGCCGCTGGTCCACTTCGCCGCCTCCGGCTGGCGCGCAACGATCTCGCTCGCCACGTCCTCGAAGGGCAGGCGCGCGACTTCCGCCGGCGCGAGCGCCCGCCGATAGAAACGCACGTCCTGAAAGCGCGTTTCGCGCATCGGGTTGAAGTCATCGCGCCGGCCCACGTGCATCGCGGCGTCGGTGCGGATCGAGTCCTTCGGGCCCAGCGCATCGAGCCGCACGTCGACCTCGGCCGGGCGGCCGTTGAGGTAGACCTTCAGCCCACCGGCGCGGCGCGAGCCGTCGTAGGTGAAGAACACATGAATCCACTCGTCGCGCACGATCTGCCCGGGGCGGGTCGCCACTTGCAGGCCTCGTTTCACCGCCGGCGGAGGCGGAGCCGCCGCCTTTTTGCCGGCCGCCCGCTTGGGCGCCGGAGTCGCCACCGGCGCGGCCGCTACAGTTCCGGCGAGCCCCGAGGAGGCCGAGCCCTCCGGCACGAGGCTCACGATGATCTGCAGGCCCTCCTGCGCGAGATCCCAGCCGGCGCCGCCGCGGCGTTTCGCATCGCCCATCCGCGCCAGCAAGGTGCCGTTTCCGGTCCCGGTGCGCACGCCGCCGCCCGGCTTGGCCCGGAGCATGATCCAGCCGCCCGCGGAAAACTTGTCACCCGCATCGACATCGCCGTGATCGCCGAGGCTGAGGCGCGTCTGGATGTCCATGCGCATCGACGGCCAGAGCCACGAATTCTCGCCCCAGATCAGCGGATTGGTGTCGGCCTGAAACGACGCCACCTTCGCCCCCGGCGCGTGGTTGCGGATGACGTCGCCCTTGCCCTCGTCGAAACGCAGCCGCAGTTCGAGGCCGTCGGCCGACACCGGCTTGGGCCGGTTTCCGGTCGCGAGCCACGCTGCGGTGAGTGCGCGGGACTGCGCCCGGCGGGCGTCGAGTTTCTCCTGCAGATCGGCGCGCGACTTGAGCACGAACTCCGCCGCCGCGGAGGTCTCGGGCTTGGGCAAGCGCAGGACCGGCGGAGGATCGGCGATGTTGAGGTCCCAGGGCTTCTCGAGTGTATTGCCGAGGAAGGCCGCGAGGCCATAGAAGTCGCGCATCGTCAGCGGGTCGAACTTGTGGTCATGGCAGGCCGCGCAACCCGTCGTGAGCCCGAGGAAGGTCGCCCCGAAGGCCTCCACGCGATCGCGGGTCTGGTTGACATAAACCTCCTCGGTGATGGTGCCGCCCTCGTTGGTGGTCAGGTTGCAGCGCACGAAACCGGTGGCGGCGAGTTCGTCGAAACTGCGGGCCGGCAGCAGGTCGCCGGCGAGTTGCTCGCGCACGAAGGCGTCGAAGCGCTTGTTGGCGTTGAAGGCGCGGACGACGTAGTCGCGGTACGGCCAGATGGCGCGCGTATTGTCGAAATGGATGCCGTGGGTGTCGGCGTAACGCACGTAGTCGAGCCAGTGGCGGGCGCGGTGTTCGCCGAAGCGCGGGCTCGCGAGCAGGCGGTCGACGAGCCGGTCGTAGGCGTCGGCCGCCCGGTCGCCCACGAACGCCTCCACTTCCGCGGACGTCGGGATGACGCCGGTCAGATCAAGGGTGACGCGCCGAATCAGGGACCGGCGGTCCGCCTCGGGCGAGGGCTCCAGGCCCTCGCGCCGGAGCGCGGCCAGGAGGAACGCGTCGACCGGGTTGCGCTCCCAGCCGCGCGGTGCGCCCGCGACCGCCGGCACCGCGGGACGGCGCGGCGGGAGAAAGGCCCAGTGCTCCTCGTACTTCGCACCCTCGGCCACCCACCGCCGGAGCAACGCCACCTGCGCGGGGCTGAGAGTCTTGTGCGACTCCGGCGGCGGCATGACCTTCTTCGGGTCCCGGCTTTCGATGCGCCGGATGAGCGGACTCTCATCCGGCTGACCGGGAACGATGGCCGGGCCGCCGTCCGCGCGTTTGGCCGTGGCATGCTCAAAGCGATCGAGGCGGAGCTCGGCCTTGCGCGAGCCGGGATCGAGGCCGTGACAGGCGTAGCAGTTGTCCGCCAGCAGGGGCTGGATGTGCTCGTTAAAGGAAATCTCCGCCGCGGCGCCGGCCGCGGACGTCCGCGCGCCGCCCGGCGCTACCTGGGCAAACAGGGCGGCCAACGAGGCAACGGCGAAACCGACGAACACAAAACGACGCAGCATGGGGTGGAAGTGGGCGGGACAGTGAAGGGGTTGCCGCGACGAATTCAACCCGGGAGGAGCGGATTCCGACGACGCCCGCGGCGGGCCGCCGCTTCAGGCCAGGAGGCCCTTGACCACGTGCGCGGGCACCACTCCCGTCAGCCGCTGATCGAGTCCCTGGAACTTGAAGGACAGCCGCTCATGGTCGAGGCCGAGGAGGTGCAGGAGAGTGGCGTGCAGGTCGCGCACGTGGACCGGATCGCGGACCACGTTGTACGACATCTCGTCGGTCTCGCCGTACACCGTGCCGGCCTTGATCCCGCCGCCCGCCAGCCAGAGCGAGAAGCAACGCGGATGGTGGTCGCGGCCGTAATTCCTCTCCGTGAGCGTGCCCTGGCAGTACACCGTGCGGCCGAACTCCCCGCCCCAGATCACGAGGGTGTCGTCCAGCAGGCCGCGCTGTTTCAGGTCCTGCACGAGGCCGTAGCACGCCTGGTCGACGTCCTTGCACTGCGAGACGATGTCCCGCGGCAGGCTGCCATGCTGGTCCCAGCCCCGGTGAAAGATCTGCACAAAACGCACACCGCGCTCGACCAGCCGGCGCGCCATCAGGGCCGAGCTGGCAAACGTGCCCCGCACCCGCGCCTCCTCGCCGTAAAGCGCGAAGGTCGACTCCGGCTCGCGCGTCAGGTCGGCCAGCTCCGGGATGCTGGCCTGCATACGGAATGCCATCTCGTACTGCTGCGTGCGGGTCTGGATTTCGGGATCGCCGAGGGCCGAGTAGCTGCGCCGGTTCAGTTCCTCCAGGCCGTCGAGCATGGTGCGGCGCAACTCGCGCGGGATGCCCGGGGCGTCGTTGAGGTAGAGCACCGGATCACCCTGCGCCCGAAACGACACTCCGGCGTGGCGGCCGGGCAGGAAGCCCGCGCCCCAAAGCCGGGCAGAAATCGCCTGCACGTTTGACACCGGGCTGGAGTGCTTCGCGTGCAGCACGACGAACGCCGGCAGATCCTCGTTGAGCGAACCGAGCCCATAGGAGAGCCACGAGCCGAGCGACGCCTTCCCGTTCTGCATCGAACCGGTGTAAATGAGCTGGTTCGCCGGTTCGTGGTTGATGGCGTCGGTCTGCATCGAGCGCACAATGCACAGGTCGTCGACCATCTTCGCCGTCCAGGGCAGCAACTCGCTCACCCACGCCCCGCTGCGGCCGTGCTGCGCGAAATTGAAGATGCTCGGTGCGAGCGGAAATGCCGTCTGCCCGGACGTCATCCCGGTGAGGCGCTCGCCCTGGCCGGCGAGCCAGTCCTTGAGATCCTCCTTGAACCGCGCCCGCAGGCCCGGCTTGTAATCGAAAGTCTCGAGCTGCGACGGCGCCCCGATGAGGGAAATGTAGATCGCCCGCTTCGCCCGCGGGGCGATGCGCCACAGAGGCGGCGGTGGCGCGGAAGCCGAGGTGGCGGCCGCCGTTGCGCCCGCGCCGCGCAGCGACGGACCGAGGAGCGAGGCGAGCGCGGCCACGCCGAGCCCGGTGCCGGAGCGACGGAAGAACTGCCGGCGGGTCAGGGCATCGTTGTAGGCGGCGAGCGGAGCGCGCCAGTCGGGGGGCAGCGGGTTCATTTCGTCAGCGATTCGTCGAGGTTCAGGATCTGGCTCGCCACGATCGTCCAGGCCGCGAGCTCCGCGGCGGGAAGCGACGCATCCACCGGCGAGTCCCCCACCGCCAGCAGCTTCGCGGCGACGGCCGGATCCTGCCGGTAGGTGGCCAGCGCCGCATCGTGGGTGCGGCGCACGACCCCGCGCTCCGCCGGCGCCAGCGGGCGCCCGAGCAGGCGCAGCGTGAGGGCGTCGAGACGGGCGTCCCAGGTGCGAAAGTCGCGCAGCGCGCGGGTGGCAAGATGGCGGGAGGCCTCGATGAAGAGGGGCTCGTTCAGTGTCACCAGCGCCTGCAGCGGGGTGTTGGTGCGATCGCGCCGCACGCAGGACACCTCGCGGCTCGGGGCGTTGAGGATGTCCATCGCGGGCGGCGGCGCGGTCCGCTTCCAGAGCGTGTAGACGGATCGGCGATACAGGTTGGGGCCGGTGTCCGGCCGGTAGAACCGCGTCGTCGACTGCTTCATCGCCACCTCCTCCCAGATGCCCTCCGGCTGGTAGGGCCGCACCGGCCGCCCCCCGAGCTTTGCCACCAGCAGCCCCGAGGCCGCCAGTGCCTGATCGCGCAATTGCTCGGCGTCCAACCGGTGCCGCGGACCACGCGCCAGCAGCCGGTTGTCGGGATCCCGCTCCAGCAGCGCCGGCGACACCGCCGCCGACTGGCGGTAGGTCGCGCTTGTCACCAGCAGGCGCACCAGCCGGCGGAAGTCCCAGCCTGACTCGCGAAACTCCGCCGCCAGCCAGTCAAGGAGTTCCGGGTGCGAGGGGCGCGTCCCGGTCACCCCGAAATCGCCCGCGCTTTCCACCAGCCCGGTGCCGAAAATCTGCTGCCAGGCACGATTGACGGTGACGCGGGCCGTGAGCGGGTTCTCCGGCGCCACCAGCCACCGGGCGAGGCCGAGGCGGTTGCGCGGGGCTCCCTCCGGCAACGGCGGCAGCACCGCCGGCACGTCCGCCCCCACCCGCTCGCCCGGCTGGGTGTAGTCGCCCCGGTTCAGGAGGTGCGCAAACGGTTCGCCCTCGGCCTTCTCCTCCATGACAAGGCTCACGCCTCCCCGTCGGCGCACCTGATCCTCCTCCGCCAGCCAGCCGTCGAGCCGTGCCGCGAGTCCGAGCGAGGCGGCGTCCGCCGTCGCCAGAAAGTGGAGACGCAGCGCCTTCCGGTGGGCCGCGGTGCGTTTTTCCGGCGGGACCGACCGGGCGGCGTGGGCGTCGAGGACGGCCGCAAGATCGCGGGCCTCACCCGCCGCGAAACCGCGCTCGAAGACGCGGAGATCCTGCACCCACACGCGGCCGCCGGCGAGCCCCGGCCCAGCCCGGCCCCCGGCGGCGTGGCGGGCGCCGAGCCGCAGCGGCGCCGCCGGCACGATGTCGTGCGGAAAGTTGCTCGTCTCCCCCGAGTTGGCGGCCGGACGGCCGTCGACGAATAGATCGATCGAGCGGCTCCGCATCGAGGCCGCATCGTAACTGAGCAGCACATGGTGCCACTTGCCTGGGGTCAGCGCCGTGCGGGCCACGCCCCGCGCCGTCACCCCACCCTGACGGTCCGCAAAATACAGGCCCACCCGGCCTTCCTCGAGCAACAACTCCCAACCGCTCTGCTGATCCTCCGCGTCGAGACACGAAAGGAGCGTACCGCTCGGCTTGCCGTCAATTCGCACCCGCTGAGCCACGCTGGCCGCGCCCGCGGGGGTCTTGGACAGGGGCGGGCCAGCCGCCCAATCGACTCCGTCGACGCGGAAGGCCGGGCCGAAAGGTCCTTCGACGCGGGCGGCCTCCTCCGCGGTCGCCGGAGCGGGACCGCTCCCCGGAACCCGGATCCTCGGGGCGCTTTCTTCGGTGAGCGGCAGGTGCAAACTCACCCGGCGATCGACCGGAGGCGCGGCCAGCGCAGCTCCGGAGGCCAGCCAGCGCTCGAAGTCCTCCTCCGCAGCCCGGGCCCGGGCCTGCAGCGCGGCGCGCGCGGCGGCGACCTCAGACTGCAGGATCGGCCAGCGTGCGCGATCCGCCGCGGCCGGCACGAAGAGGCTCGGCCGGGTGTCGGAGACGTTGCCATCCATCGCCGGCATGGTGTTGTGGCGGAAGAACGCAGCCAGCGAGTAGAAGTCCTTCATCGTGATCGGATCAAACTTGTGGTCATGGCACGAGGCGCACCCGGTGGTGAGGCCGAGCCAGACGGTGGACATCGTGTCGACGCGATCCTTGGCGTAGATCGCCTCGTACTCGGCGGCGATGGCGCCGCCCTCGCTGGTGGTGGGCAGGCAGCGGTTGTAGCCGGAAGCGACCTTTTGATCGAGCGTGGCCCCGGGCAGGAGGTCGCCGGCCATCTGCTCGATCGTGAACTGGTCGAACGGCAGGTTGCGGCGGAAGGCCCCGATCACCCAGTCGCGGTACGGCCAGATCGAGCGGTAGTTGTCGATATGGATGCCGTGGGTGTCGGCGTAGCGCACGGCGTCGAGCCAGTGGCGGGCGAAATGCTCGGCCGCCGCATCGCTCGCCAGCATCCGGTCCACCGCCTGGTCGTACACGCGCGGCGAAGGATCGCGCAGGAACTCTGCGAGCTCCGCCGGCGTGGGCGGCAGGCCGGTGAGGTCGAAGGCCAGCCGGCGCAACAGCCGAGCGGGCGCCTCCTCCGGTGAGGGCTTGAGCCCGGCATCCGCGAGCCGCGCCGCCACAAACCGATCCACCGGCGTGCGCACCCAGTCCGCGGCCCACGGCACCTCCGGCGCCGGCGGCCGCACCGGGGGAAGCAGCGACCAGTGCTCCTGATACTCGGCCCCCTCCGCCACCCAGCGCTCCAGCAGCGCAATCTCCGCGGGCTTCAGCCGCTTGTGCACCTCCGGCGGCGGCATCACCTCCTCGGGATCGGTGGTCTTGATCCGCTCGATCAACGGGCTGACCGCCGGCTTGCCCGGCACGATGGCAGGCTCGAGATCGCCACCCGCGCGCGGCTGGGTCGCAAATTCCGCCCGGTCGAGCCGGAGCTTCGCCTTGCGCGTCGCCGCATCCGGCCCGTGGCAGTGGAAGCAGTTTTCCGCCAGGAGGGGCTGGATGTGCTCGTTATAGCCGATCTTCGCCGTCGCCGCGCCCTCCGCCGCGGCGACGCCGGCGGCCAGCAACGCAGCAACCAACGGAATCGCTCGGGGTGACGGCTTCATGGGGCGGCGAGAAACAAGCGGCGGGACGGCCCGGGCCAAGGAAATTCCATCCCTCCGCCGCACGCTTCCACCCCGCCCCACCGTTCAGCGCCGCGCCACCGCGCGCTGGAGCTTCGTGAAGCGGCCGGTGAAATTCCAGTCCTGGACGAAGAGGTTGCCGGCGGCGTCGAACGCCACGCCGTGCGGCGCGATGAAGATGCCGTCGCGCCAGTGCTCGGGTGCGAGTTTGAACTGCGCCCACTGCTTCCGGTCCGGGTTGTCCCCCAGCGTGGCGACGATCTCCCCGGCCTTGTCGATCACGACCACCCGCCCCTCGAGTTCCGCCACCGCCACGTGATCGCCGTGAATCGAAACCGCACAGGGCCGGCGCAGGCCGGTCGTGAGCGTGCGGACAAATCTGCCCTCCAGGTCGAGGTGCACGAGCCGGCGGTTCTCGCGATCGCACACCAGCAGGAGCGGGGCGCCATAACGCGAGTCAAGCGCCAGGCCGTGGCAGGTCTTGAACTGGCCGTCGCCCTCGCCGCGGGTACCGATGGTCTTCGCGTACTTGCGGTCGGGGCTGTACACATGAATCACACTCGCGCCGTAACCATCCGCGACGTAAATGCGGCCGTCCGGCCCGACCGCGATTGCCGTGGGCCGGTAGGCGGTTGGCTTCTTCTTCGCGTCCGCCGGCGGGTCATAGAACCCGCTTTCCTTCGGCACCCCCAATTTCCACTCCACCTTGCCGTCGAGCCCCAGCTTCACCGCCTGCGCGCCCTTCACGTGCGCCGCATAAATGAACTCGCGCGCCCCCTCCCGGCGGATCGCAAAGCCATGGATCCCGCTCAGCTCCGGGGCGATCGCCCGCAGAAAGCGACCGCCCGGCTCAAACACCAGTATCCCGTGCGGCCCATCCGACGACACGTAGATGTTGCCCGCCTGGTCGACGCCCACGCCCCCATGCGTCGGCCCCAGCGCCACGTCCGCCGGCACCTTCGCCCACCCCGCCTGCACGTCAAAACGCCAGGCGCCGGCGCCAAGTGGCGCCGCCGGCAGGGGCGTCGCGGTCACCTGCCCGAGGGGCAGCGTGAAATCAAGGTGGGCATGGAGCGCCGTGGGCAGCGCCAACGCCAGGAACAAGGCGGTGCGGGGAAACACGGCGCGGAACAAAACGGCGGGCCCCTCCGCCGTCAAGCGGCGCGCATCGTCGCTCCGCCCCCCCCGGCCGCCCGCCGGTTGACGGCGGGGCCGCACCGGTCCACGCTCCGCGTCCTTTGCATGGCCGACTTCCTCACCGACAAACCCGCCCAGCTCGAACGCGCCTTCCTGGTGGGCGTGCAGACGCCCGAGATGGGCGCCGGTGAGGCGGCGGAACTCCTCTCGGAACTCAAGGAACTGGTGGAGAACCTGCGCATCACCGTCGCGCGCACCCAGCTCGTCAACCTCCGCCGCGCCACCCCCGCCCTGCTGCTCGGCAGCGGCAAGGCGCAGGAAATCGTCGACCTCGCGAAAGCCGACGGTGCCGACGTGATTGTGTTCGACGAGGAACTGTCCCCGGCGCAGCAACGCAACTGGGAGGAACTGTCAGGCCTGGCCGTGATCGACCGCCAGGAGGTGATCCTGGAGATCTTCGCCGACCGCGCGCACACCCGCGAAGCCATCCTGCAGGTGGCGCTGGCCCGGATGGAGTATTCGCTCCCGCGCCTCACGCGGGCCTGGACCCACCTCTCGCGACAGCGCGGCAAGGGCGCCCTCGGCGGCGAGGGTGAAACCCAGCTCGAACAGGACCGCCGCATCGTGCGCGATCGCATCGCCCACCTCAAGGCCGAGCTCGCCAGCGTGGTGAAGCACCGCGACGTCCAGCGCCGCCGCCGCCAGCGCGTGCCCGTCCCCACCTGCTCGATCGTTGGCTACACCAACGCCGGCAAGTCGACCCTGCTCAACTGCCTCACCGGCGCGGCGGTGCTCGCGGCCGACAAGCTCTTCGCCACCCTCGACCCCACCACCCGGCAGCTCGTGCTGCGCGGCAACCAGAAGCTTCTGGTGACTGACACCGTCGGCTTCATCCGCCGCCTGCCCCACGGCTTGATCGAGGCCTTCAAGGCCACGCTCGAGGAGGTCGTGGTCGCGGATTTCCTGATTCACGTCCTCGATGTCACCAACCCCAACGTCGAACATCATCACGCCACCACGCTCTCCGTGCTCGCCGAACTCGGCGCCGCCGGGCGCACGATGATCACGGTGTTCAACAAGATCGACGCCGCCACCCCCGCCATGCTGGCGCGCGGGCGCAAACTCGCGCCCGACGCCCTGTTCGTAAGTGCCATGAACCGGGCCGGACTCGACACGCTGGAGGCGCGCTGCCTCGAGCTGATCGCCGAGGCCCACGAGGCCACCGAACTGCTGGTGCCGCACGACCGTTATGACGTGGTCGCCCGTCTCCACGCCGTCGGCCATGTGCAGAGCGAGGAACAGCTCGACGGCGCCGTGCGCCTCTTCGGCCGTTACCCGCCCGCCCAGGCCGCGTTCTTCGCGCCGTTCGTGGTGAAATGAGGTCCCGGGGGCCGGGAGCCCGACCGCCCCCTCACGCGGCGTCGTAAATCTGCACGCGGGTCCAGAACGTCTTGAACTGCTCGACGAACGCGAGGTGGATGGGATCCACCTGGTAGGCATCGTGAGCGGCGACATCGCGACAGATCACCGTCAGCGCCACCGAATACGAACCGTCGATGATGGGACGCTTGATGGTCGCCGCCGGCGTGCCCACGTAGATCTTCTCCACCGCCGCGATGCCGGCGAGCGACTCGACGCCGCGCCGGAAGTCGGCGCGCTGCGCGTCGGTGAGTTCGGGTTTCAGCCAGAAGTAGACAGTGTGAACGAGCATGGGAGGGACCGAGCGTTTGGCGGTTCCGCTCGGCCTCGGCAATGCCAAGTTCGGGAAAACTTCGCCGCCGGCCGGCTCGGTGGCGACGAGCGGGAGCGGGTCAACACCTCCGCCCCGTCCTCCCCTCGCACCCGATCGTGGCGGCTACGCGCCCCGCTCCGCGGCATCGAGCCGCGCCAGATCCTCGCCGACGTTGAAATTCAGTGGCACGTCCGGGTCCGGCGATGGCACCGCCGAAAGCAGGATGCGCGTGTAGGGATGCCGCGGCGCGGAAAAGATCTCCCTGGCGGAAGCCTGTTCCACGATCCGGCCGCGGCGCATCACCGCCACCCGATCGCAGAAGCCCCGCACCACATCCAGGTTGTGCGCCACGAACAGATAGGTCAGCCCGAACTCGCCTTGCAGTTCCCTGAGCAGATCCAGCACCTGGGCCTGCATCGCGACGTCGAGCGCGGACGTCGCCTCGTCGCAGACCACCAGCGACGGCCGCATGATGATGGCGCGCGCGATGCCGATCCGCTGCCGTTGGCCGCCGCTGAAAGCGTGTGGATAGCGCGATCGGTGCTCCGGACGCAGTCCCACCCGCCGCAGGGTCTCCGCCACCCGTTCGTCCAGTTCACGGCCTCGTGCCAGGCCATGGATGACCAGCGGCTCGCCCACGATCTCGCCCACCGACAGGCGCGGGTTGAGCGAGGAGAAGGGATCCTGGAACACCATCTGGGCGTGGCGCCGGATCGGCTGCAGCTCCCGCCCGCTGAGTTGCACGAGATCAACGACGCGGCCGTCCGCCAGCCGCAGGCGCACCTCGCCGGCCGTCGGCTCGATCGCCCGCAGCAGGCAGCGCGCCGTCGTGGTCTTGCCCGAGCCGCTCTCCCCCACCAGCCCCAGCGTTTCCCCGCGGGAGATCATGAAGCTCACGTCATCCACCGCCCGGTGCACCCCCACCTGCCGGCGCCGCAACCCGGGCGCGTACACGGGAAACTCCTTCGTGAGTCCCCGCACCGCCAGCAGCGGCGGCTCCGACTCCGACTGCGGATCCCTCCGTGTCACCACGGCGCTCCACTCCCGCCCGCCCGCGCGGCAGCCGCCCGCGCCGCGCGCCGCGCCGGCAGCGCGTCGAGCAGCGCCCGCGTACTCGGATGCCGCGGGTGCCGCAGCACCGTTCGCACCGGGCCGCGTTCGACAATCTCGCCGTGTTGCATCACCGCCACATCATCCGCCATCTGTGCCACCACGCCGAAGTCGTGCGTGATCAGCAGCACCGAGCAGCCGATCTCCCGCTGCAGCGATTTGATCAACCCGAGAATCTGCGCCTGCGTCGTCAAATCCAGGGCGGTGGTCGGCTCGTCGGCGATCAGCAGCTCCGGCCGGCACACCAGGGCCATCGCGATCACGATCCGCTGCCGCAACCCGCCCGACAGCTCGTGCGGGTACTGGTGATAACGCCGCTCCGCCTCGGCGATGCCCACCTGATGCAACATCTCGAGCGTCCGGCGTCGCGCCGCCGCCCGGCTCACGTCCTGATGCACCAGGATGGCTTCGTCGATCTGGCTGCCCACCGTATGCACCGGCGACAGCGCCGTCATCGGTTCCTGGAAAATCATGCTGATCAGCCCCCCGCGCACGGTGTAGAGCAGCCCGGATTGTTCATCGAGGTGCGCGAGGTCGATGTCTCCGACCCGCTGCGAACGGAGCAGAATTCGGCCGGACAACACCCGCCCTGGCGGCTGCACCAGGTGCAGCAGCGAATAGGCCGTCACACTCTTGCCGCTCCCGGACTCCCCGACCAGCGCCAGCGTGCGCCCGCGGGCGACGGTGAACGACGCATTCTGCACCGCCCCGACCACCCCCTCGGGGGTGTAAAACGACACGCGTAAATTGGCCACTTCGAGCAGAGGCGGAAAGGAGGAGCCGGTGGCAGGGTGACTTTCGGGGGACATGGGGCAGGTCAGGGACCGGATTGCGGGGGACTGTGGCGAACTCCACACCAAGCGCCAGTCCGACGTGACGGTTTCCGCGCCGCGGCGAGTCGGCTGTGGGCTTGCTGGAGTCTGGCGCCGCCCCGCGGGGCGTCAGCGCGGAGACCTTCCCCAGCCACCGCTGATGAGTGGGAGCAATCACCATTGCGGTTCGACGCGCGCTTCACTCGGTTCCTCCCATGTCCGTCTCCCGTCCGCCCGCGCCGCGCCTGCTCACGGGTCTGTGCTACCTCGCCATGGCGAGCCTCGCGATCGGACTCAACCTGCTGCCGGTTTTCCTCACCACGCTCAGCGTGCAGTACGGTGGTGCGAGCGGTCTGACCCAGGAGCAACTGGGCCGTCTCGGAGCCGCGGGGTTCGCCGGCCTGGTGGCCGGAATCCTGGTCACCGGCCCCCTGGCCGACCGCTTCGGCGCCAAACCCTTCGTCCAACTCGGCAACGCTTTGATCGCGGCGAGCCTGATTGGCGCGGCCGTGGCGCCGGGCTATGCGACCCTCGCGCTGGCGTTGTTTTTCCTGGGACTGGGAGCCGGCGTGCTGGACATGGTGCTGAGTCCAGTCGTCGCCGCCCTCAATCCCGGGCGGCGCGCGGCGGCGATGAACTGGCTGCACTCGTTTTATTGCGTGGGCGCGGCGGTCACCATCCTCGCGGGCACCCTCCTCCTGCGCCTGGGGTACGGCTGGCGGGCGGCTTGCTTCGTCTTGATGCTGCTGCCGCTCGGGCTCCTGGCCGCCTTCGCGCCGCTGGCGTTTCCGCCCCTGGTCGCCGCGACGGAAAGTCGCCTGCCGTTGCGGGAGTTGATGCGCCGGGTGTGGTTTCTTGGGGCGCTGGCCGCGATCTTCCTCGGCGGGGCAACGGAGCTGGGCCTGGCGCAGTGGCTGCCGGCGTATGCCGAGGTTTCGCTGGGCTTTCCGGCCTGGGTGGGCGGCTCCTCGCTGCTCGTCTTCTCCGTCGCCATGGCACTGGGCCGCATGGTCGTCGGTGCGCTCGGCACGCGAGCGGATCCCTTTCGCGTCCTGGCGCTGTGCTGCTGGACCTCCGTGCTGCTCTTTCTCGCCGGCTCGTTCTTGCCCGTGCCGTGGCTGGCCCTGCTGGCTTGCATGGCGGTGGGGTTCACCGGCAGCGCGCTCTGGCCGACGATGCTGGCGGTCACGGCGGACCGTTATCCCGCCGGCGGCGCGACCATGTACGGTGCGCTGGCCGCCCTGGGCAACGCGGGCGGCATCTTTATGCCTTGGGTCGTCGGCTGGGTGGCCGACTGGCGCGACCTGCACTGGGGCCTCGCGGTCTCCGCGCTGGCCCCGGCCCTGATGCTGCCGATCGTCGTGCTGCTCGGCCGCGCTCCGCGGCAGGCATCGCGGGCGTAGCAAGGGCGGAGCGGTTGCCTGCAGCCGACGCCCCCGGGCGCGCCCCGCGCCGCCTACCGCATCTTCCCCAGGCCAACGCTCTCCCACGGCCGGGTGTCGAGCAGGTTGTCCTGCCACCCCGTCACAACCGGATGGAGGAGGCGGCTGCGCGTGTAATAGGCAAACGGCACGATCGGCATCTCGTCGTGCAGGACGCGGTCGAGTTCAGCGTAAAGCGCGCGGCGGGCCGCGGCGTCCAGCGTGCCACGGGCCTGCCAGTACTTCGTATCGAAGCCGGCGTGCTTCCACTTGGTCTCGTTGCCGGGCGAATCGCCGAGCAGCAGCTCGTACAGCTCCAGCGGCTCGGGCGAAAAACAGAGCCAACCCGCGCGCGCCACCTGGTAGTTTCCCTGCGCGCGCGTCTGCAAGAACACCTTCCACTCCTCGTTGCGCAGCGTCACAGCGATCCCGAGATTCCGCCGCCACATCTGCTGGATCGCCTCCGCCACCTCGCGGTTGCGCTCGCTGGTATTGTAGAGGTACTCGATGGGAGGCAACCCGCGCCCCTCCGGGAATCCCGCCGCCGCCAGCAGCCGCCGCGCCTCGTCGAGCGACTCCTCCAGTTGCCCTGCCGGCTGGTACCCGCCCGCCACCGGGTAGACCAGCGCCCGCGCCGGGGTTTCCCCGGTGCGCAAGACCCGCTCGACGAGCTGGCGCCGGTCCAGCGCCAGCGCCAGGGCGCGCCGCACCCGCGCATCCTGGAACGGCGCCCGCGTCACATTGAACATCAGGAAATGCGTGCCCACCCGCGGCGTGATGCGCAGCGCCGCGTCGCGCGCCTCCTGATACACCGGCACCTTGCTCGACGGCACCGCGCTCGTGCCATGCAACTGCCCGGTGCGGTACGCCCGCTCCTCGGTGTCGATGCTCTCGATCGCGTAGAACCGCAGCTCGCGCAACCGCGGCGCCGCGCGGAAGTGCGGGTTGACCTCCACCCGCACGAACTGGTTCGGCCGCCACTCCGCGAGCCGGTACGCCCCGTTGGTGATCAGTTTGCCGGGCCGCGTGAAGTCCGTGCCCGGGCGAGTCAACCCGCCCGCCGCCTCCACGCTCGGGATGTGCACCGGCACCCACGGGTAGGCCACGAGCATGTCGAGGAAACCCGCCGTCGGCGCGCGCAACCGCAGCACCAGCGTGTGCGCATCCGGTGCCGCCAGCCCCACCGCCGCCGGGTCGCGCGTGCGGCCGCGGTGATAGTCCTCGGCCCCGACGAGATCGTAGGCCCGCGTGGCGAATTCCGCTCCCAGCGAGGGCTCCAGCAGGCGCAGGAAGGAACGCGCCCATTGCGCGGCCGTCACCGGCTCGCCGTTGGACCAGCGAGCATCGCGCCGCAGGTGAAACGTGTACGTCTGCCCGTCGGGCGATACGCTCCAGCGCTCGGCGGCCGCGGGCCGCAGTTCCGTGACCGTGTCGTTCCAGCGGACGAGCGGTTCCCAGAGCGCCGAGATGATCATCGACTCCGGGCTGCCGGTGTTGAGCTGCGGATCGAGGGTCGACGGCTCGGTGCCGTTGCCGAGCAGGAGGCGGCTCTCCGCGGCGGCGACGACGGCCGGCGGCGCCGACTTCTGGCAACCCGTGCCCGCCAGCGATGCCACGAGCAGGAACCCCAACGCGAGCCCGTGGCGACCGACGGGATGGCTTCGGAACAACATGGGCGGACTGCGATGGCCGCCGGCCGACGTTCCCGCAACGAAAAAACCTCGCGCGACCGGGTGATACATGGCGCCAGAAATTCCGGCGGATTTGCCGGAGGGCTGCGCTCCGTCGCCGCCGCCAAACCGGTGCGGGATTCGTTCTGCCCTCCTCGGCGCCGACAGAGCGGCGCCCTCCAGGAATGCAAAGAGTATTTCGACACCGAGTATAAGCTCCCCGCGACCAGTCGCCCGTTCCCTCGATCGGCTGTCACGTAATACGTGACAGCCAGGCGTGGGCGCCCTCTGTCCCGCCGGGGACGAATGCCGATTTCCGGAGATCCGCAGCACGACTCCTCCCACGCCCTCGCGGGCGAGGCTGACGCCTATGCCCGCGCTCCGCCGACGCCCGCCGCCTTTTCCCGATCGTGGACGAGGCAGCCTGCCCGCCGTGGTCTCCGGCGAAGGCGGCGCCCGTCTCGCGGGCAAGAAACCGGGATGCACCCTCCCCGATCGGCGCGGCGGCGTTAAAGTCCAGTACCTGCCTCGTAATCGTTCTCTTTCCTCGTTCCCTTACTCTTTCTCTCCCGCAGCCACACCCTGACGAAAGAAACTCAGAGAGATAAAGACGAAGAGGAAGAGACAGTTCGGCGGGGCGACTCTGCCACCACCGCGTCCCCCTTCGGCGCGGGGCAACGTTCTGCTCGCCTCCCGCCCGCCACCCTGCTGACTTTTCCGGCCACCCACACCCTTCCCGAGCCGCGCCATGTTCGGATCGATCGCTTGTCGCCCATCCTCTCCTTCATGTCCCGACCGACGCGTGGCCGCGTTCGCCGGTGTGCTCTGCGCGCTCCTATACGCCGGCACCCTGGCCGGCGCCGCGGTCGATTTCACCCGCGAAGTTCAGCCGATCCTCGCCGAACACTGTTTTCATTGCCACGGCTTTGACGAAAAGGACCGCAAGGGCGGCCTCCGCCTCGACGTCCGCGAGGGCGCCCTCCAGGGTGGCAAGTCGGAGGCGCGCGCCGTCGTGCCAGGTGACCCCAAAGCGAGTGAACTCATCCAGCGCATCCTCTCCCCCCACGAGGATGAAGTGATGCCGCCGCCCAAGGAGGCCAAGCCCCTCACCGCCGCGCAGAAGGAAACCCTCCGCCGCTGGGTCGCCGAGGGCGCCGAGTACGCCCCGCATTGGGCCTTCACTCCGCCGGTGAAGAAGCCGCCGCCGGCGCCTTCAGCCGAAGAGAGGGAGACACGGAGAGAGCAGGAGACCGCCTCCTCTCCCCCACTCTCCCCCTCTCCTTCCCTCCCTCTCGCGGCTGCATCTAATCCGGTCGATGCCTTCGTTCAAGCCAAGCTCCACCCCGCCGGTCTCACGCCCTCCGCCCCCGCCGACCCCGCCACGCTCTGCCGCCGGCTGCACCTCGACTTGATCGGCCTGCCGCCCACGCCCGCCGAGGTGGCGGAGTTCGTCACCCACGCCGCCGCGCAGGGCCTGCCCGCCGCGGTGGACGCCCTCGCCCGCCGGTTGCTGGCGAGCGAGCGCTTCGGCGAACGCTGGGCACGGGTGTGGCTCGACGTGGCGCGCTACTCCGACAGCAACGGCTTCGAGAAGGATCTCCCCCGCGCGCAGTGGGCGTGGCGCGACTGGGTGATTCACGCCTTCAACCGCGATCTGCCCTACGACCAGTTCCTGCGCGAACAGCTCGCCGGCGATCTCATCCCCGGCGCCACGCAGGATCAGATCGTCGCCACCGGCTTCCTGCGCAACGGCATGGTCAACGAAGAGGGCGCGATCGTGCCGGAGCAGTTCCGCATCGAGGGCATGTTCGATCGCATGGATGCGCTCGGCAAAGCCGCCCTCGGGCTCACGCTCCAGTGCGCCCAGTGTCACACCCACAAGTTCGATCCGATCACGCAGGACGAATACTTCGGCACCTTCGCCTTCCTCAACAACACCTACGAGGCGCAATCCTGGGTCTACACGCCCGAGCAGCAGAAGCTGATCGACACCCTCCGGGCCGACCTCCGGGCCGTCGACGAAAAGTCGAAAAAGGCCCTGCCCAAGTGGCGCGAGGAACTCGCCGCCTGGGCCGACTCGTTGCAGCGCCTGCGCGTGCCGTGGACGCCAATCGTCGCCACCGAACTCGCCAGCACCAGCGGGCTCAACCACCCGGTGCAGTTGCCCGATCAGTCGATTCTTACGCTCGGGCACCCGACCACCCGGGGCGACATCTTCCTCGTCGCGACACCGGACCTCACCGCCGCCACCGGCCTGCAACTGGAGGCCCTGACGCACGGCGACCTGGAGTTCGGCGGCCCGGGCCGCAGCAAGTACGGGACGTGGGCACTCTCGGAACTCGAGGTCAGCGCGCAGGCGCCCGGCAGCGACAAGTGGGAAAAGGTCGCCCTGAAGAACGCCACCGCCGACTTTGCCGAAGCCACTCGCGGCCTGGAGGAGGAATGGAAGGCCGCCTTCGACAAGGAGCGCCGCCGGATCGTCGGCGGTGCCGAGTTTCTGATCGACGGCTCCAACGACACCGCGTGGCGCGCCGACCGCGGACCCGGCCGGCGCAACACCGAGTCGGTCGCCGTGGTGCAGTTCGCGGAGCCGCTCGCCTACCCCGCCGGCACGAAGCTCAAGGTGCTCCTCCGCATGCACCACAGCGGCGACGACAACGGCCGCCACAACACCGCCCTGGGCTGCGTCCGCCTCTCCCTCACCACCGCGCCGGACCCGAAGGCGCCGCCCGTCGACTACGCCGCCGTGCTCGCCCTCGAAACGCCGGAGGCGCAGCGCTCCCCGGAGCAGGAGGCGCGGATCTTCCGGGCCTGGCGGGCGACCGTCCCGGCGGCGAAGCGGTTCAACACCGAGGCGGAGACTCTCTGGAAAAAGTTCCCCGTGGCCGCCACCTCCGTGCTCCACCTCGCCGAGCGCCGCGGCATCCACGTCCGCCCCACACGCCTGCTCGACCGCGGTGCCTGGGACCAGCCGAAGCACCCCGTGGCTCCCCACGTGCCCGCGGCCCTCAACCCCTGGCCCGCGGAGGCCCCGCGCGACCGGCTCGGCTTCGCCCGCTGGCTGACCGATCGCCGGTCGCCGCTGGTCGCGCGCGTCGCCGTCAACCGCGTCTGGCAAACCCTCTTCGGAATCGGACTGGTGGATACGCCGGAGGACTTCGGCACGCGCACCCCGGTCCCGCCCCACCTCGATCTGCTCGACTGGCTGGCGGTCGACTTCATGGACCAGTGCTGGAGCCACAAGCACCTGCTCCTCACCCTCGTCACCAGCCGCACCTACCAGCAGGACTCGCGCGTCACGCCGGAGCTGCTCGAGCGCGATCCGGCCAACCGCCTCCTCGCCCGCGGCCCGCGCTTCCGCGCCGACGCCGAAGTCGTCCGCGACACGGCCCTCGCGATTTCCGGCCTGCTCCACCATCAACTCGGCGGTCCCAGCGTGTTTCCGCCCGTGCCGGAAAACGTCCTCGCCTACAACTACGTCCGACCGACGTACTGGAACCCGCCGACCGACGCCCAGCGCTATCGGCGCGGGCTCTATCTCTTCCGCAAGCGCTCGATGCCCGACCCGCTGCTGGGCGCCTTCGACGCGCCCACCGGCGATTTTTCCTGTGCCCGCCGCGCCCGCTCCAACACCCCGCTCGCCGCGCTCGCCAGCCTCAATGAGCCGATCTTCGTCGAGGCCGCCCAGGCCCTCGCGCTGCGCCTCTGGCGCGAAGGCGGCGCCACGGACGAGACCCGCGCCGACTACGCCTACCGCCTCTGCACCGCCCGCAGCGCCCGCCCGGCCGAGATCGCCGCCGTGCGGCGCCTGCTCGACGACAGCCGCGCCCGCCTCCGCGCCGGCGAACTGCCCGCCGCGGCGATCGCGTTTTCCGCCTTCACCCAGCCCGCCCAGCTCCCGCCCGACGCCACGCCCGCCGAACTCGCGGCCTGGGCCATCGTCGCGCGCGTGCTCCTCAACCTCGACGAGACCCTGACGAAGTCCTGACCATGACCTCCCGCGCCGAACTTCGTGCCGCCCGCGCCCGCCTGCTGTCCCGCCGCTGGTTTCTGCAGGACTGCGGGGTCGGCCTCGCCGGCATCGCCCTCAGCTCGCTGCTGGCACGCGACGCCCGCGCCGCCACTCGCCCCGCCGCGCCCAACCCGCTCGCCGTGCGGCCGCCCCACTTCACCCCGAAGGCGAAGCGCGTGATCTACCTGTTCATGGCCGGGGCGCCGAGCCACCTCGAGCTGTTCGACCACAAACCGGAACTGGCGAAGCGCGACGGTCAGCTTCCTCCCGCCGACCTGCTGAGGAACTACCGCGCCGCCTTCATCAACCCGAACTCCGCCCTGCTGGGCCCGAAGTATAAGTTCTCCACATACGGCCAGGCCGGCATGGAATTCTCCGAATTGATCCCGCACACCGCCAGCCTGGCGGACGACCTCTGCGTGGTGCGCAGCCTGCAGACCGACGCCGTCAACCACGCCCCGGCGCAGATCATGATGAACACCGGTTCGCAGCAGTTTGGGCGCCCGAGCTTCGGTGCCTGGACGCTGTACGGCCTCGGCTCGGAGAGCGCCGATCTGCCCGGCTACGTCGTGCTCACCAGCGCCAAGGGCACGAGTGGCGGCGCTTCCAACTACGGATGTGGCTTCCTGCCCACCGTGTACGGCGGCATTCCCTTCCGCAGCACCGGCGATCCCGTGCTCTATCTTTCCAATCCCGCCGGCCACGACGCCCGGACCCAGCGCGCCTCGCTCGACACCCTGAACGAACTCAACGAACTCGCCCGCGCCGACCTCGGCGACCCGGAGATCGCCGCGCGCGTTCAGAGCTACGAACTGGCCTACCGCCTCCAGACCAGCGCGCCGGAGCTGATGGACCTCTCCTCGGAGCCCGCCAGCGTGCTCGAGGCCTACGGCATCAAGGACGTCACGCAGGCCAACTACGCCCGCAACTGCCTGCTCGCGCGCCGGCTGATCGAGCGCGGCGTGCGTTTCGTGCAGCTCTTCCACGAGGCCTGGGACCAGCACGGCAACCTGACCAAGGCGCTCAAGACCAACTGCGAGGATACCGACCGGCCCAGCGCTGCGCTGGTGAAGGACCTCAAACAGCGCGGCCTGCTCGACGACACCCTGGTGATCTGGGGCGGCGAATTCGGTCGCACGCCCATGGTACAGGGCGGCAACGACGGCCGCGATCATCACAACCGCTGCTTCACGATGTGGCTCGCCGGCGGCGGCCTGAAGCGCGGCTACGTCCACGGCGAGAGCGACGAACTCGGCTTCAACGTCGTGCGCGATCCCGTGCACGTGCATGATCTCAACGCCACGCTCCTGCACCTGCTCGGCCTCGAACACACGCGACTGACCTACCGTTTCCAGGGCCGCGACTACCGCCTCACCGACGTGCACGGGCACGTGGTGAAGGAGCTGATCGCCTGAACCGGCTCAGAGGGCGTCCAATAAGCCGGATTCTTGGAGGGCGCCGCTCCGTTGGCGCCGAGGTCCTGCGAGCGGCGCTGACGGAGC
>CAZDGC010000083.1:0-32265 GCA_964504885.1 uncultured Opitutus sp.
GCGGCGGCGCCGGACCTGGTGGCGCGGTACGGGCAGGATTGAGCCGCTCATAAGCGCTCACTCGAGCGGCGTCAGCACGATGTTGCGGTACCAGATCTCAGCACCTTCGGTTTGGAAGAAAATCTTCCCCTTGGTGGCGTTGACGACGAGGATGTCACCCGTGCCCCCCTCGATGATCTGAAACTCATACGACGTCATCCACGGGCTCTTCTCGTTCGGGCCGATGCAATGGAGCAGGACGCCGGAGTCGCGCGACTTGTCCTTGCGGTTGCCATAGGTCGGGCCGCCCCACTTGTAGTCGAACGTCAGCTTGTAGTTCGAGTAAGCCTGCTTGGTGATGATGCCACCGTAGTACGCGGTGTCGCCGGCGCCGCCGGAGACCTTCAGCATCCCGTCGACCACGGTGAAGATGCCGGGATTCTCGTACTGGGTCTGGACAGTGTAGGTGTACCAGCCGTCGAGGTTGCGGCCGTTGAGGAGCTGGATTGGCTTCGCCGCGGGCGGGCACGAGGATGCGCTCGGGCGAGCACCGTCAGCGTGGTGCCGTCGACGCGGTTGTTCGTGTAGCGCACGGTGTGGACGATGCCGAGCAGCTTGGGCTTTTCGCGTGCCACTTGGGCCAGAAGTCGCTCGCGGCGACAATGACGCCGCCCGGCTCCTCGGGCCGGCCGAGCGTGTCGGTATGCTCGTAGGGGCCCATCCAGGTGCGCCCGAGATCATTGCTGCGCATCTCGGTCAGCGCGAAAAAGACGTCGCTGCCCTTGAGCCAGAGCTTCTGCATGGTGAGCACAAAGGCGGGCGAGCGGTTCTCGCCGCGCGGCACGATTCCGGCAGCGAGGGGCAGCGGGAAGGCGCGCGTCAGGACAGGAAGGGGAGTCATGATCGGGGAGGTCGAGGGCAGGTCACTCCAACGGTGCGGAAGGCAGAAGGAATTTCCACTGCGTTGCAGGAGGTTGCCGTCGGGGCCCGCGACGGGGGCGAAGCAGCGTGAATCCCGCGGGATGAGGCCGGCCGGTCGCACGAATCACGCGCGAACATCGGCGAGACGATCGAGCGCGGCGGGGGGCACCCTGGCCAGGGCGTCGGCGCCCTGGGCGACCTGCGCGACCGAGCGGCCGCCGACGAGCACGAGGGAAACCGCGGGGTGACGCGCGGCCCAGGCGAGGGCGAGTTCGGCGGGGGTGAATCCGGTCTGCTCCGCGACCGCCGTCAATCGCGCGAGGCGCTCCTGTGCGGTCGGGGTGAAGTAGATCGCCTGGTGGCCCGGGATGAGATCGAACCGCGTGCCCGTCGGCACGCCGCCGCGGTACTTGCCGGTGAGGAACCCGGCGCCGAGCGGGCTGTAGCCGACGCGCTCCACGCCAGCCTCCGCGCAGAGGCGGCAGAGCGCCGCATCAAAAGCGCTCACGGCGTAATTGTGGATGTTCTGGAGGTAGCGGAACGGCGCGAACCCGCGCTCCGCCTGGAGGGCGAGCGCGCGACCGAGTTGATCCGAGTTGAAGTTGCTCACACCCAGCGCGCCGACCAGTCCGTCGGCGACGGCGCCCTGCAGCGCGGCGAGAGTGTCCGGCCGGAGCGCCGATTCATGCCACTGGTGCAGGTAGAGCACGTCGACCCGCGCGAGGCCGAGGCGCTGGAGGCTGGCGTGGATCTTTTCCCGCAGGGTGGCGGGTTCGTAGGGCGGGAGGACCTTGGTGGCGAGGAGCGGACGCGGCAAAGCGGGATGGCGTTGCCGCCACGCGCCGACGATCCGCTCCGAGGCGCCACCGCCGTAGGCCGCCGCGGTGTCGAACATCGTCCAGCCGGCGCCGGCCGCAAAATCCATGACGGCGCCGGCCGTCGCCTCGTCGATCTCGCGGCCGAATGTCACGCAGCCGAGCCCGAACCGCGGGCGGGGCGGCAGGGTGTCGGGAGTGGGGGCAGACAGCATGGTGGAAGCACATCGGGGTGCGGCGTCGCCCGACAGCGAATTCCGGCAGAATTGTTCTGACATCGCGGGTGCGCACTTCTTACTTTCTCGTGCTGTTGGCGTTCCCTCCTCCCCGCGGGTGTTCGCTGCTCCGTCGTTCCCCAGCTTCATGAATGTTCCCCTGCTGTCGCGACACGTCGCCCTGCTGGTACTCGCCGCGCCCTGGGCTTTCCCCCCGGAATCGCGCGGCACCCCGGTGGCGTATCGACTGCAGCTGGACGTGATCACGCAGGGCATGGCGGGCGACAAGTGCTGGTTTCACCCGCGGGCGGGGGCGATCCCGGGGGCCACCCCGACGGTCGTGCTCACAATGCAGTGGTGGAACACCAAACGCAGCGACGTCTTCTATGCGGTGGCCTCGGGCGAGACCCGCGACCTCGGCGCCACCTGGACTCCCTTCGTGGAGCATCCGTCCACCCTGGGGCGCCACCGCCTCGACGCGACCCGCGAGGAGGGCATCTGTGATTTCACACCGAAATGGCACGCCGCCACCGGCCGGCTGCTCGGGACCGGGCACACGGTGTTCTACGAGAACGACAAGCTGGTGCCGGTGCGGCCGCGGCACACGGTGTGGTCGGTCTACGACCCGGCGGCGAAGACCTGGTCGCCCTGGGCCCGGCTGGTGATGCCGGATCTCCCGCGATTCGCCAACGCCGGCGCCGGCAGCACGCAGCGCGTGGATCTCGAGAACGGTGACATCCTGCTGCCGATCTATGCGAAGGAACCGGCGGCGCAGGCGTGCCTGGCGACGGTCGTGCGCTGCCGCTTCGACGGCACCGCGCTGCGCTACGTCGAACACGGCACCGAGCTCACCCTCGGGGTCGACCGCGGCTTCGTCGAGCCGAGCCTGGCACGGTTGGGCGGCCGGTTCTTCCTCACCCTGCGCAACGACCGCGCGGCCTACGTCGCCACGAGTGACGACGGCCTGCGCTTCGGCGAGCCGCGGAAGTGGACCTTCGACGACGGCGCCGAACTCGGCAGCTACAACACCCAGGCGCACTGGGTGACGCATTCGGACGGACTGTTCCTCGCCTACACGCGCCGGGGCGCGAACAACGACAACATGGCCCGGGCCCGCCATCGTGCGCCGCTGTTCCTGGCGCAGATCGATCCCGAGCGGCTCGTGGTGATCCGCGCGACCGAGCGCGAACTGGTCCCCAACAAAGGCGCGCAGCTCGGCAACTTCGCCGTCGTCGACGTGAGCGAGCGCGAGACCTGGGTCACGACCTCCGAGGGCATGGCGCCGGGCAACCCCGCGCAGTACGGCGCCAACGGCCGGGTCTATGCGGCGCGAATTCAGTGGGAGGCGCCGAATCGGGATTGGAACCGCCACTGAACCGACCGCGTCTGCCCGTTGCTCGCGATCGGTCGAGGTTTCCCTTCCGGGTGCCGCCCCCTACTGCCGCGGCCCCTCCCTGAAAATCCAGTTTCCTATCGGTGGCGAGACGCGAACCGCGCCCCGCGGCCGCCCGGCCTGGGTTGAAGCGGGCCACATCGGGCCCGGGAGTTCCGCTTCCACCCTGCAGGCCGGGCGGCAGACCTTTTCGACTACCGATGAACCCAGCGCGGCAGCCGCAACCGAAAATCCTTGGATTGCCGGCGGGGCCATTCCCCGCAACTGGCTGCGCTTCATCCGGCGATTCAGCGGAGGCCGATCCGCAAAGCGGTCGCCTGACCATGAGGCCCCGAGGCTTGCCTCGGAGTGGCCAGGCGAAGGCCGGAGCTTTCACTCCACCACCGAGCAACCAAGCAACGGAGGAGCAGACCGGGCTGGGGAGGATCGGAGCACGCGGGTCAGCCTGTTGGGAGTTTCCCAGGTCATCTCAGCGACGACCGCCGGGCCACGAGTGCAACACGCAACCGGCTGACCCAACGGATCGGTCGCGCCACCGCTGAAACCGGAACTTCAATCCGGGCCGCGCACTTCGACGCACTTTCCGCCGAGCCCCCCACTGGCCGCCCTCCCCTCTTCCCACCGAGCGGCGCGGACCACATCGCGCGGCATGAAGCGGTGGTACGCCCAGAGCACCGCCAGCCCAGCCACGACGAAGAGGGCCGAGGATCCGGCAAAAATTAACCCCAGGCCGAGGTCGGCCTTGAAGATGCCGGCGAGCAGCACGCCGACTCCGCCCGCCGCCGTGCCGGCCGTGTTCATCAACCCGATGGCGCTCGAACGATACGGCGGTGGCACGATGTCGCAGATGATGGGGTGTTCGCTGGGCGTGCCCAATCCGCGGATGACCGAGTAGCCCACCAGAATCACCGCGACGACCCCGAAAGCCGGCTCCCCCAGGAAGAAGATCAGAAACGGGGCACTCACCAGGAACGAGAGCGCCTTGATCATGGCCCGCCCCCGCGTCTCACGCTGCGCCGCCCAGTCGGACAACCATCCGCCCAGCGCGATTCCCAGCGCGCCGGGCAGCTTGAAGAGCGCGAGCCCGACCACCCCGGCCGTGGCGATCGCCAGGCCGAGGTTCTCCCGGAAGTAGAGGGGAAGCCACGTCAGGAAAAGCCAGGAGGCGACTCCGGCGATCATTGCACTGAACAGCAGGACATGGAACGAGGGGACGCGGAGAATGTAGCCATACGCTTCCCGTATCGTCGCGGAGGGCGCGGACATTCTCGCCTCCGCCTGGGCGGCCGGCCCGGGCACCACCCACAGCCGATACGCGAGGGCTAGCGCGATTCCCAGGCCGCCGAGAACCCAGAAGCCGAGTCTCCAACCATACCACTCAGCCATCGTGCCGGCGACCGCGGCGCCCACCAGCACCCCCAGGTTCAACCCGAGCAGGTGCAGCCCCATCGCGCGCCCGCGGGTTTCCGGAGGATGATAATCGCCCAACAGGGCGGCGGCGGCGGGAAGGTAAAGACTCTCCGCCAGCCCCAGCAGGATCCGAAGGATATAGACGGTGGTGACGTTTGTGGCCAGACCCGTGCAGAACGTGATTCCGCTCCACGCCACGATGCTCCACAGGACGATCCGCGTCCGCGAATAGCGGTCGGCGACGGCACCGGCCAGCGGAGAGGCCAGGGCGTAGCTCCAAAGAAACAGCGAACCCATCAGCCCGATCTGCGCATCCGTGGCGCCCAAGTCCTCCCGCACCGGCGGGATCACCGAAAAGAGCGCCGCGCGATCGGCATAGTTGAGCGCCGCCGCGAAGAACACGAAGATGGCAACGCGCCAGCGGGTGCTGATCCTTGGCCGGCTTGTCGGCATGGAGTTCAAGGGAAGAAAATCCGCGGCAAGACGCCGCGGCCACTCTCGAAAGCAGATGGGTTCATGTCTGTGCAGCCGCGGCAGGCGGATTACGGCAACGTGCGCAGGAATGGCCCCATGACCTTCGCGTACGTCTCGTCGATGAACTCCGCCACCCCGAGGTAGCGCCGGAATCCGGTGGTCTCGGGGAAAAACCGGCGCTGGAACCTCGGATTTCCCCGCGCGGCGAGTTTGGCGAGTTGCTTGGTGTCAGTTGGTGGGTGGTCCTTGGTTCCGCGGCGCTGCGACCTGCTGCCGTCACCCAGTCGGTGGCGGCGGCGACGCGCCGGGTCGAGGGTTTGGGCAGTCTGATTTCGCACGCTGGAAATTGGCCCGCCGGAATCAACGTGTTCGGGAATGCTGAGCGGGGGTTTTCGCGGACCAAGCCGCGAAACCCTGGCGTCAGAATTCGCCTTTCACGCCGAACGTGTATTCGGCCGGAACGTACTGATAATTTGAGGCCCGGGCGTACTCCGGCAGGCCGGGGGCGAAAATCTGGTTCTTCACCGGTTCGCCCATCAGGTTCTTCGCACTGGCATAGAGCGACAGCCATTTCCGGAAGCGATACTCGAGGGAGACTCCGATCCTCGTCTGCGGGGCGCGATATTGATAACTGCCAGGCAGCCTCGTGGCACTGGCCAGCACCTGCTGGCGTCGCACCCACTTGGTCTGCGCCACGTTGAGCTTGGCCAGAAACTTCGGTCGGGCGTAGCTGAGGCCCCAGTTGAGGTTGCGGGGTGAAAACTCGGGAAACTCCTCGGCATCCGATCCGCTGAGGCCGACCGCGCTTACGTTGCCGAAGATCTGGAGGCCTTTTCCCCAGCTCGGCAGGAAGGAAAGCGACTGCCGGTAGGCGAACTCGATGCCCTGCAGCGTGGCGGAGCCGGCGTTGCGCTGGGTGATGATATCGTAGTCGAGGTAATCGGGCGGAAACCCGAACTCTGCGAGCAGATCCGCCGTCGCGGCCTGGCGCTCCTCCGCCACGAAGTTGCGGATGTCTTTGCGGAACAAACTCAGGGAAGCAACGATGCCCTTGAGGCCGTAGCCTTCGACGGTGAGGTCAAGATTGTCCGCCGTCCACGGCGCGAGTCTGCCGTTGACGACGCTGATGGTCCGGTTCGCGCCCGTGGATTCGGGATCGGTGATCGTCGTGCTCGGGATGATCAAATCGAAGTTCGGCCGCCCGAGGGTGCGGGCATACGCGGCCCGGACGATCACGTCGGCGGCGAGACTGTAGGTGGCGTTCAGGCTCGGATAAAAACCGTCGTAGCTCGTCTTGGAATGGGCGCCGTACTTCGTGTATTGCAGCCGTGCGCGTTCGGCCGCGTTGGTGGTGAGCGGGACAGGCAGGCCGGCGGCGTTGCGGGCCAGGGTGCCGTCGGGATTCCGGGCATAAATCGCCCAGACATCGTTGAGCGGTCCGTAGCCGTCGTCCTCGGTGCGCTCGAACCGGACGCCCGTCACCAGCCAGAGCCGGTTTTCGAGCAACCTGGCGTCGGCCCGCACGTAGGCGGCCGTGATGGTCTCCGTCAGCTTCGTTGCCTCGTTGACGGCGTTGGTGTGCGCGGTGGCCTCGTTCAGCGTGAACCACGCGGCATTGGTCTCGAAGAGCGCGAACAGCTTCTGGGCGCTGAGCCAGCGCGGCCTCACCTTGGCGCCCTTCACATCGGTGAAATACCACCGGTGGGAGTTGTCCTCGTCGATCAGGTCGAAATTCGCCGCGAGGCGTCCGGCGGTGCCGCCGGGAGGATTGAAGCTCCAACTCCGGCTTCCGCCCGAGCGTTCGCGGAACTGCCGGTCCAGCAGCACGCCGCCTTTCACGGTGACCGGCACGACCCACGGAAGCGCCCGGGCGGCGTTCAGGCCGGCGTTGAACGCCTCCGTATCGACCTGCTGCTCGTTGCTCGAGGCGGAGGTGACCGACAGCATCGCGCCGTTGAACACGTCGACGGGCACCCCCTGCCGATCGACCGCTGTGACCACCGGCACGCGCCTCTCGCCCACTCCGCCGAGCCCTTCGTTCCGTACGACCAGGCTGCCGAGGGTCGCCGACAGGCCGCCGAAGAAGCCCTCGTTGACATCGTTGCGCACCCACGCGCCGTTGGAGTACGAACTGTTCGCGTCGATTTTCCAAACGGCTCCCTCGTGGCGGTAGCTGATCGCGATGCGGTTGAGATCGCGGCTGTAGTTATAGTAGGATGGCGCCTGCACAGCCGTGCCGACCCCGGTGGCGGCGCCCTGGAAGTGGTTGGCGTCGCCCGTGGCATTGGCTCCCGACGTGGTGCGGAACACGTACTGGCGCGTAAATCCGGGCCGGTAGGAACGCGAGAGGCTCAGCCGCACGAGATCGTTCTCCCGCATCCGCCAATCCACGCCTCCACTCAGCATCTGCATGCCGCCTCCGCCCACCAGGTTGTTCATCTGGTTGGTGGTCTGCACCAGGGTGACGTGATTCCAGGTCGGCGTGAGAAACTCGCGGTCGTCGTTGCGCCTGGAGTGCGTGGCGGCGAAGTTGAAGGCGAGGCGCTTGTTCAACGGCAGGAGATAGGAAAGGTTCACGCCGGGCCCGATCGCGCTGCCGGTGGTGAAGTCCTCCGTCCCGGCGCGATCGCGGAGCCGCCGCCAGAAATCGTCCGGGCCTCCGAGAGACGTCAGGGTGCCGAACACTTCATAGCGGAAGAGCGGTTTCGACCGGCTGAAGCCGCTCTTGGAGATCACGTTGATCGAGCCGCCCACCGCATTGGCCGGCATGTCCGGCGTGGGGGTCTTGGTCACCTCCAGGCGATCGACATTCATGCTGGCGGCGGTCGCGAGATCGAAGGTGCGCGTATCGCCGGCCGCGGCCGACGCCGCCACCCCGCCGTCGAACATCACGAGGGTGCCGGAAGCAGGGACGCCGCGGATGGTGACCGACTGGGGATTGGTGGGACTGTAAACCATATCGAGTCCCGGTACGTACTTGAGAAACTCGCCGATATTCCCCTCGCCCATGTCGCCGAATTCGTCGAGCGAGACCACGGTCTTGAGGTTGGGGGCGTAGCGCTGCTCGTGCAGCGCGACCGCCACGCCGCTCAGCTCCCGCTCTTCCACCGTGAAGGCTTCGAGCCGGACGATTTCGCCCCGCCCGCGCGATTCCGCGGTGACGACGCTCAACTCGAAGTTCATCGGCACCGCCCCGGCCGGTCTCACGGTGACGCTCGCCACCTGCGATTCGAAGCCGACGAACGAGGCGCGCAGGTTCACCATGCCGGCCGGCACATTCCGCAGCCGGTATTCGCCGTTCTCATCCGTGTAAGCTTCGAACGTCGTGCCCACGACCGCGACTCGGGCGTTGTTGAGATAATTGCCGGTCGAGGCATTGAGGACCCGGCCCTCGATGGTGCCGGTGATCGCTGCTTGCGCGAGAGCGCGGGCGGGCAACAGCAGGGCGGCCAGAAAGGCGGCGAAACATCGCGCCACATGGAGTGGGGAAGTGGAGCAACACGCGGTAGGTTTCATGGCGTCCGGACGCTTCCACGCCTGCCTCCGGTCTCGCGGGGAAAGCGCCGTTTCCGGTTGGGAGCCGGTGCTCACGGAGCGATTGCAGGGACGGGGAATGGCCTCTCGCGCAGAATGGTCGCAACCGGGGCGCCGTCGCGAGCGGTTTGTTCTTGGACACGTCCAAAGAGCGACTGCGGTCGCAGAGGCGGCAAATCCTGAGTATTCAGCGTCCGGAAACCCCTCCCGACCCAACCCCCTGAAGATCCAGTTTTCTACCAGTAAAATCCAGTTTCCTATCGGTGACTCCTGCCGGGCTGGCTCACCCGGCCCTGCGTAAATCCACGAATCAGTCGGAGGTCGTGACGTGCCCCCATGGTCCCGCGCATGCCAGCGCCATGGGCGCGGTCCGATCGCACGCGGAAAGGCGATCACAGCCAAGGCGTGCCGGCCGAGATTTTCAGTCGCCCGCCCTGCCACTCGCCCAATGAATGCGCACCACAAAAACGCTGCCGTCGCTGCCGTGCTGCGAAGCGGTCGGAGGCTGCATCCACTCGGCGACGGTAACCCAGGTCTCGTCGGGGCTGACGTCGGTGACGCCAAAATTACCCAGTCGCGCCCCGCGCTCGGGGACTAGGATTCGTTCGGAGGCACGCAGAACGCACAGGCGCTGGGGATCAACCTGGGCCATGAACAACGGCGCGCGGTGGCGAAATACGTGGTCGTTGTTCGCGCCGCGGCGGGTGTAGACGAGGAACAGACCGTTGCGGTGAGTCACCCAGTGGGCCTGCGTGTTGTAGCTCCCCAGGTCGGCGCCATCGTCGAATGTCCATGGGCGGATGGTCTCGTAGTCCAGCCCGTCCCGGCTGCGCGTCACGAACGCTCGTTCGTTGTGGCGGATCGTGAGATAATACACGTCATCGAAGCGCGTCAGCGAGGGTTCGAACAGCCCGCGAGTGCCATCGTCGATGTCGATCTCCCGGCCGTGATTCATGTGCTTCAGCGTCTGACCATCAAAGGAGCACTGCATCACCGCCACCCGGGCCCTTCCCGCGGCCCCGGCGATGGACGGGGAAGTTCGATAGTGGAACGGCAACAGAATCGTGCCGTCGGCCAGATCGTGGCGCTGCGTCGACCCGGCCGCCATGCGGACGAACTTCGAGGTGTCGGGCACGTCGAGCGTCCGGTAGGGTTGCCAGCGACCCCGGGCCTGGTCGAAGATGGTGTAGGTGGCGTTTTGCGGGCGGACGGAAGGGATGCGCCAGTCGGGCGTGTAGACAACATCGAGCCCGATCGCCAGCAGGGTTTGTGAGCGCTGGTGCCACTGCGGCCAGAAATTGGCACCCGCGATCCAGCGCCGCTCGCCCTCGATTTCCTCCTGCCGGGGTGCGAGCGACTCGCAATCGCGCGGCTCGGTCCAGGTCTCGCCCAGATCGTCCGTCCGCTGCATGAGATTACGCTCGAAGATATCCGAACCGCTGAGACGCACGGTGTTCATCAGCATGACGACCGCCGGCGCGCCCTTCCTTCCGGCACCGGGAATGATGCCCGCTCGGGGATGACTGTAGCAATGCGTGGAGTCGAAGCGCCGCGCCGACACCGTCCGCTTCAGATCGTACGCGGGTGAGACGGCCGCGGTGGGAGCGGCATATCCCCGCGACGAGCGGCCGGCGGCGAGGGCAGACACTCCTGCGCACAACGCGGACTGCAAAAAGTATCGTCGTTTCATCGGCGGCTGAAAGGGCGCTTGGACTGCAGTATTCATGGTCGGGCAGCGGGATTGTGGCCGTCTCCGGCTTGCGGTCTGTCTCGCAGGCGACAGCAGGCGGAGGAGTGAACTCTACCGACCAGGACTCCCGGCGCGACCTTCCGGCTACTGGACACGTCCAACGTAAGAGGAGGCGCGCCGCGCGCGGATCAAGTCGCACTTTGCCCGTGCGCATGTGTTTTCGCGCCTTCCTGCTCGATCGCATGCCTGCCCTGTCTCCCGCTAAAATACCCGATGGCCGCTTTACCCGCGATGAACCTCCCGGCCCGGTTTGCGTTTTCCTTGCGCTGGCGCGTGACGGCGTTGCTCGCCTGTGCCGCCCTTGTCAACTGCGCGGAATCGGCGCGGCCAGCGAGCAACCCACCGTGTGCGAAGTCGTCCCGCCGCGCTATCGTTCGACGGCGGTCGGGTTCATGAACACCTGTTCGACGGCGGCGGGCCTGACGGGACCCCTTGCCGTCGAGCGCTGATGGCGGCCGGGCGTATCCCGGGCCGTGCCGCCTTGGACTTGTCCAACACCGCCGGGATCGCCGGCTCCCGCAACACCGGTCACGTTGGGCGCCGTTCCCTCCGCCGCGCGTCCGCGCCCGGCTGATCCCCGATCCCCGCCCAACGCCGTCCCCACGTACGCCAGACATGAATACCACCCTGCGTGACTCGTCCCTCCCGCGCCCCGCCGGCGGCGCCGCGCGCTTCGCCCTCGCCCTGGCCCTGTCGTTCCTCGCCCTGTGTTCCCTGCCGGCCCAGCCCCAGCCCACCGGCGAAATCACCGGCCGCGTGCTCAACGCTTCCACCGGCAGCTACCTCAACAATGCCCGCGTGGCCGTCGCCGGCACCGACCTCGCCACCCGCACCGACGAGAACGGCGAATACCGCCTGCGCCGCGTGCCCGCGGGGACCGTGCAGGTGGAGGCCTCCTTCGTCGGTCTCGAGTCGCAGGCGGTCGCGGTGACGGTGGCGGCCGGCGCGGAAGCGCGGTGCGATTTCACGATCGGGGTCGCCCGCTCCGCCCGGACGGCGGGCGACGTCGTGCAGCTCGAGGCCTTCACCGTCGAGGAGCGGGAGATGAGCGGCGTGGCGGTCGCGCTGCACGAACAGCGCCACGCCCCCAACCTCAAGAACGTCGTCTCGCTCGACGAGTTCGGCGACATGGGCGAGGGCAACGTCGGCGAGTTTCTCAAGTACGTGCCCGGCCTCGACATCGTTTACAGCCCGACCAACCCGCAGTACGCCACCATCCGTGGCATGCCCGCCAGCGGCACGCTCGTCATGTTCGACGGCCTGGAGGCGGCCTCGGCGGCGGCCGGCGACACCCGCCAGTTCGATCTCGCGACCGCCGCCAGCGGCAACGTCGACCGCCTCGAGGTGACGAAGACCCCGACGCCCGATCTGCCGGCCAACGCCGTCGGCGGCTCGATCAACGTGATCTCGAAGAGCGGCTTCAGCCGGCAGCGCCCGCTCTTCCGTTACGAGGTCTTCGCCACCCTGACGGCGCTCGGCGGCTTCGAGGACTTCGGGCGCCGGCTGCGCGATGGCGCCGGCAGCCGCGGCTTCGGTCAGGGCAGCGCGATCCGCCCCGGCACCAATCTTTCCTACCTCCTGCCGCTAAACCGGACGCTGGCCCTCAACTTCGCCGCCACGTATTCGGATCGCAACGACGACCGCGAGTTCCACACCCCGACCTGGGACAAGGTCGCGCTGCGCCAGACGCAGAACCAGATGAACAACCTCGTTGGCGGCGGGGGCATGCAGATGCTGAGCGGCGGCGTGGACTGGAAGGTGCGTCCCACCGACCTGGTCCGCCTCACGCTCTCGCGTTCCTACCGCCCCGGCTACACGCGCCAGTATGTCTTCCGCACCACCGCCGGCGCCGGGGCGACGGGCGATGCGAACTTCTTTCAGGGAGCGGCGACCGGCGTCGGCACCGCGGTGCAGGCCCCGTCCTTCTACAACTACAGCCGCGATCTCAACCGCGTCGCCGCCAGTTTTCGCCACGACGGCGCCCGCTGGAAGATCGACGCCAGCGCCTCCTTCTCCACCGGCGCCTACGTGCGCAACGACGTCAACGAGGGTTTCTTCGGCGGGCTCAGCGCCACCCTTGCCAACCTCGTCGTGCGCAATGAGGGCCTCAGCGGCGTCAGCTCCCGCCAGGTGCCGCGCGTCACCGCCGTCGACCGGCAGGGGGCGCCGGTGAACGTGTTCAACGGTGGACTCCTTTCGGTGGCGTCCGCCTCGAGCACCCAGCAGTACATCGAGTCCGAAGCCTTCAACGCCGGCCTCAACGTGGCCCGCGACTTCCATTGGGGCGTGCCGATCACGCTCAAGACCGGCGTGCTGCTCAACCGGCAGGCGCGGGAGCGGACGGGCAATTCGAGCAGTTGGAGCTTCAATCCGCCCGGCGGCACCGCGGGCCGGGTGGCGGCCAACTTCGACCTCATCGACCGCGACAACTCCGAGCGCTGGTACTTCACGGATGTCACCGGCGCGCGGGTGCAGCCGCAGTGGCTCAGCCCGGCCCGGCTCTTCGCGCTCTATCAGGACAACCCGTCCTGGTTCACGCTCAACGAGGCCGCCGACCACACCAACCGCGTGAACAACACCACGCGGCTGACCGAGACCATCACCGCCGGCTACCTGCGCGCGGATGGCCGGTTCCTGGCCAACCGCCTGTGGATCGCGACCGGGGTCCGCTACGAGCGCACCGACGACGAGGGGGCGGGGCCGCTCAACGACATCTGGGGCGTCTACGTCCGCCGGCCCGACGGCAGCCTGGCGCGCGATGCCGCCGGCCGGTTGATCCCGATTACGACCAACGCCGCCGAGCGCGCGCGGTTGCAGTACCGCCTGCTCGGCTCGAGCCGGAAGACCGACTACGACGGCTTCTACCCGAGCTTCAACTCGAGCTTCGACGTGACGCCGAATCTCGTCGCCCGCGCCGCGTACGCCCGGACCATCGGGCGCCCCAACCTCAACCTCATCATTCCCAGCACCACCATCGCCGACCCGGATGCGGCGGAGGCCAGCCGCACCATCACCGTGAGCAACGGCAACCTGGCTCCTTGGACCGCCGACAACTACGATCTCACCCTGGAGGCGTACTACGTGAAGGGCGCGGTGGCCTCGGTCAGCCTTTTCCGGAAGGACATCCGCAACTTCCACGCCGCCAGCCGCACCGATGCGACGCCGCAGTTGCTGGAGGAGTTCGGCCTGCCGGACGAATTCCTCGACTACGACATCGTGACCCGGCGCAACGCCGGCTCGGCCTCCCTGAGCGGCTTCGAGCTGGGTTACCGCCAGTCGCTGACGTTCCTGCCGGCGTGGGGCCGGGGCCTCCAGCTCTTCGGCAATCTGACCTGCCTCGACCTGTCCGGGGCCGACGCGGCGGATTTTGCGGAGTTCTCCCCGCGCAACCTCAACTGGGGCGTGAGCTACGCCCGGCCGCGTTTCCTGGTGAAGTTCAATGTCGCGCAGACCAAGTGGGTGCGGCGCAGCAGCGTCAACGCCAGCGCCACGGTGCCGGCGGGCAGTTACCAGTACCGCGCCCCGCAGACCCGCCTCGGCGTTTCGGCCGAGTACCGCTTCAGCAAGCGGCTGACGGTCTATGCCAGCGTGAAAAACCTGGAGGGCACCCCGGTGCGCAACCAGATCTACTCCCCGGGTCTGCCCGGCTTCGCCCGGCCCTCCAATTACCAGTATGTCCCGGCCGAATACACCCTGGGGGTGAAGGGCGAGTTCTGATCGCCGGGGCGGCCGCTCGCGACCAAGCCTTTTCGTGCCTGCCATATGATGAAACTTCCCTTCGTTCGATTCGCCCGGGCGCTTCACGCCTTCGCCGGCCTCGCCGCGCTGCTGCCGGTGGGCGCGACGGCGCTCCGCGCCGCGGCGCCGGTCGCGAGGGAACACGTCGTCCTCCACCGCGACGACACCCAGTACTACCTCGGTCCTTCGCTCGCCTGGTCCGCGAACGGCGATCTCCTGCTCGCGATCCGCGAGGCGCACGCCCGGCCCGGATTTGTCAGCCATGTCGATCTCACGTCGCGCGGGGTGCTCTTTCGTTCGACGGATGGCGGCCGCACCTTCGGCGACAAACGCCTGGTCGACGATCGCACCCACCGTTTCTCCGCCACCCAGGACACCACCGTCACCGTGCTCCGCGACGGCAGCCTGCTCGCGAGCTTCTACACCTGGGGCATCGCCCTCGCGCCCGGCAGTGTCGACCTGGCGAAGGTCCCGCCCGGCGATCCGGCGGTGCGGACGGAGATCCGTTCCACGGGGGTATTCCAAGGACTCTGGACCGTGCTTTCGACGGACGGCGGCCGCACCTGGACGCCGCGGCGTCCCGTGCAGGTCGCGGGTCTGCCGCCGCTGGCGGCCCGCGCGCCGGCGGTCGAGCTGCCCGACGGCAGCCTGCTCCTGATCGTCAACGATTACAACCGGCCGGACGGCAAGACGCGCGTCTGGGCGCGGATTCACTGCCTGCGCTCGACGGACCGGGGGGCGACCTGGACCCTGCGCGGGCGGGTCGGCGACGGCGCGGCGGACCGGCTGCATTTTCTCGAACCGGGCTGGGTGCGCCTGCGGAGCGGGCGGCTGATCGCGATGCTGCGCACGCGCGGGGAGGGGGCGGCGAATGTCCGCGAGGCTCCGCCGGCTGGCTTCCTGTTTCAAAGCGTGTCCGACGACGACGGCCGGACCTGGACGAAGCCGCAGGCGACCCCGCTCTGGGGTTTCCCGGCGCACCTGCTGGAGCTGCGCGACGGGCGCGTGCTCTGCGCCTATGGGTATCGACAGAAACCCTACGGTGTGCGCGCCATGCTGAGCGGCGACGGCGGGCGGACCTGGGACGTGACCCGGGAGATTGTGGTGCGCGATGACGGCGGCTCGTCGGACCTCGGCTACCCGGTCTCAGTGGAGCTGCCGGATGGGCGGGTGCTGATCGCGTATTACTTCAACCAGGAAAAACCCGGCGATCCGGCGTCGGGTACGCGCTTCATCGCCGGCACGTTTCTCCGACCCTGAACCGCGCGCCCCGCGCCCTCGCTTCGGATGATCACCTACACGGTCCTGACCACCTACCCCGGCCAGCGCAGCTCCGCCAACGTCGGCGACCAGCTCATCGAAGTCGCGACCAAGCGGCTCGTGGAGCGGGAGAAGGGGCCGGTCCGGTTCCTGACCCTCTTCCGCGAGGATCCGCTGGAGGCGCACCTTGATGAAATCAACGCCACGGCCGCGGTCCTGCTGCCGGCGTTTCCCATCCGCGACGCGCCGATGCACCCCGGGTGCTACCGGCTGACGGCCGATCTCGATCGCCTGCGGGTGCCGTTGATTCCGATCGGGGCGAACTGGAACACCTACCCGGGCGACGACGAGAGCCGGCGGCACACGCGGTTCTCGGCCGCGACCCTGGGTTTCCTGCAGCGGGTGGCGGCCGGCGTGCCCCGGCTCTCCTGCCGCGAGCACCACGTGTGCGACGTGCTGCGCCGCCACGGTATCCACAATACGGTGATGACCGGCGATCCCGCCTGGTACGATCCGGACTTGCTCGGCCGGCCGTTCCACCGGCCCGGCGAGGTGCGGCAGATCGTGTTCAGCCCGCCGCTGAGCGCATATTACCGCGACCAGGGGGCGGCCGTGCTGCGCCTGCTGGCGGAGCTGTTTCCCGCGGCGCGGCGGTGCTGCGCGATGCACCTGACGGATCGCGCGGCCTCGCCGTTTGCCGACAAGCGTCCCACGAACGACGCCTCGATGCGCGCGGAGGTGGCGGAGAAGAACGCTTTCCTCCGGCGGGAGGCGGCGCGCCTCGGCTTCGAGGTGGTCGAACTGGCCGGCGACGTCGGCAAGCTCGAGTTCTACCGCGGCTGCGATCTGCACGTGGGCTACGAGTGCCACGCGCACCTGAGCCTTTTCCGTTTCCGCCGGCCCTCGATTCTGATCGCGGAGGACGCCCGCGGCGTGGGCTTCAACTACACGCTCGGCGCCGTCGGCTTCCCGGGCTTTGTGCGCCGCGCCCCCGGCCTGGCTGCCGGCGCCCACCCCGGCGGGACCTCGGGCTATTGCGTGTCGCCCGGCGAGTACGCGCTCGCCGCCGCCCGCGACGATCTGGTGGAGGAGCTGGACCAGGTGCTGCGGGAGGAGCTGGAGACGAGGTTCCGGCGTTACCTGGGCGTGGGGCCGATCATCGACGACACCTACGCCACCGCGATGGCGCCGTTCCTGCGTTCGCTGCCGGGGTGACGGGCGCGGGGGGGAAAGGGGCCAGCGCCCCGGGGCGCGTGTCGGTTTTGCGGGGCACGAGGCGAGACCCGCCTTCGCCAAAGGCTGCGGCGGGCAGGCTGCCTCGTCCACGAGGGGAGGTAGCGAGAGGGCAAAGGTGGCTGAGGCGTCCCGCCTCAGCTCCTGCGGTCGACGCTGTGGCGGCGAAGGAGGAAGCGTGCTGAGGGTGTCTGGAAACTGGGATGCGCTCCCGGCGCCCGGGGCGGCACGGTCCCGGTTGACCCGTCCGGCGGGGCCGGCTCTCGTTTGTTCCCCCCCGCTTTGCCATGCCCGCCCCCGTCACCATTCGCGACATTGCCCGGGCGGCGGGGTGTTCCAAGTCGACCGTGGCACTGGTGCTGCAAAACAGCCCGCGTTGCGCCGCCACGACCAGCGCCCGCGTGAAGCGCGTGGCCGAGGAGCTTGGTTACCGCCGCAATCCCGCGCTCGTGGCGCGCATGGCTTACGTGGGGTCGCGCCGGCGGCATCCGGGGCTCGGGCCCGCCCTCGCTTACGTCTCGGACCTCGATCGGGCGACCCTGCTGGCCCCCGATTGTCCGCTCCGGGACGGATTGCTCGCGGCCCGGGCGCGCGCCGAGGAACTGGGCAGTTCGCTCGATCTCGTCTGCTACACCGCCGCGGAGGCGTCGCTGGAGAGTGTCCATCGCAATCTCGCCCACCGGGGCGTGCTCGGCCTGGTGCTGGCGCCGCACACGACGCCGCAGATTGAACTGGCCCTCGACTGGAACGAATTCGCGATCGTCAGCCTCGGCTTCAGCCTCCGCGCCCCGCGGTTCGACCGGGTGGGCTTCGATCATTACGAGGCGCTGCTGGATGTGTGCGCCCGGGCCTGGGAGCGGGGCTACCGGAGGATCGCCCTGGTGCTGACGGCGGACATCGATGCGCGCGTGATGCACCTGGCGCGCGCGGCCTTCCTGCGCTGGCAGAGCGACGCGGCCGCCACGCCGCTGCCGGTCCACATCCTCACTCCACCCCGCCTCACCGCGGTTGCCGCCTGGTATCGCGGCTGCCGTCCGGACTGCATCGTCTGCTATGGCGACGTGGCCCTCCTGCGCGCGGCGGGCCTGCCGGTGGGCCGCGGGGTGGCGGTGGCGACGCCGGTGCTGAGCGACCGGCAGCGCGAATTCGGCGGCTTCAACATCCACTTGCGGGACCTCGCCCGGACCGGCGTCGACATGGTGCTCGCCAAGCTGGCGCGCAACGAGCGCGGCGTTCCGCCGATGCGCCAGACGTTGCTCATTCAGGCTCCCTGGGTCGAGGGTCCGGCGGCGTTCGTGCCCGCGGCGAGGATGCTGGCCGGCCGCTCCGGCCTCCGGTCGCGACGGCGGGTGGCGCATTGACAAGGTCCGCTCCGGGCCTGGAATCGTTGGTATACCACACCGGCAGACCGCCCCGGCGGTCTCCGGGCCTCCTTAGCTCCGCGCTTTCCCCTGCGCGTCCGGCCACCTTCCCCATCCCTCCATGATCTCCACCCCGCTTCCCGCATCCTCCTCCGGCCGTCTTGCTGCGCTCGCGCTGCTGTGCGCCGTTTTCGCCCCGCCTCCGCTCGCCGCCCAGCCCGCCACCGGCACCATCGAAGGCCGCGTGCTCAACGCCACCAGCGGCAGCTATCTCTACAACGTCACCGTGGTCGTGAAGGGCACGCTGCTCACCGCCGCCACCGATGAGAACGGCGGTTACCGGCTCACCGGTGTGCCCGCCGGATCGGCCACGCTCACGGCTTCCTTCACCGGCCTCGACCCGCAGACCAGGGTCGTCACCGTCACCCCCGGCGGCGTGGTCCGCGCCGACTTCGAGCTCATTCTCGCGGGTTCGACCCGGGCCGCGTCCGACGTGATCCAACTCGAAGCGTTCACCGTGGAGGAGCGCGAACTCAGCGCGCAGGGCGCCGCGCTCCACGAGCAGCGGAGCGCCGCCAACATCCGCAATGTCGTCTCGATCGAGGAATTCGGCGACCTCGGCATCACCAACCCCGGTCACTTCCTCACCTACGTGCCCGGGGTCAGCAACGTCTACAACACCACCGGCGAGGTCGAGGGCATCGGCCTGCGCGGCATGGCCTCCAGCGGCACCCTCGTCATGTTCGACGGCGCCCAGGCCGCCAGCAACGACCCCAATTCGCGCTCCTACAACTTCAGCGGCACCGCCACGTCCAACCTCGAACGCGTCGAGGTCACCAAAGTGCCCACGCCCGACCTCCCCGCCAACGCCGTGGGCGGCTCCATCAACCTCGTCACCAAGAGCGGATTCACCCGCCGCTCCGCGCTCCTCCGCTACAACGTCCTTGCCACCCTCCAGGCCAAGGGTTCCCACGGCAACTTTCCGTCCGTCGGGGAAAAACTCGCCGGCAACGATGCCAAGACCACCGCCCTCGGCATCCAGCCGGGCTTCGATCTCAGCTATTCCCGGCCGGTCGGGCGCTCCCTCGCGCTGACCTTCAACGCCGGCCGCAACGCCCGGTATCAGGATCGCGAGTACCTTTCGCCCACCTGGGACCGCGTCCGCGCCGTCCAGACCGCCGGCACCCTCAACTCGGTCCTGAACATCTTCTACCAGGACGTCGCGGCGATCGGCGCCGACTGGCGCACCGCCCGCAGCGTGGTCCGCGCCCGCGTCGACGTCTCCCGCTATCACGCCATCACCCGCCAGAACCAGTTCGCCTTCAACTTCGGTGCGGGAGCCACCGGCGGCGAGAAGTCCACCGCCGGCGCCGCCACCGGGGTCGGCACCCTTACGCAGAACGCCGGCGCCAACCCTAACCAGTACCGCCGCCTCTTCAACACCCGCCTCAGCCACACCTACACCGGGGATCGGTGGAAGTTCGACTGGACCGCGGCCTATTCCGAAGCCCGGCGGCAGTTCCGCGACATGGACGAGGGCATGTTCTACTCCGCCTCCTCCAATCTCACCAGCCTCCTGGTCAACGGCGACGGGCTTGATGGCATCTCGACGATGACGCTGCCGCGCCTCACGGTGCGCACCCGCACCGGCGCGACCGTCGATCCCTACGACGTGAGGCAGTTCACGCTCAACACCGCCACGACCGGGCGCATGTCGTTTGTGAACCAGGTCGGCAATCTCGCCGCCAACGCCGCCCGGACCTTCGCCACCGCCCTGCCGCTCACCCTCAAGACGGGCGTCGCGATCTCCAACCAGAAACGCGACAACTGGACGCACAGCGCCACCTGGAACTTCCGTCCGCCCGCCTCCGCCGGCGGCCAGACGGTGGGGAACTACGACCTGCTCTCGGAGGCGTATTCGGACCGCCGCGTCTTCAACGGCGGCGCGAAGATCGGCTTCGTGAGCACGAAAAAACTCCACGATCTTTTTCAGGCTCACCCGGAGTACTTCGTGCTCAACGAGGTCACCGCCCACACCAATCGGGTGAACAACTCCAAGCTGCTCGAGGAGCGGATCACCGCCGGTTACCTGCGCGCCGATCTCAAGGCGCTCGAGAACCGCCTCTGGCTGGTGGCGGGCACCCGTTTTGAACACACGGCCAACGAGGGTCTCGGCCCGCTCAACGACATCCGCAACACCTACGTCCGCGACTCCGCCGGCCGCATTGTGCTCGGCGCCAACGGCCGGCCGCAGGTGATCGCCGCGGACGCGCTCACGCTCGCCCGGCTGCAGTATCAGGAACGCGCCGCCTTCAGCGAGCGCAGCTACGAGGGCTTCTATCCCAGCGTAAACTCGAGTTACCAGCTCGGCGCCAACTTCATCGTCCGCGCCGCCTGGGCCCGCACCATCGGCCGGCCTGATCTCACCTTCATCACCCCCGGCACTTCGATTTCCGATCCCTCCGCCGCCACCCCCACCATCACCGTGATCAACACGGGCCTGCAGCCGTGGACGGCCGACAACTACGATCTCACCCTCGAATCGTACGAGTTCAAGGGGGCGACGCTGGCGCTGAGCGGCTTTCGCAAGGAGATCAGCAAGTTCTTCACCTCCGTGCGCGTGCCCGCCACCGCCGCCCTGCTCGAGCAGTACGGGCTGCCCGAGGATCTCCTGAGCACCAACTACGAGATCATCACGCGCGAGAATTCCACGGAGGACGCGGTGGTGCAGGGTCTGGAATGGAACTGGCGCCAGTCGCTGCGGCCGTTCACGGGCCTGCCGGGCTGGGCGCGGGGCCTCGGGTTCTTCGTCAACGGCACCCACCTGCGCATCGGCGGGCCGGGCAAGGAGCAGTTCTCCGGTTACTCCACCCGGATCATCAACTGGGGCGTCGCCTATGCGCGCGGCAACTTCGCCATCAAGGCCAACGCCACCTATTCGAACGGTCCGCGCAACGCGGTCGTCGCCGCCAACGCCACCACCCCGGCCGGCACCTACTCCGGCCTCGCCCCGCGCACAATTCTGAGTGGCTCCCTCGAGTACCGGATCAACAAGTGGGTGACGATCCACGCCTCGGGCCAGAACCTCAACAACGCCCTCTACCGCAACATGACCTTCGCGCCCGGCGCGCCCGAATACACCCGCCCGACCCAGTACCGCGACAACGGCATCGCCTACGTCCTCGGCGTGAAGGGGGAGTTCTGACGTGCGGCACCCGGAGCCAGGAGAAGCAATCCCGGTGGGCCGGGTGTCCTCCCTGAGCGCGACCAGAGAGCGGATTTCGCCCGGCATCCATCGTAGCCACGAGCGTGAGCGACTGGAGCTCGGCATTAGAGGGCGTCTCATAAGCCGGATTCTTGGAGGGCGGCGCTCCGTCGCCGCCGTGGTCCTGCGAGCGGCGCTGACGGAGCAACGTCCTCCGAAGCAGGAGGTGCACGTGCTTTTTGGACGCCCTCTCAGGCGGTTGCCGATGGCCGCGTCCTCGCTCCGTACCTTTCGTTGCGGAGCCCATCACCCTCGGGGCGGAAGCGCTCCGCCCACCCGGAAAGCATAAAAAGATGAAACCCTGTCACCCAGTATGGCTCGCGAGCCTGCTCCTCGCGTGCGCCGCCGCCGCCGCGGACCTCCCCCGCCGGCTCATCGCCATCGACAACGTTTGCGCCTGGCCAAACCTCGAACGCCTGCGCGACGGTTCGTTCGTCGCCATCGTCTTCAACCAGCCCAACCACGGCTACACCGAGGGCGACGTCGACTGCTGGGGCAGCGCGGACGGCCTGCTCTGGGAGCGGCGCAGCACCGTCACCCGCCACGCGCCCCAGACCGTGCGGATGAACCATGGCCTCGGCCTCAATGCCGACGGCCACCTCGTGGTGCTCTGCAACGGCTGGGACAAGATCGCCCCCCGGCGCAACGCCGCCAGCCGCCCCATCCAGACCCACGGCGCGATCTCGCGCGATGGCGGCCGCACCTGGGAACAACTCGGGCCCGTGCTGCCCAAGGTCGAGGGGCTGAGTTACCACGTCCCGTTTGGCGATATTCTCACCGCCGCCAACGGCGACCTCGTGGCAGGCACCTACGCCTTCAGCCGGCCAAAGGGTAACATCTACGCGGTGCGCAGTCGCGACGGGGGCCGCACCTGGACGCATTTCGCCCCGATTGCGCAGGACCGCCACGTGGAGGCTGCGATGCTGCACCTCGGCGGCGGACGCTGGCTCGCCGCCAGCCGGCGTTTCGAGTACCTCGACCTCGAAATCTTCGCGTCGGAGGACGATGCCTTTACCTGGAGGCCGGTCGCGCTGCTGGAGACGAACCCCGTTTCCTCGGCGCACCTGCTGCGCCTGCGCGACGGCCGCGTCCTGTTGACGTACGGCAAACGCGCCGATCTCGACCGCGGCATCGATGCGCGCACCAGTGCGGACGGCGGGCGCACCTGGGGCCCGCCCCAGCGGCTGGTGCCGCTCCCCAATCGCGATGGCGGCTACCCGGAGGCGATCGAGTTTTCCGACGGCCGGGTGCTGGTGGCCTATTACGCCGACGCCATTCCCGAGCACCAGCGCTACCACATGGGTGTCATCAATCTGCACGGGGAGGAAATCCGATGATCGCCCCGGCCAGATCCATCGCGGTGGTCGCGCCCCGGCGCGCGACGCTCATCGGGTGGTTCGCTGCCGCGCTGCTGGGCATCGCGGCCGCCTCCGCCGCCCTTGCTGCACCGGCCGCCCCGCTCGACTACACGATCGAACTCCACGAGTCGTTTCCCGCCTCGACCGACGGCGGCAAATGGTTTCAGCCCCGCCCGGTCGCCCTCCCGACGCGCGACGGCTCGCCGCTCGCGGTCATGACGATCCAGAAGGCGATCGGCAGCGATTTCTTCACCGGCCTGAGCACGTCGCGCAGCACCGACGGCGGCCGCACCTGGACCCTGCCGGAGCCGCATCCCGGCCTCGGCTGGCGGCCCGGCGAAGGCGGTCTCGATATCGGCGTCTGCGACGTGACCCTTGCCTGGCACGCCCCGACGCGGCGGGTGATCGGCATCGGGCATACCGCCACCTACACCAAGAAGGGCTTCGCCGGCATCGAGCACCGCCGCGACACGATCTGGATCACCTACGACCCCGCAACCGACCGCTGGGCGCCCTGGCGGGAACTCGCGTTTCCGCCCACGCCCGACCAGCGCACTTTCATCAACGGCGTGCACGGCCAGTTCCTCGTCGAGCCGGACGGTTCGCTGCTGGTGCCGTACTATTTTCTCGGCCCGAAGATCGCGGACAAGAAGTGGCAGTTTTCCTTCCGCGGGGCCGTCGCGCGGATGAAATTCGACGGCGACCGGCTGCAGTACGTCACCCAGGGCGCCGAGCTCAACCTGCCCGTGCCGCGCGGACTCTACGAGAAGTCGATCACGTGGTTTGCCGGCCGCTATTACCTGACGATGCGCAACGACCAGCGCGGGTACGTGGCGGTGAGTGACGACGGGATGAACTACGGGCCGCTCCGGCCGTGGACCTTTGACGACGGTCGCGACCTCGGCAGCTACAACACCCAGCAGAAATGGGTGACGCACGGCGACGGTCTTTTCCTTGTGTACACGCGGCGCGGGGCGAACAACGACCACATCCCGCGGAACCGCGCGCCACTGTTCATCGCGCGCGTCGATCCGGAAAAGCTGCACGTCCTCCGTGCCACCGAGCGCGTCGCGATCCCCGAGCGCGGCGCGGACATCGGCAATTTTGACGCCACCACCGTCAGCCCGCACGAGACGTGGATCACCGCCGCCGGCGGCCCGTCGTTTCTCGCCGTCATCCGCTGGTCGAAACCCAACGCCCTGGCCGGACGGGTGAATTGAGGCGGGCGGGGCCGGGAGCGCAGGCCCTATCGACTCCCGTCTCGTAACAATATTCCGACTCGTAGCCGCGTTGGAGCGCAGCGACAACGTGGTCTCACGACCGCCCACGCTTTCGCTACACTCAAGCGCGGCTGCAATCGGAAATTCATTCCTCCGCCCATTCATGAAACGCGTTCTTCCTGCCTTCCTCGCCGGCCGGCGCCGCGTCGCCGCCGCGCTTCTGCTCTCGAGCCTGCCGATCGCATCTTCAGCCCTCGCCGCCATCGCATCGCCGCGCCCCGATTCGCTCGACGCCCTGCGCGCCGTGCGCCAGCAGGCGGCGGAGCGGCCGCGCCGCGTGATCTTTAACAACGACGGCAACGAGCCGGTGTACCTCTGCAAGACCACCGCGCCCGAGGAATTGCTCTCGTACCGCACCGCGCCGCTCGCCGGCACGCACGTCGACGCCATCTTCTACTGCACCTGGAGCTCGGGCTTCGGGCTCTTCACCCACGACACCAGGGTCGGGCAGGTCTTCGCGACGCGCGAGGGGCTCTTCGCGCGCAATCTCGCGCCACAGATGATCGCGGCGGGCACGGACCCGTTGCGGGTGATGGTGGACTTTGGCCGCAAGCACCGGATCGAGATCTTCTGGTCGTTTCGCCTCAATGACACGCACGACGGCAGCACGGCCGACTACGGTCCGATCATGTTTCGCGCCAACCGGCTCAAACAGGAGCACCCGGAGTGGCTGATCGGCACTCCCCAGCAGAAGCCGAAGTTCGGCGCGTGGTCGGCGGTCGATTTCACCCGGGTGGAGATCCGCGACCTTGCCTTCCGTTTCGCCGAGGAGGTCTGCCAGCGTTACGATGTCGATGGGATCGAAATCGATTTCTTCCGCCACCCCGTCTTCTTCAAACGTGCCGCCCAGACGGGCACCGAGTGCAACGACGAAGAGCGTGGCCTGATGACGGAGCTGATCGCGCGCGTCCGCCGCATGACCGAGGCCGAGGGTCTCCGCCGCGGGCGGCCGATCCTCGTCGCCGTGCGCGTGCCGGACTCGGTCGCCTACGCGCGTGCCATCGGCCTCGACTTGCCGCGCTGGCTCGGCGACGGGCTGGTCGACCTCCTGATTCCTGGCGGCTATTTCCGACTCGAAGATCATGCCGCCACCGTCGCGCTCGCGCGGAAGCACGGCGTGAAGGTCTATCCGTCGCTCGACGAATCGCGGGTGCGCGATCCCGCAGCCCGCAAACTGCGCGCCTCGACCGCGGCGTATCGGGCGCGCGCTTACGAAGCCTGGTCGGCGGGCGCGGACGGCGTGTACCTGTTCAATTCCTTCAACCCGAAGGACCCGATCTGGCGTGAGCTCGGGTCGCCGGAGCGACTCGCGGCCGCGCCGCGCGATCATTTTGCCAGCGTCCTTGGCCAGGGGGCCGCGGCCGGCGGCGCGCTGCCGCATGCCGGCTTCATGACCATCCCGCGGCTCAACCCCGCCTCGCCGCTCGCCCTCAAGCCCGGCGCCACGCAGGAGACGACGTTCGACCTGGGTGGCGCGCCCGGGAGCGTTCCGGACCGCAACGCACCAGGCGGTGCGACCCTGCGGCTGCAGTTCAACCGCCCGCCCGCCGCTGCCGCGATCCGCGTGGTCGTGAACGGTCGCGACGCCCCGGCGGGCTCCATGAACGGCGCCTGGCTTGAGCTCGCGTTGCCGCCTGGCCTGCTTCGGCCCGGACGCAACACCGTCGCCGCCACGCTCGCCCCCGGCGCCGCGGCGGTGTCATGGACCGATCTCCACTGCAGCGTGCGCCCCGTCGGCTCCGAGTTGTAGGCGGGCCGGCGCCGGCCCGCGTGTGGCGGGGCCGGATGGCATCGCTTCCCTCAGGGGGTCCGCTCGATCCCCTATTCCGGCCGGGGTTCAGGTCGGGATCTGGCCGATGGGATGGTGGGCAAACGAAGTTGCCCCGGGGCAGTCCGGTTCCTATCGTCCGGGTCAGAGCCCGCGTGTTGAAGAGCGGTCCGCCGGTTCGCTGGCGAGGTCGCCGGCAATCGCGGCGCTCCGAGCACCATGTCCAGTCACCCGGCCTTCAGGATTGTCAACGAACCCCAGCGGAATCTGTTGCGGGTGGAGTACGTCGGTCGCGTCGATCCGGCCGCCATGAAGGTCTGTCGCGACCGCATCGAGGAATACGTGGCCGCCATGAGCCCCGGCTTTGCGGTCCTCACCGACCTCAGCGGTCTGGAGTCGATGGAGGTGGATTGCGTGACGGACCTGGCGATGATCATGGAACGTTTCCGGACGGCGGGGGTGCGCACGGTGGTGCGGATCATCCCCGATGCCGACAAGGACATCGGGTTCAACATCCTCTCGATCGTGCACCTGCGGCGGGGGGTGCGGGTGGTGACCTGCGCGACCGCGGCGGAGGCCGAGCAGGCGCTTGCAGCCCATCACCCGGCCCCGGCCTGAGGGCGGAGACCGATGCTCCCCGTCACTTCCCCTGCAGGGCGTCGAGCACGATTCCGGGGGTGAGCAGTTCGGGGAGGATCACCGGGGTGTCGCGGCCGGGTTGCCAGAGGAGGTTGAACGGCACGGCGGAGCGCTGGTAGGCGGCGAGTTCGGCGGTGATGCGCGGATCCTGATTCGTCCAGTCGGCCCGCAGCGTCGCGATCCGCTTTTCGGCAAAGGTCCGCAACACCGCGTCGGAACCGAAGACGAGTTTCTTGTTGGTCTGGCAGGTGGCGCACCAGCGGGCGGTGAAGTCGACGTAGATGATCCGGCCCTCGGCGCGCAGTTTCGCCACCGCCTCGGGGCTCCAGGGCTCCCAGACCACGGCGGGCGCGGAGCCCGGCGCCGCGGCTCCGGCGGCCGGCAGCGGGCGCGGCCAGCCGAGCCAGAGGCCGTACGCGCCGACGAGCACGAGCCCGGCGATCCCGAGGCGGGCGCGGGCGGGTTTCGCGCCGGGGACGTTCCAGCGACCATGGATCCAGACCGCCAGCGCGATCAGCACGAGGCTGAGGAGGGTGTTGAGAAACCCCTCCTCGCTCGTCTGCGCCGCCAGCACCCAGACCAGGTAGCCGACGGTCGCGTAGAGGGGAAACGCCATGAACTGCTTGAAGGTCTCCATCCACGCGCCCGGCCGCGGCAGCACCTTTACGAAGTCGGGGAAAATCGACAGCACCAGGTACGGCGCCGACAATCCGAGCGCGATGCTGGTGAAGAGCGCGAACGACTGCACCGGCGGCACGGCCAGCGCGGCGCCCAGCGCCGGCGCGAGGAACGGCGCGCTGCAGGGCGTGGCCACCACTGTCGCCAGGATGCCGGTGAAGAACGAACCGGCGTATCCGGATTTCATTTGCAGCTCGCCGCCGACCGAGGTCGCCGCGAGCCCGAACTCAAACACCCCGCTCAGGTTCATCCCGAACACCAGCAGCAGCACCGCCAGCCCGTACACAAACGGCGCCGACTGCAACTGGAAGCCCCAGCCGAGCTGGTCGCCACCCGCGCGCAGCACCGCCAACACCGTCGCCAGCGACCAGAATGAGAGCAGCACGCCGCCGGTGAACACCAGGCCGTGCGCCACGATTTTTCCCCGCTGCTGTCCGGCCTGGCCGACAAAGCCGAGGATCTTGATCCCGAGCACCGGAAACACGCAGGGCATCAGGTTGAGGATCAGCCCGCCGAGAAACGCCAGCGTGAGCATGCCGCCCAGCGAACCGCCTGGCGCCGGCGGTGGCGCTTTTGCGGGGCCGCCCGTCTTCCCGGCGGCCGCCGGGGCCGGGGAGATATCCGCGACGACCGCGAGCCCCGGCAGCGTGCCGTCGGCGCGCCATCCGTTCTTCGCCGTGACCACGCCGGTGAGTTGTTTCACGTCGGCCGGCGTCTGCGGATCGAGCTGCAACGCCAGCGTGAAACCGCCGCGGCCGTCGGACGCGATCGGCTGGGCGATGTCGTAGAGGATGCGGTTGTCGGCGTCGAAGAAGTGCAGCCCCTGCGGGACATGCGCCGGCGGCGCGGTGCCGGCCGGCGTGAGCGTGAGGGTGAGCGCGGTGCCGGCGCGCACGGCGGAGGCCTGCCACACCGGATCGGCGCGGGGCAGGCGGGCGAGGACGGCGCGGATCTTTTCGCCCCACGCCGAATCGGGCGCGGGGGCCGCGGCGGAAACGGGCAGCACGAGCCCGACCTCCGCGCCGCCGGGCACGCAGATTTCCTCGCACATCAGCCAGTCGGCTTTCGCCTGGAGTGCGACCGTTCCGCCCGCGGCGAGATCGGCCGGCGGGGTGAGCGTGACGGGGAGGAGGAGGTCGCCCTCGTAGCCGTTGCCGACGATGTTGCCGGCCTTGTCCTTCAGCACGAGGGGCGCGGGCCACTGGATCGGGCCGGCGGTCCAGCCGGCCGGGAGTTTCCAGTCGAGCGTGGTGGGCAGGCCGGTGCCGGGGTTGAGCCAGTAGGTGTGCCAGTGCGGATCGTGCACCAGCCGCAGCGCCACGGTGAGCGGGCGGCCCGGCTGCACCGAGGCGTCGGCGGCGACGAGCGAGGCCTTGACGTGATCCGGGGGGGTGGCGGCGCGCAGGCTGGGAAGTGAGCTGACGCAGGCGAGAAGGACGGGAAGGACGAGGCGGCGGAGCACGGACATGCGCGGAGCGTGGCGGAAAGGCCGGCAAGCGCAAATGCGACCGCGGGAAGGGAGCGCGGACGTATCGTCCGGCCGCGGCGATCGTCCGCGTAGCCGCGTGGGAGCGCAGCGACCACGTGGGCCCGGGTCCGGCCACGCTTTCACTTCGTTCAAGCGCGGCTACACGCGCGGGCGGCCACGCTTTCGCCTTGATGGGCGCGCACGCAGTCACACCTCGGGCGGCGGCGATCGTCCGCGGCCTTGCGGGCGAGGCTGGCGCCTGCGCCCGCGCTCCCCGCCCCCGCTCAGGGCGTGTGGCGTTTCGCTTTCGAGCGGCCTCCCTTCCAGACGTCGTATTGCGGGTCCGCGTACGTGGCGAAGAAGGTGTCGAGGCGGTGGGCGAGCCCGGCCTGCCGCTCCGCGGTGCCGGGCTGGCCGAAGAGATTGAAACGTTCGCGCGGGTCGCGTTTGAGATCGTAGAGCTCGAAGGGTCCGTGGGGGAATCGCGCCACGTACTTCCAGTCGTCGGTGCGGATGGCGCGGGTGGTTTCCATCTCGTAGAAGATCGTGTTGTCCCACTCCGGCGCGGAGGCGCCGCGCAGCACCGGGGAAAAATCGCGTCCGGGGGAGCGCGGGGCGGCGGGCATCCGATCGCCGAGCCCGAGGTGGGCCAGCACGGTTGGCAGAAAGTCGTAGTTGCTCACCAGCAGGTCGCTCGTGCGCCCGGCCGGGATCCGCGCCGGATGTCGGAAGAGCAGCGGAATCTGCATCATCAGCTCGTGCGCGCCGGTCGGCCGGAAATGATCCCCCATGCCCCACATGCCGTTCTGCCCGCCCATCCAGCCCTGGTCGGAGGCGTAGACGACCAGCGTGTTGTCCTCAAGGCCGAGGCGGCTCAGGGCGGCCAGCACGTCGCCCACCCCGTCGTCGACCCCGCTCACTTCCGCGGCGGCGCGTTCCCTCGCGCGCTGCTGGTTGTGAAACTGCTTGTTCGCGTGCTGCCAGGGATGCATCGCGTCGACCGGGAAACTGGCGAAGTGCCGGCCCTGGTAATACGCGGCGTGGCGGTTGCGCGGCGGATGGTTCATCAACTGACCGAGCACGTAGGGGCCGTTGTAGGCGAGGAAGAGGAAGAACGGCCGTTCGCGGTTCTGCTCGAGGAACTCAATGCCCTTGCGCGTCCAGAGCTCGGTGGTGTAGCCGGCCTCCTTGCGCACCTTCCCGTCCTCGATCACGTCCTGATCGTAGAACTCACGCGTGTGGCCGTCGGGCTTGGTGACCCAGAAGGAGAAACCCTCGGAGGGCGTGAGGTTGGCGCCGAGGTGCCACTTGCCGCTGAGCCCGCAGGTGTAGCCGGCGTCGCGGAGCACCTCGCCGAGCGACGTAAACTCGCGGAGCGTGTTGTAGGCCTCGGGCCCCATCATGAACTTCGGGTCGAGAAACGAGTGCACGCCGTGCTGCGACGGCAGCAGCCCGGTGAGAAAGGTGGCGCGCGTCGGCGAACACACCGGGTTGCTGCTCAGCGCGCGCGTGAAGCGGATGCCGCCGGCGGCGAGGCCGTCGATGTGCGGTGTGCGGATGTCCGGATTGCCATAACAGCCGAGCGTCCACGCACCCTGGTTGTCGGTGAGAATGAAGACCAGATTGGGCGGACGGGCGCCGTCGGAAGCGCCGGCGGCGGCAGGAGCGGGGAGGGCTGCGCCCAGCAACGCGGTCAGGACAAGGCAAACGCCGAGGGGGGGGCGAATCTGCATCCGGCCGGGGTAGTGGGAGCACCACGGCCTGCCAAGCCCTCAAAAGGGCGGATGGCAGAGCTGAATGCGGGCGTCCTCGAGAAACTCGATCACCTGTTCGCGGCCCACGCTGGGGTAATCGTCGAGGAAATCATCGATCGAAAAGCCCGATTCGAGGTAGTCCGTCAGCGCCTTCACGGGCACCACGGTTCCGCCAAACACCGGGGTGCCGTCGAGCACCGCGGGGTCGGAAACGATGAGCGGCCTGTCCATGGCGGCACTATGGCCGCCGGGCGGTGCGATCGCAACCCCGGCCGGCTCATCCGATGGCGGCGGGACTGTCGGCCCACTCAGGTGCCGCGCCGCTTCCGGGTGCCTCCCGGTTTCTGGCCATCCACGAGTCGAGACGCCTCGTCCACGACTGAAAGCAGCCGAAGGGCGCAGGTGGCTGAGGCGTCCCGCCTCCGCTTGGCGGTGGGCGAAGCGGCGGCTTGCTGCCTGTGTCCGGAAACTGGGATGCGCCGCGCGGCTCCCGGGCCGCGCTTTTTGGTTTGTGCCGCCCCGCCGGTGCGGGTCGGCTGGGTGCGGTTGCCGGCGCGTGGCCGGCGGCTGCCCCTTTTCCATGAAACGCCTCGTCCTGCTCCTCCTCCTCGCCCTCGCCGCCGCCGCCTCGTGGGCCGCCGCGGCTGACAAGAAGATCGTCCTCATTGCGGGCAAACCCAGCCACCCGCCCGGCATGCACGAATTCCGCGCCGGCATGCTGCTGCTCCAACAGGGCCTCGCCGGGGTTCCCGGGGTGAAGGCCGAGGTGCACGCCAACGGCTGGCCCGCGTCCGATGCCGCGTTCGAGGGGGCGACCGCGGTCATCATCTACTGCGACGGCGGCGCGAAGCACCCTGTGCTGGAGGGCAACCGGAAGGAGTTCCTCGACGGACTGGCGCGGAAGGGCGTCGGCCTCGGCTTCATGCACTACGGGGTCGAGATTCCCGCGGCCAACGGCGGCCCGGAGTTCCTGCGCTGGATCGGCGGGTATTATGAAACCAACTACTCCTGCAATCCGTTCTGGTCCCCCGAATACGAGAAGTTTCCCGACCACCCGGTGGCGCGCGGGGTGAAGCCCTTCGGCAACCGCGACGAGTGGTACTTCAACATGCGCTGGCCGGAGAACCAGCAGGGCGTGACGCCGATCCTCACCGCGCGGCCGTCGGATCAGGTGCGCGGCGGCCCCTATGTCCACCCCAAGGGTCCGTATCCGCACATCCTGCAGGCGGCGGGGCGGGTCGAGACCATGATGTGGGTCATGCAGCGGCCCGACGGCGGCCGCGGCTTTGGTTTCACCGGGGGCCACACCCATGCCCACTGGGGCGACGACAACCAGCGCAAGGTCGTGCTCAACGCCATCGTCTGGGCGGCCCGGGGCGAGGTGCCGAGGAACGGCGTCGAGTCCAGGGTCACGCCCGCGATGCTCGCGGCCAACCTCGATCCGAAGCCGGCGCCGAAGAAGAAGAAGTGACGTCGGCTAGCAGCCCGTTGAGGCGATGCAGGCGCTTGAGGTTGCAGGCCAGGCACACCAAGGTCCACTCAGCGGACACCTTGGCCGTGCCGCGCAGGAGGAATGAGCCGCACGGCCACGTTGTCATAGGTGGTCTGCTCAATCCGGCGAGAACCGAAAGTGCCGGTCGCATAACTGGAGACCAGCAAGCACAACAACATCGTGGGTGGATATTGTTCGCTGCCGGTCCCACGGGTGTTGAGCCGCACCTCCCGCAGATCGATGGCCTCGACCGCGTCGATCACAAAGTGGGCCAGGTGGTCGGCCGGGACCCTGTCCCGCAAGTCTGGAGGCAGGAGCAAGGGGGTATTGCGGTCGACGGACACGAAGCGGGTGGCCATGGGTTAAGACAAGTATATAGTATGTTGCTAGTCAATACTATACAACGCGAGAAGAGAGCTCTTTTGTGGTTCTTCGGAGATCTCAGTGGGTGAAATCACGGGATAGCCGGACGTAGATCGA
>CAZDGC010000084.1:0-31972 GCA_964504885.1 uncultured Opitutus sp.
ATGGTGTCCCTCGAATGGACCTTGGTGTGCCTGGCCTAAAACCACAAGCGACTGCATCGCCTCAGTGCCGGTCGAAAACCCGCCTTGGCGGGGTAAATGACGCCGATCTGCACTGTATCCTCACTAAAACTACCCCAAATTCCAATCTCTCGGCCGTGCCCCGCACGGCCATAAGCAGCCCGTCCGAGCTGGACCGTACCTCGCCGGAAAAACTCAGGAATTACCCCAAGGTTGATTTTTCTAAGTCCGACGGGCTGCTAGGCCGGCCTGATCCTCTCGACGGCCGCCGGGAAGTGGCGCGATCGGGCCGCTCCCACGGCACCGCCGCCTCACTTCAGCGCAGAGCAGAAGGCCGCCAGCCGGCTCACGCCCTTGGCGATGACCTCGTCGCTCGTGGCGTAACTGAGCCGCAGATACCCCTCGGCGCCAAACGCGCTGCCGGGCACCGCCGCCACCTTCTGCTGGTCGAGCAGGCGGTTGCAGAAATCGAGATCCTTCAGACCGAAACTCGAAATGTTCGGGAAAAGATAAAACGCCCCTTCCGCGAGCAGGCAGCTCACTCCCGGGATCTTGTTCAGCTCGGCATGCAGGAACTTCCGCCGCCGGTCGAACGCGGCCAGCATCGTCCTGAGTGCCGCCGCCGTCTTTTCCTTCTCCTTCAGTGCCGCGAGCGCGCCGTACTGCGCGAATGTGGTCACGTTGGATGACATCTGGCTCTGCAATTCCGCGATGGCCTTGGCGATGGGCAGGGGCGCCACCGTCGTGCCGATGCGCCAGCCAGTCATCGCATAGGTCTTGGAGAATCCCGCCACAGTGAGGGTGCGCGCCTCGACTTCCGGACCGAAGGTGGCGATGCAGGTGGGCTTCGCCTGATCGTAGATGAGATGTTCGTACATCTCATCCGAGAGGATGTAGAGGTTGTGCTTGAGCGCCACCGCCACGATCGCCTCAAGTTCGGCGCGCGTGTAGACCGCCCCGGTCGGGTTGGACGGCGAATTCAGGATGAGCAGGCGGGTGCGTGGCGTGATGGCCGCTTCGACCATCGCCGGGGTGAGACGGAAGCCAGTCTTGTCGTCCGCGAACACGTACTTCGGTACCGCGCCAGCCAGCTTCACCATCTCCGGATAACTCACCCAGTAGGGCGCCGGCACAATCACCTCATCGCCCGGCGAGCAGGTCGCCAGCACGCCGAGATAGCAGTTGAACTTGCCCCCCGGCGACACCACCACCTGGGCCGGCGTCGCCTTCAGGCCGTATTCGGCCGCGTAGCGCTCCACGATTGCCTGGCGCAGAGGCTCAATCCCGGGAGTCGGCGCATACTTGGTCTTCCCTCCCTTGAGCGCCGCGATGCAGGCATCCTTAATGTGTTCCGGTGTGTCGAAGTCAGGTTCACCAGCGGCGAAGCCGCAGACGTCTTCGCCCGCGGCGAGCAGGGCCTTGGCCTTCGCGTCGACCGCGAGAGTCGGCGACGGCGAGACGTTGCGGGCCCAGAGGGACAGGGGAGCAGGGGAGGTGTTCATGGACAGAGCGATCGACGAAAGGAGCGCCCCGCGCGAAACGCAAGCATCACGACGGGCCCGAAGCGGGCAAAAAAAAACGGCGGCCAGAAGACCACCGTTGTCGGGAGGATGAACGCCCGCCGGGCCGACTACTTCCGGGGCGCCTTCACCGGCATCGCTTCGAGGGCGAGGCGCAGCAGTTCACCCACACTGGCGTCCTTCTGCTTCGAATAACGACGCAGGGTCGCACGCTGCTCCGCGGTGATGCGGACGGAGATCTGGCGGTGGGGATCGCGGTCCGGCTTGCACGCGGCAAAGTCGAAGTTTGCAAGGGCCGTCCGGACCACCTCGCTCGCGTTGGCGAGACCGTGTCCTTTGCGGCACGACTCGATGCGCTCGATCAGAGATTCGGGCAGGTCGAAGGTGAGCGGGGCGGAGGGCTTACTGGATTTTTTGGCCATACGACGTTCGGGCTGGAAATAGGAAGCGCCCCCAAGCAGGCACGCCCCCCCGGCGGCGGCAACGAAAAACTTCGGCGGAATTCCATTCTGCATCGTCCCGCTGCCCGCCAGCCCGAGCGGCACCATGATCTTTCGGATACGCGCCCGCCCCGCGCGGTCCCTGCCGGTGCCCCCCCACTCAACGGCGGCCCCGCCGGGCCCCGAACCACGCCTCCACCCGCGCCCGCGGCCAGGTCGTGATCACCTGCTCCGCCGTCAACCACCCCTTCCGGGCCACATTGACGCCCGCCCGCACCTGCCGCAGGCCGTCGGTCTCGTGGGCGTCGGGATTGATCGCACAGAGCAGGCCGCGCGCCGCCGCCTTGCGCCAGTGACGCCAGTCGAGGTCGAGCCGCCAGGGGCTGGCGTTGAGCTCGATCACCACGTCGTGCGCAAGGGCGGCATCGATTACGCGCCCGAGATCGACCCGGTAGCCCTCCCGCCGGAGGAGCAGCCGCCCGGTGGCATGCCCGAGCATGGTCGTGCATGGGTGCTCGATCGCCCGCACGATCCGCGCCGTCATCGCCGCCTCGTCCTGCGCGAACGCATTGTGGACGGAGACGACTACGTAATCGAGCTGCGCCAGCACCGTCGCGTCGAGATCGAGGTCTCCATCCGCGAGGATGTCGCACTCGACCCCGGCAAACACCCGCAGGCGAAATCGCCCCGCCGCGTTGAGAGCCCGAATCTCCTGCACCTGCCGGAGCAACCGCTCCTCTCCCAGTCCGTTGGCTTGCACGCTCGCCTTGGAATGATCCGCGATCCCAAGGTACTCCCACCCGAGCGCCTCCGCCGCCGCCGTCATCTCCAGGAGGGTATTGCGCCCGTCCGACGCCGTCGTGTGGTTGTGAAACGCCCCGCGCACGTCCGCCTCCTCGATCAGCCGCGGCAGGTCGCCCTGTTCGGCGGCCTCGATCTCGCCCAGTCCTTCACGCAGCTCGGGCGGAATGTAGCGGAGCCCCAGCGCGGCGAAAAGCTCGGGCTCGCTTCGCAGCGCCGGGTTGGCCCCCGCCTGCGCCTTGTCCCTGGCCGTGCCCTCGCCGGCCGCGGGCACGAGGCCCCACTCGCTGAGACTCAGCCCGCGCGCCAGCGCCCGCTGCCGCATCTGCACGTTGTGGTCCTTGGATCCAGTGAAGTGATGCAGCGCGAAGACAAACTGCTCGTCGGGGACAATCCGCAAGTCCGCCTGCAGGCCGCTGGCGAAGCGCACGCTCGCCTTGGTCCCGCCCTGCGCCGTCACCTCCTGCACGCTCGGCTGCCCCACAAACCAGCGCACCACCGGCGCCGCCTCCTCCGCCGCCACGAGGAAGTCAAGGTCGCCGACCGTCTCCATCCCACGCCGCAGGCTGCCCGCCGCCTCCGCCCGCCGTACCCCCGGCAGGACGCGCAACCCCGCCACGATGCCCTCCGCGAGCGCGGCGGCGTCCCACCACAGGTGCCGGCGCGCATAGGCCTCGCGGTGCCTGATTCCCGCGAGCAGTTTCTCCTGCGTTTTTTCGCCGAAACCGTCGAGCTCCGCCACCCGGCCTTGTTCACAGGCCGCGGCCAGCCCCGCCACATCCCGAATCCCGAGCCGGTCATGCAGGGCGCGAATCTTCTTCGGCCCCAGCCCGGGGATCTGCAGCATCTCCACCAATCCGGGTTCGACCGCCCCCCGCAGCCGCTCAAGAAACGCCAGGCGCCCGGTCCCATGCAGTTCCGTGATCTTCTGCGCCAGCGCCTCCCCGATGCCCTTCACGCTCCTCAGCTCACCCGCGGCGATCAGCCGGCCGAGTTCCCCCTCCTCGATCGCCTCCAGCGCCCGCGCCCCGGCCTGGTAGGCGCGCACCTTGAAGGGGTTCTCGCCCTGCAACTCCAGCAGCGTCCCAATTTCGACCAGCGCATCCGCGATCTCGTTTTTCGTCATGTGCCGACTAGAGGGGAAACCGGCGCCACCTGAAACCCAAATGCGCGCCCCCGCGCCTACGACCGCCCCAGCCGCACGGCCGCCTCCCCGCGCAGAGCCGGGCGATTGAGTTTCCCCTGGGCGTTCCGGGGCCACGCCGCCAGCGCGACATAGTGCTTCGGCCGCCACGCCGGCGGCAGCGCGGCCGCCGCCCGCACCAGCGCGTCCTCCAGCACGGTGCCGCCCACCGGATAACAGGCCACCACGACCTCGCCCCATTCCGCGTCCGGCACCCCGACCACCGCCACGTCCCCCGCAGCGCCCGCCGCCGCCCGCAGGGCCGCCTCCACCGCCGCCGGCTCCACCTTCTTCCCGCCGGAGATGATTACGTCGTCGCGGCGTCCGTGGATCCACAGGTGCCCGCGGGCGTCAATCGCCCCGCGATCGCCGGTCTCCAGTTCGCGCGCCTCCCGCCACTCAGGCCAGTATCCGTGAAACAAAGACGCTCCCGCCACCCGCACGGCGCCCTCCGCCCCCACGGCCACCCGGGCGTGGGGCAGCGCCAGCCCGCAGGATCGCCGCCCCGCGAGAAACTCCGCCGGCCGCAGCGCCGCGACCATCGCCGCGGTCTCCGTCAACCCGTACCCCGGCGCCAGCGGCAGCCCCGCCGCCGCCGCCGCCTCCGCCAGCACCGGCCAGAGCGGCCCGCCCCCCACGAAGATCACCCGCAGCTCCCGCAACCACGCCACCACCGGCGGCCGTTCCAGCAGGCGCTGCAATTGCGTCGGCACCAGCGAGAGCACCCAGCCGTCCGCCCGCGCCGGAAGCAACGGCACCTCGCCCGCCTCCAGCCGCTTCCAATCCCAGGGCAGGTGCGTGCCGCCGGTCGCCGCCGCCCGAATCCGCGCCATCAGCCCGCTCACATGGAACGGAGGCAGCACGTCCACGGCATTCACGCGCGCCAGTCCGAAGTGCCGGACCAGCCCCGCCACCGCGGCGGATACCGTGCCCTCGTCATGCCGCGCAAACCGCAGGCCACCTCCCGTTCCGCCCGTGGCAATCGCCAGCCAGCCGCCCTCCGCACCCGGCGGCCGCCGATCCGCTCGCAGCTGCATTTCCCGGCGCCGCGCCGCCTCCGCGGGACTTCGCGGGGACTCGGCAAGAAAGACGATCCCTCCCGCCTTTTCCGCGGCGCCCGTTGCCTCCACCAACGCCTTCAGTTCAGCGCGTTCCATACCACCTCCGGATTGAGGGCCATGACGTCCTCCCAGCGCAGGAACGGCGCCGCCCCCGGCCCATCACAGCACGCAGTCGCGAACCGCGGCCAAACGCCGAACCCGAGCGCCCGCGGCTCACCCGGCCAGGCAAACGCCGCCTCGAGCGCCGCCCGAGCCCCCACCGCCGTCTCGATCGCCGACGAGAAAACCACCACCGCCCGCGCCCGTTCCAGCCGGGCCAGCGCCTCCGGGAGGTCGCCCAGCAGCGACGGTTTGATTACGTATACGCCGGGCCAACCCGCCCCGACCCAGCGTTCCACGTCGGCTTCGCCCACCAGCGACTCGTCCAGCGCCAGTGGCGTCGGGAAGTCTCCCGCCAGGCCCAGCAGCAAATCCTCCGCCCGTCGCCGCGCCTCCGCCCCCGCCGCCGTCGGGGCGAAACACGGCTGTTCCACAAACTCCACCGGCCGCTCCGCGCAGCGCGCGAGCCAGCGCTCCGCCAGGCGCCGATCCCAGGCGCCATTGGCATCGAGCCGCAGCTTCCCGCCGGAGGGCAGCGCCGCGCACACGTCGTCGAGCAGCGCGAGTTCATCCGCGGGATTCCCCGCGCCCACCTTCCACTTGAAGACGCGGAATCCAAGCTCCGCCCGCGCCGCCGCCACCGCCGGCCCCTCCCGACCCGCCGGCAGCAGTGCCGCCACCGCCAGATGACGCCGCGCCGGCGCCACCCTCCCCCCCTCCCCGGCCCACGTCGACACCGCCATCGACAGCGCGCGCCGCACGCACCCAAACCGCCTCGGAACCGCGGCCAACGCCTCCTGCGTGGTCCACTCTCCCAACGCCCGCAGCGCCTCCTCGGCCTCGGCCGCCGTCTCCGTGCCAAAATCCGGCAGCGGCGCCACCTCCCCGAGGCCGCTCCGGCCCTCCTCCTGCTCGAGCCGCACCAGCAGCCCCTCCCGCGCGAGCCAGGGACCGTGCGCCGTTCGCACCGGCTGAAGGAAGGTCAGCCGGTAACGGCGGTACAGCAGGCGCACGCGGTTCGAAGCCATGCTCCCATCCGAACGCGCCCCGCCCCCGCCATGCAACTTTCCGTTTGCCCTTCCCTCCCCCCGGCCTACTCCGTTCATGGCAACTCATGACCAAGGTTGCCACGCCCTCCGCTCCTGCCGCCGCCACCGCGGCCGATGCCGACTACTTCCTCCCCGCCGACGCGTTCTTTCGCAGCAATCTGCCCACCGGCCTGACCTTCGACGACGTCTCGCTCGCAACGCTCTACTCGGAGATCCTGCCCAAGGACGCCGACACCTCGACCGCCCTGAGCGAGTCGCTGCGGCTGCAGATTCCGATCATCTCGTCGGACATGGACACCGTCACCGAGTCGCGCATGGCGATCGCCATGGCACTCAACGGCGGGCTCGGGCTCATCCACTACAACATGACGCCCCGGGATCAGGTGAAGGAGGTCGCGCGGGTGAAGCGCCATATCCACGGCCTGATTCAGGATCCGATCACCGTCACTCCCGAACAATGCATCGGTGACGTGCTCGCGATGATTGAGGCGCGGCGCTTCGCGTTTTCCACCTTCCCGGTGGTCGACGACACCGGCCGCCTGGCGGGCCTGCTGTCCGGCAATGTCGTCAAGGAACGCTATAAGGCGAAACTCGTCGCCGAGGTGATGACGCCGCGCGCCCAGCTCCGGACCGAACCGCAGCGGGCGGTGGCCAAGGATCCCATCAGGGCGGCGGACCGCTTCTTCACCGCCAATGTCGGCATCAACAAGATGCTGGTGGTCGACGATGCGGGCCGCCTCCGCGGCCTGATCACGGCGTCAGACGTCGAGCGGATCACCGCCGAGGCCAAGTCCCGTCGCAAGCCGGCCCGCGACCAGGATTTCCGCCTCGTGGCCGGGGCCGCGCTCTCGCCGGTGCGCCGGCCCGATGGCTCGCTCGATCGCGATCGCATCCTCGAACACGTGGGGCACCTGGTGGCGGAGCATGTCGATTGCCTCGCCGTCTCGACCGCGCACGGCCACACCGTCGGCGTGGGTGAAGTGGTGAAGCTGGTGCGCGGCGCGTTCAAGGACCTCACCCTCGTCGCCGGCAACGTGACGAGCGCATCCGGCGTCGCGTACCTTGCCGAGTGCGGCGCGAATGCGATTAAGATTGGCCAGGGTCCCGGTTCGATCTGCACCACCCGCATCGTGGCGGGCGTCGGCATCCCGCAACTCACCGCGCTCCACGTGGCCGGCACGGCCGCGCGGAGGACCGGCGTGCGGCTGATCGCCGACGGCGGCATCACCAAGAGCGGCGACATCGTCAAGGCGCTCACGCTCTCGGATGGGGTGATCCTCGGCGGCCTGCTGGCGGGTTGCCGCGAGGCGCCGGGCGAGATCCTCGAAATCAACGGCAAGGTCTACAAGCAGTACCGCGGCATGGGCTCCCTTTCCGCGATGAAGGCGGGCAGCGCGGCGCGTTACGGTCACGACAAAGCGGATACGACCCGCAAGGTCGCCGCGGAGGGCATTGAGGCGCTAAAGGAGGTTTCGGGCTCGGTCGACGACGTGCTCGCCACCCTGATCGGCGGCGTCCAGAGCGGCATGGGCTACCTCGGCGCGGCCAGTCTGGCCGACCTGCGCGCGAAGGCGCGATTCATCCGCGTCTCGCCGGCCGGCCAGAAGGAGGCGGCCCCGCACGATGTGATCGAGGTTTCGACGCGCACCAGCCATTCGTAATCGCGCGAAATTGCCGTTGACGCACCCGCACGCGACTCCTTTGTTCGCCCTTCTCCACCGTGGCTCGGTAGCTCAGTTGGTAGAGCAGAGGACTGAAAATCCTTGTGTCCCCGGTTCGATTCCGGGCTGAGCCACCACTTTGAACCCGCTAATCTGCAAAGGTTAGCGGGTTTTGTGCTGCTGGAGACCTAAGGCAGACGCCCCCCCTTGCCTTGCGTCCTCCTTCCCCGGAGGTGAACTCCGAGTTCAGCCGTTCTTGCGACCAAACGACCTTCTCCCGCACTCCGGGAAAAGTGGTGGACCAGATCGGGATCAAACCGACGACCTCATCGTTGCGAACGATGCGCTCTATCAACTGAGCTACTGGCCCACGGAGAGGTGAGGTATTGGAAAAACGCCGCGGGCAAGTAAACACCAATTTTGAGTTACGGCGGAATCGCAGGCCCGGAGACCCCGACGCGCGCCGCGCCCTCCGGAGAGCGGAACGCGGGAGGCGGCCGCGCTCCTCGACCTGATCCCCCTGCGCCCTTCCCGTGCGCTCTCCGACCCCACGATCGGAGACCGTTCACCTGCCAGGGCGGGCTCACCGCCGGCGCCGCACCCACTCTTCCGCGGCCCAATTCCACTGCTCCGACAGCGCCGAGATGGCCCGCGCTCCGCGGACCGAAATAATCCTTGCGTTCACTTTCTTCCAACCGCTTCATCCGCGGTTTTATTCATGAAAGCGACCATCAAAACCCAAGGCCAGCAGTTCACTGTTTCCGAGGGCGACATTCTCACCGTCAATCGCTATCCCGGCACCGAAAAGGGCTCGACCGTCGAGATTAAGGACGTGCTCGCCGCCGGCGAAGGCGACTCGTTCAAAGTCGGCACGCCGACGCTGGCCGGGGCCACCGTGTCGGCCACGGTGCTCGAGAACAAGCGCGGTAAGAAGGTGATTGTTTTCAAGAAGAAGAAGCGCAAGGGCATGGAGCGCAAACGCGGCCACCGCCAGGAGCTTTCCGTCATCAAAATCGATTCGATCAAAGCCTAAATTTAAGGAGATACGACGCCATGGCGCATAAGAAAGGTCAGGGAACATCATCCAACGGTCGCGAGAGCCATTCAAAGCGACTGGGAGTCAAGCGATTTGGCGGCCAGGCCGTCCTGGCCGGCAACATCCTCGTCCGGCAGCGCGGAACCAAACTGCATCCGGGCAAGAACGTCGGGATGGGTCGCGACTTCACCCTCTTTGCCCTCACCGACGGCAAGGTCGAGTACGACAAGGCCCACCGCAGAGTGGCGATTGTCCCTGCCTGAGGCCGGCGCTGGCGTCCTCTCAACTTTTGGGGCCGGTCCTTCGACCGGCCTTTTTTATGGCCGGCCGGGTACCTCACCGCAGGCTTGCGCGCCGCCCCGCGCCTCCGCAACGTCCCGGCGCATGGCTGATCGCCTCGCCGAACTTCGCCGCCAGCGCGCGCTGTTACAGGTGCATCTTGCCTGGCTCGATCGCGAGATCATCCGGGCTGGCGGCGACCCGAATGCCGGTTCCGTCCCGCCCTTCGGCTCGACACCTTCGACCTCACCGTTTGTTTCGGGATCGAATCCGCCCCTGCCGCTGCCCATTGCTTCCGTCGCGCCGGCGGCACCCGCCAGACCCGCATCCGCGGCCCCCGCACCCGCCCCTTCGCCGCGGGCGGCGGAGTCCAGGGAGGCACCGCCCGCTGCCTCACACGCGGTCGGCCCGGCGACACCCGACACCGAGGCGCTCCTTTCCCCGTACCGTCGGGAACCGGAGGCGGTAAAGCGCGATGTCCGTCAAGGCTGCCTGCTTTACTTCCTGGGCGCGTTCGCCCTGCTCGCCCTCGGAGTGACCGGCCTTTACTTCGCCTTTCGGGCCCGGTAACCGCAGGGCGGCTGGCCGCTTGCGACGCGGGCTGCGCTGGCGCTCAGCCGACCGACGGGTAGCTACCCAGCCACTTCACCATCGGACAGAATCGCCGCAGCTCCGAAATCGCCTGCCGCATCGACGGGTCGTCGTAGTGGCCGGTGACATCCAGGAAGAAATAGTAGTCCCACGGGCGTTTCTTGCTCGGGCGCGACTCAATCTTCGAGAGGTTGATTCCCCTCTCCGCGAGCGGCATCAGCATCTTCAGCAAAGCGCCGGAATGAGAGGCGGCCTCGTCGCCCAGGGAAACCAGCAGGCTCGTGAGATCCTTGCCGTCGCCGACCGAACCGGAGGCTTTGCGGCCGAGCACAAAGAAACGCGTCGTGTTGTCGGCCTTGTCCTGGATGTTGCGCTCGACGATGGGCACCCCGTAGTGCTCAGCGGCCAGTTCGCCGGCCACCGCCGCCGTGCCCGGTTCGATCTTTGCGAGCTGCACGGCGCGCGACGTGCTCGGAGCGTCGATGAGCTGCGCATGGGGCAGGTGCCGCTGCAGCCAGTGTCGGCACTGCGCCAGCGCCTGGTCCTTCGAGTACACCCGCTCGATCGCGTCGAGGGCGCAGTTCGAAATCAGCGCGTGATTAATCTCGAGATAGATCTGCGCCACAATCTTGAGGTCGCTCTCCACGAAGCTGTCGAGCGCCTCGCGCACCGAACCTTCCGTGGAATTCTCGATGGGAATCACCGCGTAGTCGGTCTCCCCCTTTTCGACCGCGGTGAAGATGTCGCTCACCGTGGTCATGGCGTGGTAGTCGACACTGGCGCCGAACTTCTTCAGCGCGGCCGCATGGGTGTTGCTCGCCTCGGGCCCCAGGTACGCGATGAGCAGCGGCTTCTCGAGCGCGATCGCCGCCGACATGATTTCGCGGTAAATCGCCCGCAGGGCCTCGTTCTTGATCGGACCCTGGTTCTGCGCCGTCACCTTGCGCAGGACCGCGTCCTCGCGCTCGGCGACGTAGATCTGGCCGCCGGCATTGCGTTTCACCTTGCCGATCTCGGCCGCCAGGGAGAGGCGGTGGTTCAAGAGCTCGACCAACTGACGGTCGAGCTGATCGATCTGCTCGCGGATGGGTCCAAGTTCCATGTCAGGATCGCGCAGGTGCGGCATCGTTCGCGGGCGGAGCGTCCGCCGCGTCCAGCGGCGCAAAGGAGGATGCGGTGTCACCCGCGATTGTGTCCTGGGCCGGCGGCGGCAAGGGCGCCTCGAGTAGCAACTGTTCATCGGGCAGGCCCATATCGAGATCGGTCGGCGTATGGGTGCGGGACGAAGCCTTCAGCCACTCATCGATCTGTCGCGACGAGAGCACGTCGGAGGCCGGCAGCTCATCGAGCGACTTGATGCCGACGAATTCGAGGAACTGATCGGTGGTGCCATACTGGATGGGCCGGCCCGGGGTATCAGCGCGGCCGACGATGTAGATAAGGTCCCGCTCGAGCAGCTTGTTGATGCCGGCCTCGGCGGAGACGCCGCGGATGGATTCGATTTCGGAGCGGGTGACCGGCTGCCGGTACGCCACCACGGCGAGCGTTTCGACTGACGACTGGCTGAGTTTCACCGGCGGGGGCTCCTGGCGGAGGATCCGCACCCAGCGGGCGAAACGCGGGTGGGTCACGAGCCGGTAGCCAGCATTGCCCTCGATCAGCAGCAGTCCGTCATCGGCCGCCCGCAACTCGGCGGCGATGGCATCCATCGCCTCACGTATCTGACTGGCGGTGACGAGCGACGGCACGTCGAGATAAAGTTCGGGATCGGCCGCATGGGGTTCGACGGCCACCTCGACCACCTCCTCAGCCGGAACCGGCGCCGGGGCACCCTCAGGCGTCGCCGGGTCGGCGGAGGCAGCGGCGGTGGCGGCCGGATCCGTCGCGACTGCGGGGCCGGGCCCGGCCGGCTCTGTCGATTCGGCCGGGGCGAAGAAAGACTGTTCGTGAAACCGGGTGAACGCCGCCTGGATGTCCTTGATCGCGAGGGGCTGGCTCGATGACAAGAGCAGCGCCTTCAGGACTTTCTTGAGGTTGAATGCCATGCGGGAAAATCGCGTCGAGTGATGCGCCCGCCCCGAGTTCATGCAACCCGATTCTGAATCGGCGCCTTTCGGGCTCCTGCGCCCCGCCGCGCGGACCCCGCCCGAGTTGGCGCCGCGGCAACGACAGCAGGCAATCGGGGTTGCCGGACCTCCCCGCGCTCCTACGCTGCCGTGGTGGCCATCGCCCCCCGGCCCCGCGGAGGGACCGACACCCGGCTTCCTCTCGTCACCATGCCCCCACGCTTCCTCTGCCTCGTCCGCTGGACGCTCACCCTGCTGCTGATCGCGACCCCGCCAGCCATGTGGTCCGCCACCGGCGCGACGCCCCGCCGCGCGTCACCGGCCTCACCTCCGCCCGCCCCCCTTCGGGCCGGGGCCGCGACCAGCAACATCACCCCGCCACTCGGCACCATAATCGTCGGCGGATTCGCGCCGTTTCCCGCGCAGGATGTGCACGATGAACTCCATGCCCGTTGCCTTGTGCTCGACGATGGCACCACCCGGCTGGCCATCGTCATCTGCGACCTGCTGGGCTTGCACCGCACCGTCAGTGTGGAAGCCCGCCGCCTGATCACCGATGCGACGGGCATCCCGGCCGAAAACGTGGTCGTCGCCGGCACCCACACCCACTCCGCCGGCACTGCGCTGGGCGAGAGCCGCTTCGTGTACGACCAGACGCTCGACGACTACCAGCGATTCGTCGCCGGACGCATCGCCGACGGTGTCCGCCGCGCCGTCAACCAGCTCCGCCCCGCCGAGATTGCGTTCGGCACGGTGGAGGTGCCGGAACACGTCTTCAACCGGCGCTGGCACATGCGCGAAGGCACCGCCCCGCCCAGCCCGTTCGGCAAGATTGAACGCGTTCGCATGAACCCGCCCGCCGGCAATCCCAACTTGGTCGAACCCGCCGGCCCCACGGATCCCACGGTCTCGTTTCTCGCCCTGCGCGAGCCGGGCGGTCGCTTTCTCTCCGTGTTCGCTGCCTACTCGCTCCACTACGTCGGCGGTGTCTCCGGCCGCGCCATTTCCGCGGACTACTTCGGGGTCTTTTGCGAGGAACTCAAGCGCCTCGTCGCCACCGCCGACGACGGTCCCCCCTTTGTCGCCCTCCTCGCCAACGGCACCAGCGGCGACATCAACAACCTCAACTTCCGCTCGCCCGCCCCCCGCCGGCCGCCTTACGAGAAGATGCGCCTGGTCGGCCGCGACGTCGCGGCGCGGGTCCACCAGGCGCTGACCGACGTCACCTGGCGGGATCGCGCCCCACTCGCCGCCCGCTACCGCGAAGCGCCCCTTGCCTGGCGCACCATCGAACCAGAATTGCTGGCCTGGGCCCGGGACGTTGAGGCCCGCGCCCCCCGGCTGACGCGCGGCGACATCCCGGTCGGCGCCCGCTGGCCCACCACCCCCGACTGGGTGCAACGACTGAGCTACGCGGCGCGGGTGCAGATCCTCGCCCGGGCGGAGCAGCCGGCGCGAATTCCGCTGCAGGTGCTGCGACTGGGTGACATCGTCATTGGCACCACGCCGGGTGAGACCTTCGCGGAGACGGGACTGGAGTTCAAACGGCGCAGCCCTTCGCCCCACTCATTCCTGATTTCACTCGCTCACGGCTATTTCGGGTACCTGCCCACCCCGCGGCATTTCGAACTCGGCGGCTACGAGACCTGGCCCGGTACCAACTACCTCGAGCCGAATGCATCCGAAACGATGCTCGACGTGCTGCTCGACATGGCCGCCGACCTCCGCAGGCGCTGATGGCACGACCGCGTCCCGCACCCGTCGCGGCAGCGCTCGATCGCCGCGGGGCAAGGCCGACCCGGGAGGGTTGCCGCCTCGTTCCAAGTCGCGGGTCGGGGCCGCCCCGCCCGCATCCACTCATCAAACCAGGATCAAAACCGGATCGACATGCCCGCCCGCACGCCACTCTGGTTGGCGAGGTCGATCTTCGTCGTGTAGTGGGCGTTGTCGCTGTCAATGGCCTGCGTGTAGTTGCCGGCCGACTGGAACACCGCGCCGGCATAGAAACCCGCCCGCTCCGTCAGATCGTACTGCACCATCGCGTCGGCATAGTAGCCCGGCAGCAGTTTGTAAGCCTCGCTGAAGCTGGTGTCGCTGATCTCGGCGCCGGAGACAGGCTGCAGGGACTGGGTGACCGTGTAGGTGGTTCCCGCGTACACCACCGCGGCGCCGACGCTGACGCTGGCGCGCAGGCGCGAGGTGATCGGCACCCAGACCGTCGGTCCGGCGCGGAAGGTGAAATAGGAGCCCTTCAGCTTCCAGCGGTTCTGGACCGTGGTGTCGTTGGTCTCGGTCGTAATCTCGCGACCGGCGGGCTCATTGCCCAGCAACACTGAAGTGTCGACCGTGATGGTCTGCGCGATGCCATCGACGCCGAGCACAGCGTTGCCGGCGGCATCGACCACGTTTTCGGTCACCGAGCTCGGCGAGGAGTACGGCGCGTCCGGCGGGGTCACGCCGTAGAGGGAGTAGTAGTCACTCAGGGTCGAAAGGGTGGCGCGCACGAAGTCGCTTTTGTTGGCCGCGAGATCGTTCACGGACATGCCGGCAGTGAGGTTCCATGCAATCCGGCTGCCGAACAGCCTGCCCATGTCGCGCGACACCGAGAGGTCCATGCCGGCGGTCGAGTTGGACTTCTGCTCGCGATTGGTGGTGTCGATCACCTCCGCCGAATAGCTGTTGAAGCGGACATATCCCGGCAGGGAAAGCTGGCTGGCGTCGGTGTAGTTCCAGGTGTTGGTCCGGCCGTCGGGGGCGATGGGATCGAACACGGCGGTATTGCTCTGCGGGTCGATGATGGGATTGCCGCTGCCGTCGAGCCGGGCGACGGTGCGGGCATCGGGCTGCACCCGGCCATCATGGTAAGCGCGGAGCAGGTTGGCCCCGGTCTCCACGCCCGGGTCCTCGGGCGAAGGGACGCGACCCTGGCCGGCAAAGCTCGTCTTGGCCCCGCCGATGAATCGGAAGCCGAACCGCACCGTGCTCTTCGGTTCGTAGATGTACTCGTCGAGATTGCTGAAATCCGGGATCTCGATCGGGGGCGCCCGGCGCTCTTCATCCTGGGCGAACGCCACGCCGAGCAGGGACGCGAGAGCGAGAAGGGCGATGCGGAACTGTTTCATGCGGTGAGTGGGAGCCAGGTTTCGACGGGCTGGCGGACCGGAGGTTGCACGAAAGTTCACGGCGCTCCCCCCGCCGTCAACGAGAGAGTTTCGTTCTGGCATCCGCCGCGCAACTGCGTTCCCTCTGGAGCCTCCGCCCTCCGCCGTACCGCCGTGTCCGCCGAGTCTCCTTCCACCTTCCTCAGCCCCGCCCAACGCCGGGTGGTGGGATCTGCGCTGGCCCTGTTGGCGTTCCTGGGCTCGATCGCGCTGCTGATCCTGGCGTTTTACGTCCTCGGGCGACTGCTTTCCTTCTTTTCCGGGGTGCTCTGGCCGCTGGCCGCGGCCGGGGTGCTGGCGCTGATCCTGCGGCCGCTGGTGGCGGCGTTTGAGCGCCGTTTTCGCGGCCGGCGACTGACCGCCGTCGTACTGCTTTACGGCGCCGGCGTGCTGGCCGCGGGCGGGGTGCTCGTCCTGCTCGTCCCCCCGCTGGTGGCGCAGGTGGTCGACTTCATCGCCTACGTGCCTGCGCTCTGGGAGAAGATCGCGCTCTACATTCAAGACAACTATCCGCAGTGGCGCGACCTCGCCCGCAAGCAGTTGCAGAACCCAATGGTCAGCCAGGTGGTCGATGCGCTGGCGAAGGAAAGCCAGACCCTGCTGGCGCATGCCGTGCCGTCCGTGCGGGCGGCGTTCGGCGGAGTCTTCGATGTCGCCGCCTTTCTCACCAGCCTGGCCATCGTACCGGTCTACCTGTTCTTCTTCCTGCTCGCCCGCGGCGAACCCTTGCGCGATCTCGGCGAACACCTGACCTTCCTGAAGCCCGCCGTGCGCGAAGACGTGGTGTTTCTGATTCACGAGTTCATCGGCATCGTGGAGTCCTTCTTCCGCGGCCAGTTGCTCATCGGGTTGTGCATGGGCGTGCTCTTCGCCGCGGGATTCACGATCATTGGGCTGAAATTCGGCCTCGTGATTGGCCTCGCCCTCGGGCTGCTCAACATCATCCCGTATCTCGGCACCATCCTCGGCCTCGCCGTCGCCCTGCCGCTGTCCTTCTTCCAGCCCGACGGCGGCTGGCTCCTGCTCGGACTGGTAATCGTCGTGAAGATTGTCGTCCAGTGCATCGAGGGCTGGTTTCTCACGCCGAAAATCATGGGCGAACAGACCGGGCTGCATCCCGTCGCCATCATCTTTGCGGTGTTCTTCTGGGGCACGGCGTTCGGCGGTGTCCTCGGCATGCTGCTGGCCATCCCGCTGACGGCCTTCTTCGTCACGGCCTGGCGGCTGGCCAAACGCAAGTACTTCGACGCCGGCAATGGCTGATCGCCTCCCCCCGCCGGAAACCTGCGCCAACTGCGGAGCCGCCGTGCCGTCCCACGCCCGGGCGTGCCCGGAATGCGGCGCCGACGAGCGCACCGGGTGGCGGGAGGCTTCGATCTACGACGGCCTCGACCTTCCGGACGAGGCCTGGCGAAACGACGACGAGGGCGGACCTGCCGGTGTCGACCGGAGCCCGGAATGGCGGCACCCGCGGGTGAACGGCGTGCCGTGGTACTGGTGGCTGGTCGGGGTGGCGCTCGTGCTGGTGCTGGCGGCGGGGGCACTCGCGCTCGCTTAAGGGCGGCCATGGCCTGGCGGGTGGAGCATCGCGACGGGATCTGGTTGCCCCAGATCGGCTGGTGGCTCGACGCCCGCCAGGCCCAGGCCCGCTCGTTCGTGTCGCACGCACACTTCGATCACGTCGCCGCCCACGGCGAGGTGCTGTGTTCGCCCGGCACCTCACGACTCCTGCGCGCCCGGCTCCCCGGCCGGCGCGTGGAGCATCTGCTCCCGTTTGGCCAGACCGAACCGCTCACCGTCGACACGGCGGTGACCCTCCATCCCGCCGGTCACATCCACGGCTCCGCCCAATGCCTGCTCGCCCACGCGGAGCACGGCACGCTGCTTTATACGGGGGATTTCAAGCTGCGGCCGGGATGTTCCGCCGAGCCCTGCGCCACGCCCCGCGCCGATCTGCTGATCATGGAGACCACTTTCGGCCGGCCGCACTACCGCTTTCCGCCCACCGAGGCGGTGCTCGCCGACATCGTGGCCTTCTGCCACGGCTGCCTCGACGACGGGGAGACGCCGGTGCTCTTCGGCTACAGCCTGGGCAAGAGCCAGGAGCTGCTGTGCGGACTCGCCGCGGCCCGCCTGCCGGTGATGCTGCACCCCGAAACCCTGCGCCTCACCCGCATCTACGAGGAACTCGGCGTATCCGTGCCACCGTACCGCGAGTTCGACGTGGAGACGGTCGGCGGCCACGTCGTCATCTGCCCGCCACAGTCGGGCTCATCGGCGTTCCTGCGCCGGCTCGGCGCCCGGCGCACCGCGGTGATCACCGGCTGGGCCCTGGACCCCGGCGCCGTGTATCGCTACCAGTGCGACGCGGCCTTTCCCCTCTCCGATCATGCCGACTACCCGGATTTGCTGCGATTCGTCGAGGCCGTGCAGCCCCGGTGTGTACTGACCCTGCACGGATTCGCGCAGGAGTTTGCACGGACGCTTCGGGAGCGCGGAATCGAGGCGTGGGCGCTCGGCGAGGACAACCAACTGGAACTGCGCCTCCCGCCACCGACCTCTCCCGCCCCCACCCCCGGGACGCCGCCACCGCTCCCCGCACCGGCGCCCGCCGCGCCGCCGGCCGCGCCCGCCGCCGCCACCGCCGATTCCCTGGCGGGCTTCGCCACCCTCGCGGAGCAGATTCGCGCGTCCCCCCGGAAGCTCGCCAAGATCGAATTGCTCGCCGGCTACCTCGCGCGACTCCCGCCGGACGCCGCGCCCCTGGCGGCGCTCTATTTCATCGCCCGTCCGTTCCCGCCGCCGGAGGGACGCGAGCCCGGCCTGGGCTGGGCCCTGGCACGGCGCGCGGTGCTCGAAGCGGCCGGCTGGAGCGAATCCGCTTACCGCGCCGGAACCAGCCGCTTCGCCGACGCGGGCGACGCCGCCGAGGCGCTGCTCGCCGCGCGCCGCGGCACCCCCACCGGGCCGGGGACCGGCGCCCCGCTCACCCTGCCGCAACTGGCCGGCGAATTCGAAGCCCTGGCCGCGGCCCGCGGGCCCGCCGCCAAGCTGGAGCGTTTCCGCGCGCTGCTCGACCGGCTGTCGCCGCGGGAGGCGAAATATGTCGTGAAGATTCTGACCGGGGATCTGCGCATCGGGCTCAAGGAGGGCCTCGTTGAGGAGGCCGTGGCGCGCGCCTGGGAGCGCCCGTTGGAGGACGTGCGCACCGCCAACCTGCTCACTGGAGATCTGGCGGCCGTGACCCGCGCGGCCCGGGCCGGCACGTTGCGCGAGGTGCGGCTGCGGGTGTTTCATCCGCTGCAATTCATGCTCGCCAGCCCCGCGCCCGACGCCGCCGCCCTCCTCGCACGGCTGCCTCCCCCCGTCTGGCTGGAGGAGAAGTTCGACGGCATCCGCTGCCAGGTCCATCACTGCGACGGGCGCGTCGAACTCTACTCGCGCGAACTCAAGCGCCTCACCGGGCAGTTCCCCGACCTCGCCGGGGCGGTCCGGGAGCTGCCCGACGATTTCATCGCCGACGGCGAGCTGCTCGCCTGGCGCGACGGGCGCGCGCTGCCTTTCGCCGATCTGCAGCGCCGGCTTGGCCGCAAAGGCGATGACTTCTTCCTCGGCGAGGCCATTCCCGTGTCCCTCACCCTCTACGATCTGCTCTGGCTCGACGGGCAGTCGCTGCTCGCCCAACCGCTCGCCGCTCGCCGGCGCCGGCTCGAGCGCCTGCTGGCCGGCGTGGCCACTCCCGCGCTGCAGCTCGCGCCGGTGCGGGAGGCCCGGACCGTCCAGGAAATCGACGCCGCGTTCCTGGCCGCCCGCCAGCGGGGCAACGAGGGCCTGATGGCGAAGCATCCGGAAAGTCCCTACACACCGGGGCGCCGCGGCCTCGCCTGGCTGAAACTGAAGCGGGCCTTCGCCACGCTCGACGTCGTCGTGGTCGCCGCCGAGTACGGCCATGGCCGGCGCCGCGACGTGCTCAGCGACTACACCTTTGCGATCCGCGACGAAGCCGGCGACCGGCTGCTCACGATCGGCAAGGCGTACTCCGGCCTGACCGATGCCGAGATCGCCGCGCTCACCGTCCACTTCCTTGCGAACACCCTCGAGGTGCGCGGCCGCCGGCACCGTGTCCTGCCCGACACGGTGCTCGAAATTGCCTTCGACTCGATCCACCCCAGCGGTCGCCACGAGAGCGGGCTCGCACTGCGGTTCCCGCGCATCGTGCGACTGCGCCCCGACAAAACCCCGGCCGACATCGACACCCTGGAAACGTGCCGGCGCCTCGCGGATGGGCCGGGCGGCGCGTGAGCAGTGGGCGGCGCTGGCGCGGCCGCGACTGGGAAGGCGTCGAACCAGCCGAACCCCCGGCAGGCGGCGCTCGGTCGCCGCCCTGTCGGTACTGACGGCGCCGAGGGACCGGCGCCCTCCGGCGACCGGGCATCGTGAACTCTCGCGCCACCCGCGGCGATGGGCGCGGCCCGTGGCAGGAAAAATTTGAAGCCGGGGCGGACCTGGTCACGGTAACGGTGGTCCGCATGCGACTCCGACTCACCGCTGGCATTCTGCTCATGCTCCTTCCCTCGATCCACCCGCGGGCGGCGGAATTTCCCGCCCGGGACGGCGAACGGCTGACCTACCGGGTTTCCTGGGCGGTGGTTCCGGGCGCCGGCGAAATCCGAATCACCGCACAACAGGAAACCGGCCCCGACGGGCCGCGGCTCGCAATTGTCACCACCACGGCGACCCGCAAGTTCGCCCGCCTGCTGCTGCCATTCGACGCCGAGGCGAAGTCGGTCTTTGACCTCGCCTCCGGCCGCCTGCTCGCGCTGCGGGAGGTGAGCACCCAGCGCCAGAAGCACAGCGATCACCGGGTCACCTTCGACTATGCGACACGGCGGGCCACCTACGTCGGCGGCAAATCCGGGCCCGCCCCCCGCCTGCTCAACATCCCTCCGGGGGATCCGACCGATCTGATCATGGGCCTGCTGCAGACGCGCACCTGGAACCTCGCCCCGGGCGGAAAGCAGGATGCCCTGGTCCTCTTCAACGACGACTTCTACGAACTCACCATCCACCACACTCGCGTCGAAACCGTGCGCACCCCGCTGGGAACCTTCGAGGCGGCGGTGCTCGAGCCGCGGATGGAACGAACGGCGCCGAAGGGCATGTTCCGGCGGGGCGGCACCGTGCGCGTGTGGATCGCGCAGGACGCCCGGCGGCTGCCGGTGAAATTCGAGGTCGAGTTCAAGATCGGCAAGGGCGTCGCCACCCTGGAAGCCTACGAACCTCCCGCCGCCCGCGCCGCGGCGGCTCCGGCGCATGCCGCGCATCCTCGTTCTTAGGGGCGGCGCCCTCGGCGATTTCCTCGTCACCCTGCCCGCCCTCGCGCTTCTGCGGCAGCGCTGGCCGGCGGCGGAGATCCACCTGGCCGGCAACGCCACCGCCGCCCGGCTCGCCCTCGCCCGCGGACTCGTATCCGCCATTCACTCACAACACGAGGCCCGCTGGGCCGCGCTCCATGGCAGCAAGCCCCTGCCGCCGGATTTCGACGCCTGGCTGCGGGCATTCGATCTGGTTCTGAACTACTGGCCGGACCCCGACGGCGAACTGCGCGCCCGATTTCCGCGCCACCCACGGCAGCGCTTTCTGGCGGCGGACGCGCTGCCCCGGCAGTCGCCGGCCGCCGCACACTATTGCGCCCCGCTGGTGGACCTCGGACTCCGCCCGGACCGGTGGTGGCTTCCGCTCCTGCCTCTCGCCGGCCCCCCCGGCGGTCCGCGCACCGGCATCACGGTTCATCCCGGCAGCGGTTCGCCCCGCAAGAACTGGCGACGGGATCGCTGGCTCGAACTGCTCCCGCGCCTCCCGGGTCCGGTGACCCTCCTCCTCGGCGAGGCGGAAGCGCGCGACTGGTCGGCGGTCGCCACCCCGAACGCGCAACGAATCGAGGGCGCGCCCCTCGAGACCCTGGTCGACCAGCTCGCGACCACGGCCCTCTTCATCGGCCATGACTCCGGTATCAGCCACCTCGCCGCCGCCTGCGGCGCCCCGTGCCTGCTGCTCTTCGGGCCCACCGACCCCGCCACGTGGGCCCCGCCCGCACCGGCCGTACGCGTGCTGCATCCGCCCGGCGGACTGGCCGCGCTCACCGCGGAGGATGTCGAGGCGGCCGTCGTAGAAGTGAAGACGCGCCCTTCGCTTTGCCACCCCGAGACAAGCCTCGGGCATCATGGCAAAGCGACCGCTTCGCGGCCCGGACTTGTCTAATCGCCGGAAGGAACGTGGCAGGACTAAAATGCCGGTCATCCTGCCGACTTGCCTCCCTCACCCATGCGCCTGCTCCGCTTCGCCCCGCTCTGCGCCAGCCTGCTGACCGCCGTCACCGCCGGCTCCGCCGCCGCCGAACGTCCCAACGTCCTGTTTCTCGCCGTCGATGACCTGAACGACCGGGTCGGCTGCCTGGGCGGCGACCCGCAGGCCTCCACCCCGCACCTCGACGCCCTCGCCCGCCGCGGCGCGCTCTTCGACAACGCCCGCTGCCAGGCGCCGATCTGCCAGCCGTCGCGCACCAGCCTCCTCACCGGCACGTATCCGTTTCACAATGGCGTCTACGACATCCCGCAGCGCTACCAGGACGCCCCGGCGCTCAAGGGCACCGTCACCCTGCCGCTCCACTTCCGCCGGCACGGCTACCACACCGTCGTCGCCGGGAAGGTCTTCCACCATCCGCCCGATCCCGCCGACTGGTTCGAGCACGGGCCCAACCGCGGCGCCTGGCCGAAGCTCCCCTTCCGCGATCGCGCCACCGTCAGCGGCCTGCCGCTCGCCGTGTCCTGGAACTTCGATTTCGGGCCGGTCGACTTCCCCAGCCGCGAACTGCCTGATGGCCGAATCGCCACCTGGGCCGTCGCCCCGGGCGACGATCTTGAGGATCTGCCGCCCATGGGCCGCAAGTTCACCCGCTATCTCGACCACAGCCCGATGTCGCACAATGAAATCGTCCGCCGTGGCCTCTGGCGCAAAGCCGTCGCCGCCTGCCCACCTATCGTGTCGACCATTCCCGGGGGACGGAGCCCGCCTTCCGGGCGCCGGCACCGAGGGCCTGACCCACAATCCCACCCGCGACGGCAAAGTTCGCCGGGAATTCGACGACCAGCTTTTCCTGTAGGGCAGGCGGCCGTGAGTAACCGGCCCCGGGGGATCTGGCGTCCCCTTGGTTTCCGGCCCGGCTCCGTTCCGCCTCCTCATGAAGACCGTTGTCCGCGTTTTCCTCCTCGTCCTTGCGCTCCCGTTCGCCGCCCGTGCGGCGAACCCGGTTCTGCCGATCGACCACTTCGAATCGGACCAGGGCTGGAGTGCCCTCGGGCGCGTCCGGGTCGAGTCAACCCCTGACGGCCACCGCGGTCGCGGGTTGAAGCTCACCGTCAGCCCGGCCGAGCCCGGCGGTCAGCAGATGGCGCTGATCCAGGGCCCGAACGCCGCCGCCGCGCAGGCGTGGGAGCGCGGTCCGCGGGAGGGACTCAACGCCTTCGTGTTTCACGCCCGGTGCGACGCACCGGTGGTTCTGCAGGTGGCTCTGCGCGTGCGCTCGCGCACCGTCGCCGGCCTCGAGGGCGTCCAGGGCGTGCTGCAGGCGACCGTCGCCCTCTCCGGCGGCCCGTGGCGCCAGTACTCGGTGCGATTCGACGAGTTCAAGGGGCCGACCCAACTCCTGCCGGTGGGCGATGCTATTTTCCGCCAGTATTGGCCCCAGGTGCAATTCCAGGTGGCGCGCCCCCCGGCGGCGCGGGCGCCCAAAGGTCCGCCGAAGCCCGTTCACATCTGGCTCGACGACCTCGCCTTCGGGATTGCAGCCCAGACGGCAGCCACCGCCGAGCCGCCGGTGCGGCATCCGGGTCAGGATCGGGTGGCGGAAGTGACACAGCAATTCCCGCCCGCGGCGACCACCCGGGTTGCCCCGGTGGCCACCCGGCGCGCCAGCGGAGAGTTGCGCACGCAGTGGACGTTTGTGCCGTGGCAACCGGAGGCCGAGCTCTGGGGCACAACCGCCACAGTGTCGCTGCCTCACGTCTGGCCCGGGCGGCGCGACTACGTTTCCGGTTGGTACCTGCGCGATCTCGAAGTGCCGGATCTGGCCGGACGCCGCCTCGTGCTGCGTCTGGAGCGCGTGCCGTTCTTCTGCGCCGCCTACGTCAACGGACGCCCCGTGGGCGAACACGGCGGCGGCTTCACCCCGATGGAGTTCGATCTCACCCCCGCGCTCACGGCCGGGCGCAACCGTCTCGCCCTCTACGTGCGTGACGTCACCGCCGCAGTGCAGGGCAACCGCGCCGTCTTTTCCCTCGGGGTCATGCAGCCCGACCGCATCCACCCCGTCGGCGGGATCCACGGTCGCGCCTGGCTCGAATCGCGGCCGTCGGTCCACGTCGCCGCGGTCTTCGCGAAACCCTCGACGCGCCACCAGCGCCTCGAGGTCGAGTGCGAATTGCTCAACGCCAACGCCGCCCCCGCGCGCGTCGACTTGCGCCTCACGGTGCGCGAATGGCGGACCGGCCAGCCAACCTCGGCCCACCTGCCGACGCAGACCGTCGAACTCGCGCCCGGGGAGCGTCGCACCGTCACGGCAACCGCCCACTGGTCGCCCGCCCGCCCGTGGAGTCCGGAGCACCCGGAGTTGCACGTGGTGCGCGCGGAGCTCGTCGGCGCAGGCGCGGGCGACGTCTTCGACCAGCGGTTCGGCTTCCGGGAATTCTGGATCGAGGGCGGCCGGTTCATCCTCAACGGCACGCCGATCCGCCTGCGCGGCGAGTCGGCCTTCCGCGACCATACCCAGGTGCCCCTTTCGCTGCATCGCGGCTACCTCACCACCACGATGCGCGCCTGGAAGGAGGCCTTCGGGGTGAACGCCTTCCGCCTCCATGCCGCCATCGCGTCGCAGCCCGTGCTGGAGGTGGCGGACGAGGTCGGCCTGCTTTTGATCCACCAGTCGTCCCTCTGGTCGTCGATGGGCGCGCACTACGCCCGCGGCGGGGCGGAGTTCCTGGCCAACACCCGGCAGGAATTCGCCGAATGGATACGGCGCGACCGCAATCATCCCTCCGTGGTGATCTGGGACGTCGAGAACGAACAACTGCGCAGCAGCAAACGCCACGACTACGCCACCTGGGTGAGGCCGCTGGACGATTTTGTGCGCGCCTGGGACACCACGCGCCCCATTTCGCACTCCGGCGCCGGTTGGTACGAGCCCGGGGCCGAAGTCTTCCATGTGCACATGGAGGAGCACTACACGAAGCTGTTCGAGTTGTGGTTGCGCCGCCCCGAACGCCCGCTGATCAACGGCGAATACTGGATCGGCGGACGCGGCGAAGGCCGCCTGCCTTCCTCGCTCGAAATCGCCTCGCAGGCCGAGTACACCCAGGAGGAGCTGCGGCTCTATCACCAGGCGATCATCGAACAACGTGCCTACGGCGTTTCCGGGGTGATGCCGTTCACGGTGTCCTCCGTCGCCTTCGCTCCACTGGTCGAGGGCACGGTGCCGATCGGGCCCGCGCCTGCGGACGATCCCGATCCGCGCCCCGCCACGGTGTCGGCGCGCCAGCGTTTTAATCCCGGCTGGCTGCCGGGCCAGCCCGCCTACCGGCTGGAGCCCAACGCCGGGCGGCTGCTTTATAACGCCCTCGGTCCCGTGACCGCCTTTTACTGGCCGCGCCACGAGGCCGCCACGGCCGGCACGGTTGCGACCCGCACCGTGGTGGTCTGCAACGATAGCGAAACCCCGCGCACCATCGAGGTCCGCTGGGGAAGCGGTGCCAAAGAACTGGGCCGCCGCCGGCTGACGCTCGCCCCGGCCGCGCAGGAACGGATCACCGTGCCGGTGCCCGCCCCCGCGGCGGCCACGGTGGCCACCCTGTTCGTCGAGGCGGTGAGCGACGGTCTTGCAACCGCGCGCGACGAACTGCCGTGGCGCGGCCTGGCGGAGGTGGCACCCGCCGCGCTGCAGTTGCGGCAACCCGCGTACTGCACCGATCCGCGGCAGGAACTCGCCCCGCACCTCGCGCGCCTCGGGATCGCCACGCAGCCAACCCGCACCTGCCCACCGGCCGGTGAGGATCGACTGTGGATCATCGCGCCCGACGCCTCGGATCGCGCCCTCGACGCGCAGGCGGCACCGATCCGGCAGTTCCTCGAACGCGGCGGACGCATCCTCTGCCTGGCGCAGGCGCAACTGCCGAAATGGTCCCCGGTGCGCTTCAACTCCTGGGCCAGCGCCCGCCAGGCGCCGACGGCCTTTCTCGGCTTCGGCTGGCGCGACGACTGGAAGGAGATCTACACCTCGCGCCACGCCCCGATCTACGCCCCCGGCCATCCCGTGTTTGCCGGCCTGACATCGTCCGATCTTCGCTGGTGGGACCGAACGGATGGCCGGGTGGCCGACGACGCCCTCGCCCGCCCCGCGGCCACGGGCGCCATCGCCCGCGGCAACTGGCGCCCGCTGCTGGGCGCTTCCCGGCGCGAGAATCTCTCGTTGGTGGAGGTCCCGGTCGGTCGCGGGCTCCTGGTGTTCTGTCCCGCCCACGTCGTGCGGCAGAGCGACCACCCCGAAGCCCGTCTGCTGCTCGCCAATCTGCTGCGCTACCTGGATCGCGCGGACGTCACCCTCGCGACCCGCCGCGTGTTCGCCACCGGCACGAAGATCCAGGAGGCGGCCCGCCTCCTGACCGGCGCGGAACTCCCGACCTGGCAGGACGGTGCAGCGGCGGACCTGATTCTGGCCGGACCCGGCGCCGACGCGAATGCCCTGATGTCCTGGGCCCGGCGCACCGGCGGCACCGTTGTCATCCTGTCCGCCCAGGTGACGGGACAGCTTCCGGGCTTTGCGGTAAGCCGGAACGAGCGGCACACCTACATGGCCGCCCGCGGCGAGCCGCATCCGTTGTTCTGGGGCCTGGCGATGGCGAGCTTCGAGGATCATCAGCACCCCGCCGTGCAGGGCGCCATCGCCCGCCACCCGCCGGACGCGCGCGTCCTCTTGCGCGGCCTCGCCGGACCCCACGCCCAGGCCACCCCGCAGGCGGGCAGCATCAACCGCCACGGTATCATCGCCCTGGATGCGACCGGACCGGCCGCCGTCGCCTGGCCCGTCGGCGCCGCCACGGTGATCGCCACGACCCTTGAGCCCTTCGCAAGCAAGTCCGCCCATGCGGCCGAGATCCTCGGGATTCTGCTCACGAACGCCGGCGTGCCCCTCGCTCCGCCGCTCACCTCGCGGCCGCGCGTGCGCGCGCTCCGCACCGTGCCGCTGACGCTCGACGGCCGGCTCGACGACTGGACCAACGACATCGAGGACCGCAACGTCTCCCCCTACCGCCATGCCGAACCCGTGGTGCTCGGCGCCGACACCCTCGTCCACGGCCAGGCCGGCGGCGACCAGCGGTTGAGCGGCATCGTGTATTTCCTTTGGAACGACGCCGGGCTGCACGTAGCCGGCCTGACCGTCGGCGGCGACCGGCTCGTGGTGCGACTGGGGGCGGCCCCCCTCAACCTGACGCGCCGCGGCGATGACTGGCAGGCCACGCTCGGCGCCGCGACCCTCCCCTCCGCCGCGGGCAGCGTCGACGATCTGCGCCAGTTCCCCGATGGCCGTTACCTGACTTTCGCGGAGATCGACGAACGCGTCGGCAACGTGCGCCCCGTGCGCCGGCCGGTGCGCGCGCGCAGCTTCGAGCTGCTTGTGCCCTGGCCCGCCCTCGGCGGACGCCCCGAAGGCGAGCTCCCGTTCGCGATCGAAGTGCACGGCCCCGACGGCGCCACCCTGCGCCTCCCGTCAGGCACGGAAGCCGAGACCGGCGTGCTCGTGCTCGCGCCGTGAGAGGCGTCGCAGCAGTCGCTTTCGCACCGGGCACGAGGCTGACGTGGCTGCGTTGGCGCGCCGCGACAACATGACCTCCGGCCGGCCACAGGGTGACGACTCGACTCTCGACTGAACCTATCGTCCCCCTGGCAGCCACGAGCGTGAGAGAGTGGACGAAAACCCACTCGCTCACGCTTGTGGCTACGCCGACCAAGCCAAAGCCAGCTTCGGGGCATCGGTTTCCGCAAGATTGACCGAACCCGGTCCGAGGGATAGGTTCGCCGCCGAGGCACGGACCAGTCCCGTCCCGACCGGGACTCGATCCGCCGGACCTCGCGATGCTCCCCGATCGCTTCCAGCCACCCAACTGCCCCCGCCCGATGAACCGGATCGAGGAGGTCTTCACCGAGGCCAGCGACCTGCCCGCTTCCGAGCGCGGCGCTTACCTCGACGCCGCCTGTGCCGGCAACCCTGCGCTGCGGCAAAGGGTCGAAGACCTGCTGCACTGCCACGACGGCAGCGACAGTCTCCTGGCGCCCCCGCTGGCCGCCGTGGCCCTCGAGCCCCTGCCCGTCGAAGAAAAGCCCTGCGATCGGATCGGTCGCTACAAGCTGCTCGAGCAGATCGGCGAGGGCGGCGGCGGGGTGGTGTGGATGGCCGAGCAGGTGGAACCCGTCCGGCGCCGGGTCGCCCTCAAGATCATCCGCCTCGGGATGGACACGCACGAGGTGGTCGCGCGCTTCGAAGCCGAGCGCCAGGCGCTGGCGTTGATGGATCACCCGAATATCGCGCGCGTCTTCGACGGCGGCGCCACCGCGCAGGGGCGGCCGTATTTTGTGATGGAGCTGGTGCGCGGCCTGCCCATCACCCGCTACTGCGACGAAGCCCGGCTCACGCCCGCGCAACGCCTTGAGCTGTTCATCGCCGTGTGTCTCGCCGTGCAGCACGCGCACCAGAAGGGCGTGATTCACCGCGATCTGAAACCATCGAACGTCCTGGTGACGGTGAACGACGGGGTCCCGGTGCCCAAGGTGATCGACTTTGGCGTCGCCAAGGCCACGCAGGGGCCGCTGACCGACAAGACCCTCTTCACGGCCTTCCAGCAGTTCATCGGTACGCCCGTCTACATGAGCCCGGAGCAGGCCGACCTGAGCAGCGTCGATATCGACACCCGCAGCGACATCTACTCCCTCGGCGTGCTGCTGTACGAACTGCTGACCGGGGCGCCGCCGTTCGATCCAAAGAAACTGGCCGCGGGCGGCGTGGACGAAATCCGGCGCGTCCTCCGCGAGGTGGAACCGGCCCGCCCGTCCGCGCGCCTCGCCACCCTCGACGAGCCGGTCCGCACCACGCTCTCCCACCAGCGCAGCCTCGCGGTGCATGAACTCTCCGTCGCCCTGCGCGGCGACCTGGACTGGATCGTGATGCGCTGCCTGGAAAAGGATCGCGCCCGCCGTTACGCCTCCGTCGGCGCCCTCATCGCCGATCTGCGGCGGCACCTGGCGCATGAACCGGTGGTGGCACGCCCGCCGAGCGCGACGTACCGCCTGCAAAAATTCATCCGCCGCCACCGGCTGGGGGTGGGGGCGGCCGCCTTTGTCGCGGTTTCCGTGGTGCTCGGCGCCGGGTTGAGCACCGTGTCGGCGATTCGCGCCAGTCGTGCCGAGCGCGAGCAGAGCCGGCTTCGTGTTCTCGCGCAACAGGCACAGGCGCGAGAGGCTGCGCTGCGCCAACGGGCCGAGGCTCAGGGACTCGCCGCGCGTCGTCGCGCCTACGCGGCCGACATGAATCTGGTGCAGCAGGCGCTGGCGAATGAGAATCGCGGGCGCGCGCTCGAGTTGCTCAACCGGCATCGGCCGGGACCGGGCGAAGTCGATCTGCGCGGATGGGAGTGGCGCCATCTCTGGCTGACCTGCCGCAGCGACGCCGAGGAGGTGCTGCTCGAGCCCAACGACAACTGGGTGTACAGCCTCGCGGTCTCGGCCGACGGCGAGTGGGTCGCGGCGGGCATGCACTACCGTGGTGAAGTGATTGTGTTGAATCTCCGCACCCGTGAGACGCTCCGCCTGGTTGCGGGAACGAGCCTCGTCCGGGTCGCGTTTTCGCCGCAGGCGCCCGTACTGGCCATCGGCGCCAACGGAGCCGACCAATCCAGGGACCTGGACATCCCCGGCCCCGCTTCTTCCTCCGCCGAGAATCGGGTAATCCTCTGGAACCTCCCTCTGCGGCGGACCCTGCGCGTCCTGCCCCTGGCCGGAACTTGCACGGGGCTCAGTTTCTCCGCGGAGGGTGAGACTCTCGTAGCCGCCGAGGATTCTTCCACTCTTCGGCACTTATCAACCTGGCAGGTGGCCAGCGGGGTCAGGCTGGCGCGCTTTCCCCTTGGTCCGGGCGGATGGAGCGTGCGCACGGCCGTCGATCGCACCGCCAGCCGTGCCGCGGCTGCAGGCGCCCGTGAACTGCTGCTCGTCGACCCCAAGTCCGCGCGGAACCTCGGGAGCATCCCAACGGGCGAGCGTCGTACCGGCCTCGCTTTCTCTCCAGATGGCAAGCGGATCGCCTCCGGCCCCCACTCTGGCAGTGCTCCGCACATCCGTTGGTGGGATCTGGAGTCGCAGCGGGAACTCCCACCCCTGACCGGCCACCAGCAGTGGATAGCGAATCTCTTCTTCACCCCGGACGGCCGGCATCTGATCTCGTCCAGCAGCGATCACACCTTGCGCCTCTGGGATGCCGCCACGGGCGAGCCCTTGCGCACGTTGCGGGGCCACCTCACCGAGGTCTTCTGCGCGGCTATGCTGCCCGATGGCAGGACGCTCTTGAGCGGTGCCAAGGATGGTTCGGTCTACCGCTGGAACCTGGCAACCGCCGCCCGCAAACCGGCGGCGGGAGTGATCGCGCCAGCCAGGTCGCAATCGATTCGGGCCTGGGGCTTCGCCGGTGGCGGCAAGTCGCTGGCCCTGGTGTTGCGGACAGACGGAAAGGACGTCCTCACCCAACGGCACGGACCGGCATTCGCAACCGAGGAACCGATAATGGCATTCGAGACCTTCACCTGGACGCTGCTCGACAGCCATAGTCCTCTCCTGGCCGGAGCCAACTCCCAGGGAGAGGTGCAAGTCTGGGACTGGGCGAACCGCACGCGGGTGAGCAGCTTTCCGCCCCGTGACGACGAGCGCGATTGGGTATGGATCATGGGCAGATTCTCCGCTGACGGCACGCGTGTGGGGGCCATGTTTCAGCATCCGAAAACTGACACCGCTCGCTTCCGCGAATGGAACATTGCCACGGGGGGAGCGCCGCGCACGGTCGAGTTTCCGTCGGTAGGGCCGGGGGATCGCGCGGTGCTCTCACCCCGCCTCGACTTTCAGATCCGAGCCGCCTCACCGGAGGGAACGCTGCGGCGGCTGGACCTCTGGAACGGCCAGATCATCACCCTGCCGCCCAAGGTCGATGTACCCAGCATCGGATTGGCCTGTTCGGCCGACGGCCGCCTGCTCGCGGTGCCCAGCGGTCGGGGCAATGTCCGCCTCTTTGAAACCGCCACTGGGCGCGACGTGGCCAGGCTCGGCGGCTACATCGTCGGCGTGCATTCGGCTGGCTTCTCGGCGGACGGAAGCCGCCTGGTCGTCGGCAGCACCTCCCGCGAGGGCGTCACACTTTATGACTGGGAGACCCTCGAGCGACTTCTGACCTTGGGCACAAATGCGGGGGTCCTGCGATTCACTGGCTTCTCCGACGATGGAAATCTGCTGGTGTCACATGAGGCGAGCCAGGGTGGGGTGCGGCTGTACTGGTGGCGCGCGCCATCGTGGGCGGAGATCGACGCCGCCAAGTAACAAGCTCCACCGGACACCCGTCGCCCGCCGCTGCGAGGGCGGTTCACTTCTCGGTGGCCTCCGGGCCGCCGTGGTCGCCGATGCACTGCCACTTGTCGCCCTGTTTCATCAGGATGTCGGTCCAGCGACCCCGCAGGGTCTGCTCCTTGCCCTCGGCATTCCGGATGATCTGCACGTAGTAAAAGTGCACGAAGGCGACGTGGCCGTGAATCTTGATGCCCATGGGCCGGATCGTCTGCACGAGCACCTTGGTCGTCTTGAAGTCGTGCGCGTTGAACGTCCGCGCTTCGGCCTTCGGACCGGGACACCCTGACGACAGCCGCCGGGGGCGCGTCATCGGGGGCATCGGCCGGTTGGCGGTGGCATTCCTGGCGGGCGCCGCTTGGTCGGCGCCGGAAAGAACGGACCGGGTAGCGCTGGCGGAAGGCGGCTGCGACGGAGCGCAGCCCTCCAGGAGGGGTTTTCTTACGAGGCCACCGCCCACCGGCAGATGCACCCCACGTCATCGCGCCACCAACCTGATGATCGCTTTCGCCCCACGTTTTGCGCATACTCCCAGTGAGGCCCCTCACGGCTGGCCGAAGCCCCCCAAAACCATGTCCCCCGCGGGCGTGCCCCTGACACTTCCTGCCGGTCGTCTCCCGGTCTCCGGCCCACGCGCCGTCTCCCCGCCCCTGGCCAGCGCCACCCGCCCCCTCTCGCGCGGCCCGCCGGCCACGCTCCCACTCCTGCCGTCATGAGCGAATTCGTTTCTCGCGAAGAAGAACTTTTTTCCGACGCCCTCGCGCGGCCCCCCGCCGAACGCGGCGCGTTTCTTGCCCAGGCCTGCGGCCCCGACGAGGCACTCCTCGCGCGCCTCAACGCCCTCCTCGCCGCCCATGAGCAATCCGATCCCCTCACCTCCGCAGGCCTGGCTACCCGGCCCGCCCTGGAACCCGAAGAAACCTCCGGCAACTTGATCGGCCACTACAAGCTGCTCCAACAGATCGGCGAAGGCGGGTGCGGCGTCGTCTGGATGGCCGAGCAGCAGGAACCCGTCCGGCGTCGGGTGGCCCTGAAGGTCATCAAGCTTGGCATGGACACCAAGGCCGTGGTCGCCCGCTTCGAGGCCGAGCGGCAGGCCCTGGCGCTGATGGACCACCCCAACATCGCGCAAGTCTACGATGCCGGTGCAACCGACACCGGCCGGCCGTACTTCGTGATGGAGCTGGTCCGCGGACTCCCGATCACGAAGTACTGCGACGAAAACAAGCTCACGCCCAACGCGCGCCTGGAGCTGTTCATCAAGGTCTGCCAGGCGGTGCAGCACGCGCACCAGAAGGG
>CAZDGC010000085.1:0-31648 GCA_964504885.1 uncultured Opitutus sp.
GGAGCAGCAAGAAGTGGGGCGACAAGGGCGCCCCCCCGGCCCGGCAGGATCCGGTGCCGCCGACGCTCGACTGGAATCTCTGGCTGGGCGTCGCCGCCGAACGTCCGTTCGTCGCGGGGCATTACCACCCGAGCCAGTGGCGCAAGCGGCTCGATTTCGGCACCGGGACCTTCGGCGACATGGGCTGCCACATCTTTGATCCCGTCTTCGCGGCCCTCGCCCTCACCGCGCCGCTCTCGCTGCGCTCCGAGGGCCCGGCGCCCGACACCTGGAACTGGGCCATCAACGCCCGCATCAAATACATCTTCCCCGGCACCCGTTTTACGGCGGACCAGACCGTGCCGATCACCTGGTACGACGGCGATGAGCGCCCGCCGCGCGAGATCCGCGAACTGATCGCGACGCCCCCCGACGCGGCCGCCGCCAAGGGAGCGAAGAAGAAGGCCGACCCGGACAGCCAGGGCTCGATCGTCATCGGCACCGCCGGCGTGCTGCACGTGCCCCACGTGGCGGCGCCCAAGCTCTTCCCGGTGTCGAAGTTCAAGGACTACACGCTGCCGGAGAAGGTGCAGGGCCATCACTGGACCGAATGGGCGGAGGCCTGTCTCAACGGCGGCCGGCCGGGGGCGAGTTTCGACTACTCCGGCCCCCTCACGGAATCGGTGCTGCTGGGCAGCGTCGCGGTGCGTTTTCCCCAGACGACGCTGCAGTGGAACTCCGCGCAACTGCAGTTCGAAAACGAACGCGCCGCGAACCAGTACGTCGGCCGCCGCTACCGCGCCGGTTGGGAAGTGCGCCGCCGGTAAGCCTGGCGCAGGGCCGGTTGACGGTACTCGGGCGCGGCGCGGAATCCGCGCCCTACCTTGGCCGATCCTCGCTCCCATGTCTTGGTTCCTCCTGCTGGCCGATGTTCTGCTCGTGCTGCATTTCGGCTTCGTGGCCTTCGTGGTGGGAGGGTTGATCCTGATCTGGGTGGGTTGGTTTCGCCGCTGGCGCTTCGTCCGGAACCTCCGACTGCGACTCGCCCACCTTGGTGCGATGGGCTTCGTCCTGTGGGAGGCCCTGACAGGCCGGGAGTGTCCGCTGACGGTCTGGGAGCATGAGCTCCGGATCCTCGCGGGGACGGAAAGCGGTTACGCCGGGTCGTTTCTGCAGCACTGGCTGCATCGGCTCATGTTTTTCGAGGCGAGCGAGGCGACCTTTACCGCGCTCTACGCGGGGTTCTTCGTGCTACTGTGCGTCACGTGGTGGCTGGTGCGCCCGCAGTGGCAGCGCCACCCGCTGTCGGGGCGTCGCGCGGATTAACCCAGCCCGGTTGCGTTGCTGCAGCCGGAAACACCCGGCCCGGTGTGCCACCGATCGCGACCGGCCTCGCCTTCACTCCGCCCAGGCGAGGCTCCGGAGCCGCGCCCGGCTCCTTCAGGGCGTGCCCGTGATCGGTCCGCGGTAAACCACCTCGTCCCACGCGTGCACGCCCACGAGGGACAGCGCAAACGCCGTGGCCTCCGCCTCTCCCGCGGTGTCGAGCGCGCGATAGACGTGCCAGATCGGCTTGGGCGCGAGCGGTGCCTCCTCGTCATCCGGGAAGCGACGCAGCCCGAGGCGCAGGCCGCCCTCGCGCCGGTGATCGGCCCAGTTGTGAAACTGGAACGCCTCGATCGACTCGAGCGCGCGCACCTTTTGCCAGACATAGGCCAGGCTCGCGGCCTGCTCCGCCAGCGCCTCCGCGCTGTAATCGCGGGAATTGGGCCCCTGTTCCGACAGGTGCACCGAGCGCACCTCTCGCCCCAGGAAGCGGTGCGCCGGCACCTTCACCCAGGCATCGAGCACCTCCAGGTTCTTGAAGGTGATCAACGGCGTGCCGAAATCGAACGTCGCCCGCCGATCCCGCCACGCCTTCGGCTCGCGCAACGATTCCGGGTAGGGGTGATGGGCGATCCCCCAGTCGAAATCCCCTTCCACCCGCGAAAACGCCAGCAGGTGCCGCAACACGTCGCGCCCCGGGATGTACCGATGCGTCGCGGTCTCGGTCCAAAAATGGGTGAGCGAGACATACGCCCGCGCCTGCGGGTCGTACTGCCGCGCGATCAGGTGCGCGAGCCGCATCGATTTGTGATACTGGTCCATGTACAACAGCGGCGGCTTCTCCCCGCAGTTGGTCCACGTCCAGCCGGCGTCGACCTCGTTGTGCACGATCCAGTGGTGGATGCGCCCGTACGGCGCCCCCGGCCGGCTGGTGCGCTCGGCCAGGAAATCCACCAGCGCCGCGTAGGCCTGAACGCCCTCGGCCGAGGTCACGTTGGCCATGCTGTACGTGCCCGCCGGATCGCAGTCCGGGTGCTGCATCTCCGCGCCGAGCGCAGGCGAAGCCCAACCCTCCGCCTTCGGCACCAGGAGAATCCCCAGCACCAACGCGCCGCGCCCCGCCGCCGCGAGCAGGGTCCGATCCAGTTTCTCGAGCTCAACCGCGTCCGCGAAATAGGTGCGCCCTCCGCGCTCGAACGGCACCGCCCGCGGCCCCGGTCCCGCCCGCAGGTAGCGCGCGAGGAACAGGTTCACCGTCACACTCGTGATCCCCAGCGCCTCGAGGTCCGCCACCAACTCCGGACGCGCGGCGTGAAAGCCGCCCAGGCCCTTCTTTCCCCGCACCACCGCCCGCGGCCAGTCGTGCCGCGCCGTCACCTCGTCCGCATAACGCGCCGCCGCCAGCACCTCGTCCGCGGCGGCGCCCGACCGCACCAGCAGCCAGCGGGAAAACAGCCGGTCGCGCCCGCCGCCCGCGCCGTCGACCAAATGCCGCGGCAACCGCACCACAAACTCCCGCTCCGCCTTGGTGCCCCCCACCCGTCGCACGCGGGCGAAGCGCCGCTCCTCGGTCAAATGCTGCCAGAGCGGTGACTCCGCCAGCCAGACCTCCCCGGTCGCGCCTCCGGTGTCGCCGCGCACGACCACCTCCGTCGCACCGACTTCGACGCGCGTCACCTGTGCGTCGTATTCCTTGTTAAGATACGCCCGGAGCCGCGCCTCGTGCTCCCGCTCTGCGCCCCGCCGCGCCTGCCGCGCCGCCTCGCGCGCCTCCTCCCGCGGGTCGGGCGGACGCAGCCGCAACCCGCGCACCTGCAGCACCCGCCCGGGCTCGCGACCGAAATCGAGCCGCAAGCGCGTCAGGGGCGCCGTCGCCCGATCGAGGGCCGGGCGCAGATCGAGTGAGAAGGTTGTCCAGCCCTCGCTGTACGGCAGCTCCTTCGCCTGGTGCGATCGCGCTTCGCTCCACGGAAAACCCGCGAACACCTCCAGCGGTTTCAGCGGTCCGGGATTGATATACTCGAAGGTCAGGACGCTCGCCTCCCGTGGCGCCGCGGGAAACGGCCGTGTCGCCACAAACGGATCCACTCCGGTGGTGTGGACTTCCCAGGTGCCCGCCACCGGCACCGTCACCTTCGCGTGGTGCGCCGAGCCGGGATCCAGTTCGAGTGCCACGCCGCCAACCGCCGCCCGCCCCGCCACCGCCATACCCGCGCCCGCCCACCAACCGACGCCCCCGATCAAGGTGTAAGCGATTAGCTTACTCGGTCGCTTCCGGTGCGGCGGCATGGGCGGCGGCACGGTTCGCTTCCGCCCGGCGCGCGTCGCGAGGAAGAGTCGGCTTCGGAATAAGGGAAATTCAGCGTTCATCGGCGGCGGCGGATACCATCGCGCAACCCACCGTCCTGCCAAGCCGCTTCCCGGCCCGCGCCTTCAGATTAGCCCTGGCCCGCCGCGCCGATGCCCCGCTGACTCCTCGGACTCCCCCGACTGCGACCTCGTCTCCCACGCGCCCGCCCCGCGCTGTCCTCCGCCTTCCCCCCCCCTCGCGGGGTTCGCAGTTGCCGCGCGTTTTCCGCTAAATGACGCAATGGGCGGATACTTTTATTTCTTACGTGGCTTGCTGGTTTTCTGGAACGCGATCAGAACCGCACATTCAGGTTCAGGTTGATCGTGCGCGGTTCCACGTAGATATAATTGTTGCGATAGGTCACGCCCCCGACGGTGGAGACGTTGCGGAAGACCGGATCCTTGTGGTCCAGCAGATTGTTGGCCGTAAGTTGCAGGGCGACCGGCAGACGCCGGAACCTGAAGTTATAGCCCACCTTTACCATGACGAGCCTGTACGCATCGGTATAGATGTAGTCGAAACCATTCGCCGGTCGGTTGCCGATGAGCTGCCGGCCAAACAGGTTGACCCCGGCACCGATCGACAAGCCCTTAATCTGGTCCGCGGCAAAGGTGTAGTTGGCGAAGACATTGGCGCGATACTTGGTGGTTCCGTTGATGGTGCGACCGTTCACCGCCCCGTTGACCAGCCCGAGGATGGTGTTGAGGTCATTCTGGATCGAGGTCCGCTGGACCGCCGTCAGCAGCGGGTCGGTCAACCCGCCCTGCCACTGGGCCAGATTCCGGTTGTAATACTCGATCAAGTCCGGATTCGCGTTGTCCTGCTTCGTCTTGGGCAGGGCGAAGTTGGCCATCAGTCGCAGTTGCTTGGTCACATTCATCACCAGATCCGTCTCCAGGCCGTGCGCGGAGTAGTCCAAGGTGTCATTGAAGGAGGAGAACGGTCCGCCGATTTCGTTGTCCAGCAGGGCGGGATTGGAAGTCGCCAGGTTCCTCCAAATGCGGTTGATCTCGGTCTTGGAGACGTTCGTCTGCCGGTCGCCCTCCTCGGTCGTGTAGTAGCCAACACTGCCAACGAGGAAGTTGTCCTTCAGGCGGAAGCGGAGGCCCAGTGACTTGCTCTTGGACACGGTGAAGTTGACCTCCCCGCGGTTGCCGACCCAGATGCTTTCATTCTGGATCGGGAGAAAGCCCTCGGAGTAGTTCCCATAAACACCGAGGGATGCGAACGGGAAATACGTCATCCCGGCCGATCGCGACCGGTGCTTCCGTCCCTTGGTGAAGTACCGGTAGGAATTGATGTCGCCGGTCGGGGTGTAGTCGACGTGGATCGTGGTGCCGTCGGTGATCGCACCGCCGGCGAGCAGCGTGAGCTTCCGGTCGAAGTAGGTTCCGATCGTGGCCAGCACGAGGGAATCGAGCGTGGAGAGATTCAGGCTGTCGCGATTGAGCCAGTGACCGATCTGCGTGCCGTCGATCGCCGTGCGGTTCGGCACCGACAGGCCGGGCTGGTCGAGGTAGAAGCGATAAGTGATGTTGTTGGCCGAGTTGTTCCGGGCCGGGTTCGCCCCGTTCGAGCGTCCCTCGCGCTCCTGCACAACATCAAAGGTGCCGTCCCGCCGGAGGAGGTTGGCGCTGAACAACTGGCTGTTTCGACCCAGCTTCAGATCGTAGGAGAGGGTGGCGCGGTAATTCTGCTGCCACTGATCGGACAGCGACAGATCCCAGCGGGTGTCGACGTACTGCTTTCCGAAATTGGGATTGGGCGTGCCATCGGGCAGATTGCGACTGACATCCGTCCGGACGGCGTTGCCGCCGACGTCCCAGGTCGTCACGTCCCGCTGGACGGACGAAGCATCCGCGGCCAGTTGGAGATGCAAGCCCTCGATGATCTGCTGATCGAAGACCACGCTGTAATAGTAGGTCTTTTGATCCGCGAGCTGGTCGGTGGGCCTGACTTGATAGCCGCGGCTGGGGAGCCGGGGGAACGGCGTGCGGCCATCGGGACGCGGATCGTTGAAGTTCAGCGTCAGACCACTGCCGGTGGTCTGCGCGAAATTCTGGAAGTTATAAGACTTCCCCGTGGTCGGGATGACGACCACACCAAAGGAGGTGTTGAGGCGGGCCGACAGACCGGTGGTGGCGGCCGGATTGGCGGGCAACGCCGCCGACAGCGTCGTCACGCCGTCCCAGTTGGAGGTCTGGTCAGTGAATGTCCGCAAGGTCGTGGCCGTCCCGCTGGTCCTCTCCAGATCGACCCTCAGGCTGGCATTCTTCCAGGGAAAGTAGGTTCCGGTCAGGAATGCGCCCCGGCGCTCGTTGAACGCCCGGTCATACCACAACTGGCGATCCGAATAGAAGGCCGCCACGCGGAGGGCCAGTTGGTCGTTCAGTTTCCGGTTGGCGTCGATCGCACCGTAAAGCGATCCGCGGTTGTCTGTACGCAAATCCATCGAGCCGAAATTGCGGAATTTGGCCTGTTTGGTGGTGATGCCGACGGCCCCGCCGGCATTGGATTCGCCATACATGATGGCGTTGGGACCACGGGAGCCTTCGACGCGCTCCATGATGTAACCATCGATGGAAGTGTCGTAGCGGAAATAATTGCGGAGATTCGTGGCAACGCTCAGTCCCCGGATGGAGAGGGAATTGCCGAAATCCCGGTCCCCGCTGTTGTCGGTTTGCACGGCACTGGTGAGCCATGGGGTGATATCGGTCATCTCGATCGCCCCGATATCATCGAGGAAATCGCGGGTGAGCACCGACACGTCGCCGGGGTTGGCGAGCAGGTTGATCGCCACGCGGCCACCGGAAAGAGTGTCCACCGCCTGGTAGCCGGTGTCCTTGTCGGTCGCCACCGTGAAGGGCGAGAGGGTCACGACCTCGGAGCCGGTGGAGCCGGGGGATTCGGTCTGGGCGCGAGCGGAGACCAGGCCCAGCGCGAGAATGCCGACTGCGGCGGGAGTGAGGAACCTTGGATGCATGGAGGTTGGGTGGGGTGCAGGTGTGTAGCCGGCGATCGTGACCGCCGCCCGTCGGTGCGATCAAGGGTTCGGTCACTGACCCCGTTCAGTAAACGAACGCGCCTCGCCCGGCCGCAAGGTTCGCAACGGCCTGCGACGCCCGCAAGCAGGTGCGTCGAATCGTGCCCAGCCCGCGGAGGAACTTCGTCAGCCGGGGAATCCACAGCCGTGGCGCCTCCTTCCTCGCCACTGCCACCTGCAAGGACGCGGTGTTCACCATCGGAGGCACGACCTGGCGCATCACCTTTACCTTCAGCTCCGATGGTAGCTCCCTGCCGTGGAACCGTGCGCCGGCGACCGCCCTACAATCCCGCTACTCCCCGGTCGCTCACGGCGCCGCCGGCACCTCGAAGCGGTATGTTCCCGACGCGACCGTGGCCCAGACCACGCCGTCGTCGGCTGCGACACTGCGGATCGCCCCGCCCCTCCGCAGCGGCGCCCCACTCTCGGTGATGCCGTCTGGCTTCGCCGCCGGGAGGCCGATGCGCGCGGTCGTGTTCGGCGGGACGGTGGCCTCCAGCACGAGGCGGCCGTCCTCGCGTTTCCAGGCACTGGAGATGCGGCCGTGCATCGAGTCGTAGTGCGCGCGCACCCAGTGGATCGCCTCGACGTCCGGGTTGCTGCCCGGCGTCGGCGGCCGCGGGCGGATCACGATCTGCCGGTAACCCGCGCCCGTCGTGTCGATGCCCGCCAGAGTGCGGTAGGCCCATTCCATCACCGCGCCGAACGCGTAATGGCTGAAGCTGTTCATGCTCGCGTTCTGCTTGCCGTTCGCGCCGTCGAAGCCGTGCTCCTTCGTGTAGCTGTCCCAGCGCTCCCACACGGTATTCGCGCCGTTCACGACCTCGTAGCCCCAGCTCGGAAACACCCGGTTCTGAAACAGCCGCACCGCCAGATCATGGTGGCCGCTCGCCGTCAACGCCGGCAGCAGCGCGCGCGTGCCGAGGAAACCCGTCGTCATGCGATGCCCGTTCTGCCGGATCTTCTCCGCCAGCCGCGCCGCCACCGCGGTTCGCTGCGCCGCCGGCACCAGCTCGGTCCAGAGCGCGAGGACGTACGCCGTCTGGGTGTCGACCCCGAGCGTGCCGTCGGCCTTGACGTACGACCTGGCAAACGCGTCCGCCACCCGCTTGCGGCGGGCACGGTACACCGAGGCCTCGGTCTTGCGACCGATCGCCTCCGCCATCTGCGCCATCAGGTCGCAAACGAGGGCGTGATAGCAGGTGTCGATGAACTCGATCGGCGTGTCCTCGTTGACGTTGAGCCAGTCGCCCCAGGGATTGCCGATGCTCACGCCGAGACCGTTCACGTCCATCGTCGCCTGGCGGAAATCCATGAAGCGGGTCATTGCCGCCCAGTGTTTCGTGATGAGCCGCGTGTCGCCGTAGACCTGCCAGACGGTCCACGGGCAGATGATGCCGGCGTCCATCCAGCCGGTGCCAAACGACTTTCCGGCGCGACCGCCATGGGCCATCGGATACGGGGCGTAATCGGGAAAGGCCCCGAATCCGTGCTGCGCCTCCGTCAGGTCGTCGATCCACTTCGTGTAGAAGGCGGCGGTGTCGGCATGGAAGGTCGCGGTGCGGATGTACGCCTGCGCGTCGCCCGTCCAGCCGAGGCGCTCGTCGCGCTGCGGGCAGTCGGTGGGTACTTCGACGAAGTTGGCCCGCTGCGTCCACCAGGCATTGCGCCCGAACTGCGTCAGCACCGGATCGCTGCACTCAAAACTCCCCGTCGCCGGGGTGTCGTTGTGCAGCACCAGGCCCGTGATGGCGTCGAGACCCGGCTTTTCCGCCAGGCCGGTGACCTCGACGTACTGGAAACCATGGTAAGTGAAGCGCGGCGACCAGGTCTCGCCCGCCGGATCCCCGCGGAGGAGGTAGGTGTCGGTGGCGCGCGCCCGGCGCAGGTTCTCCGTCATCAGGCGGCCGTCGCGGTGCAGCATCTCGCCGAAGCGGAGCTGCACGCGGGTGCCGGCCGCGCCCCGGACCTTCAGTCGCACGAGGCCGGCGAAGTTCTGCCCGAGATCGAAAATGTACACCCCCGGGCGCGGCTCGGTGATCCGCTGCGCGGGCAACTCTTGCGTCACCCGGATCGGCGGCGCCGCGTACCATTGCATCCGGGCCGGACGCACAAAACCGAGGTCGACGTCCTTGTTGCCCAGCACGTCGGTGAACACCGCCTTCACCCGGGGATTCTCCCCGGCGGGAATCGCCGGCTCCCAACCGGCGGCATCGTAACCGGCTTCATCCCAGCCGCGCAGCTCCGCGCGAGCGTCGTAGGTCTCCCCCATGATGATGTCGGCCTCGCGGATCGGCCCGCGATCGGTCACGAGCCAGGAGGAATCCGTGACCACGGTCTCACGCGCGCCGTCGGTGTATTCAATCTCCAACTGCGCCAGGAAGGCGGGCGTCTTGCCGTAGAAATAGCGACCGGCGCGGTTCGGCCCCTGGCCGACCAGCAGGCCGTAGCCGACATAACCCGAGTACCAGCCCTCGGCCACCACGGCGCCGAGGGCGTTGGCGCCGCCGGGGCGCAGCAGCGCGGTGACGTCGTGGGCGCGGTAGTAGGAGCGTTTGCGGTAGTCCGCCCAGCCGGGCTGAAAGTACGCGTCGCCCACCCGCCGGCCGTTGACGTGCAGGTCGTACAAGCCGAGGGCGGCGGCGTAGACCACGGCGCGGCGCACGCGCTTTGCGGCGGTGAACTCCTTCCGGTAGTGACGGGCCGGCGGCAGGTGGAGCTCCTTGCGACTCGTGTGCAGCGGCGACGGGTCGCGGAACGAGATCCACTGCGCCTTCCAGTCGGCGGGCGTGAGCAGGCCCATGCTCCAGCGGGCGGGTTCGCTCCAGGCGCTGACGCGCTGCGCCTCGTCCCAGACGCGCACCTGCCAGAAGCACACGGTTCCCGCGCCGAGCGGCTTGCCGGCATAGGCCAGGTGGTGCGTGGCGGAGCCGGCTTTGCGACCGCTGTCCCAGAGGTCGGCCTCGCCGCGGATCAGCTTCTCATGCGAAGAGGCCACCCGGACCTGCCAGCCCGACTGGGCGGCACCCCGATGCGCGGCCTCCAGGCGCCAGGAGAGTCGCGGTGCGCGGACGTCGACGCCCTCGGGTGCGACCAGGTATTCGGTGCGAAGATCACTCGCGCGGATGGGCGAGGCGGACTCGGCGGACCGCAAGGCGGCCGCGAATCCGAGGAGAAGAGCGCAGGACAGGGCGAGGCGGGGCTTCATGATCGAACGGTCGACCATCATCCACTTCCGCCGCCGGCGGAAGAAGAAAGGGAGCTCGCGTGGCGAGTTGCCCCCTTTCCGCAGCGCGCCTCCGCAGAAAGTGCACCGGGGCGCTGGCAGGCGCGCAGCCAGGCCACGAGCTCGCCGCGCTGCTCCGGCTCGAAACCGAGCAGCGGCCGCGCCTGCAGCGCCCAGAGAGTGTTCATCACGTGACCATAGCCGCCATCGTCGCGCCGCAGCGACTCCAGGTGCGCCGAGATCTCCCGGATTGCGGGACTGGCCCCCGCGCCCCGGGCCCGCCCTCCGCAGACCACACCCGCGCCGGCCAGCGCACCCAGTTGCTGCGCCGAGCGGCGCGACAGCGGCACGGCGGACTGCTTACCTTGCCTTCCCGGCGTCGACGTTGACGTGGAGGATCTTCGCCGGCGGGAAGCCGTTGAACCAGGTTGCCGAGGCGCTGCTGTAGGCGCCGATGTTTTCGGCATAAACCAGATCGTCGAGCTCGAGGTTCGGCAGCTCCTCGGAAAGGGACAGCACGTCGAGCCCGTCGCAGGTCTGGCCGAAAACCGCGCAGACCTCCTTGCGGCCAGACTTGAAGGCCCGGAGCGGATACTTGCAGTGGTCGAAGATGATGCCCGAGAAGGTGTGATACACGCTGTCGTCGATGTAATAGCAGGTCTTCCCGTCGCGGCGGGCCTTGCCGATGATCCGGGCGATCGATGTGGCGGCATTCGCCACCAGGTAGCGGCCGGGCTCCGCGATGATCTCGACGTCCTGGGGGAAGAGCCGGTCGATCTCGGCGTTGATCTTGCGCGCCAGCAGGGCGATCGGCGGCACGTCGCGGTGGTACGGCGCGGGAAATCCGCCGCCGATGTCGAGAATCTTCATCGGCTGGCCGCGGCTCCGGGCCTCGGCCATCACGGCCGCCGCCAGGTTGAGCGACTGCACGTAATTCTCGAAATTGCAGCACTGGCTGCCCACATGGAAGCTCACCCCCTCCGCCACCAGACCCAGGTCCGCCGCCGCCACCAAAAGATCCACCGCCTCCGAGGCCTCGCAGCCAAACTTCGACGACAGCTCGACCACCGATCCCGTGTTGGGCACGCGCAGCCGCAGCACCACTCCGGCCTCGGGAGCGTACCGCCTGATCTTCTTCAGCTCGGTGAGATTGTCGAAGGTGACCAGCGGCTTGTACTGATTCAGCGCCTCGAGCGTCTCCCGCGGCTTGGTGGGATTGGCGTAGATGATCTGGTCCCAGATGAAATCCTGCTGCGCCTTCGCGGGCAGGTGCTTGATGTTCTCGTACACCAGCATGAACTCCGGCAACGACGCGACGTCGAAGCTGGCGCCGGCGCGGTAGAGGGTGCGCACGATCTCGGGCTCGGCGTTGGCCTTGACCGCATAGTAGGCCTGCACCTTGGGAAAGTGCTTCCGGAACGCGGCGTAATTGCGGCGGATCACCGCGTGATCGATGATCACGAGCGGCGTGCCGTGCTGGCGGGCGAGGGACTGGAGCTGGCGGAGCGTCATGGGAGGCAGGGGAAAAACGAAAGGCGACCGTCACGACGGCCGCCTTTCACGGACAAAACCGGCGGCGGGATCAGTCGAGCACGGGCTCCGAACCGTCGAGCATCTTCACCTTGTTGTGGGCAAAGTACTCGCGGGTCAGCGCCCGCATGCACTTCGCGCGCTGGTCGTAGAGCCGGCGCAGCGGGCGCTTCTTGTGGCGGGCGAGCGCGTAACTGGTCAGCAGCGGCAGGGCGATCGTGCTGTCGGTGTAGCACACCACGGCGTCCGGCAGGCGCGCCGGATCAACCTTGCCCCAACTCACAGCCTCGGAGGGCGTGGCGCCGCTCAGACCACCGGTGTCGGGGCGCGCGTCCGTGATCTGCAGGAAGAAGTCCTGGCCATATTCCTTGATTCGCAGCACCTCCTGGATCTGCGGCTCGGTCTGCAGCATGAAGTTCTTCGGGCTGCCGCCGCCCAGCAGCACCACCGCGCTGCGGCCGCCACCGCGCTTGGCGGCCAGCACGAAGCTAGTGGTCTCGTTGACGTCGATCGACGGGTTGACGCGCAGCTTGCTGCCGCGCAACTCCACGCCGGCCACGTTCATGCCGATGGTGGAATCGCCCGGCGAAGACGTGTAGCACGGCACGCCCGCGCGATAGGCGGCGGCCATCACGGAGACGTCCTTCAGGCCGTTCTTGCGTTCCCACTCCGCGGCGTATCGGCCGATCAGGTAGTGCAGCTCCGCGGTGCCCATCTCCTTCTGGAACTCGGGCTGCGTCATGATCTCACGCAGAATCTCGTCAGTCGCCATCAGGCCGTCGCTGTACGGGATGACGACGTCGTAGATCCGCACGAGGTCGTTGTCACGCAGGTCGGTGTCGTCGAACTTCGGGCTGCCGGCGTGCACCGGGTAGTTGAGCGCGAAGTGAAGATCGTGATACAGGTTGGCCCCGGTCGACACGATCCAGTCGACGAAGCCCGCCTTGATCAACGGGATAATGCAGGAGCAGCCGAGCCCGGCCGGGGTGAGCGCGCCGGAGACCGAGAGGCCGACGGTGACATCCGGCTCCAGCATGCGGTTGGTAAAGAGCTGGCAGGCCTCGCGCAGGCGGGCGCCATTGTACGCAAGGTAGACCTGGTCGATCACATCCGCCAGCTTCTCCTTGCCGGTGAGATTGCGCGGCAGGATGCGCGGGCCCGCCATGTACTTCGCCTTGTTGGGGCACTGTTTCTGCTTCAGCCAGTCCGGGGTCTCGAAGAGATCTTCCCGCTGCCTGAGGTTCCGACGTTCGGTTCTCGCCATAAGTGTGTGAGTTTCCGTTCAGATCGGCGCAGGCCTGCGCTCATGCAAACCTTTTTGCGCCGCAGTTCCCGGGTAACGACTCGACGCGTGCCGCTCCCGCCGGCTACCATGCCTTTCCCCTCTGCCGACCCAGTCTTGATCCGCCCTGCCGGCACCCGCAGCCCCGCCATGACCTCGTCCCCACCTTCCGCCTCCCATGGCTCCGACACCGCGCCCAGCCTGCGCGAAAGCATCGCACTCGCCCGTGAAGGAGTGCGACTCGCCGAATCCGCCGCCCTGGCCGCCAAACTCCAGTACAAGGCAGTCAAGAAAGCGCACCGACTCGCCAAAAAGGCGGCCAAGCGGGCCCGCAAGGAACTCAAGACCCTGCTCGCCCGGCGCAAACAGGAGAAACGGCAGCCCGCGAAGAAGCGTCCCGCTGCGAGCGGAATCCGGAGCGTCCGGCTGCGGCCGCGCCTGCCCAAGACCGCGCCCGCTCCACCGCCCCAGGCGCCATCCGACTCGCCCCTGGCGTCGCCGGCGGACGCACCGCCCCCGGTCTCCTCCGGAACCAGCACCGCTGTCGCCCCCGTCACCAGTCCCCCCTCCACCCGATGATGCCATCACTGCTCCGGCGCCTGCCCTCGCTGGCAGTCGTGGCCCTGGCCGCCGGCGACGCCGAACTGCCAGCCGCTCCCGCCACCGCCACTCTTCCGGCCGGAGTGCGACGCGTGCTCTTCCTCGGCGACAGCATCACCTACGGCGGAACCTACGTCGGCTACATCGAAACTTATTTCCTGACGCGGCATCCGGATCGCAGCGTGGAGTTTTTCAACGCCGGACTCTCCAGCGAAACAGTCTCCGGCCTCTCCGAACCCGGCCATGCCGGCGGGGCCTTTCCCCGGCCCAGCCTGCACGAACGGCTCGGCCGCGTGCTCTCCCGCCTCAAACCCGATCTCGTTTTCGCCTGCTACGGCATGAACGACGGGATCTACCTCCCTTTTGACGAGGGCCGGTTCGCCGCCTATCGCACCGGGCTGCAGCGCCTGCGCGCCGCCGTCACCCGCGCCGGCGCCACGATCATCCATGTCACTCCCCCGATCTACGTCGACGTGAAGGGCACGGCGCCCTCCTACGCCGCCGTCCTCGATCGTTACGCCCGGTGGCTGGCAAGCCAGCGCACCACCGGCTGGAACGTGGTGGACCCGCACACGCCGATGGCACGCGAACTCGCCGCCCGTCGCGCCCGTGATCCCGGCTTTACTTTCGCCCGCGACGGCGTGCATCCCGCCGAGGGGGGGCACTGGATCCTCGCCCGGGAGATCCTGCGCCACCTCGGCGCGGATGATCTCCCGGCAGACGCCGGAATCGACGCCCTCTTCACCGCTCCCGCCGCCCGGGATCTCCTCTCCCTGGTCCGGACGCGCCAGGAGCTCTGGCGCGACGCCTGGCTCACCGCCACCGGCCATACCCGTCCGAAGACCAAGGCCGGACTCCCGAGCGAGGACGCCCGCCGCGAAGCCGCGGAAATCGACCGCCGGATCGCGGCGCGACTGGGCCGTTGAGTGTTCCCATCACCCCGCCAGCGGGCGGAGCTGCCGGCCCGCTACAGCACGCCCAGCATCGCCACCACCCCGCTCGCGAAGGACACCTCCGCGCGCCTGCCGCCCCCACCCTCGCACGCCGGCGCCTGCCGGCTTTTCACCAGGCGATCGACGATCGCCGCGGCCTCGGGTCCAAAGTAGGCCCCACCCGCAGACACGGTGCGCAAGGCATGCAGAAACTCCTCCAAGTTGCCGGTCTTCTCGAAAAATCCGCGCGCCCCGTACATCAACGCCTCCTCGACCGCCCCGTCAGTCGTGTTGCCGGTCAGGACGATGACGTGCGCCTGCAGGCGCAACGGTCGCATCGCGCGGAGAAACTCCTGCCCGCCGCCGCCCGGAAAAAGCCAGTCCAGGATGATGATCCCCGGCTGGGTCTCGCACGCCAGCCGCAGGGCCTCCTCCAGATCGCCCGCCTGGGCGACCACCTGGAACTCGGACATCCGCGACAACACCTCGGAGAGCATCTCGCGAATCGTGGTCTGGTCCTCCACGAGCATGATGCGCGTGCGATCGGCCGGGAGAGGTTCGGATGGATTTTCCATGCGGCCATCCTAGTGCAAGTGCGGGCCGCTGTTAATGCGTACTTACCAGCGGCGCCCACCGCTCCAGCCTACGTAGTGCCGACCCGCCGTGCCACTTGCGCCGGACGCGGAATCTCACCCGATCGCGGGATTGAAGCGGGCGCTCGCTTGCCTCATGCCTCGATTCACCATGTCCCACCTTTCCCCCACGCACCGGCCGCGCTCGTTCCCCCATCTCACCGTCGCCCTCCTGCTCGGCGCCGCCCTCGCCCTCCCGCTTGCCGCCGCCGACCGCCCGGCCGCGGCGGCGCCCGCCGCCGAAGCCGCGGATGGCGCCCGCAGCCTGTTCGACGGCCGCACCCTCGCCGGCTGGGTGCCCTCGGGCTTCGATTCGCAGACGGAGGTGAAGGTCGTAAACCCGTTTCGCGGCGGACCGGGCGCCATCGTCCTGCCGCGCAGCACGTACATGGCGGGCATCACACTCGCCGACGCCTCCGAACTGCCGCGGATGAATTACGAGCTCGCCCTTGAGGCGATGCGCACCGACGGCAGCGATTTCTTCTGTGGCCTGACCTTTCCCGTCGGCGAGTCCGCGGTCACCTTCATCGTCGGCGGCTGGGGTGGCATGGTCACCGGCATTTCGTGTATCGATAACTCGGATGCATCCGACAACGAGACCACCACCGGCAAGCAGTACGAGAACAACCGCTGGTACCGCATCCGGGTGCGCGTGACCCCGGGCAAGCTCGAAGCCTGGGTCGACGACGAACAGGTGGTCGACGTGGAGACGACGGGACGCAAGCTGGACCTGCGCTTTGGCGACATCAGCAAGTGCCTGCCCCTCGGCATCGCCGCGTACGAAACCGGCGCCGCCCTGCGCCACCTGCGCCTGCGCCGGCTGTAACGCCGCCCCTGCCCGGCGCCGCCCCCCCCTTTTTCCTCGCACCAACCCCGCCCGCGCAAACCCGTTCGTCACGTATTACGTGACACGGGCGCCGGCGCCACCGACCCCGCGACACCGCCCCCTTGTCACGGATTAAGTGACAAAGGGACTCTGCGGGAGCCGCCGGCGGGCGCTGGGCGCCCCGGCCTGCCGGGGCCACCGCCCGGTTTGGCCGCGGTCCAGCGCCGCGTCCGCGACCCGCTATTGCCGCGCGCGTTGACAGGATGCCGTTGCGCTGCGGCAGTGGACGCCCATGCCGCCCGCGCCCGCCGTCCCCGCTCCCCTCGCGCCGTTTCGCGATCCCGCTGGCGGCCGGCCGGATGCCGACGCCGTGCTGGCGCGGTTTCTCGACGTGTGCGCGGCGCGCGGGCTGGCGCTCTATCCGGAGCAGGAGGAGGCCATCCTGGAGCTCTTTGCCGGTCGCAACGTCGTGCTCGCCACTCCCACCGGCTCCGGCAAGTCGCTGGTCGCGGCGGCCTTTCATTTCCGCGCCCTGTGCGCCGGCGAACGCTCCGTCTACACCTGCCCGATCAAGGCACTGGTGAACGAGAAGTTCCTCGCCCTCTGCCGCGACTTTGGTCCGGAAAACGTCGGCATGATGACCGGCGACGCCAGCGTGAACCCGAGCGCGCCCGTGCTCTGCTGCACCGCCGAGATTCTCGCCAACCTCGCGCTGCACCGCGGGGCCGACAGTGACGTCCGCGCCGTGATCATGGACGAGTTTCACTACTACTCCGATCCCGAGCGGGGCTATGCCTGGCAGGTGCCGCTCCTGACGCTCCCGCAAGCGCGCTTCCTGCTGATGTCGGCGACGCTGGGCGACACCATCTTTTTCGAGCGCGAACTGACCCGCCTGACCGGAGCCCCGGGGGTGACGGTGCGGAGCGACCGCCGCCCGGTGCCCCTGGAATTCGAGTACTCGGAGGTGCCGCTGACGGAGCGGGTGGGTGATTTGCTCGCGGCCCAACGCGCGCCGATCTACCTGGTCTACTTCACCCAGCGCGCCGCCAGCGATGCCGCCCAGGCGCTGATGAGCCTGAACGTCTGCTCCAAGGAGGAAAAGGCCGCGTTGCAGGCGGAACTGGCGGATGCCCGTTTCAACAGTCCCTACGGAAAGGAGATGCGCCGCTGGCTGCGCCATGGCATCGGCGTGCACCACGCTGGACTGCTGCCGAAGTACCGGGTGCTGGTCGAGCGGCTCGCCCAGCGCGGGTTGCTCAAGCTGATTTGCGGCACCGACACCCTGGGGGTGGGCATCAACGTGCCGATTCGCACCGTACTTTTCACGCAGCTCTGGAAATACGACGGGCAGAAGGCCGCCATCCTCAGCGTGCGCGACTTCCGGCAGATCGCCGGACGCGCGGGCCGCAAGGGGTATGACGACAAGGGATACGTCGTGGTGCAGGCGCCCGAGCACGTGATCGAGAACAAGCGGGCGGAGGAGAAGGCCGCCGCCAACCCGGGCCGGAAGCGGAACGTCGTGAAACAGCGGGCTCCCGAGGGCGCGATCGGCTGGGATGCCCGCACCCTGGAGCGGCTGCGCACCGCCGCCCCCGAGGAGCTGGTATCGCGCTTCGAGGTGTCGCACGGCATGCTGCTGCTGGTACTCGCCCGCCCGGGCGACGGGTGTCGCGCGATGCGGCGGCTGATTCGCGACTGCCATGAAACCCCGCACCGCCAGCGCGGGCTGCGCCGCCGGGCCTGGCAGTTGTTCCGCGCGCTGCTGGAGCGCCGGATTGTCGAGTTTCTGCCCCGGGATGAACCCGCGGCGTCTCCGACTGCCCGCCACAAGCCGCTCCGGGTCAACGTGGAACTGCAGGAGGACTTCTCCCTCCACCAGGCGCTCTCCCTCTACTTGATTGACACCCTGCCGCGGCTCGACGCCGCGTCCCCGGACTATCCGTTCGATGTCCTCACGCTTTGCGAGGCGATCGTCGAGGATCCGGACGCCATCCTCCGCCGGCAGCTCGACAAACTGAAAACCGAGAAGCTGGAGGAGATGCGTGCCGCCGGCATCGAGTACGCCGAGCGCATGGAAAAGCTGGAGCAGATCGAGCACCCCAAGCCCCTCCGCGACTTTCTTTACGACACCTTTAATGCCTTCGCCGCCACGCACCCGTGGGTGGAGCAGGAGAATGTGCGTCCCAAGTCGATCGCGCGCGAGATGTTTGAGCGTTACCTGTCGTTTGCCGATTACATCCGCGAGTACGGCCTGCAGCGGGTGGAAGGACTGCTGCTGCGGCACCTGTCGCAGGTCTGGAAAGTGCTCGCGCAGACCGTGCCCGACGCCGCCAAGACCGACGAGGTGCGCGAGATGGAGGACTACTTCCGCGAACTCATCCGCGGCATCGACTCCAGTCTGCTCGAAGAATGGGAACGCCTGCGGCACCCGGAGCAAGCCGTCCCGTCTGCCGAGGCCGGCACCGAGGCGCGTCCGGCCCGGCCGGCGGTTTTCGATGTCACCCGCGATCGCCCCGCCTTCCGCCGCCTGGTGCGGACGGCGGTGTTGGGTTTCCTGCAGGAGATCGCGGCGTGCGATTGGGCAGGCGCGGCTGCGCGGCTGGCCACGGGCGAAGCCGGACCCTCGGATGACGGTGCGCCGGCCTCGCCCGAGGCGCGCCGACTGGAGACCGCCTTCAGCGCCTACTTCGAGGTGCGCGGGCGATTCCGCCTCGATCCCGAGGGACGCTCCGCAAAACACACGCACTGGCAGGGAGACGAGGCGCCGGGGGAGACCCTCTGGGAGATCGCGCAGGTGCTGGTCGATCCCGCGGACGAAAACGACTGGGAGGCGGTCTTCACGGTGGATCTGGTCGATTCCCGCGCCCAGCGGCGGGCCGTGGTCCGGTTCGAGCGCGTTGCACCGATCGGAGTGCACATGTCCGCCGGTTGAGGATTCCGCCGGCGTCCCCGCCGAGTCCCCCGCGCTTCCGCCGCGGGGACCGGGCGAGCCGCGACGCCGGAGCTGCAACGGGCTCGCCCCCGGCCGGCGGATTCGTCCACTGTCCTGCCCTTTCCCGCCGACTGCATGTCCGCCCCCGCCTTCACGCTCCGCGATGCCCTCGAAGCCGACCTGCCGGCCATCGTGGCAATCTACAACTCGACCATCGCCGGACGCATGGTGACGGCCGACCTTGAGCCGGTCACCGTGGACTCGCGCCGGGCGTGGTGGGCCGCACACCGGAATCCGACGCGGCCGATCTGGGTGCTGACGGAGGACACGGGAACGGTCGCGGCCTGGCTGAGCTTCGACACCTTCTACGCGCGGGCGGCCTACGATGGCACGGCGATGGTCGCCGTCTACGTCGCGGAATCCCATCGCCGGAGGGGGCTCGGCCGCCACCTGCTGCGCGCCGCGGTGGAACGCGCGCCGGCCCTCGAGTTGCACACCCTGCTCGGCTACATCTTCGGTCACAACGAACCCAGCCTGCGGCTGTTTGCCGCGGAGGGCTTCGCACGCTGGGCGCACCTGCCGCGCGTGGCCGTGCTCGACGGCATCGAGCGCGACCTCGTGATCGTGGGACGCCGGGTGGCGGCGGGCGTCGCGCCGGTTCTGTCGCCGCCACCGTGAGCGAGCGGCTGTCCTGCCCGGCCGACTCGCTCCCGCTCGTCGCTACGCCCCCGGCCTACAGCTCGAACGACACCGTCAGGATGAACTGGCGCGGGTCGATGATGCGGAAGTTGTACGGGGCGCCGTCGGGATTGACCCCGATCGCCTGGAGTCGCCCGCTTTCGAAGGCGTTGCGCACGTTGAGCTGCACGTTCGCCGCCACGCGGTTGCTGAAGAGCCGGAGGCGGTGCCCCACGAACAGATCCACGTACGAACGCGCCTTGTCATAGACCGGCCGGCCCTTGTCGAGCGACCGGATGACCCCATCGGCTTCGGGCGCCGCGCCGAGGAAGCCGATCGAAGCCTGATCCTCCCAGCGGAGGGATCCGCCGACGGTGGTGTTCTTGATCCAACGCGAATCGGAGCCGAGCCCGGAGAGTTTGTAACTGGTGCTCACGTTCCAGCGCCATTCGCGCACCTGGGACCGCGGCTTGCCCTGGTTGGCGGTGGCCAGCTTGTACGGCGCCAGCACGACTCCCTCGTAAAAGGCCTGCGGGGTGCCGGCACTGCCGTAGGTGGTGGTCCACCAGCGCGAGCCGTCCACCGGATTGATCACACTCTGCCACACCGGCAGGCGCTCGTCGAAGTAGCGCTGGATGTTGGGCGACAGGTTGCTGTCGATGGTCTTCTGCTGGGCGCCGGTGACCTTCATCGTCCAGTACTGGGTCGGGTTGTAGTTGATCTCGAACTCCCAGCCCTTGGACGAGACGTCCTGCGTTTCCGCGACGCTCTTGCCGGTCATGTTCTCGATGAAGCCGCCGTCGAGTCGCATGATGCGGTAGACCTCGTCGCGCTGCTGCTGCGCCGTCCAGGTCGGGTGCAGTTGCGCCACCCACTCGGTGGCCCGGTCCTCGAGGTTGAAGCCGTCGTTGCCGAAATCGATCCGGTTGGCGCGGGTGGCGACGATTCCGGCGTCTCCGCCCCGCGAATACCGTTGGGCGTTGTCATAGCGGTTGATTCGCAGGTTCAGGCGGCGATCGAAGAGGCTGAGGTTGATTCCGTAGTCCTTGCCGTCGCCCCTCGGGTTGGGCAGCGGTTCGCCGAAGAGATTGTACTGGGTGGCGGCGGGTTGGAAGGTGTCGCCCTCGTTGTAGTAGATGCTGCCATGGCGAAGCAGGTCGGCCAGGAAGCCGCCGGCGCCGCCCCGGCCGGCCGGTTGCTCGATCCAGTTCCAGCCGCGGAAGGGCTTCAGCACGACGCCGCGGGTCTCGGTCGGTCCCGACTGTTCGAACCAGTTGCCCCAGGTCTGCAGGGGGGCGTAGGTGTACAGGCCGGAAGCGGGGTCGACCGCGGCACCGAGCGAGTCGCGGCTGCGGTTCTTGTCGCGGCGGGCGCCAAACGTCGTGACGATGCGCTCGTCGAACAGGAAGCTCTGCAGCACCGCGCCGCGGGAGCGAATTTCCCGCTCGGTGCGGTTGGAGATGTAGGCGGCCTCGCCGAACACCGCCGGCTCGGAGATCCACTGCCCGGTCTGGCCGTTGAGCCAGTTGAGCGAATACGTGCCCGACACGCCATAGAGGGCGGGCGGGGCGTAATCGATATTCTGCCCCTGGTTGTCTCCGAGGTAGTACTTGAAGTAGGCGCGGGCGGCGGCGTTGCCGTTGATGCGGTTGGCCGGATTGATCCAGGCATGATCGGACAGGACCGCTTCGCGGAACCGGTACAGACCGGAGGATATGCGCCGGCCCTCGAGGTAACCGGAGGCGCGATGCCGGCCGAACCACCGCAACCACGCCGTCGACGCGCGTTCGAGATTCAACTGGTAGGCGAGCTGCACCCGGCCGTTGTCGTTGACCGACGGGCGGCTGAACATCGTGGGTTCCGAGGCGCCGAGGTAGGGCCGCAGGAAGTACGGGTTGGGCCGGCCATCAAGCAGGCGCTCGTTGACGTCGATGAAGAGGATCGACGAGGTGCCGCTGATGAAGTTGCGGCTGTAGTCGTCGTAGTCCTCCCGGTACCAGCCGAGCTGGGCCGCCAGCAGGTGCACGGGGGTGTCGACGAAGAACTGCTCCAGCTCGAGGTTGTAGATGTCGGCCTTCTTCCGGCCGTAGTTGGGCGCGACGTAGTTCACCGACTCCCAGTCGTAGAGTGAGCGGTCGGTGATGCCCGGCGTGGTGAACAACGGCAGCCTGGTGCCCCGCAGGCGCATGATGTCCGTGCCGCTCTCGAGGAAGCGCACGTTGGTGTTGGGGGTATTGGCGTTGTTCGTCGTGGTGGTGCGGTTCACCGTCCAGAACGCGACTCCGCCGTCATCGACGTACATGGACGGGCGGTTGTAGAAGCCGGTGCCCTGCGCGAAGAGCCCCGGAGGCAGGTTGCCGTCCTGGGATTGCGCATACGCGGTCGTCCCCTGCACGCCGTTGATCCGCACCCGCTGGGTGACGGGATCCCAGGTCGGCCGGCCGGCCGAATTCCAGAAGCTGGTGGTGTCGCGCGGGGTGAGGGAGTTGGGCCGGCGCGAGTACTGGTGGAAGGTCTGGTAGCCGCCCCGCAGCGTGGTGGTCTTGAAGGGCCGGAAGGTGAAGAGGGCCTCGGCGCGCCGGTTGATTTCGGCGGAGGGCTTGCGCTCGAAGCCGGCCGACTCGTAGAGCCCGAGGGCCCGGAGGGCGAATTTCTGCGGCACCAGGGTGCGGTTGAAGTCCACCGTCGCCCGGTAGCCGCCATAGCTGTCGGCCCGCACCGAGGCCCGGGAGTGGTTGCGGGTGACATTGGCCTGGCTCTTCAGGAGGTTGACCGTGCCCGAGGCGTTGCCCAGGCCGAAGATGTTGGAGTTCGGCCCGCGGCTGATCTCGACGGCGTCGACATTGAAGGTGTCGATCGGGATGCGGCTGTCGCTGGCAAAGTTGCCGATCGCGATGTTGGCGGAGGCGATGCCGCGCACACGGTTGGCGGTGGTCGGGCTGCTTTGCACCGAATCAATCACGTCGCCGTTCCGGCCGACCGTGAAGTCGGTGAAGGTGCCCGTGCCCTCCGTGTTGGCCTCGTAGAGGAAGATGTCGTTGATGTCCACGGCGGCCGTGTCCTCCAACTGCTGCTTTGTCACCACCGTGATGGCGGCGCCCAGATCCTCGATGCGGGAGTTCAGGCGCGTGCCCGAGAGGGTGTTGGTGGCGAGGTAACCGCGATCGGCCGCAGCCGAGACCTGGAACGGCGACAGTTCGATGATCTCGCCGGCGGGCGCGGAGGCCGCCGCCGAGGGGGAGGGAGCCGGCGCCGTCTGGGCGACCACCAGGGAGGCTGGAAACGCGAAGCAGGCGGCGCGCAGGAGACACTGCAGGAACGAGGTATTCATAGCTTGCGGGGGGTTAACGCTAACGGGGTGGCCCAAGGTACTCCTTCGGCCGGGATTTTCCACAGGCAAACCCTTGTCGCGGCACTGACAAACGGTGCCGGAGTCGGACAGTTGGAGAACAATCGGGGCTACCGTTTCACGTTGGGGGGGGCGCCCCCGCTTCCCTTCCCTGGGCCGCCCCGCGAGCCACCCCGGCCGCTCGGGAAGGGCTCGGGCGGCGGTACGTCGTGCGGGAGCTGGTCCGCGCACAATTCGAGAATCTCAATCGCGCTGAGCCCGCCCTGGGCGGCACCGTTGGTGCTGATCCGCGGCGCCTCGTCGACCGGGTTGAGCACCCGCGGGCCCTCCACCCGGGTGGTCGCGATCGGGCCGCCGCCAAACCGCAGCAGCGAGGCGGTGGCCGCCCGCGCGTAGACCGGGTTACGGGTCTTCCAATAGGCATAGGCCGCCAGGCGCGGCGTGCCCTGGCTGAAGCGGCCCTGCTCTCCCAGATAGCGCCCCTCGGGATCCTCCTCGCCCGTCTGCCGGTCGCGCACCAGCACTTCCGCCGGCGCGCTGCCCAGCCGGCAGTACTGCAGCCAGAGTTTTTGCCAGGCCGGGTGGTCGAGCACCTCGCCCAGCTCGAAGGCCACCTGCGCGCCGGCCTGGATCGTGGCGAGGTTGTAGGAGCCCACCTCGTCCGACACCTGGAAGAGCCGCCCCGTCGGCGGATCGTATCCAAACACCAGATTACTGCCCGACTTGAGCCCGAAGGGCATCGCCGCGAACGAACCGACTCCCGCCACGATCTTGTCCCGCCAGCGGGTGTCGCCCGTGCGCTCCCATTCGGTCATCCAGTTGCTCACGTAGGCAAACCAGTCGGGACCGGCGCGGACGCGCGCGGGATGCTGTTTTTCGCGCTCGGTGATCGGCTGGGCCAGGCGCATCGGATCGAGGGTGAGCGCAGTGAAGTCGGCGTTGACCACCTCGCGCAGGAGATCGCCCGTGCGCTCGTCGGTCGTGAGGTAGTAATAGGGCCGCTTCAGCGCCGACATGCTGATGCGCACCTCCTTCGCGCCGCAGCCCCAGTGGCGGACGTTGTGCCGGGAGCCCAGGCCCGCGAGCGGACCGAGGTGGTAGCAGTCGACCTCGCTGGTGTGGCGCGTCATTGCCTCGGCCATCCGGAAGAGGTCGCCGCGCCCGGTGCGGAGAAAGCTGAACCACAGCCAGAGATCCGTACCGAGCTCCGTGTTGTCCCACGCCATGCCGCCGAGGTCGTAGTTCCAGACGTGCCGCTCGCGATCGTACGAGTGCATCACATCGCCGAAGTCCCAGAAGCCGTACCAGCGCTGCTGTTCGATCTGCCGCTGGTAAAACGCGAGCGTGCCCTCCAACTGCTCCTCGACAGCGCGTTTGAACGGGGTCGACTTGTCGGGCAGGCTCCAGATGCCGAACGCCCGCACCGCGTGCAGGTGCCGCGGTGTCGCCACCAGCAGCGGCGGCTGCGCACCGAGCCGCGCCTGGCGCACCGTCTCCTCACGGGTCGGCACCTCCGCGCCCGGAAACAGCGTCAATTCGCTCGTGCGGGCGACCCCCACCGGGGTGCTGAGACCCGGCTGCACATCCTCGTACGCCGCCTCCAACCCGTGCGGCCGGGTGTCGTAGTGGCGCAGGTCCATCGCCGGCGCGTCCGGCGACCACAACCACACCCGCAGCGCCGCTTCGCCCGTCGTCGCCCCCGCGACCTCCAGCGAACCCGGGTGCGACTGCCAAAAGTTCTTCACGCTCACGCCGAGACCGCCACTCACGTCGCCGACGTATGCCAGGCCGGACGCCCGCCGCCCCGCGCCGGCCGGAATCCAGGCGCTTTCCGGATTCGTGCGCTTCACGATCGAGAAACCGTCGGCATTCGGCTGCACGAGCTTGAACGCGTCCCACCCGGCCCAGTCGGCGAGAAGTGCCTGTTCCCGGTCCGAATACTCCAACCGATTCGGCACTCGCTTCCCGGCGAGCTGCGCCGGGTACACGTTGCCGCTGCCATCCGGGTGCATCACGTTGCGCCCGCCCCGGCCCACCATCGGCTGGATCGGCTCCGCCCAGAGGCCGCCGTCCTCGCCCGAGAAACGCACGTGCCGGTTGTGGATCTCCTCGCGCAGCGGCACCCCAAACTCCAGCCCGAGGCCGCGGATGAACTCCTTCTGCTCGTCGCCGTCGTAGATGATCGTGTGGACCAGCCGCACGCTCTCCTGCCCCGCGAAAAAATAGAGCCGCACCACGAACGGCAGCCAGTCGCGCGAACCGCCAATCGCCCGGTGCCGGCCTTCGATCTTCACCACCGCGCGCACCGGACCCTCCTGCTCGACGGTCACGCGCTCGGTCCGCCCGGCAAACACCTCCCGCCGCGGTGCCGGTCCGGTCCCTTCGTCGATGCGATCCTGCACCACGCAAACCAGCCGGCCGCGCCGCGCGACTTCACGCCCGGCCACGACCAGCGAGTCGATCAGATCCCCGCCCCACTGCCCGAGCCGGGCCCGTAGCAATCCCGTGTCGATCTCGATGGTCGTATCGCTGCGGCGCACTCGCACGCGCGCCGTCGACGCCACCCACGCCTCCCCGCCCGGCGTCAGCGTGAACGCCCCCGCGTCCTCCGGCCCGGCCACAGTCGCAAACCCGCTCCACTTCAGCGAGCCATCCGGCCAGTAGGCCAACGGCCAGGATTGCAGCGGCAGCGCCCGGCCGGAGGAGGTTACGAGCGAAAACGCCTGGTCCTTGGCCACCGCGCCGCGCGGCCAGGGCACGCCCCAACTCACGCCCGCGGCGGTCGGTGCGGGCGTGGGGCCCAGCCAGTTCAGTTCGACAGAAGGCGCCGGAGCGGCGGCAAAAAGCGCGACGCCGCCGCCCACGACGCCCAGGACGAGGAGGAAGGGGAGCCTGCTCATGGGGAAAATTCATTGAAAACGGACGCCAGGGCGCGCCCAGCCCCGTGGCGTCGGACAGTCGCTCGTAGCGACGAGCGGGAGCGAGTCGTCCCGCCGGGCCCCACTCGCTCCCGCTCGTGGTTACGCTCGTGGCTACGCCTCATCCCATCGTCGGCCGCCGCCACGGCGCGCGGTAGGCGCGGGCGAGCAGCTTCGTGGCCTCGCGATCGCCCGTGACCTCGCGTTTGAGCGGGTCGTACACCAGCGGACGCCCCACTTTCATCGCCAGGTTGGCGAGGATGCAGCTCGCGGTGGAGATATGGCCGTACTCGACGTCGGCCACTGGGCGTCCGCGCGCATCGACCGCCGCCAGGAAATCCAGCATGTGCCGCCGGGTCGCCGGCGCCGCGTTGAGCTCGATGTCCTTCTCGGTCACGTCCTCCGGGTACTGCTCGCGTTCGAACACGCAGTCGAAGACGATTGGCTTCTGCTTCTTGTCGTGCGGGATAAAGTCCGCGCGCCGCGTGCTGGCCTTGAGGACGCCCTTCTCACCGTGCAGGAACAGCGCCCACGGGTAATCCGGATCGGGCGGCGAACCCCAGGTGCGGTGCTGCCAGACGCAGTTCAGCCCGTCGTACTCGAAGATCGCCGTCTGCGTGTCGGCGATGTTCGACTTGCCCTCCTTCTGCACGTAGACGCCGCCGGTCGAGCTGATGCGCTTCGGCCAGCCAAGGCCGAGCATCCATTGCGCGGTATCCAGCATGTGGACGCACATATCGCCCACGATCCCGTTGCCGTACTCCATGAAGGTGCGCCACCAGCGGCGGTGCGGGGAGCCGTCGTAGGGTCGCAGCGGCGCCGGGCCGGTCCAGAGTTCGTAGTCGAGGTGCGCCGGCACGGGCTGCAGTGGCGGATTGCCGTTGGCGCGCATGTGATAGTAGCAGCACAGGTCGACGTGGGCGATCTTCCCGAGCAGGCCGGCGTCGACCACGCGCCGCTTGGCGTCGATCAGGTGCGGGGTGCTCTTGCGCTGCGTGCCAATCTGCACCACGCGCCGGTGCTTCCGCGCGGCGGCCAGGATCGCCTCGCCCTCCAGCACGTCCACGCTGATCGGCTTCTGCAGGTACACGTCGGCGCCCGCCTCGATGGCCGCAATGGCGTGCAGCGCGTGCCAGTGATCGGGCGAGCCAATGACGACAATGTCGAACTTCTCCTGCTTCAGCATCTCGCGGTAGTCGGCAAACGTCCGCGGCGCCTTCCCCGACTTCTGCCGCTGCTTCGCGATCTCGACCGCGCCCGCCAGCATCTCCTTGTCCGGATCACACAGCGCCACGATCTCGACCGGCGCCACCTGCACGAGCCGCCACAGGTCGCTCTTGCCGTACCAGCCGGCGCCGATGAGGCCGACGCGCCGCGGCTTCCGGTTGACGAGGTCGGCGCCGTAGCCGCCGAGCGCCGAGACGGCGAAGGCGGTCGAGGCGGACTGGAGAAAGCGGCGGCGGTTGAGGTGGAAGCGGGGGGCAGTGGCGGCGAAGGACGGGTGTTTCATGGGGAGAGTGGCAAATCGAAGGGTTCATCGAGCAAAGCGGACGCGGCCCGCCGGTCGAGCCCGCGCTTGGCCGCCGCGAACGACCGCGCCGGAAGCAAACGGCGCTCACTCCTTCGCAGCGGCGCTTTCCGTGGCAGGCGATCTTTTTCTGCAATCCCCACGACCGCTTTCAATATTCCCGACGCAACCCACTGTTTCCCGCTCCCATGTCACCCTCACCACACCTCCCACGTTGCGGCCTCGCCTTGCTGCTGGCCGCTTGCTTCGCCTCGTCGCTGCACGCGTTGACCGTGCACGCCCCGTTTGCGCCGTTCTCGGTGACCATCGACGGCGCCAGCACCATCTTCAACACCGGTGTTGGCTTCAACGGCTCCCGCGCCGACCTTCAGGGCCCATTCAACGTCAGCGGCACGGAGGGCGGCGGACAGGTGACCCTCAGCGGCACCGTCATCGCCACCTTTCAGGCTGATCCGGGTTACGCGTTTTCGGCTGCCAACCTGCATTTCGGTCAGTGGAGCTACTCGAATGCGCCCTTTTTCGGCGGCCACGGGCACTCGGGAAACTGGTCCATTCCCGGTTCGACCTACGTCGGAGACACCAATCCCGCGGACGCCGGTGCCAGCAGCGACAGTTGGTCGGGCAGCGGCTCGGGGGGAGGATTCTCCTACTATCGCTATGTCTGGTGGGACGGTGGCGGGCACCCCGATTACAAAGCGATGATGGGGCCCTTCGGAACGATGCCGGTGCAGCTCGGCTTGGTGTCGTCATTCACCGTCACGCTGCACACCTCGATCTTCGCCGTGAACAATAGCGGGTACGGGGTCTCCTCCTTCAACGTGAGTACGGAGATCGTGGACGCCCCGCCACCGCCCGTCGGCGTGCCGGACGGCGCCGTGTCGCCGGTGGTGCTGGGTTTCCTCACCGTGGGACTCGCCACGTTTGCCCGCCGCCTGCGCAGCCGGAGCTGATCACAAGGGCGGACGCGTGCCCGGCTCTTTCACCCGCCGGGCCCGAGCGGCTTCCGTAACGACGAGCGTGAGCGAGTCGTCTCCGGCGGCGCACCACTCGCTCCCGCTCGTGGCCACGAACAACCCGAGGCTACGAATGACTGGAACGAGTCCGGCTCGGCGGCGGCGCCCATCGGCGCTGACATAACTCGGTTGCGTTGGTGTAGCCGGGGCGACCCCGCCCCGGGCGTTTCGCGTCGACATTCGGTCCCCGCGGGGCGCGGTCGCCCCCCCCTACCGGGCGAGCAGGAAGTAGAGCTGCCTCGTAGAATCGTTAAGTTAGCGCTCATGGCGGCAGTCCCCCTACCACCGATCGGTCCGGAACGGCGACGCCGGCAGACCAGCGCCGTTGTACAGGTTGCAGGTCGGGAAATTCTCCCACGCGTAGCGCGCCGCGACCGGTTTCGCCACGTCCGGGCTCGACACGATCACGCGGTCGCCGGCGATCCGCGCCTGCGCCGGCTTCCACTGGCGATCCTCGCCCGCCACCACGAAGCCCTGCAGCGCCCCGCCGCGCGCGACCAGCCCGCCGTCGGCATGCTTGAACTTCAGCACGACCTCCCCGCCGCGCACCTCGTGCCCCGCCGGCAGCGGACCGGACGTCGCCGGCACCTTGCGCCCGTAGACCGTGCCGAGCGCCCAGAGCGAGAGGCGCCGACCGACCTCCTGCTTGTTCTTCGGGTGGATGTCCTTCTCGTCGCCGATGTCGATGTTGATGCCCATGCCGGTCCGCGGCAGGGCGAGCGTATTCAGCATGGCCTCACGCACCGCCGGCCAGTCGCGCCCCGGCCCGCCGAAATTCGGCAGCTGCGCCCACGCGAACGGAAACTCGTACCCCCACCGCGTGCGCCAGTCGGTCACGAGCAGCCGCAACTGCGCCTCGTAGAACGGCGCCTTCGCCGGCACGCTGTTGGCCTCGCCCTGGTACCAGAGCGCGCCGCGAATCGCGTACGGAATGAGCGGCGCGATCTTGCCGTTGAACAGCCCGCCGACGTTCCCCTTCCGGGCCGCCAGCACCGCCGGATCCTGGGGGCGCTTCGGGGCCTTCTGCTTCGCCGCCTTCGCCTGCTTCACGTCCGCCTGCCATTTGGCCAGGTCCTGCTCGTACTTCTTCTTCGCCGCCTCGGCCGCCGCGGGAGTGGGCGCCGGCGCCGGCGCAAAGAACTCCTTCAGCGCCGGCGAGGCCCGCTGCACCTCCGGCGCGATCCACGACTCGATCGGCGTCCCGCCGACCGACGAGTTGATCAACCCCACCGGCACACCGAGCGCCGCGTGCACCTCGCGGCCGAAGAAATACAGCGTTGCCGAAAACGCCCCCACCGTGTCCGGCGCGCACACCACCCAGCGGCCCTTGCCCTCCGCCTGCGCCGTATCCGCCGCCCCCGACTCCTCCTTGAACATCCGAATCTGCGGCCGGTTTGCCGCCGCCGCCTCGCGCTCGGGGTCGTTCGAGCGCGCCACCGTCATCGCCATGTTCGACTGCCCCGAGCCCAGCCACACCTCGCCGACCAGCACGTCCTGGATCGTGAGCGTGTTGCGGCCCCGCACGGTAAGTGTCGTCGGCCTGGCGCTCGGTTCGAGCTTGGCCAGATCAACCCGCCAGCGGCCATCGGTCCCCGCTCGGGTGCCCTTCGACTGGCCGGCAATTGCCACCGTAACCGCCTCGCCCGGGTCCGCCCAGCCCCACACGGGCACCGCCACGCCGGACTGCAGCACGAGGTGGTCGGAGAAGATCGCGGGTAGACGGACATCGGCTCGCACCGCGGCCGCCGGCAGGAGGAGCGAAACAAAGACCAGGACGCGAAGGATCGGGGAGTTCATTGGGAAAAAAATCGGATGGGTGGGTGGAGGGGGCGGGAGCGGAGTGGTTGCGGGAGATGCTTGGGGCTCCTGGTGTCGGCCGCGCGCTTCACTGCTTGCGCTTCGCCTCGAGTTCCGCCCGGCGTTGCACCCGCTGCTGGCGGCTCTCCCGTCCTTCCGGGCCGTCGTCCGGCGCCCAGAGCGGCTCCGGCAGGGGCTTCTCCCAGGCGTCGTACGCGGCCTGCAACTCCGCCACCCTGGCCGGAAACTGCGCGCTCAGGTCATGGCGTTCGGCCGGATCCGCGGCGAGGTCGATCAGGCGCGGACGTCCCACACTCGAGGGCAGATCGCCCCAAGCGTGAGCCGACACGAGCTTCCAGTCGCCCACGCGCACGGCCCAGATGCGGCGGGCCTTCATGCGCCAGAAAAGCGCCGCATGCGGATCCCCGGTGCGTTCGCCGCGCCAATCGGGCAGGAGATCGATCCCGTCGAGCGGACGCTCCACCGGCGGCGGTACCCCGGCTGCCGCGAGCGCGGTCGCCGCGAGGTCGAGGCTGCTGACCGGGCGATCATAGACCCGACCCGCCGGAAGACCGGCCTTCCACTGCACGAGGTAGGGCACGCGGATACCGCCCTCGTGCAGGTGACCCTTTTCGCCGCTCAGAGGCAGGTTGGAGGAGCCATTGCGCCCCAGCGGGCCGCCGTTGTCGCTGAGAAAGAAGATCAGCGTGTTGTCCTCGAGTCCATCAGCCCGCAACTGGGCCAGCACGGCTCCCACCGCATCGTCAAGCGCGCTCACCATCGCGCAGTAGGTGCGCCGTTGCTCATCGGCAACGTGGGCGAAGCGGGCGAGGTACCGGGAGGTCGCCTGCGTGGGCGTGTGCGGGGCGTTGAAGGCCAGGTAGAGGAACCACGGCGCGGCGCGATTCCGGTGGATGAAGGCACACGCCGCCTCGCCGTTGAGTTCGGTCAAATAACCGTTCTCGAACTCGTACGGCCGGCCGTCCCACCCTTCGAGCGCGTAGCTCGCGCCGCGATCTCCTTTCGCCCGGAAATAGTCGTGACTGCCGCCGAGGTGCCCAAAGAACTCGTCAAACCCGCGCCGCCGCGGATGAAACTTCGGGTCGTCGCCGAGGTGCCACTTCCCGACGATCCCAGTGCGGTAGCCCGTCGCCCTGAGGTGGTCCGCGAGGGTGCGCTCCTCCATAGGCAGTCCCTTGCGGCCGGTGGCGTCGCGACCCTCCCAGTTAATTTCGTGGCCGAAACGCGACTGCGATCGCCCGGTCAGCAGTCCCGCACGGCTCGGCGAACACATTGGCGCGGACACGTACCCCTGCGTGCAACGCACGCCGTGGCGCGCCAGTGAGTCGATATGCGGCGTGTAAATCTCCCGGCTCCCCTGGACCCCGAGGTCCTCGAATCCCTGGTCATCCGAGAGAATCACGAGGAGGTTCGGTGGCGTTGCAGCCTCCATCGGGCACACCAGGAATAGAACCAACCCGCCAACGGCCCGCCCTGCTTGCGCGGCCAGGCTGCGGGCGGAGTTCAGGAATAGCGTTCGCATCGGGAAAACAGAAGCGCGACGCCAGAACGGCTTCGGGCGACTGCACGGTTTGCGCCACCGCTCCACAGTGCAATCCACGAAATCCCCCGCCCCAAAAAACTGCGCATCCCCCGCCGCCCGGCCTCGTCCTGTCCGACCGAACCCATGCCACGTCTCACGATCTT
>CAZDGC010000086.1:0-27326 GCA_964504885.1 uncultured Opitutus sp.
CAAGCGGCGTCGCCCAGTCCCACTGGGTGCGCGTGGTGGGCTTGAACAGCCGGAGGAACTCGGCAGTGGCAGGCAGATTCATGGTTAAGCGATCAGGAGACGGGCAGCGACAGATTCATCGATGAAGCGGAGTCCGTCCCGGATGCAATCCGTCAGGTGCATCCGACATCCGCTCCGCGCGTCCTCCCATTCTGGTTTTCCCTGCCCCATTATCGTGCCTCCGCGAGTGCCGCGGGCTCCTCCACCTTCCCTGCCGGGTCTTCCGGCGCGCGAACCAGGCCCGGCGCGGCGTTTGCCCAGCCCAGCAGGCTCCAGAAAACCATCGCCCCCATCGGACCCTCCAACACGACTCCGAAGCACGCGGCGACCAGAATCGCCGCGGGTGCCAGCCAGCGTGATCCCTCACCGGCATCGGGCTGGGCGCGGGCCGCCCGCCACGCCCGGATGCCCGCCGCTCCCAGAATGCCGAGGAAACACCCCAGTCCCACCAGTCCCGTGCGGGCGAAAACAGTGATGAGAAAGTTGTGCGGGCTGCGGGCACTGAAATCCTCGCTGGAGTCCGCGTAATACCGGCGAACGAACTCCGCCGCCAGGTCATGGCCAAACCCCAATCCGGTCAGCGGAGCCTCGCTGCGTGCCTCCTCGATCACGGCCTGCCACCAGACGAGACGAAAGCGGTTGTTGTCCGGCTTGTCGCCAAGGTCGTAGGAGTCCGGCCGGCTGCTGCCCGAGAAGTCGAAGACGGTGCTCAGGCTCTCGTAGAGGCGATACGCCCGGCTGGTCGCAGTCGCGTCGCGCGGCAGCGCCGCCTCCACCAGCAGTCCAAAGGCCGCCACCGCCCCGAGTGCGGCGAGGGCCCGCAACACGCGGCGTTCGCCGAGCGGCAGCAGACCGGCCACGCAAACGATGACTGCGACGATGGCTGCGCGGCTGTTGTTCAGAAGCACCCCGCCGGCACAAATCGTCACCGGCACCAGCCACTTCCTTTCCCCGGTCCGAGCATAGTGCCAGCCAGCCCAGAAGACGCCGGCGGCCAGGAATGCCGTCGCCACGTCGGCCTTCACGAAGATCAGCGGCACGCCGGCAATCGCGATCCGCGTCACCCAGTCCGGCCACTCCAGGAACGCCATCAAGGCCGGCGCCGTCAGCGCGAAACCCAGCGTCAGGCAGCCCTCGATGAACCGGCGACTCTCCGGTAACCGCGCCCATCCCTGCGCGAAGAAGAAGAACAGCGCGTAGTACACGAGCGCGTAATCGCGCAGCGCCACGATCCCGTGCGCCCGGACATCGAACGGCAGACGCGCCGAACAGGCGGCGATCCAGAGGGCGACCCAGAGGTTGAGGCTGTCGCGCAGCACCGGGGAGGTCTTCAGCCAGGCAAACCGCCACACCGCCAGCACCCCCGCCACACCGAGCGCCAGCTCCCCGGGCAGCAGTGGCAACTTCGGCACCGTCACCTGCGCGAATCCGCGATTGCCGACCAGGTAACCCACCAACACGAGGCCGGCCACCAACACGTCGACTGGCAGCCCCGCGATCCGGCTCGCCACCAGCGGAATCGTCACGGCCACCACCAGACCGGGCAGCAGCAAATCACCTTCCCCCACCTGCCAGCCGAGCACCAGCGTCAGCAGGAGGCTGCCGGCGATAATCGTGCGACGGACGACGGGGAGGGACACCGCGCGATTCAGCAAAGTCCTCCCGGGCGGCGCAACCCCGGTGTCGGCTTGTCGCTTCCTCCCCGCGCCGCCATACGCAGACCATGTCCGTGAATCCCCTCGTGTCGGTGATCGTGCCGACCCGCGACCGCCCGGCCACGCTCCGACGCGCCCTGGCGAGCCTGGTTGCGCAAACCTATCGCCAACTGGAGGTGATCGTGGTGGACAACTCGCAGACCGGCGAATGCGGCCTCGGCGCGGACCTGCTGTGTCCCGCGGATCTGAGCCTCCGTGTCATCCGCGATCCGCGGGCCCGCAATGCGGCCGGCGCCCGCAACACCGGCCTCGCCGTGGCCCGCGGCGATTATGTTACCTTTCTCGACGACGACGACACCTACCGCGCCGACAAGGTCGCGCGGCAGCTCGCACTAGCCCGCGAGTCCGGCTCCCCGCTCGTGCTTTGTGGGGCGCACTTCCATGTCCGCGGCCGGTCCGTAACGCGCTACACAGAATCAGTCCGCGTCGAAGGCGATGCTTTCCTGAACGCAGCGGGGCTCGGTACGCCTTTTCTCCTGCACCGGCGGGAAGTGTCGGTCGAATTTGATGAGCGGCTGGATGCGGGAGAGGACTACCACTACGCACACGCTTTGAGTGCCTGCTTCAATCTCTCCGGTGTGCCAGTCGTTCCGGAGCCGCTCGTGGAGGTCTATCAACATGCGCCTTCCGGGCTCCGCACCAACCTGCAGGCCGACGCGGGTTGGCGGGCGGCGCGCCGGATCTGGTGGCAGTTCGGGGCGCGGTTCTCACCGTCCGCCCGGCGCCTCTATGTCGTTCGCGCCCGCATCGCCCGGGCCAAACTCCACGGTCAAACGGGCCGGGTCTGTCGCCTCCTGCCAGCCCTCTGGAAGGTCGGCGGAGCGGCTCAGTGGCGCTATGCAGCCAACGCCCTGGTCGTGAGTCTCGGCTGGGGGCGTACCTGGTGGGTCACCTGACCGGTTTGCGGCCCCGTCGGCGGCACCACGCCGGCGCGACCCACCGCAGTCCTGCGATGAGGATCCACCGCAGGTAGGGCAGGGCGAAGACGAGGCGGCCGTGCAGCGGCCCCCAATGCCGCCGCGTGAAACGCCGCCACGCGGGAAAATACAAGAAGCTGCGGGGTGAGGAAAATTCGCGCCAGATCTCCCGCATCGGGCGATCCGTCGTCAGCCACCGCTCGCGCGCCGCCGGCCCGGGATCATCGGCGGCTGCGATGTATCCTTGAAGACATGACAACCGCGCGCCCGCGCGGTGCAGCCGCAGGCCCTGATCCAGGTCCGCGAATCCGTGCGGGAAGGCCGCATCGTCCGGGAGCCCGGCGCGCTCGAGCCAGCAGCGCGGCAGGCAGACGCAGTTGCCGCTGAAGGTCTCCGCCCGGCCCGCTGCCTCCTCCTCCGGCGTGCAACTCCGGATGCCCCACGCCGTGCGGCGTTGTCCGCCGTAGCGCCACCCACACGGTGTCTGCGCCGGCACCCAGGTGACCTCGCCGCTCGCCCGCACCCGGTCCCGCAGGGCAGCGAGCGCTCCATCCGGCGGCCGGCAGTCGTCGTTGAGCCAGTAGATGCGTTCCGCGCCCTGCGCCAGAGCCCGTTCAGTCCCGCGCCGAATCGCGCCACCCCACCACCAGTCGCCCGTTCCGGAGATGATTTCCACCGCGGCAAACTCCGCCCGCACGGCCGCTGCGGTGCCATCCGTGGAACCATCGTCGACCACCACCACCGCCGCCCAGCCCAGCACTTCGTGTTCCCGGAGCAGGCGCAGGCAGCGGAGGGTCGTTTCCCGCCGGTTGTGGACTGGAATGACGATGACCTCGCCCGGCATGGCTTCAGGGAGCCGCCGGCCCACCGGTGGGGGGCCTGGCCTGCGTCGGAGCCATTTCGCGGAGGGCGCGACTGGCATACCAGCCGGCCAGCGGCAGGTTGAGCAGCCCGTAGGGCAGGGCGAGTGCAGCGACGATCCCTGCTGCCCCCCAGCCGCGGCCGAGCGGCACGCAGAGCGCGGCCGCCGCAGACAGGAAACCAAGCGTCGCCACGGCCAGCACGGGCGCCCGATCCGTGCCGTTGAGCAACATCGCGAGCGGCTGGCCGGTCAGCAGCAGGGCGTGCCACACCGCCACGGCCCCCACGAGCGAGGGTTCGATGGGCGGTACACTCGCGCCCAGCCACAGGCCCAGGATGGGTCGGGCGAGTGGCGCGAGGAGCAGCAAGGTGGCCGCCACTGCCGTGCCGGTGGCGAGGAGCGACCACCGGAAAACCCGGGCCGCCCCGGCGCGGTCGCCCTGCGCGGCGGCGTGGGTGTAGGCCGGCCAGGCGGGTTGCAGGCCGAGACTGAGCAACTGCAGGCCGGCACCGAACAGCCGCTGCAGTACGCCGAAACCCGCGGCCGCCACCGGCCCGGCGACCAGGGTTACCAGCATCGGAGCGAACGAACCAATGGCCAGGGTTCCCAACTGCGGCACAAAGAACCACGCCGCCTCCCGGGCCACCGCGGTCGGCGCGATCGCGCCCGGGCCGCCGGCTCCGTTCCGCAGCCAGCCCTCGCGGCGGCGCAAGTGCAGGTGAGTGCCGAGGTGGGAAACGAGTGGCACCACGGCTGAGGCCACCAGGTAGCCGGGCAGGCGGGCATCCGCGGCGGCGCAGACCGCCACCGCAGCCAGACCGGCCAGGCTGCCCGCCCCGGACCAGGCGCCCGAAATCCAGGTCGATTGCGCCGCGGCGGCCAAACGCGCCGCCAGCGACAATGCCAGGGCGCCTCCCGCCGCCAACAGTGTTACGGCGGCCGTGAGCTGCAATTCCCCCTTGGATACAATTTCCCCCGGGACGCCGAGCCAGCGCACCCAATCCCCGGCCAGGGCTGCCGGCAACGCGAGCAACGCCAGCCCCAATCCGGCCCGGGTGAACCACCGCCGGCCCGTCCGCGCCAGGTTGGCCGCCTCCTCCTCCCGCCCCAGCGCCAGCGCGCGGGCGATCCGATTTTGCAGCGCAAACCCCAGCCCGCCATCCAGGCCGGCCAGCGTCCACAGCAGCCCGGTCAGCGCGACCCACAGCCCGAACCGGGCCGCGCCGAGATGCTGCAGGGCGATGGGCACCTGCAAGAGCCCGCATCCCGCCGCGACGACCCGACCGCCCACCAGCAACAGCGCGCCCGTGGTCACGGGGCGAAGGTGGGACGGTCGCAGTGGGTCGGCGGTCATGGAGCGGTGGCCGGGCAGTGTTGCGCCGCCGCCGTTTGAGTCGATAACGCCCGCAGTTCCGCGGCGACCGCGGCGAGGTGGCGCTCGCAGGTGCCGTGCGCGAGAAAATGCCGCCGCAGCGCGCCGTTCGGCGTTCCCGCGGCGGCCAGTTTCACCAGGGCGGCGGCAATCTGATCCGGCCGGCCGGAATCGACCTTCGCGACGTGCCCGTCCGGCAACCCTTCGGGCACGGCGCGCCATCGGGTCACCACCACCGGCAGGTCAAAGGCCAGCGCCTCCGCCACGACCAGGCCCTGTGTTTCGGGCGGGTATTTCGTCGGAAAGAGCAGGACGTCGGACGCCGCAAGCAGCCGGTGTTTCGCTTCACCCTCGACAAACCCCGCGTACCGTATCCGCCCCGCGGAGGCGCGCCGGAGCTCCTCGAAGCGGCGCTGCGCCCCCGCGTCGGCAAACGCCCCCGCCACCGTGAGCCGGCACGCCAGTCCGGCGCGAAGCGCCCGGGTGACTCCTTCGATGGCATCGAAAAGTCCCTTCTCCTCGCTGCACAGCCCGAGGTACAGCGCCTCGAACGGCCGGGTGCCCGCCGGCGGGGCGGGCGGCCGTACGAATCCCGGACACGGATCCGGAATGCCGTTGCGCACGACGGCCACGCGGCGCGGCGCCAGCACCGCGGCATCCGCCCGCAGCGCCTCGCCGAGCACGATTGCGAGGTCGGCCCGGCCCAGCAGGGCGCGGCTGAGGAGGCGTTCCGCCGCCATGGCACGGGTTTCGAGCCATTCGCCCAATCCGGCCGCATGCCAGTGCAGCACCAGCCGGCCGAAGAACGGACGCACCAGCGCGAGCAGCACCCAGTCGCGGTAGAGGGCGCCCCGTTTGGCCGGTGCCGGCACGTAATACAGCGTGTCGCAGCCGTGCCGGAACCGCGCCGCGATCGCCCGTCCCGCGGCGCCCAGGACGGCGGCGATCTTGCCCGGCCGCCAGCAGCCGATGTCGCCCGCATCGCGCGACAACCGCAGGTTCACGTGGTGCAGCGCGACACCGTGGCCCGGCAGCCCCGCCACCAGTTCACGCACCATCACGCTCTGGCCGTGCACGGGCGGCGGAGTTTGCGCGAGAACCAGCAATTTCATCAAAGGCAGGGAGCGGGGAGCAGCGACGAGGCGGACCGGCGCGGACTCTGACGGTGCCGATCGGGCCGCGCCAGCCGCAAAACCGCCGCGCGTCCGCCGAGGGTGCATCTGCCGTTTGGCGGTGGCCTTCCTGGAGGGCGCCGCTTCGTCGGCACCGGAAAGAACGGACCGGGTAGCGCTGGCGGAAGGCGGCTGCGACGGAGCGCAGCCCTCCAGGATGGGATTTCTTACGAGGCCACCGCCAACCGGCAGATGCCCCGTCCGCCGACTGCGAACCCGGAAAGCAGTTGCTTCGTCCTCCTCCCCCGACTTCATCGGGCGCCGATGAGCCAGCGCGAATGCCCGGCCTGCGGCGCACCCCTCGGATTCTTCGCCCGCGCCCGGGTGCTCGGCCGGCATGACGTCGCGTTCGACACCTGCCCTCGCTGCGGGCTGGTCTGCACGGAGCCTCCCTACTGGCTTGAAGCGGCGTACGCCGACCCAATTGCGCGGCAGGATCTCGGCCTGATCACGCGCAACCAGCGGCTCGTGACCCCGACCGCGGTGACACTCTGGTTGCTCGACCGCGGCCGCGGGCGCTACCTGGATTTCGGCGGGGGCACGGGCATGTTCGTGCGGATGATGCGGGATGCCGGCTACGACTTCCGCTGGAGCGATCCCGGCACGCCGAACCAGTTTGCGCGGGGCTTCGAACACCGCGACGGCGACCGGTATGCCGCCGTGACCGCATTCGAGGTCTTCGAGCACCTCCCGGACCCTGCGGCCACGCTGCGCCGGATTTTTGCCCTCACCGACACGGTGCTGTTCTCCACGCTGCTGCTGCCCCCGGCGCGACCGCGGCCCGGCGAGTGGTGGTATTACAACCTCGACGCCGGCCAGCATGTGACGATCTACACGGCTCCGGCCTTGGCGGCCTTGGCCGCGCAACACGGGCTCCAGTTTCACACCAATGGGACGGACCTGCACCTCTTCACCCGACGCCCCCTGCGGCCCGGTTGGTTCGCCTTCCTGATGCGGCCGCGGGTTGCCGGTCTCGTCCGGCGCCTTGTCGGCCGGCGCGATTCGCTGCTGCCGGTGGATTTTGCAGCGCAGACCGGGCAATCGCTGCGGGAGTAGGCCGATTCGCCGGCCACTTGGAGCAAACCATGACCACTTCCCCCCCTGATCCCGGGCGCCCAGGGCGAGGGACTGCCCCCGGGGCGTGGGTGCCGGCGCTGATCGTGGCGACCGCCGGAGCAGTTCTGTTCCACTTCTGGGGCAATTCCGGCACGGGCTACATCAAGACGACCTCCCTCTTTGTCTGGTGGGGATCGCAGTGGCTGAATCCGGCTTCGGAGACGGAACACGGCTGGCTGGTCCTGGGGCTGAGCGGGTGGCTGCTGTGGCGGAATCTGAGGAGTTACAATTTACGAGTTACGATTGCCGATTGCCCTTCCGACCGTTCGGCGGTCGGCAAGCGTCAATCGGCAACCTGCCTTTGGCCTCCGGCCCTCGCCCTGCTCGCGGCGCTCGCCTTGCACACCGTGGGCTTCGTGGCGCAGCAGGCGCGGCTCTCGATTCTGGCTCTGCTGCTCTTCACCTGGGGCGTGCTGCGCCTCGGGGGCGGGCGGCGCTGGGGGGCGGCGGCGGCGTTTCCGCTCGGGTTCCTGGTGTTCGCCGTTCCGCTCAACGCGCTGGACTCGATCGGCTTCTGGCTGCGGGTGTGGGTGGTCGACGCGAGCGCGGCCATCGCCCGCGGGGTGGGCATCGAGGTATTGCGCAGCGGCACGCTGCTGCTGGCGCCGGACGGCGCCTACAACTACGACGTGGCGGCGGCCTGCTCCGGCATCCGGTCGCTGACCGCGCTGGCGGCGTTGTCGTTGTTGACCGGATACCTGAATTTTGCGGCGGTCTGGCGGCGGGCGCTGGTGCTGGCGCTGTGTTTCCCCCTGGTCTACGCCGGCAATGTGGCGCGCATCCTCGCGATTGTCTTCGCGGCCGAGGCGGGCGGTCCGCGGTGGGGCGATGTCGCGCACGAGATCATGGGTTACGGGGTGTTCCTGATTGTGCTGGGCGGCGTCCTCGGCGGGGTGAGCCTGCTCCGCCGCCTGGCGCCGGAGCCCGCCGCCGAGCCGGTTTGTCATCCATTAGATGACAAGCCGTCCGCGGGACCTGCCGTGGCAGCGAGGGCGCGGGCAACGCGGGAGTCTGGCGGCGGCGGCGGGGCGGAAGTGTTGGCCGACCCGGTGGCCGGGGTTTCCGAGCCGAAGGAGGCGCTGGCGGCGATGGGCCCCGCGGGTCGCTGGCGCGTGAGCCCCACGATCGTGGCTGGGATGGTGGTCCTGTTGGCCGCCGTGGAAATGGCCTTCCTCGCCCACCTGCAGCGGCTGCCGGCGCGCGGGCAGGTGGGGGTGCGACTGGCGGCGGACGGGATCAATCCGGTGGAACTGCCGGCGTTTCTCGGCACGGAGTGGATCGGGCGGCGGGCGGAGGTGACGGCGGTGGAGCGGGAGATCCTGCCACCCGACACGGGGTATTCGCGCAAGCAGTATGTGGCGGTGGCGGACCCGCGGCGGCAGGTATTTCTGTCGGTGGTGTTGAGCGGGCGGGACCGGACCTCGATTCACCGGCCGGAGCTGTGCCTGGTCGGCCAGGGTTGGACGATTACGGAACCGGCCCGGTATCGATTCGCGGCCGGCGCGGGCGGGGTGCCGGCGACGCTGTTGCGGGTGCGGCGCGAGGTGCAGACGCCGCGGGGCCGGGCGGTGGTGCCGCAACTGGTGGCGTATTGGTTCATGCATGGCGACGGCGTGGTGGCGACCCACGGCGAGCGGCTGTGGCGCGATGCCTGGAACCGGGTGTTCCGTGGCCGGGCCGACCGGTGGGCGTATGTGTTGATGCAGACCGACGCCGCGGACGGCGAGGCGGCGGCCCTGGCGCGGATGGAGGCGGTGCTGGCCGCCACCCTGCCGGTGCTGGCGGGGCGGCAGTGAACGGGAAAATCAGCCTTGGGTGGTTTGGTTCCTGATTTCCGGCTTTCCGGATTTGTATTTGGGGGATGTGGAAGGCCGGAAAGACGTGAAGCAGGTGGGCGGGAGTCGATGGACGAAACCGAGACTTGAGGTCGGGTCCGGGACCGCTACGGTGCGCGCGACTTGACATCAGTGGGCGCAGCCGACTTCGCGTTTCTGATTGCCGAGAGCGGCCATTATTTCGATTGGGCGCTCGCGGTTGTTTTCGTCTTGGTGGGAAGCGGCATTGGGTTCCTGATCGTCTGGGCGTTGACCCGGCACACCCGGCGGGTGGCCCATGAACAGGCGACTGAGCTGATCGAGGTGGCCCGGCGCGAGGCGGCGGTGGCGGCCGAGGAGTTGAAGCAGAAGGCCGAGGCCGAGATCCAGGAGAAGCGGGCGGAGCTCAACCGCGAGTTTGACCGCCGCGAGATCGAGAGCGATGTGCGCCTGCGGGAAATCCGCGCCCACGAGGAGTCGCTGGCGTTGCTCGATTACCAGCTTGAGCAACGCCAGGAGCGACTCAACCGCGAGACTTCGGCCCTCAAGCAGGCGCGCGATGCGATCCGCGGCCTCTCCAAGAGCGTGCGCAAACGGCTGGAGGGCGTTTCCCAGCTCGACGCGGAGGAGATCCGCAAACAACTGCGCGAGGAGGTGATGCTGGAATGCCAGGACGAGCTGCGGGCCCTCCGCCGCGCGACGATCGAGAAGTCCGAGCAGGAGCTGCAGAACGACGCCCGCCGCGTGCTCATCGCCTCGATGCAGCGCATCGCCAGCCGGCCGAACAACGATCTCACCGCCACCATCATCCAGCTCCCCAATGAGGAGATGAAGGGCCGGATCATCGGCCGCGAGGGGCGCAACATCAAGTCGTTCGAGGCCGCCACCGGCGTGACGCTGCTGATCGACGAGTCGCCGCAGATGGTGCTGGTGTCGTCGTTCGATCCGGTCCGGCGCGAAATCGCGCGGGTGGCGCTCGACGGGCTGATCAAGGACGGCCGCATCCACCCGGCCTCGATCGAGGAGTACGTCAAGCGGGCGCAGGAGGAGATTGAGCTGGTGACGACCCAGGCCGGCGAAGACGCCGTGACCAAACTGAACATCAACGGCCTCCACCCGGAGATCATCAAGCTGCTCGGCCGCCTGAAATACCGGTTCTCCTACAACCAGAACGTGCTCGATCACTCGGTGGAGACGGCCTTCCTCGCCTCGCTCATCGCCAGCGAGGTCGGGCTCGACTCCAACGTGGCCAAGCGCGCCGGCCTGTTGCACGACATCGGCAAGGGCGTGCCCGGCGAACTGGAGGGCAGCCATGCGGTGATCGGCGCCGAGTTCATCAAACGGTATGGCGAGACGCCGATCGTGGTGAACGCCGTGGCGGCGCACCACGAGGAGGTGCGGCCGGAGACGATTTACGCCGGCCTGGTGGTCCTGGCGGACACGATTTCGGCGACGCGCCCCGGCGCGCGGGCGGATTCGATGACCGGATACATCCAGCGGCTGGGCCGGCTGGAGAAACTGGCGACGTCGATCGAAGGCGTGCAGCAGGCGTTTGCCATCCAGGCGGGGCGGGAGATTCGCGTGGTGGTGTCGCCCACGGAGGTCGCCGACGACCGGGCGCGGGAGATCGCGCGCCTCCTGCGCAAGCGCATCGAGGCCGAGCTGCAGTACCCGAGCACGATCAAGATCACCGTCATCCGCGAGAGCCGCTTTACCGAGACGGCGACGTGAGGCCGCCCGCGGGAGATACGGAACCCGCGGAAGCTTCGGCCGGCGGGGACCAGCGTCCTTGAAACCCGAAACCCGTGGTGAAAAGGTCTGAGGCGCAGCCTCGCTAGTTCACCCGGTTCCAGACGGGCTGGCCGAGCACGGCGGCGCGGGCGATTCTTGCCGAGGTGCGGCGCATCTCGACCATGCCCTCCGGGCTGCAGAAGGCGGCGTGGCAGGTGACGATGAGGTTGGGGGTCGCGGCTTCCTCCGCGCTGCGCAGGGGTTCGTTCTCCACCACGTCGAGGCCGGCGCCGGCGAGGTGCCCGCTGCGCAGGGCGGCAAACACCGGCGCCTTTCGCACGATGTCGCCGCGGGCGGTGTTCACCAGGAAGGCCCCCGGTTTCAGCGCGGCGACCTCGCGCTCGCCAATCAGCCCGCGCGTTTCGTCGGTGAGCGGGCAGTGAATCGACACGGTGTCGGCGACGGCCAGCAGCTCCGCCAGGGTGGCGACGCGTTCGACCCCCACGGCCTTGTCCAGTCCACTGGGCACGTAGGGGTCGAAAAACACCACCCGAAAGCCGAAGGCCTTGGCGCGCAGCGCGGTCGCCGTGCCGATGCGGCCAAGGCCCACGATGCCGAAGGTCTGCGTGCGCAGGCGGCGCATGCGGTGCTGCACCTCGATTTTCCAGCCGAGCCGTTTGGCCTCGGTGTCGAGCGGGAAAAGCTGGCGGTAGAGCGCGAGGGTGAGCGCCAGGGCGTGGTCGGCGACCTCCTCGGTGCCGTAGTCGGGCACATTGCAGACCGGGATACCGGCGCGGGCGGCGGCGGCGGTGTCCACGCTGTCAAACCCCACGCCGTTGCGGATGATCGCGCGGCAGTGCCGCAGGCCGGCGACGACCTCCCCCGTGACGCGCGGGCCGTGCCAGAGGATGATCGCGTGGGCATCCAGCACCGTCGCCGGGAAAGCGGCGTCGTAGTCGAGCCACACCGTCGTCAGGTCGGCCACGTCCTCGAGGAACGGGCGTTCGACGGAGGCGTCGTGGTCGGTGAATTTGAACTCGCGCGGACAGAGGATGACGACGGTGGGGCGCGGAGGCATGGATTGGCTTTGACCACGGATTAGACGGATGACACCGATGCCGGGAAGCCTTAACCTCACCCGCGCACCCACGTGAAGATCCCGTTCCTGTTCCTCCTCTGCCTCCCGATTTTCGCGGCCGTGTCCGTGCCGGCCCTCCTGGCGCAGCGCGAGAAGCTCCCGCCTGAGGCCCTCGAGTATGTCGAGAAGACCTGGCCGGAGGCGAAAAAGACGGTGACCGGCATCCGATACCTCGTGCTGAAGGAAGGGCAGGGCGACCTGCCCAAGCCCGGCGACAAGGTGAACGTGCTGTATGTCGGGCGCCTGCTCGACGGCACGGTATTCGACCAGGCCACCGAGGCCGACAAGCCGTTCACGTTCCGGATCCGGCGCGAGATGGTGATCGAGGGGTGGGATCAGATTCTGCAACTGATGAAGCGCGGTGAAAAGCGGCTCGTGATCATCCCGCCGGAGCTCGCCTACGGTACCCGCGGCCAGCCGCCGAAGATCGGCCGCAATGCCACGCTGGTGTTCGAAATCGAGTTGTTGAGTTTCGGGAAGGATTGAATCGCCGGCGGGTCCGTTCCCCGTGGCTTGCCACGTCTCTTCCGGCGATTAAGCGGAGGCCGATCCGCGCAGCGGTCGCCTGGCCAGGATGCCCCGAGGCTTGCCTCGGGATGGCCAGCGAAGGCCGGAGCTTTCACAGGACGGCGCAGCAGTGGGTGTTGAAACTGCCCGCGGAGCCCGGTCGAGGGAGGGCGCCCGTCCCTCGGCGCCGCAGGTACGGTCGCGGCAGCGACAGAGCGTCGCCCTCCAGGAACGGAAAGTCGTGAGAGCGGAGGCTGCCGCTCCGTCGTCTCCGGGAAGGACGCCTCGGGCGCACCAGGCTTGACGGCCGCGCGCCCGGCCGGTGATCGATCGGGAGATGCTCACGGTCGTACCCCGCCGTTGGATGGTCGCCCTGGCGCCGCTGGTTGCGTTCCTGCTCGCAGCGGGTTGCTCGCGGGTGCCGCCCACGGCCGAGCCGGTGGCGAGTTCCCCGGTGGCGGCGGCGGTGCACGGCGGGGAGATCTACCGGCAGAAATGCGCGAGCTGCCATGGCGCGAAAGGCGAGGGCGTCGAGGGCAAGTACGCCGGAGCCCTGGCCGGCGACTGGTCGCTGGCGCGACTCACTCGTTACACCGCGCAAAACATGCCGGAGGACGATCCCGAGACCCTCACCCCGGCGGAGGCGCAGGCGGTGTCGGCCTACGTTTTCGATGCGTTCTATTCGCCGGCGGCGCAGGCGCGGCTCCATCCCGCCCGCCGCGAGCTCATGCACCTCACCGGCACCCAATACGCCCTCTCCGTGGCGGATCTCGTGCGGGCGTTCGAGGCGCCGGAGCCGGCCCCCGCCGCGGATGCGACCGCGGACGCGGCCACGGCACCCGGCCTGGCCGCGACCTACTACGGCGCCGCCCAGCGCGGGCGGTTCGACGCCGCGAAGATCGTGCACCGCGGCGTCGACGCCGCGATCGACTTCGATTTCGCGCCGGGCAGTGCGGCGCAGCAGCGCATCGGCACGGCGGAGTTCTCCATGCAATGGCGTGGCTCGGTGCTCGCCGACGAGACGGGCGACTACGAGTTCGTCGTCCGCACGCCCAACACGATGCGGTTCTGGATCAACGCGGAGCCCGGCGTGATCGCCACGGCCAGCCTCGACGTGAACGTCTCCAACCCCGCGCACCCCGACCATCGCGTGACGGTGCGCCTGCTCGGCGGACGCCACTACCCGATCGGCCTCGACTACTGGGCGCTGCCCGAAAAGGCGGGCGCGCCGCCGCCGGCCATCGCGCTGCGGTGGAAAACGCCGCGCGGACCGGAGCGCCCGGTGCCGGCGCGCGTCCTCTCGCCCGCGGTGGTGCGGCCGACCCTCGTGATCGCGACGCGTTTCCCGCCCGATGACAGCAGCCACGGTTACGAACGCGGCCTCTCGGTTTCCAAGGAGTGGGACGACGCCACCACGCGGGCCGCGTTCGAGGTGGCGGGCCACGTGGCGAAGCGCCTCGATCGCCTCGCGGGCACGCGGGCCGGCGATCCCGAGCGAGCGGCGAAACTGGAGGCGTGGGCCGCGCGCTTTGTGGCGCGGGCGTTTCGCCGGCCGCTGCGGCCGGAGGAGACGGAGCGGCACGTGACGGCGGTGTTCCGCGCCGCCCCCGAAGCCGACGCGGCGATCCGTCGGGTCGTGCTGCTGGCGCTGAAATCGCCGCATTTCCTCTACCCGGACCTGCCGGACAGCGACGCCGGTCCGCGCGTGGCCACCCGGCTGGCGCTGGGGCTCTGGGACTCGGTACCGGACGACGGGCTGGCCCGCGCCGCCGCCGCCGGACGGCTCGGTACGCCGGCGGAAGTGGCGGCGGAAGCGGCGCGTATGCTGGACGACGGCCGGACGCGCGCGAAGCTGCGCGAGTTCTTTCACCACTGGTTGCAGGTGCGGTTCGTCGAGGATCTGCGCAAGGAGCCGGGGCGATTTCCCGGTTTCACGCCGGAGGTGATCGACGATCTGCGCACCTCGCTGAACCTCTTCCTCGATGAAGTCGCGTGGGGCGCGGCGTCGGATTTCCGCGAACTGCTGCAGGCCGACTACCTGCTGGTGAACGCCCGCCTCGCGCAGTTCTACGGGCTGCCGCCACCGGCGGGCGACGGTTTCGCGCGCGTGCCGGCGCCGCCGGGCGAGCGCGCCGGCGTGATCACACATCCCTACCTGCTGGCGGCACAGTCTTACGCGAAATCCACCTCGCCGATCCATCGCGGGGTCTTCCTCACCCGCAGCATCGTGGGCCGCGCCCTCAAGTCGCCCTCGGTGGCGGTCGCGTTCAACGATGAGGAGTTCACGCCCGACATGTCGATGCGTCAGAAAGTGGAAAAGCTCACACGGGCCGAGAACTGCCAGGGCTGCCACGCGGTGATCAACCCGCTCGGCTTCAGCCTCGAGTGGTACGACGCCACCGGGCGTTTCCGACGCGAGGAGAACGGACGTTCGATCGACGCGGCAAGCGACTACATCGTCGACGACGGCCGCGCCGTGCGGCTCGGCGGGGCGCGCGACGTGGCGGAGTTTGCCCTCGGCAGCGCGCAGGCGCAGCAGGCCTTCATCGAGCAGCTCTTCCACCACGTCGCCAAACAGCCGGCGCTCGCCCACGGCGCCGAGGTGCTGCCGCGGCTACGCGAGTCTTTTGTCGCCTCCGGCTACCATCTCCGGAAGCTGCTCGTCGAAATCGCCACGCTCGCCGCCCTGCACGGGGTGGCGCCCCCCGCGCGTGTCGCCACCCACCCCCCGACCCCGTCCGTCTCCCGCGTCCCATGACCCCGATTCTCCGCCGCACCTTTCTCCAACAAGCGGGCCTCTCGGCCGCCGTGCTGCCGTTCATCACCGGGCTGCCGAGCCTCGGCCTCGCCGCCCCGGCGCGCCCGCGCCAGCGGCTGGTGATCGTGTTCTCGCCCAACGGCACCATCCCGTCCGCCTTCTGGCCGGACGGGACCGGGCGGGAATTCGCGCTCAAGGAAATCCTGAGCCCACTGGCGCCTTTCCGGGATCGCCTGCTCACGCTGCAGGGCGTCTCCAATCGCGTTCGCGGCGACGGCGACGGCCACATGCGCGGCATGAGCTGCCTTCTCACCGGCATCGAGCTGCTGCCGGGCAACATCCAGGGCGGCGGCAAGTCCATCCCGGCGGGCTGGGCGGGCGGCATCTCGATCGACCAGGAGATCCGGAACTTTTTCCAGAGCCGGCCGGAGACACGCACGCGGTTCGGTTCGCTGGAATTCGGCGTCGGGGTGCAGGACCGCGCCGACCCGTGGACGCGCATGTCGTATGCCGGCCCGGGCCGGCCCGTCGCGCCCATCTCCGACCCGTACCAGATGTACGAAAAACTCTACGGCCAGGCGCAGGATCGCGAACACCTTCGCAGCATCCTCGACCCGCTGAAGTCGGACCTCGCCCGGGTGCGCACGCTGGTCAGCGCCGAGGACCGCGCCGTGCTCGAGGCCCACGAGACCCTCGTGCGCCAGCTCGAGCGCGAGTCCGCGGAGGGCGCCCGCCAGCCCCTGCGGGCGGAGCCGCCGGCTCTGGCAGCGGGCGTGGCCGATCAGAACGACAACGTGCCCCGCCTGAGCCGCATGCAAATCGATCTGCTGGTGAACTGCTTCGTCAACGACATGGCCCGCGTGGCCACGTTGCAGTACACCAAGTCCGTCGGCAGCGCGCGCATGAACTGGCTCGCCATTTCCGAGGGCCATCACGCGCTTTCGCACGAGCCCGACTCCGACACCGCGACGCAGGAGAAACTGATCAAGATCAACCGTTGGTTTGCGGGCGAGGTGCGTTACCTGGCGGAGCGGCTCGCCGCCACGCCGGAGCCGGGCGCCGACGGCTCGATGCTGGATCACACGCTGATCGTGTGGACCAACGAGCTCGGCAAGGGCAACAGCCACACGCTGGACAACATCCCGTTCGTGCTGCTCGGCGGCGGCTTTGGCTTCCAACTGGGCCGCGCGCTCAAGTTCGACAAGGTGCCGCACAACCGCCTGCACCTCGCGCTGGCCCACGCCGTGGGTCACCGGATCGCCACGTTTGGCAAACCCGACTTCTGCACCGCCGGCCCGCTGGCACTGGGGTGAGGGACGGGCGCCCGCGCCGCGGCCGCCTACCGGTTGCCGCGATGGTAGCCGATTTTCCGGTCGTGGTCGGGACCGGCGGGCAGGGTGAGCTGCCGGATGGCCTCGATGATCGCGGCCAGTTGTTCGTCATGGGCGCCAAGGCGCGCATCGAGCTCGGCGAGCTTGGCCGCGAGCGCACGATGGTCGGCCAGGAGCTGCCGCAGGCGGACAAAGGCGCGCACGACGTGCACGCTCATCGCGACGGCTTCGGAAGAAGAAAGAACGTTGGCCGCCATCAGCGCTCCGTGTTCGGTGAAGGCGAAGGGAAGACGACGAACGCCTCCGTGGCGCGAACTTGAGGTCGCAAATTGCGACCTCAAGTTCACAAACTCCTGGTGATCAATCTGGAAACAAAAATCCTCCGGGAATCTTTCGAGGTTGCGCCGGACCTGCTCCATCAGCCGCTTGGTCGTCACTCCGTAGAGCGACGCGAGGTCGCGATCGAGCAGCACGCGCTGGCCGCGGAGCACGAGGATGCGGCGCTGGATGGGTTCGACGGGGACGGGAGCGGACTCGGCCATCGCCTGACGAGAGCCCGGCGGTGCGGCGAGTTCAACCTGTGCGTCACCCTGAATTCAGGGTGACGCGACCTGGATCATTGCATCTGGTTTCGGAGCAGCCTGTGCGACTCGAAGCGAGAAACGTGAGCGCCTTCGATTACTCAGGGAGCGGGCCACAGACCCTCTCGATCCAACCGAGTGAGGAGCGATTGCGCATGCACACCAAAGCGTGGCGCCACCTGTTCGGCGAACTTGATCCGCAGGTCTTCCGATTGCAGCCAGTCCGGCACGATCGACGCGATCTGTCGGGCAAACTGGTCGAACAACTCCTGCAGACGCTCGATCGGCACAAGGAGGCGGCCGGCGAATTCGTTGGCCTCCTGTTCCAGCCAGTAACGTGAGGGGTCCTCACCCTTGAAGTGCCGCGCAAACTGTTCGAACGACTCGAACTTCACCCTGGTCGCATAATCGCGGTGCAGCACCCAGTGGCCGAGTTCGTGCGCCACGGTGAAACGCAGCCGGTTTTGCTTCCAGACCGGACCCTTTTCCCAAAACACGTAGCTTTCTGCGTCCACATACAGGCCGGAAAAGTCCGGAAGCAGAGCGGCATCGATCCGATACTTGGTCTGCAGGTCGTCGAATGGGATTACATCGAGCCGCAACTGAAGCTCGACCACCGAGAATACGTCGACAGGCAGCCGGTGGCTCTCCCGGACGAGGTAGCGCCGCCTAAACGCCTCGACGGCCTGCCACACCTTGGAGGCGTCGTTCATTTTCTCGGCTTGGCGCTGTGCAGCGCGCGTACGTCCTCGACGAACTGGCGAAGCGCCGCGTCATCCAATTCCGAACCGCGGGCCGCGCGGAAGAAGGCTGGGAGGGCGGCAAGCACCCGTTCATCCGAAGCGATGTCGGCCGGCAGCTCGTGGCGCGAAAGGGCGGCGGTGTCGATGAACTCCTGGCGCTTCGCGTCGGTGAGGCCGAGGGCGTCGGCCCAGCTTTCGAGTATGGCCGGGTCCTTGGGGGCGGGCGTGATGCCGCGCTCCAGTTTGCTCCAGTTGCTCGGGTCCACGCCGAGCTGTGCGCAGCATTCGCGGAGGGTGAGTCCCTTGGCGATGCGGATGTCTTTGAGGAGTGCGCCGAAGTTCATGAGGGGAAGATGGCTGTGGTGTAAATTACACCACAGGTCAAGGCCACACAACAACGGAGACAAAAAGGTACTGTTCGTCCTGGAAACTAACGCGGGAAATCAACCGAAGCCGAGGGCGGCGCGCCCAGTCCGTGACGATGGGCCGGATCGCGGAACGCAGCGGCACCAGCTAGAACTCGTCGAACGGCCCGTGACCCTCGACGCCGTAGAGTTTTTCCGCCTCCCAATTGACCGCGAGTTCGATCACCGCGAGGCAGGAGGCGGGGGTCGCGAGCAACTGCTCCTGTGCGTCCGGCCGCAGGTAGGCGGGCGCGCCCGCCACCAGTGCATCTTTGGCGGCCCGACAGAACGCGGCGAGGGTCTGCGATGGCGGCTGGTTGGCGAACTCGCACCGCTTCGCCTCCATCGCACGCTCCGCTAAATCGGACAGGCGTTTCGATTGAGCGACGGAGGGAATGACAAAGGGCATCGCACGCATGTCGTTCATCTCAACGTCCTGGTTGTGCTTCACGAATTTCTTCAGAAGAAAGCTGAATACGTCAGAATTCACGACCGCGAGAAATGCTGGCGCTGCAAGGAGCTTGGGAGGCGGAGTAAGACGGGAACCGCCGGCATCGAACACGCATGGTTCCTGCAGCCGCGACTTCACAGGAACGTGATTTGCATGCAGTGACCAAGTGATTCCAGCGGTGAAATAGAGGTCTGCGTTACGGACGACTGGCATCCGCGACTCCCTGCGGCCGCTGTTCTCAAATAGGAACTGAACGTTGGCGTTCGACCAGTCGATGAAGAGGGGCTCGTTATCGAGCCACCGGTTTCCCTCGGGATCTCCTTTTCGATAAGGCACGAACTGGCCCTTGCCGCCGAGGCCCTGGTAAATGGTGGCGATCCGCGGACAGTCCTCGGGGTCGTCGTAAAACTCGCTGGAGCGCAGCCCCTGCGCAGCACTCCGGGCGGCGCGTTTCTCCGCGGGACTGGCGTTGATCCATCGCTGCAGCGCACGGCACAGGCGACAGAACTGGGTATCGCTCACGTCGTCGGGCCTGGCCTTGCGCAGCTTGGCCAGCACGGCGGCGGAAAAGTCTTCGTCGGAAAGCGTGCCCGACCAGAATTCCTTGAACTCGGGGGCCTTCTGCCAGCGCCTGAGCAGGACCACCTTGCGTTGGGTCCAGGCGAACTCGAAGTCATCCGGCGTCGCTACGAGCGCCGCGGGGACAATGCGGTAGAGATCGGTCTTGCCTAAGCCGAGTGCGACATCGCCGAACTGCTGTCGGAGCGGCTCGATGGTGGCCTCCCATGCCGCGCTATTGGCCGTGGGATTAGCCGGGTCACCACCCGCGGCGAGCAACGCGGCGCGGAAAACCGGGCCGATCTTGGGGTGGGCCAGCCAGGCTTCGCTCCAGCCGACGCGGCGGCGGAGGATTTCCTGGGCGGGTGGCGTGCCTTCGAGGTAGCCGAGAAAACGGGCGTTGTTGGCGGTCCGCATGCCCTGACCGCCTTCGGCAATGAGGCCAACGAGCGTGACGTCGCCGGGTTTGAGTGCCGCTTGATAGTCGCGGAGCGCGACCCTGTTTTGGGCGACCCGGCGCGAGTCCTTGATCCGCTCCCACCATTCCTCGGTGAGCTCCGTCACACGGGAGTTGAATCTTTCGAAGAGCGTGAGCGTGGCGGGTCGCGGTTCGAAAAAGACGCGCCGGTGAGCCCCGGCATACAGGGCAGCAGCCACCCGGTGATAACGAATGGGACCGACTTCCCCATGCTTCGGGAGAGAGCTCGCCGGAGCCGGCACCTTTTCCAGCCACGGCTCCGGGTCGATCGGCTTGCCGGTCGCCGGATCGCGACGGGGCCGGGCTTGAACGAAAAACACTTCGTGATCCGCGCGCGGTTGCTGCTTGGCGGCGACAAAGATGGCGGCGTCGACCGTGGCGTCGAAGGGATCGCACAGCCCGAGCGCCGACCTTCCTATGTAGGCCGGCTCACCCATCGGCGGAAATCAGGCGCCCGCGGAGCCCGCTGTCGGCAAGGTCGGCGAAGCTGTCCAGGCCGATTCGTTGCGGCTTGGAGGGCGTCGTGCGAGCCGCTGGCGCCGCGGGCCCTACCCGAACGCAGCAACCGCGTTGAAGCGACAACGCATCCGGGGCCTGATCGTAATCTTGCTCGGCCTACACCTCCGCCCGGCGGACGCCGAGCGGCCGCGGTGCGGCCGGATCAGCGACCCTTGATGATGCTGAAGTAATCCAGTTTCTCGCCGCTCTCGCTGAGGAAGGTCGCGTCGAGGCGGTTGCCGTTCACGTCGAGCACCATCGAGCCGAGCCGGTAGAGGGAGATGAACATCGCCGGGTGATCGAGGAAGCCACGGGCCAGACGCTTCTCGTCCTTGCCCGTGATCTTGCCGGAGCTGCCCGCCACCACGTACACCGCGCCCTCGTGCACGCCGGGGCCGAAGGTCGCCTTGCGGTACGCGCCCTTGCCATCCGGCCGGCCGTTGCCGGCGTCGTGCTTCATCTTGTCCTTGAGCGTGCCCGCCACGCCGTAGTGGCCGTCGAGCAGGAAGGAGCGTTCGTACGAGTGGCTGTGGCTGGTGAGGCAGAGATCGACGCCGCCCGCCTCCATGATCGGCAGCGCGTTGGTGCTCATCGCGCCGGCTTCGGGTGACTGCAGCACATTCGCCGCCATCAGCGCTCCGCGCTCGGTGAAGGCGAAGGGATGACGACGAACGCCTCCGTGGCGCGAACTTGAGGTCGCAAATTGCGACCTCAAGTTCACAAACTCCTGGTGATCAATCTGGAAACAAAAATCCTCCGGGAATCTTTCGAGGTTGCGCCGGACCTGCTCCATCAGCCGCTTGGTCGTCACTCCGTAGAGCGACGCGAGGTCGCGATCGAGCAGCACGCGCTGGCCGCGGAGCACGAGGATGCGGCGCTGGATGGGTTCGGCGGGGACGGGAGCGGACTCGGCCATCGCCTGACGACAGGCCGGCGGTGCGGCGAGTTCAACCTGTGCGTCACCCTGAATTCAGGGTGACCGGCGCCGGGTTATGCCCGCCGCCGCCCGGTCGCCGCAGCTCTTCCGTCCGGTCAGCGGAACTGCCGATTCGCCTGCCAGGCTTCGCGGTCGGTGAAGGTGGGCGCCGGCAGGGGGGCGCTCTGGTGATTCTTTCCGGCCAGCAGCACGGTGCGGCGGCGCGCGGTGGCCGGATCGAGTGCGGCGCGCAGGTAGGCGAGCGCCTCCTCCTTCGTGAGCTTCTCCAGGGCGGCGAGTGCGGACTGCTGGCGATCCCATTCACCCTCGAACATGAACGCGCGGCCGAAGAAAATCTCGGCCTTGTCGCGGATGCTCTTGGCTTTCTCCTCGAACAGCGAGCGCGCCCCGGCGACCAGCGTGCGCCACTGCTCGTCGGTGATCTTCGCGAACTGCTCGGGCAGCGTGGCGATGAACGCCTCGGCGCGGCGCTCCAATTCGCCGGGCGCGTGCGTGCTCGATTGGATGACGAACACGAAGTACCGGTGGCGGAGGGAAGCCGCGGCGTTGGAGCCGACGATGTAGCCGAGTTGCTGCTTGGTGCGGAGCTCGCTGTAGAACGGATCGCCGAAGAAGTTCGACAGCACCACGCTCGCCACGCGCGACTGCGGGGAATCATCCGGCAGCAGGTAGTCCCGGGTGAAGGCGGAGTTGACGCCGTGGATCGGACCGGAGTCGACGATGTTTTCGCCCGGTGCGATCACCACGTGGCGGCGGCGCAGGAGGTCGGCGGCGGGGGCCGGCTGCGCGCCGACCTTGCGCACGAATCCCCGCACCGCGGCCATCGCCTGCTCGGGCGACAGGTGGCCGTGCACCACCGCTTCAAACTTGCCCCGCGCGAAGAACCGCCGGCCGAACGCCTGCACGTCCGCCCACGTCGCCGCCTCGGTGGCCGCGATGGTTTCCGGGGGCAGGAACTGGTGCTCGCGCATGAGGGCGTCGCGCCGGTTGCGCGCCAGCACGTAGGCCTCGGATTGTTCATAACTGCGGAGACCGCGCAAAACTGCCTCCTTCAGCGCCTCGAAGCGCTGCGGCGTGACCGTGAAGGTGCGGAGGTTTTCCGCCACGTAGTCGGCGTAGCGGAGCGCCGAATCGCCGTAGCCGGAGACGGAGAGCTTCCAACCCTCCAGCGAAATCTCGCCGCCCAGATCGACGCCGGCGAGCGAGGCGTCGGCGGCCACGGGCGTGACGAAGTCGCCGAAGCAGGCCTCAAAGAGCCGGTTCAGCGCGGCGGATTCCACCGTGGCGAGCTCGCGGACCGGCACAAAGCGCACGCTGAGGGCGGTCTGCGGGCGCTGGAATTCCGTGTCGGGAGCGTAATGGAGCTCCAGGCCGGGCTCGTCGATCAGCGCGATCGGGCGCTCCGGGAGCAACCGGCTTTCCCCGGGCATGAAGGCGTTGGCGCCGGGCAGGCGGAAGTCGGGATCGCGGGGCGGCGCGAGCAGCGCCTGGTAGGCGGCGCCGGCGTCCTCGGAATACGAATACTTCACCTGGTAGATGCGTTCGGTGCGGTCGGTGGGCAGGCCCTTGGCCATGAGGGCGACGAGGAGGTTGTCGGGGGTGAGGGCGCCGAGCAGGCGCCGGTAGGCGGCCTCGTCGGGCGGACCCCAGACGTCGGTGGCGCGCTCGGCGATTTCGAGCGGGTAGAACGCGGCCTGGTTGGCAAGCTTGGTGGCGAGCGCGGCGCCCTCGCCGCGGTCGCGGTAGGTTTCGTCGAGCCGGGCGATGCGCGCGCGGTCGCGGTAGAAGTCGGCCGGAAACGGCGCGGCGCGCAGGTGCTGCAGGTAGCTGAAGATGCGGGCGAGCACGCGCGAGTGCTGCTCGAGGCCGGCCGGCGTGAGGTCGGCGGAGATGAAGAAGGAGCCGTAGTCGGCGGTGCGCTCCCAGATGCCGCCGGAAAGCGAGTTGATCAGCCCCTCGCGTTTCAGCGCCTCGACGAGGCCGCCCGGGCCCGGGTAGCTGATGAGCTGCGAGAGCAGTTCGTCGGGCTTGCTGAGGAAGTCGGGCCGGGTCGGCGGCACGACGAACTCGAGCTGGAGCGAGCGGACCTCCTTGATGGGTTCGACGCGCACCAGGCGGAGCGCGGCCTGGCGGGGGAGGAAGGCCGGCTCGCGTTTCGGCACGGTGACGGGACGGCGCGGGACGGGTGAAAAGAGTTCGCGGGCGAGCTTCTCGAGTTCGTCGAGCGGGGCCTTGCCGGCGATCGCCAGGGCCATGCGGTCCGCGGTGTAGGTGGCTTCGTAGAATGCGCGGACCTGGGCGGGGGTGGCTCCGGCGAGGGTGTCCTTGTTGCCGGTCGAGAATTTGCTCTCGCCGCTGCCCGGCGTGTAGACCTCCCGCAGCACGCTGAAGAGACGGCGGCTGTCGTTCTGCACATGGCGCATCGCCTCGTTGTGGACGGCGTTGATCTCGCGGCCGGTGTATTCCGGGCTGAAGAGCGGGGCGATGAAGAACTGGGCGAAACGGTCAAGGCCCTCGGCGAGCGCCTCGTGCCGCACCTCGAACTGGTAGTTGGTGTGGTCGCTGGCGGTGTAGGCATTGTTGTAGCCGCCGTTGGACTGCATGAAATTGCCGTACTCGTTCGGTTCGGGGTATTTCCTCGTGCCGAGGAAGAGCATGTGCTCGAGGAAGTGCGCCATGCCTTCGCGCTCGGCCGGGTCGTCGATCTGGCCGATCGGCATCACCAGCGACGCGCCGGACTTGTTGAACTTGGGATCCGAGACAAGGAGGACGCGCAGTCCGTTCTCGAGGGTGAAGCGGCGGAACTGCGCCTCGTCGGTGGGCGCGCGCAGGCGCGGGGGCAGCTCCGGCAGCGGAGCGGACGCGGCGGCGAGGAAAACGGCCGGCAGGAACAGTGCGGCCAGGGCGAGAAGGCGGAGGCGGGGGGACATGCGGGGCGGAACGTAGCGGTTTGTCCCGATCCGCCAAGTCGTTTGCCACTTTTGGCCGGGGGGCGGTCCGTTCCGGTTCCTGCCATCCACGAGTCACGCCACGAACGGAACGGATCGGAAGGCGTGGGCGGAGCACGGGCGGAGGCGCCAGCCCCGCCTGCGGGCGGACGATCGCCGGCGGCGATACGTCCGCGCTCCCTGCCCGCGCGCGAAATTCGCGTGGCAACTGCGGCCCGGCAGCCTTATAGGTTTCGCATGTCTCCTTCACGAGTTGGCCAACGCTGCCTGAGCGAACGCGAGCCCGAGCTTGGACTCGGCGTCGTCGCTGCGGTCGACGTGCCCGCCAAACGCGTCGCGGTCGATTTTCCCGCCACCGGGGAAAAACGTCTCTACGCCCTCGGCACCGCGGTGCTGCGCCGCGTCCTGTTCCGGGTCGGTGAGCGCGTGACCACCCGCGAGGGCGCCACGGTCGTCATCGAGTCGGTGGCGGAGACCGACGGCCTGGCGACCTACCGCGGCCAGGGGGGGCACGTGCGCGAAGACGCGCTGTCGGACGTGACCAGTGTCAACCTGCCGCACGAGCGCCTGCTTGCGGGCCAGGTGGAGCCGGGCGAGGTCTTCGATCTGCGCTGGCGGGCGTTGCAGGCCCAGGCGCGTTTCCGGCAGTCGGAGGTGCGCGGCTTCCTCGGCGGGCGGATCGACCTGATCCCACACCAGTTCTACATCCTGCGGGAAGTGGCCTCCCGGCAGCTCCCGCGCGTGCTGCTGGCCGACGAGGTCGGCCTCGGCAAGACCATCGAGGCCTGTCTGATCCTGCAGCGGCTGCTCGCCATCGGCCGCGCGCGCCGCGTGCTGATTCTCGTGCCGGAGTCGCTCACGCACCAGTGGTTCGTCGAGCTGTTGCGGCGGTTCAACCTCTGGTTCAACATCTACGACGAGGAGCGGTGCCGCTCGGCCGGGCCGGAGGAAAACCCCTTTCTGGCGGTCCAGCTCGTGTTGGGCAGCGTGACGTTTCTGGCGATGGACCCCGTGCGCCGCGAGCAGGCGGTGGCGGCGGGCTGGGACATGGTGGTGGTCGATGAAGCGCACCACCTTGGGTGGTCGCCGGAGGCGACGAGTGCGTCCTACGGCCTGGTGGAGGAGCTCGCGCAGCGGACGCCCGGGTTGCTGCTGCTCACCGCCACGCCGACGCAGCTCGGCCTGGCGGGTCACTTTGCGCGGCTGCGGCTGCTGGATCCCCATCGCTACCGCGATTACGCGCGTTTCCTCGAAGAGACGGAGCAGTACGTCGCGGTGGCGGAGATCGCCGGCCGCATCATCGAGCGCAAGCGCCTTGGGTCGAAGGACCACGCGGCCCTGCAACGCATCTTCACGCGCGATCCCGAGACGCTTGCGCACCACCTCGACGACCTCGCGCAGGGCCGGCCGGGGGCGCGCGAGGCGCTGTTGCGCACCCTGCTCGATCAGCACGGCACCGGGCGGGTGATGTTTCGCAACACCCGCGCGGCGATGAGCGGGTTTCCGCGCCGCCAGTTCTGCCCCGTGCCGCTCCGGGAGACCAACGTCGCTCAACTGGCGCGCCTCGCCCGGGAACTCTGCGCCGAGGAAACCGGCGACGACGCGGCCGTGCGGTATTCGTTCAAGGAGGACGTCCGGCTCGACTGGCTGGTGGACTTCCTGAAGCAGGACCGCGCCCGCAAGGCGCTGGTGATTTGCCGCTCGCAGCGCAAGGCGATCGCCCTCGCGGCGGCGCTGCCGGAGCGCCTCAACGTGAAGACGGGACTCTTCCATGAGGGCCTGCCGCTGGTGCAACGCGACCGCCAGGCGGCCTGGTTCGCCGAGCCCGACGGCGCGCAACTGCTGATCGGTTCGGAAATCGGCAGCGAGGGACGGAATTTTCAGTTCGCCCACCACCTGGTGCTTTTCGACCTGCCGCTCAACCCCGGGCTGCTCGAACAGCGCATCGGCCGGCTCGATCGCATCGGCCAGACCGAGACCATCCGCATCCATGTGCCCTACGTGCCGGGCAGCGCGGAGGAGGTCGTGGTGGAGTGGTACCACCGCGGCCTCGACGCTTTCGAGGCTCCGCTGCACGGCGGGAGCGACTACGAGGCGGCGTTCCGGGCGCGCGTCGTCGAGCTGGCGGCAAACTACGCGGCGGACGGGCCGGTGGGCCGTGCCGCGCTCGATGCGCTGGTGGCGGACACCGTGGCGTTTCGCGAGCAACTCGCGCGCAAGCTGCAGCAGGGGCGCGATCGCCTGCTGGAGCTCAACTCGTTCGACCGCGAGGCGGCCGAGGCCGTCATCGCGCGCGTCCGCGAGACCGATGCGGATCCGTTCCTGCGGCGCTTCCTGATGGAGCTGCTCGACCACTTCGGCGTGCGCATCCGCGAATACGAGGAGGGCGACGTCTTTCTCGATCCCAGCCATGCCTACGTGGAGAGCTTCCCGTCGCTGCCGGCCGAGGGCATGCTCGCGACCTTCGACCGGCGGCGCGCGATCGCCCGTGAGGATCTGCGTTTCCTCTCCGCCGACCACCCGCTGGTGCAGGATGCCATCGACCTCCTGCTCGAATCCAAGGCCGGGACGACCGCCTTCGGCGCGATCGCCGCGGAGGAGCCGAATCTCCTGCTCGAGGCCGTGTTTGTGCTCGAGGCCGTGGCGGACTCGCGCTGGCACGTGGAGGAGTTTCTCGCCCCGACGCCGGTGCGGGTGGTGGTGGATCTGCGCGGCGACGATTGCACCGCAAGGCATCCGGCAGCCGCGGTGGCGGCTGACTTCGAGGATCGGGAAATCCACCGGTTTCTGGAGCGGCCGGGCTTCAACGCGGAGCTCCTGCGGCAGATGCTGGCGGCGGCGGAGGAGCATGCCGGCCGACACTCGCAGACCCTGCGAGACGCGGCGGCCGCCCGGGCCGGGGAGACCCTCGGCGCCGGCATCGCCCGCCTCGTCGATCTCCGCCGCCTCAACGACCACGTGCGCCCCGAGGAGATCGAGCTGGCCCGCGAGCAACTTGCGCAGACGCGCTCCGCCCTCGCTCACGCCCGCCTGCGCCTCGACGCCTTGCGCCTCATCGTCGCCGGGGAAGCGGACTAGACTCCTGCAATGGCAAAGCGTGTGGTAAGCAGATCAAGGAGCGCTCCAATCCTCTCAACCACAGATTTCACTGATAACACGGATCGGGGCAGGTCTGCCATCCGTGCCATCCGCGTAATCCGTGGTGAAGCCTGGTCTGAGGTGAAGCCTGGTTAGAACACTCCCCTCATCCCGGGAT
>CAZDGC010000086.1:27426-31461 GCA_964504885.1 uncultured Opitutus sp.
GGTGAAGCCTGGTCTGAGGTGAAGCCTGGTTAGAACACTCCCCTCATCCCGGGATTGCACCGCCCGCGCCATCCTCTTTTCTGCGCCTTTCCCATGACCTCCCCCCGCACCCGTCTCGGCGCGTCGTTGCTCTGCGCGCTGTCACTCGCCCCCGCGGTTTTCTCCGCCCAGCCCCGCACCGGCGCCGTCGCCCAGCGGTACCAGGAGCTTTGCTCCAACTGCCATGGCGACAAGATGCAGGGCGGCCAGGCGGGCTCCCTGCTCGACGACGTGTGGACCGTCGGCGGCGACGAGGCCAGCATCGAGCGCAGCATCCGCGCCGGTTTCCCTGACAAAGGCATGCCGGCCTGGGGCTCGGCCATCCCCGAAAAGGAGATCCGCGCGATGGTGATCTACATCCTTGAGCAGCGCTCCCTGCACCAGAAGGGGCAGATCCAGTTCGCCAAGCCTGCCGACCAGGTCACGGCCAGGAGCCAGTTGCACGACTATCAGGTCAGCACCTGGATCGGCGGCCTCAAGGAGCCGTATTCGCTCGCGTTCCTGTCGCCCGACCTCGCGGTCATGACCGAAAAGCGCGGTCACGCCTACCTGATCGAAAAGGGCAAACTTGCCGCCCGCCCGCTGATTGGGCTGCCACTGGTCGACACGGCCGGCCAGGCCGGGCTCTTCGATGTCGTGGCCCATCCCGAGTATGCGAAGAACGGCTGGATCTATTTTGCCTTCAGCGATCCGCAGAAAAACGCGCGGGGCGAGCCGGTGAGCCTCACTCGCATCGTGCGCGGCAAGCTCAACGCGCGGGAGGGCGCGTTCGTCGATCAGGAGACGATTTACCAGGCGAAGACGGAGCACTACATCAAAGCGGGCGGCGTCCATTTCGGCGGGCGCATGGTCTTCGACCGCCAGGGATTCCTCTACCTCACGATCGGAGAGCGCGGTGGCAAGATGGTCGCGCAGGACCTCGCGCTGCCGATCGGCAAGGTCCATCGCCTCCATGACGACGGCCGCGTGCCGGCCGACAATCCGTTTGCCAACCACCCGTCCGCGCTCGCCACCGTCTGGAGCTACGGCCACCGCAATCCGCAGGGCCTCGCCCTCGATCCCGTCACCGGCGGCCTCTACAGCACCGAGCACGGCCCGCGCGGTGGCGACGAACTCAATCTGGTCGAGCGCGGCCGCAACTACGGCTGGCCCGTGATCACCTACGGCATGGAGTACAACGGCAACGCCATCACCGACCTCACCCACAAGGAAGGCATGGAACAGCCGCTCACCTACTGGGTGCCCTCCCTCGCGGTCTGTGGCATCAACTTCTACACCGGCGACCTCTTCCCCAAGTGGAAGAACCACGTCTTCCTGGCCACCCTCGCCGCCCAGGAGCTGCGCCGCCTCGAGGTCCGGGGGCGCCAGGTGGTGGCGCAGGAGACGATCTTCCGGGATCTCGGCCGCATCCGCCATGTCATCGGCGGTCCCGACGGCACGCTCTACGTCCTCCTGCCGGAGCGCATCGCCCGGCTCGCCCCCGCCGAGTCGCGCGTCGCCACCGCCCGCTGAACCGCCGCCGGCGAGGCATTTTCGGCATTGCGCGGGGCGGCGCGCGCGCTGTTCTCGGCAACTCCTTTTCGCATGCCCGCCGCCGTCACTCCGGCTCCCGCCGCCTCGTCCTCCCAGCCCAATCCCGATCACGTGCTCCGCCTCTCGGCCGAGCTCAACGTGAAGGTCTTCCAGGTCGCCGCCACGGCCCAGTTGCTCGCCGACGGTGCCACGGTGCCGTTCATCGCGCGCTACCGCAAGGAGGTCACCGGCGAACTCGACGAGGTCCAGGTGCTCGCCATCCGCGACCGGCTGGAACAGCTCCGCGCGATCGACGAACGCCGCGCCTCCATCCTCGCTTCGCTGAAGGAGCGCAATCTGCTCACCCCCGCCCTCGAAAAGGCGATCCAGGCCGCCGACAGCGTCACCGCCCTGGAGGACCTCTACCTCCCGTTCCGGCCGAAGAAACGCACCCGCGCCACCCTTGCGAAGGAGAAGGGCCTCGAGCCGCTCGCCGACCTCCTCTTCGCCCAGGATCCCGCCACCGATCCGCTCGCCGCCGCGCAGGCGTACGTTGGCCGTGAATACATCGCCGACGACGGGAAGAACCAGCAGTCGCGGATCGCCTCGACCGACGAGGCCCTCGCCGGCGCCCGCGACATCCTCGCCGAGCGCGTGAGCGACGACAAGGATGCCCGCGCCCGTCTGCGCACGCTGTTCCAGAAGGACGCGGTCGTCTCCTCCCGGGTCGTGCCCGGCAAGGACGCCGATCCCGAGGCCGCGAAATACCAGGACTACTTCGAATGGAGCGAACCGCTCGCCAAGGCTCCGTCGCACCGCGTGCTCGCCATGCGCCGCGGCGAGAAGGAGCTCTTTCTGATGATGCGCGTGCAACTGCCCGACGAAGGCGCGGCCTTTGCCGCCGTGCAGTCGCTCTTCGTCAAGGGGCCGGTCTCGGCCGCTGCTCCCACGCCGAGGACCTGCGCCGACCACGTCGTGCTCGCGGTGCAGGATGCCTGCAAGCGCCTGCTCGCGCCCGCCATGGAGACCGAGATGCGGCTGGAATCGAAGAAGCGCGCCGACCAGGCTGCAATCCGGGTCTTCACCGACAACGTGCGCGAACTCCTGCTGGCCGCGCCGCTTGGGCAGAAGGTGGTGATGGCGATCGACCCCGGTTTCCGCACCGGCTGCAAGACCGTGCTCCTCGACCGCCAGGGCAAGCTGCTGCACAACGACGTCGTCTTCCCGGACCGCCACGCGGAGGAAGCGAAGGAAAAGATCCTCGGTTTCGTGAAGTTCTTCCAGGTGGAGGCCATCGCCATCGGCAACGGCACCGCCGGCCGCGAGACGGAGGCGTTCGTGCGCGCCCTCGGCCTGCCCTCGACCATTCCCATCGTGATGGTCAACGAATCCGGCGCCTCGATCTACTCCGCCAGCGAGGTCGCCCGCGAGGAATTCCCCGATCAGGATCTCACCGTGCGCGGCGCCGTCTCCATCGGCCGGCGGTTGATGGATCCGCTGGCCGAGCTCGTGAAGCTCGACCCGAAATCGATCGGCGTCGGGCAGTACCAGCACGACGTCGATCAAAACGCCCTCAAGCGCTCCCTCGACGACACCGTGGTCAGCGCGGTGAACGGCGTCGGCGTCGAACTCAACACCGCCTCGAAACAACTGCTCAGCTACGTCTCCGGCCTCAACACTGCCACCGCCGCCGCCATCGTCGCGCGCCGCAACGAAAAGGGCGCGTTCAAGTCGCGCGCCGAGCTCAAGGAGGTGCCGCGCGTAGGATCCAAGGCCTTCGAACAGGCGGCCGGCTTTCTCCGCATCCGCGATGGGGCGCATCCGCTCGACGCCAGCGCCGTGCATCCGGAACGTTATGCGCTCGTCGAGCAAATGGCCGCCGATCTCGGCGCCACCGTCGCCGACCTGATGCGCGACGCCAAGTTGCGGGCGAAGATCCAGCTCGAACGCTACGTCACCGCCGAGGTGGGCCTGCCCACGCTCACTGACATCCTGGCGGAACTCGCCAAACCCGGCCGCGATCCGCGGCAGCAGTTCGAGGCCTTCAGCTTCACCGAGGGCGTCAACAAACCCGAGGACCTGAAGCCCGGCATGAAACTGCCCGGCATCGTGACCAACGTGACGGCCTTCGGCGCCTTCGTGGACATCGGCGTGCATCAGGACGGCCTCGTGCACGTGAGCCAGCTTGCGGACACCTTCGTCAAGGATCCCGCCGCCGTGGTGCGCCCGCAGCAGAAGGTGAGGGTGACGGTGGTGGAAGTGGATCTCGCGCGCCAGCGGATCGCGCTTTCGATGCGCAGCAACCCGGTCATCGGTGCGAAAACGGCCGGCGGGCCGGCGGGCGGGCGCACCGGCCCGGGCAGCGCAGCGGGTGGCCGTACCGGCCCCGGTGGATCTCGCCCCGGCGGCGCTCCCGCGGCCTCCCGCCCGCCGCAGTCGGTGAACAACGACTGGTTCACGGCGGCGCTGAACAAGAAGAAATAG
>CAZDGC010000087.1:0-16073 GCA_964504885.1 uncultured Opitutus sp.
GACCACGTCGTCGCCGGCTTCGTGAAACACGCCGCCGCCAGCGGCATGGACATCTTCCGCGTCTTCGACTCGCTCAACTACCTGCCCAACCTCCGCGTCGCCATGGACGCGGTCAACGCCACCCACGCCGTCTGCGAAGCCGCCCTCTGCTACACCGGCGACCTCGGCGACCCCGCCCGCGAGAAGTATGACCTGAAGTACTATGTGAAACTGGCGCAGGAACTCGAGCGCATGGGCGCCCACGTCCTCGCCATCAAGGACATGGCCGGGCTCTGCCGCCCCGCCGCCGCCTACCGGCTGGTCAAGGCGCTGAAGGACGAGGTCGGCCTGCCGATCCACTTCCACACCCATGACACCAGCGGGATCGCCGCCGCGAGCGTCCTGCGGGCGGCCGACGCCGGCGTGGACATCGTCGACCTCGCCCTGGCCGCCATGAGCGGCAGCACGTCGCAGCCCAACCTCAACTCCGTCGTCGCCGCCCTCCGGCACCAGCCGCGCGACACCCGGCTCGACCTCGACGCCCTGAACGCGTTTTCCGACTACTGGGAGACCGTGCGCGAGTATTACCAGCCCTTCGACACCGCGCCGAAGAGCGGCTCCGCCGAAGTCTACCTGCACGAAATGCCCGGCGGCCAGTACACCAACCTCAAGGAGCAGGCCGCCGCCATGGGCGTCGCCCACCGCTGGCATGAGATCGCCCGCACCTACGCCGAGGTGAATCAACTTTTCGGTGACATCGTGAAGGTCACGCCCAGCTCCAAGGTCGTCGGCGACATGGCGCTGTTCCTGTTCAGCCGCGGCATCAAGCCGGCCGACGTCGTCAACCTCGAGCCCGGCTCGCTGCCGTTCCCGGAGAGCGTGATCGACATGATGAGCGGCGGCCTCGGCTGGCCCGAAGGCGGCTGGCCGGAGCGGGTCTCGCTGGTCGTGCTCGGCCCCGAGCGCCACGCCGCCGCCCGGGCGAAGTACGAGGCCGCCTCCAACCGGAGGCCGGAGGCCGGAGAAAAGCGGGCCGCCAGCCGTGCCCGCAAGTCTGGTCAATCGGCAATCGGCAACCGTCAATCGGCAATCGCAGAGGGACCGGCCATCGACCTCGAAAAAGTCCGCGCGGAGTTGGCGGAAAAACTGAAGCGCCCGGCCAGCGACGACGACGTGTTCTCGCACCTGATGTACCCGCAGGTCTTCGCCGATTTCGCGAAGCACCACGCGACCTACAGTGACGTCTCGGTGCTGCCCACGCCCGCGTTCTTCTACGGTCTCAAGCCCGGCGAGGAGATCTCGGTGAGCATCGAGGAGGGCAAGGTCCTGATCATCCGGCTTATCTCGGTCGGCGAACCCGACAAGGACGGCCGCCGCGCCATCAGTTACGAGCTCAACGGCATCGGCCGCCAGACCCTCATCCTCGACAAGAGCATCGCCCCGAAGACCAAGGCGCGCCCGAAGGCAGACCTCGCGGATCCGGCGCAGATCGCCGCGCCCATCCCCGGCCTGATCGCGCAACTCGTCGTTTCGGTGGGCACCAAGGTCGCGAAGGGCGACAAGCTTCTCATGATGGAGGCGATGAAGATGCAGAACACGGTCTATGCGACCTGCGACGGCGTCGTCGCCGAGCTGCACGTCGCCCTCGGCGACACGGTCGAGGCGAAGGACCTCCTCGCGAAGCTCCGCCCCGCGGGCTGAACACCGTGCGCTGGCACGCTTTCAATAGCGGTGTGCCGCACACCGACGCTTGGTGGGCGCGCAATTGGAATCTGGGAGTAGTAACGGCCGGGTTTGAGAACAAGGTGGGGGATCGTGGCTACGTCCCCGCCGTTGACCATCGACGCGCTCAAGCAGCACCTGCACTGAGATGGCTTCCAAGGAGAGCTCGCAGGGCCCGACAACGACAATTCTAAGCCCACCCATCGGCTTGAGCCGTACACCACCTTACTTAGGGTTGGGCGCCGTAGCGCCTCGCCCACTCTCGCGCGCCGACCTGAACTCGATCGTCGACCGTTGCTCGCGGGCCGGCCCTACGCTTCCAGCCGCTCGAATGACACCTTCAGTCCCGGCAGCAGCTTGGAAGCTACCTTCCCCCCCCCACGCCGCGGGCATGCAGTCGATAGGTTCCTTTCACGAGGGCAAACACCTCGATGAGCCGCGAATCAGGATCGACGATCCAGTATTCGGCCACGCCGCACTGTTCGTAGAGCGCCTTCTTGTCGACGCGGTCGCGCCGCCAGGTGCCTGCGGAGATGACCTCGATCAGCAATTCCGGCACGCCGCGGATGCACGTGGATTCGACAATTGAGCTTTGGGCGCTCGAAACAAAGACCACATCGGGTTGCACCGCCTTGCTGGCGCCAAACACCACGTCGATCGGGCCGACGATGCCCCGGCCGAGGCCCCGTGGTCTGACATGTTCGTTCAATGCCGCCGCGAGATTGGTGACGAGTATCTGGTGAATCGGTCGGAGTGCAGCAGACATGATGATTTCTCCATCCCACAGCTCCGTGGGCAGGTTCGTTTCCGCAGACGCCGCGGCCTACTCGTCGTAAGTCCACGTGCGCCTGGCCTTGGGTCGCGAAAGCGTGGCGGTGCTCATGGGGGCAGGCGATTCCACGGCGCCGGTAAAATCAAATCCTCATTCGAGCAGGCCGGCATGCGCGCACAGGGACGTGCGCGCCCACCCGGTGTGCTCTGCGCAACCAAATCGTCGCCGGACGCGACGAATTGGATCGAGTGCAACACCCTCCCTCCCTCTTTCCTGCATCCCCTCAGGCCCGCGCCACTTCGCACACCTCCACCCCGCCCCCCGGCACCGCCCGCCAGCGCACATTCCAACCCGCGATGGTCAGCCCGTACATCCTGTCACCGCTCCCCTGATACGCTGGTTGCAGTTCGAGCCGGAGCACCTGCCGCACCAGCGCCGTGACCGCCGGCCCCAGCGCCGCCGCGATCTCCGCCGGAATCGCCACCGCCGCCGCCTCCCGCGCCCACGGCGCCGCCTGCGCCCAGTCCGCCGCCGCGTCCGGCACCGCCTCCGCCCAGGGCAGGTACGGCTTTACATCGTACACCGGCGTGCCGTCGACCGCATCGACGCCGCCCACCCGCAGCAGCCCCGGCCCGATCCCGAGCACCCGCACCAGCGAAAGGCCGAGCCCGTTTGGGCGGTTGGGGGACCGCGACGCAAACACGCCCACGCGCGCATTTCCCCCCAACCGCGGCGGCCGTACCACGGCGCTGCCGCTCCACGGCGGGTTCGCATGAAACCCCGTGAGCAGCCACACGTGCGAAAACGCCTCCAGCCCGCGCAGAAACTCCGGCGCCGCAAACTCCGGCCCGAACTCCACCCGCCCCTCCGCCTCCGACACCAGCCCGCCCTGCCGCGGCACGCCAAACTTCTCCGCAAACGGAGTGCGCAGCACGGCGACAGGACGCAGCACGATTTCAGTCATGCCGGACACGCTGGCCTCAATCCGGCCCCAGAAGCGAGGAAACAGGGTCAGGTCTGGATTCCGGATCCGCCCCGGTCCCCCCAAAATCTGCTGGCCCACCCGCGTCCGACCGCGATGATCGCACGCCGTGCGTTGACGTCAACCGCCTCCGAACTCGCCGCCTCCTCCCTGCGCCCCCACCCTCTTTCCGTCATGCCTTCCCCCCTCACCCGCCGCACCTTCCTCCAGCGCGGCCTCGCCGGCATCCTCGCCACCGGCGCCGCCCCGGCTTTCCTCCCCGCCTCCCTCTTCGGCCGGAGCGCCCCCAGCAACCGTCTCAGCATCGGCCTTGTGGGCAACGGCCTCATCTGCTCCAGCCACCTCGGCACCCTGCTCGGCCTCGCCGACGATTGTCGCATCGTCGCCACCTGCGACGTCGTTCGCAGCAAGGCCGAGAAGGCCCGCGACCGCATCGAAACGAGCTATGGCAAGGCGAAGGACAGTGGTCGTCGCGCCGCCGGCGTGGCGCTCTGCGCCACCCACGAGGAGCTCATCGCGCGCGACGACATCGACGTCGTCTTCGTCTGCACCCCCGACCACTGGCATGCCGCCGTCTCCGCCGCCGCGATGCGCGCCGGCAAGGATGTCTATTGCGAGAAGCCCCTCACCCTCACGGTGCGCGAGGGCCGCGTGCTCACCGAGGTCGCACGCCGCCACGGCCGCATACTCCAGACCGGCACCCAGCAGCGCTCCAACAAGTCGTTCCGCAAGGCCGCGGAGATCGTCCGCAACGGCTGGATCGGCGACCTCAAGGTCATCCGCACCCGGCTCGGCAAATTCCCCGCCGCCCTGCCGCTCCCCGAGGAGCCCGTGCCCGCCGGCTTCGATTACGACCGCTGGCTCGGCCCGACACCGTGGCGCCCCTTCAACGAGGCGCGCGTCAAGGGCGACTACGGCGGCGGCTGGCGCTGCTTTTTCGAGTACGGCGGCCGCAAGAACGGCGATTGGGGCGCCCACCACTTCGACATCATCCAGAACGCCCTCGGCATGAATCACTCCGGGCCCGTCGAATTCATCCCCCGCGGTTACGAGGGCTGCCGTTTCCAGACCCACGTCTACGCCAACGGCGTCCGCGTCGAGCGCGACGACGATCTCGCGAAATCGATGATCGAGTTCCAGGGCACCAAGGGCACCGTGTGGGTCTCCCGCGACGACTTCCTCGAAACCGATCCGCCCGAGCTGGCCGCCCGCCCCCTCCGCGGCGAGGACCTCCACCTCTACGCGAGCGACAACCACCACCTTGATTTCTTCGATTGCGTGCGCACACGGCGCCACCCGATCGCCGACGTCGAGATCGGCCACCGCAGCGCCACCGTCTGCCACCTCAACGTAATCGCCGCCCAGCTCGGGCGCCCCGTCCGCTGGGATCCCGCCAAGGAGGAGGTCACCGGCGATCCGGCCGCATCCCGCCTGCTCGATCGCCCGCGCCGCGCCGGCTACCCGCTCTAAACCCGCCTGCCTTACCGCCATGCTGCGCCCTTTCTGCACTGCCCTGCTCCTCACCGCGCTGCCGCTCGCCGCCGCCGAAGCCGCGCCGCCAGCCCTCGCGAGCCTGACCTACTCCGGTGACCAAGCCGCCCTCGACGAACTTGATCGCGAGATCACTGCCGCCGGCACCGACACCGCCCGACTCGCCGCGCTCGAAGCCCGCCTGCTCGCCCTCCTGCGCCGGACCGACCCCACCTTCGCCGCCCGCCAGGCCATCTGCCAGCGTCTCGGCTTGATCCTCGCCGCCGCACCCGCCCGCAGCGACACCGCCGCCCTCAAGCCCCTCGCCACCCTGCTCACCGACGAACGCGGTTCCGACCTCGCCCGCCTCGCCCTCGAGCCCGCGCCCGGCGCTGCGATCGACGGCCTCTTTCTCCAGGCCCTCGCCCGCACCGCCGGCCGCACCCGGCTCGGCCTGATTGACTCGCTTGGCCGCCGCCGCACCGCCGCCGCCGTCGCCCCGCTGGGCCGGCTGCTCGCCGACCCGGATGCCGCCACCGCCGCCGCCGCCGCACGCGCCCTCGGTGCCATCGGCTCCCCGGCCGCGGAGGCCGCCCTCCGCGCCGCCCGCGGCCCTGATGCCCGCACCCTTGCCCTCGCCCGGCTCGAAGCCACCGCTCATCTCCCGGCCGCCGACGCCGCCCGCGTGCTGCGCGAACTGCAGGACCACCGCGCACTGCCGCCCGACCTCCGCGCCGCCGCCTTCCGCCGCGCGCTCGACGTCGACTCCGCTGGCTCCGGCGACCGACTCGCCGAGATTCTCGGCGGCAACGATTGGGCGTTCAAACAGGTCGCACTCGAAGCCCTGGCCGCCCATCCCACGGCCGAGCGCATCCAGGCGGTCGTCGCAAAGCTGGCCACCTGGGATGCTCCCACCCAGATCGGCGCCCTCGCCGTCCTTGCCCGCAGCGGCAGCGCCGCCGTCGTGCCCGCCGCAGTCACCGCCACCCGCCATGCCGATCCCACGGTGCGCGCCGAAGCGGTCAACGCCCTCGGCTTCCTGCCCGGCTCGCACGACCTTGTCAGCGTGCTGCTCTCAGCCGCCGCCGGCGACGACCCGATCGCCAAGGCCGCCCGCACCAGCCTCGTGCGCCTCAACGGGCCCGACGTCTCCGCCGCCCTCCTCGCCGCCGCCGAACGCGGCCGCGGCGCCCAGCGCCTCGTCGCTCTCGAACTGCTCGCGCCCCGGCACCTCACCGAGGCCTTGCCGTTCCTCAAACGCGCCCGCGGCGAGTCCGATCCCGCCGTGCGCGCCGCCGCCATCGCCGCCTTCGGCGAACTCGCTCCGTTCTCAGAGCAACCGACCGCCATCGACTGGGCGATTGCCGCCACCGACGACACCGAGCAGTCCCGCGCCCTGCGCGCCGTCGTCAACCTCACCCTGCGCAGTCGCGACGAAGCCAGCCGCGGCCGGGCGGTGTACACCGCCATTGAGAGCGCCCGCCCCGAAGTCGCGCTCCGCCTCCTTCCCGCCCTCGCCCGCATCGGCGGCTCCGCCAGCGCCGAGTGCGCCGCCCGCCTCGCCCAACGACCCGACGAGAAACTTGCCCGCGCGGCGACCGACGCCCTCGCCCGCTGGAGCGACGCCACCGCGCTGCCCTCCCTCGCCACCATCGCCGAAAAGGCCGCCCTCCCGGCGGTGCGGGTCGCCGCGATCGACGCCGCGCTGCGTGCCCTCGAGCGCACCCGCACGGCGTGGCGGCCCGCCACCACGACCCTCGTTTCCCGCCTCCTCCAGGCGACCGACCAGACCGCGCCCCGGCGGCAGGCGCTCGCCCTCCTCGCCCGCGCCAACGATCGCGCCGCCCTCACCCTCGCCGAGGGACTGCAAGCGGACGCCGCGCTCGCCGCCGACGCCCGCTACGCCGCCGGCGCCATCCGGGCCTCCCTCGCCGGCGCTCCCAAGTATCAGAGCTCCCGCAGCGCCGGGCTCTCCAACCTGGCCGACGGCAAGACCAGCACGCGCTGGACCACGCCTCTCCTCGGCGAAGAGTGGATCCTGATCGATTTCCGCGCCTCGCGACCGCTGCGACGCCTCACCCTCGACCAGACCGGCCGCACTGCGGAGTTCCCGGAGAAATTCACCGTCCACCTGTCGGACGACACCTCCCAACCCGGCCCAGCCGTCGTCACGGGCCAGGGCCAGCGCAACCGCACCGTGATCGACCTCCCCGCCGGCGCCCGGGGGCGATACGTCTGGATCAAGAACATCGCCGAACGCGAAGAGACGCCCTGGACGATCTGCGAGTTGTACGTGGATTGAGTCAGCGACCGTCCCTGCGGCCGGCCTCATCGCCGCCAGCCGCGCCTCGCCGCGGAAACCCCTTGCGCCGTCCGACGGTTTTTGCGGGCTTCTACGGCTCGCTCCCGAACGCCGCCCGTCATGGATTTCACGCTGGACCCAGAACACTCCCCCCACGGCATTCCGCCGATCGACTTCCGCGCCCAGCTTAACGACGAACAGTACCACGCGGTCACCGCCGAACCGGGACCCTTGCTCGTCCTCGCCGGCGCCGGCTCCGGCAAGACCCGCACCCTCACCTACCGCGTCGCCTACCTCCTTTCCCAAGGGGTGCGCCCGGGGGAGATTCTGCTGCTGACCTTCACGAACAAGGCCGCCAAGGAGATGCTCCACCGCGTCCACGAACTCACCGGCATCGAGCCCGGCCGGTTCTGGGGGGGCACTTTTCACAGCATCGGTCACCGCGCGCTGCGGATGTTCGGCGAAGCGATCGGCCTGCCGCGCACCTTCACCATCCTCGACGCCGACGAATCCGAAGGCGTCCTCCGCGACGCGGTCGAGGAGGCGGATCGCGGCTTTTTCAAGGACAAGACCCATCCCAAGCCGGGTCCGCTGCATGCGGTCATCTCCCTGTCGCGCAACACGCAGTTGTCGGCGGCGGAGACCATCCAGCGCTTCTTCCCGCAGTACGAGGACATCATCGATCGCGTGCCGGGCTTCGCGAAGAAATACGCCGAGCGCAAGCGCGCCGCCAGCCTGCTCGACTACGATGATCTGCTCGAGTTCTGGCTCGAGCTGCTGCGGCGCTCGCCGGATACGGCGGCGTATTTCGCGCACCGCTTCCGGCACGTCCTGGTCGACGAGTACCAGGACACCAATCTCCTGCAGTCGCAGATCGTGGACCTGATCGGCGCGCATCACCGCGTGATGGCCGTCGGCGACGACGCCCAATGCATCTACACCTGGCGCGGCGCCAACGTGGAGAACATCCTCACCTTTCCCGACCGCCATCCGGGCACGGCCATCCATCGCATCGAGACCAACTACCGCTCAACACCGCAAATCCTGGCCCTTGCCAACGGCATCCTCCTCGCCCAGCCCCGGGGGCGCGCCTTTGACAAGGAACTCCGCCCCCATCGCGCGAACTCGGAAAAGCCCTACTTCGTGTCGACCATGGACGGCCGCGAGCAGGCGCAGTTCATCGTCCAGCGCATCCGCGGTCTGGTCGACGAAGGCTGCGCCCTGAGCGACATCGCGATCCTCTATCGCGCTCACTTCCAGGCCCTGGACGTGCAGCTCGAGCTCTCGCGGCTGCAGATTCCCTACCAGATTACGAGCGGGGTGCGATTCTTCGAGCAGGCGCACATCCGCGATCTGGTGGCGCTGCTGCGGTTCGTCTACAACCCCAGCGACACCGCCGCCTGGGGGCGCATCGCCGTGCTGTTGCCCAAGGTGGGCGACCGGAACGCACAGAAACTCCACACCGCGGCGCTCGAACATGCGCGGTTGATGCAGCAGGATCTGGTCGATGCCCTCGCTACCGATGACGTCGCCTCCCGCGTGCCGGCGGGCTCGAAGGAGGAGTGGCCGAAGTTCGTCGCGTCGCTGCAGCAGGTCCGCGACGTGATGCGCACGATGAAGCCGCACAATGCCGTCGATCTGGCCATCGACGGCTGGTACGGCGACTACCTCAAGGGCGCCTACGCCAACTACGTCAGCCGCCTCGACGACCTGAAATCAATGATCGGCTTCGCCAGCCGTTATGAGGACATGCAGGAGTTGCTTGCGCAGATCATGCTCCTCAACAGCGAGACCAGCGACCGTTCGGTCGATCCCGAGGCGGACGCGCTGCGACTGACGACCGTGCACCAGGCGAAAGGGCTCGAGTACTCGGCGGTCTTCCTGATCGGCCTGGCCGACGGCAGCTTTCCGCTGCGCCGCGCGATCGAGGCGGGTGACGTCGAGGAGGAGCGGCGGCTGTTCTATGTCGCGGTGACGCGCGCACGCGACGAGTTGTACCTGTGTTTTCCGAAGATGAACACCAAGGGAGGACCAGCGATGCTGCAGAGTCCCAGCCGGTTTCTGCAGGAACTTCCCGCCGATCTCTATCAACCGTTGCGCGTGAAACGCAGTTATGGGTGGTGAGTCGTGGTGCCTCCACCGGTGAGGCGGACCGCGCGGCTGCGGGATTGACCGGAGGACGCGGGGCGCACTAACTAGCGCCAGCGTGTTGCCCCCAGCGCCATTGTCACTGTCACAGAGGTGGGTTTCCCGCCCGGCCTCCTGGAGGGTCGGCCTGTCCTGGCCGCCCCTGGAGAGGCGGCGGCGGAGCCGGGCTTCCGTGCGGAATTCCCGCCGGACAGAACGGCCTCTCCACTGGCTTCTGGCGGGGCGCGGACCTGCCGTCAGTGGCAACCGCCCGGAGTCAGGCAAACGTCGTAACAACCATCGGAGATGTTGAACCATGGAAAACACACGGAAAAACATACAGATCGGAAGTCTGGTTGCCCTGGTCATAGGGCTCGGAGTGGCGGGCTTCGAGGCCAACCGGGTTTACAACTCGCCGGCCAAGGGCGAGATGACGGAAGAGCAGGCGCGGGAGGAAACGTATCACACCGCCGCCGGCATCTCCGCCACGATCATTGCCCTGGGCGCGGCGCTGGTCCTGTATGCCACCTCGACCATCGGGAGCAGCAAGTTGACCTCGTATCGCCACGATACGCCGTCCAGTCCCGCGCCTCAGCATTGAACGACGCCCGCCTTCGCTCCGGCGAGGGTGGACCAACTGGCAGAGAGCTGCGAAGCCGCCGGGCTTGATGAGCCCCTGCCAGCCGGCGCAGGCACCGCGGCTCGCGCTGGCCGCCTCAGTTCTTTGGTCCGCCGCGGAACCACGGCTGCCGGGCCCGGGGTGCCGGTGATCCCGGCCGCGCCGCCGGCCCGCCGCACGGCGGCGCCTCACCCGCCAGCAGGCGATCCTTCGCCGTGCCGCCGCCCAGCAGCCTGGACGCCGCGTCGTCGAGGCCGAGCTTGCGCAACGTGGCACGCAGGGCGCCGCGCATCTCGGGCTTGTACCAGAAGAAAAAACTCCGCTGCTGCTGCTTTTCCTCCGGCGTGCGCGCCACGCTGACCGGCTTCTGATCGTACGGGTGCACGCCGGTCGCATAGATCTCGGTTGCCACCGTCATCGGCGTCGGGGTGAAGTCCTGCACCTGCTCCAGCTTGAAGCCGAGCTCCTTGGTCTCGACGGCGAGTTGGGCCATATCCTCGGGTTTGGAGCCGGGGTGCGAACTGATGAAGTACGGAATGATCTGAAGCTGCGCCCGGCCGAACTTCCGCTTCGCGGCGTCAAACTTCGCCTTGAAACGGTGGAAGTACTTGAACGAGGGCTTGCGCATGACGCGCAACACGGCGTCCGAAGTGTGCTCCGGTGCGACCTTGAGGCGGCCGGAGACATGGTGCTGCACCAGCGTGTCGACGTAGCGCTCGTGGCTCTCCTTCTCTTTCCCGGCGGCGTGCCGGTGCAGGAACAAATCGTAGCGGAGACCGCTGGTGACAAAGGCATGCTTCACGCCCTCGGTGCGGCGCACCGCCTCGTAAATCTCGAGGAGCGGGGTGTGGTCGGTGTCGAGATTGCGGCAGACGTCGGGCCAGATACAGCTCGGGCGCACGCATTCGTCGCAGATCCACTGCTCCCGGCCCTTCATCCGGTACATGTTCGCGGAAGGGCCGCCGAGGTCGGTAATCGTGCCGCGGAAATCCGGCATCTGTTTGATCGACTCGACCTCGCGCAGGATGCTGGCCTTGCTCCGGCTCGCGACGAACTTCCCCTGGTGGGCGGAAATGGTGCAGAAGCTGCACCCGCCGAAGCACCCGCGGTGCAGGTTGATCGAGTGCTTGATCATCTCGTAGGCCGGAATCGGCCCGCGCTTGCGGTACCGCGGATGCGGCAGGCGCGTGTACGGCAGGTCGAAGCTCGAGTCGATCTGTCGCTCGCTCATCGTCGGGAACGGAGGGTTCACCACCAGCAGGCGTCCACCCGTCGGCTGCAGGAGGCGGCGCGCCTTAACGCGGTTGGACTCCGTCTCGATGTCCTTGAAGTTTTTTGCGTAGAGCGCGCGGTCCCGCAGGCACTCCTCGTGCGAATGCAGCGTGAAGTCCTCCCAATGCCGGATCTTCGGCGCGACCGCCCCGTCCGGCAGCCACACGGCCGTCTGCGCAATGGTCTTGAGCGACGAAAACGGTACGCCCTGCTTCAGCAGCCGCAGGATCTCCAGCAGCGGGAGCTCGCCCATGCCATAGACCAGCAGGTCCGCCCCGCTGTCCGCCAGGATGCCGGGTTTCAGCGTGTCCGACCAATAGTCGTAGTGCGTCACCCGCCGCAGGCTGGCCTCGATGCCCCCGAGCAGCACTGGCACTTCCGGAAAGAGCTGCTTCAGGAGGCGCGCGTAAACCGTCGCCGCATAGTCGGGCCGGAAACCGTGCGCTCCTCCCGGAGTGTAGGCGTCCTCACTGCGCAGCTTTTTTGCCGCGGTATAGCGATTGACCATCGAATCCATGCACCCGGCGGTGACGCCGAAGAAAAGGCGCGGCGCGCCGAGCTTGCGGAAGTCGCGCAGGTCATCGCGCCAGTTGGGCTGCGGCACGATCGCCACCCGCAGCCCCTCGCGCTCGATCAGGCGCGCGATCACCGCGGTGCCAAAGGCGGGATGATCAACGTAGGCATCGCCCGAGATCAAGATGACGTCCAGCGTGTCCCACCCGCGCGCCGCCACCTCGTCCCGGGTGGTCGGCAGCCAGCGCCGCGGATCCCAGAGGGGCTCGCGATCGGCGGCCGGCACCGCCGGCGAATGGGTGGAAACGGGGGGCACAGGGCCGGACACTCGGCGCGAAGTCAGCACGGCGCAACCCCTGTCACTCCGGCAGTTCCCGATCCTTGGTTTCCGGCCCGAACCAGATGATGACCATGCCAACGAGATAGATCGCGGACATCACCGACCCGGCCTGGGCGAAACTGCCGTCAAAGGCCTTCATCAGCGTGGCGGTCTGCAATCCTCCGATGGCGGCCACGATACGGCCGAAGTTGAAGGCAAAACCCTGGCCCGTGGCCCGCACGGCCGTGGGAAAGAGCTCCGGGAAATAGAGGGGGAAGAACCCGTAGAAGGCCGCCGTGACGCCGCCGGCGAGAAATGCGGCGAAGAGAAAGCCGCCGTCGAAAGCCGCGTGTCCCTGATAGAAATAGAGCGCGACGGCGACCGAGGCGAAACACATGCCCGCATAGGTGAGCCGCCGGCCGAGGACTCCGGCGGTCAGGGCGGCCGCGATGGTGCCGAGGATCGCGCCCACCGAGGTTGCGATCTGGGTCTTCTCCTTGGCGTAGTGCTTGACGGTCGCGGTGTCCGGCAGCAACTCGGCCGCCCACCGCGGCGCCCACTGGATCGACCCCCAGGTGCCGAGCAGCGCCACGCCGGCCAGCGCCGCCCCGAACAGCATGTTTCGCAGCACCCGGCCCCGCATCTCCGGCCGCAGCGAGCCCGCCGCCAGCGCCCGCGCCAGGTACTGCTTGACTGGATACAGGTAGCCCAGCAGGGCCACTCCCAGCCCGGCCAGGGTGATGCCCGCCGCCACGGACCAGTGGAGCCGGGCCATGGCGGGCGACCACACCCAGATGATCGTCAGGGCGGCGGTGCAGGCCACCGCCACGCCAATCAGATCCGGGTTGCTCCAGTGCGAGGTTGATCCCCGGGCCTTCTCCTCCTGCCAGCGCTCGGACTCCGCCACGAACAGCCGGATGAAGAAGATCAGCAGCGCCGGGAAGGCACCGCTGATCATCAGGAAGCGCCACGCCGAATTGGCCAGCAGGCTCTGGGTGGCGGCGTCGGAGAGGCCGAGCCCCTTGAGCATCACCTCGACGCCACCGATGAAACCGACCAGCCCCATGCTGAGCAGCGCGACCAGCAGGAAACCGACGTTGGCCGCCGCGCCGATCAGGCCCGCGATCAGGGCGCGTCCCTTGCCCGGCCAGACCTCATTCACCAACGCCACGCCGAGAGACCACTCGCCGCCCATGCCGAGCGAGGCGATGAAACGCAGGGCCGCGATGTGCCACGCCTCGGTCGCAAAGCCGCACAGGCCGGTGAAAATCGCATACGTGAAGATGCTGAGCGACATCGCCCGCACGCGGCCGATTTTGTCGCCAAGCCAGCCGAAGAGCACCCCGCCACTCGCCGCCCCCACCAGAAACACGGCGATGATGGCGCCAAACCACTGCGCGGCATCGGACGCTGGCGCGGCCGGGCCGAGGAGATCCTTCAGCGCGGCCTGCCCAATCAACGGAAACAGGCCCATCTCAAAGCCGTCGAACATCCAACCGAGGAAGGCGGCGATCAGGGTCATGTAGCGGGCGCGCGCGGACGCGGCCGGGGTCTTGGTCGGGGTGGAAACAGTCATGCGTGGGTGTGGGGAGTGGGTGTCCCGGAGGGGAAAACCTTGGGCAGGCGCCGTCGAAAACGGTTCTTGGAAACGAGCGGGCGGCGGTAGGCGCGCCTCCCGTTCCCGAGGGGCGCGCGCAAAAGAGACAAGCCCCGCCGCCGCGGCAACTCCAACTCTTGCCGGAAGCGGAGAATTCCCCGGTTGAGTTTCCACGCGTCACCGCCGACCCGAAGATTCGCCGCCGCCGCGACCTCCACCCATCTCCAAGATTGCGCCGCGCCTCGCGTTGGCCTCATTTCCCCGTCTCCATGTCCTCACCCACCGTCGAAAACGTCGTCATCGTCGGCACCGGTTGCGCCGGCCTGACCGCCGCCATCTACACTGCACGCGCCAATCTTAACCCACTGGTGCTCGAAGGTGCCCAACCCGGCGGGCAACTCACGACAACCAGCGAGGTGGAGAACTTTCCCGGATTCCCGCACGGCGTGGATGGGTTTCAGCTCATGCAGAACCTCCGCGAACAGGCCACGCGCTTCGGCGCGCGCTTCGAGCAGGCACTGGTCGAGTCGGTCGATTTCTCCGGCCAGCCACGACAGCTTCGGGCCGGCGATCGCACCCTGCTGGCGAAAGCCATCATCATCGCCACCGGCGCCTCCCCGCGCCTCACCGGCATCCCCGGAGAAAAGGAGCTCTACGGCGGCAAGGGGGTGACGACCTGCGCGACCTGCGACGGCGCATTCTACCGCAGGATGGAGGTCGCGGTCATCGGCGGCGGCGACAGCGCGGCCGAGGAGGCGCTCTTTCTCACCCGGTTCGCTTCCCGTGTTTATCTGGTCCACCGCCGCGACACCTTGCGCGCCTCGAAGATCATGGCCGACCGCGTGACTTCGCACGAAAAGATCCAATGCGTCTGGGACAGCGTGCCCGTGGCGGTCGAAGGTGTGGCCCAGAATGCGGTCACCGGCCTGCGCGTGCGCCACGTGAAAACCGGTGCGGAGACGGTGCTGCCCGTGAAGGGCGTGTTCGTCGCCATTGGCCACCTTCCCAACACCAAGGCTTTCGCTCCCCCGCTCGAAGTCGACGCCAACGGGTACTTCATCCCCGCCCCCGGCTCGCAGGTGCAGACCCGGCTTCCGGGTGTGTACGTCGCGGGTGATTGCGCCGACCATGTATACCGCCAGGCCATCACTGCCGCCGGCATGGGCTGCCAGGCCGCCATCGAGGCCGAACGCTGGCTCGCCGAACACAGCGGCTGACGTCCGCGTGTGAACGCCCCGTTACCGCTTCCCGCCACGCTTGCCGACCTGCACCGAGAACTGGGTATTCCGACCGATTACGTCGCTGCGCACGGCCTGCCCTTCCATGCGGAGGCGCCGGAATCCGACCTGGTCGGGATCGCCATCAACCGTGACGGCCGCCCGGTGCGGGTAACCGCCCGCACTGCTGCCGCCTGGGGACTGCTGCGCCGCGCCGCGCAGCAGGACGGCACGGAGCTGGTGCCTGTTTCAGGCTTTCGCTCGACCGCACGCCAGGCGGAGATCATCCGCGGCAAACTGGCGGCCGGTCAGCCTCTCGCGTCGATTCTGCGCCTGGTCGCCGCCCCCGGCTTCAGCGAACACCACACCGGACGCGCCCTCGACCTCGGCTGCCCGGGACATCTGGAACTTGAAGAGGAATTCGCGAGCACCGCCGCCTTCCGCTGGTTGCAGGAACATGCCGGCCGTTACGGCTTCCGCCTCTCCTACGCCAGAGACAACCCGTTCGGGATCGGCTTTGAGCCGTGGCACTGGTGCTTCCGCGAACCCCGCCCGTAGCCCCGGGAATTCCCTCCGCAGCAACCGCCGCCGAAGCTGAACGGACTGAGATCGAGCCCGATGCCCATTCGGCGGGTGGTCGGTCCCAAGAGACCAAATCTCGCGCCCGCAGAGTCCGGGTTTTCAGCTTAAATTATTCTCCTTCAATAACTGCCTATTGATACTTGGAATTATTCCAATTCCTACTTGAAACTTAGAACCATTCCAATTGGTTCCCGGAGCTTCTAGATTTCGCTCCCACTTTCTCGATGTCTTCCCCGACTTCACCCGATTCCCTCACGCAGCGGCTGGCCGATTCCGGCCTGCGCGCCACTCCCCAACGCGAGGTAGTTTACGATGTGCTGCTCCGGAAGCGCGATCACCCCACCGCCGAGGAGGTGTTTGCGCGCGTGAAGCCCGAACTGCCCACCATCTCCCTCGCCACCGTCTACAACTGCCTCGAGACCCTGGTGCAGTGCAACCTCGTCAAGGCGGTCAATTTCGAGCGTGGTCCCACCCGCTACTGTCCCAACCTTCAGCCGCACGCCCACTTTCACGATGAGCAGACCGGGAGGACCTTTGATATCGATCTGCCGACCAAGCTGCTCGACGAGGTGAACACCGTCCTCCCTCAGGGTTTCAACG